>CANIWM010000033.1 GCA_947471505.1 Chthoniobacteraceae bacterium | reverse complement strand
CTAAAAACGGCAGTTGAACGGATTTTCAGAGAAAAATGAGCCTTGGACGGGTGAGTGATTTTCAACTGCTCCGCAGTTGGCAATTTCCAGAGTAAAATACCCTATTTTTCGGCCTCAAAAACGGGGTCAACTGCCGTTTTTAGGTTTAAGCGAGCCGCTGATCAAAACACCCCGCCGACCTGCCACTCCTCAAGCAGTTCGCGCGGGATTTCGGCGAGGAAGCGCGACGGCCTTTGCAGTGGGTCGCCGTAGCCGGAGTAGCTCACGCACGGGTAGGAGAGATACAGTTCATCCTTCGCACGGGTGACGGCGACGTAGAAAAGGCGGCGCTCCTCCTCGATGGCGGCGTCATTGTCGAGCGAGCGGGCTGTGGGGAATTTCCCCTCTGCAAGCCAGATGACGAAGACCGCGCGCCACTCCAGCCCCTTGGCTTGGTGGACGCTGGAGAGCGTCACGCGCTCCGGGTCGTCCTTGCGCTGCGCGGCGTCGCTGTCGAGGCTCGTCATCAGCGCGAGCTGGTCGAGGAAGGGCTGCGGCGAGTCGTATTGCTTCGCAAAATTGGCGAGCGTGCCGAGGTCTTCGCGGCGGGCTTCGTAGTTTGGGAAATTGGCGAGCATATAGTCGTCATACACCGCCTCCAACACACTGCCGATCATCTGCGCGGGCGGCGCGAGCTTCCCGCCGGGCGCGAGTTCGTCGAGCGTGTAGGCGAGTTGCTCCCACGCTTTTACCGTCTTGGTGGGGACTTTGAGGCCGGCGAGCAGGTCTTTGATCGGCGGCATCCCTAGCCACGGATTCGCGATTGTCTCGGGCCGCTCGCGAGTCGCGCGGTCGGCGGGCGCGAGTGCGGATGGCGGCTCGTCGTCCACGCTCCAATCCGGGTCTTCGCCTTCCGTTGGCGCGGGCGCGGCAGGCTCCTGGGTTTTGCTGCGGAAGCGCTCGCCTACTTGTGCCCATAGCGTGTCGGCGGATTTCGCGCCGATGCCGGGGAGGAGACGGGCCATGCGCTTGAAGGCGACCTCGTCACGTGGGTTCACGGTCCATTTCAAAAATGCGCTCACGTCTTTGATGTGCGCCTGCTCGAAGAAGCGCAGCCCGCTCGTGATTTCAAACGGTACGCCGCGCCGGGTGAGTTCCATTTGCAGCTCCATCGAATGAAAGTGCGCTCGGTAAAGCACCGCCATTTCCTCCAGCGGCATTCCTTCCTCGTGAAGCTCCAAGATGCGCTGTGCTACAAGCGCCGCCTGCTGCCCGCTATCCGGCAGCGGGATGAGCGCCGGGCGGCTGTCCGTCGCGGCTCGCGTGGCGCGCAGTGCTTTTTTGAACTGCTTTTTATTCGGCGCGATGGCGGCGTTGGCCACGGCGAGAATCTCCGGCGTGCTGCGGTAGTTTGTCTCGATCTTGTGGACCTGCGCGCCTGCGTGGCGCTTGGGAAATTCGAGGATGTTGTGAAAGTCCGCGCCCCGCCACGAGTAGATGCTCTGCGCGTCGTCGCCGACGACCATGACGTTGTGGTGCCGCGCGGAGAGTAGCTCGATGAAGTCGTTTTGGAGATGGTTCGTGTCCTGATACTCATCCACGAGGACGAACTGAAACTGCCGCTGGTAATGCTCCGCGATGTGCGGGTGCTTGCGAAAAAGCGCGACCGTTTTCTCCAGCAGATCGTCGAAATCGAGCGCGTTGGCCTCCTGCTTTTTCTTCTCGTAGCGACTGCGAGCGAGCGCGAACTGGTCGCGATACTGGAGGAAATGCGGATACTTTTCCGCGAGTACATCGGAGAGCGAGAACCCCGTGTTAAGCTGGTAGCTCAGCACATCGGCGAAGACTTCGCCCTTCGGCGTGCGCTTCTCGTGCGGGTCGAGTTCTAGCTTCACGACGACTTCATCCATGAGGTCCACGGCGTCCTCGCGGTCGAGGATGGAAAAGCCAGCCGCGAAGCCCGCCTCCACAGGATGTCGCCGGAGGATGCGATTACCGATGCTGTGAAATGTGCCGCCCCAAAGCCCGTCGAGCGGCTGAGGCACGAGCGCGGCGACCCGGTCGAGCATCTCGCGTGCAGCTTTATTGGTGAAAGTGAGGAGCAAAATGTGATGCGGGAGGATTCCATTCTCGATGAGGTAGGCGACGCGATACGTGAGCGTGCGCGTCTTCCCCGAGCCCGCGCCCGCGATGATCAGCGCAGGGCCGGGTGGCGCGGTGACGGCGGCGAGCTGCTCGGCGTTGAGCTCCGCAGCGTAATCAATTTTTGGCCCCGTGGGCGCAGCGCGTTGAAGTGTGTATTGGCGAGCCATGTGCGCCGACACGATTGCCGGAACGCGCCGGGAATGTCCAAGTCCTTCATCACCCAGAATGAGCGTGCCTTCCGCCGCGCCGCCGCTCATTTTCTCCCACATGTCCGACGTCGTCTGCCTCGGCGAAATCATGCTTCGCCTCACCACTCCGCTGCACCATCGCCTCGCCGATGCGCCGTTTCTCGATCTGTGCTTTGGCGGTGCGGAGGCGAATGTCGCGGTGCAACTTGCGAGCCTCGGGCGCAGCGCGGCGTTTGTAAGTCGGCTCCCATCAAACGAACTCGGCGACCGCTGTGTGGAAGCGTTGCGCGGGCGCGGAGTGGAGACGCGGCACATCCTTCGCGGTGGGGCGCGGGTGGGGACGTATTTTGTCTCGCCGGGCTTCGGCCCGCGCGCGACGACGGTGCTCTATGACCGCGCGCACAGTGCGATGAGCGAGGCGGCGGTGGGTGACTTTGACTGGGATGCGGTTTTCGCCGGGGCGCGGTGGTTCCATTGGTCAGGCATTACGCCCGCGCTGAGCGCGAGTTGCGCGCAGCTCTCGCTGGAAGCCTGCAAAGAGGCAAAGCGTCGCGGCTTGACGGTGAGCTTTGATCTGAACTTTCGCTCAAAACTGTGGTCGAGCAGCGAGGCGGCGGCGGCGCTCCAGCCGCTCATGGAGTGGGTGGATGTTTGCGTGTGCGGGGCAGACGAGGCGGTGTCAATTCTCGGAGCTTCAGCAGGGGATGAGGCCGCGTCGCTGGTGCAAAAGTATGCGTTTTCCCACGTTGCGATGACGCGGCGCAGCGGCTCAGATGCTCATGCGACGGGCTGGCAGGCGATGCTTTACACCGGAGGCTGCACGGTCTTTTCGAGGGAATACGACCTCGCCATTGTGGACCGTATCGGGACGGGTGACAGCTTCACCGGGGCGCTGATTTTTTCGCTGATGCGCGGGGACTCTCCGCAGCAAGCCGTCGAGTTTGCAGCGGCGGCGGGCGCATGGAAGCACACGATTCCCGGCGATTGGAACCGGGCGGCAGTGGCCGAGATCGAGGCACTTGCCGCTGGGCAATCAGGGGGCTCCGTGCAGCGGTAGTTTTATCGCACCTTCGTCGCAACTTTCGGCGTCCGTGAGGTCGAGTGAGAGACGAAGTTGAAGAGGCCGGAGCCGATGCGTTGGTCGGTGATTTCTACGGATGTGCCGACGCCGACGGTATTGAAGACTTTCACGATGTCGCTGCTCTTCATCCGGATACAGCCGTAGCTGGCGGGAGTGCCGATGCGGCGCTCGTCGGCGGTTCCGTGGATGTAAATGCCTCGGCTGTAGGCGCGGGAGTTTTGTTTTTCCGTACCGCGGAGGTGCAGGATGCGGGTGACGATTGGGTCGCGCCCGGCTGCGTTAATGGCGCAGACTTCGCCGGTGCGGCAGCGCCCTTTGAAGACGGCACCGATTTCGGCTCCGTCGCCGACTTTGGATGCGACGACGAGTCGCCCGAGCGGTGTGGCGTAGCTGCCGTAGCTGTCGCCGAGGCCAAAGGCGGATGTGGAGACGCGGTAGGTGGCGATCTTCTTGTCGCCGTCGAAGAGATAGAGCCGCTGCTCGGGGACGCTGACTCGGATCTGGATGTCTTGGTCGGCGCGGGCCGACGAAGAGATGATGGTGCTGAGGAGTGTCGTGAAAAAGAGGAATGTCCTCAAGTGTCACACCTCCCGATGGATCGGTTGTTGGTTGGGCTGCTCATTTGATTGGAAACGAAATCCCCCGTTTCCCTCAGACGTTATACCGAAACGGAATCATCCGCGCTCTTCCACGGTGCGCGTAGTCCAGGAAACCATTGCGCGAGCGAGCAAAGAGCGACGTAAGTAAATCCAGCGGCGAAAAGAACAAGGAACGGAATGGCGAACCAATTCCGATGGGCGATTTCGTTCGCGAGGAAATAGTTGAAATAGGCCGCAAAGCAAATCTCAATAAATGGCAATATTGTCTTCATCGGCGAATACTTCGCCTTCTTCCAACTGTTCGAGTGGCTGTGAACGCCATACTTCGGGGTGCGGGTGAACTCGCCGGTCGCCCCAGCCATGCCTTGGATTACGGCCCATGCGTTGTTCACTGCGAGGCCGATGGTGAGGGCGAGCAGCGCGGGAAGGTAGAGGATTTCGCGCAGCCAAGTGCGGGGGTAAAGTTCCCGCTGGGAGACGATGTAGAAGACAATCGCGGGGAAGGAGCCAGTGATGAAAATCGGGATGTCGATGAGGATGGTGCGCAGCCACGAACTGGTCGTATCGCCGTCTTTCAGAGCTTCGCTGGCCATTCCGCCGGTCGTCGGGTGCAGGAGGATGCAGATGCAGAAGAGGAGCAAAAAGGCGTAGTTTGAGGTGAGGTGGACGGTGCCTTCGATCTTCACCTTCAGCGGGAGGCTGGACTTCCATACGGCGGGGAGAAGTTTGCGGCAGGTTTGGATGCTTCCTTTAGTCCAGCGGTGCTGCTGGCTCTTGAAGCCGTTCATATCCACGGGCAGTTCGGCGGGAGTGACGAGGTCGGGGAGGAAGACGAAGTTCCAGCCTTTGAGCTGCGCGCGGTAGCTGAGGTCGAGGTCTTCGGTGAGCGTGTCGTGGTGCCAGCCGCCCGCATCGATGATGCAGGATTTTCGCCAGACGCCTGCGGTGCCGTTGAAATTGATGAAGCGTCCGCTGCGGTTGCGCCCGGTTTGCTCCAGCAGGAGATGGCCGTCGAGGAACATGGCCTGCACGCGGGTGAGGAGGGAATGCGTGCGGTTCAAGTGTCCCCAGCGCGTCTGGATCATGCCGACGTTCGGGCTGGTGAAGTGGTGTACGGTCTTCATCAGCACATCGGGCGCGGGGACGAAGTCGGCGTCGAGGATGAGGATGTATTCGCCTTTCGCGGTCGCGAGTCCATTTTCTAAAGCGCCTGCTTTGAAGCCCGTGCGGTCGGTGCGGTGGATGTGGACGATGTCGAGGCCGGTCGCTTGGAGGTTGCGCACGAGTTTTTCGGAAAGCTCGCGAGTCTCGTCGGTCGAGTCATCGAGAAGTTGCACGTCGAGGAGTTCGCGGGGGTATTCGAGCTTGGCGACGGATTCGAGCAGCCGCTCGACGACGTAAAGTTCGTTGAAGATCGGAAGCTGCACGGTGACGCGAGGCAACTGCTCGAACTGGCTGCGTGGTTGGGGGATGTTCTTTCTATTCTTTAGATAGAGATACACGATCACGTAACGGTGGAGGCCGTATAAAGATAGACCTAAAAGCACCGCCATGTAACACAGCGTCCAAACAAGATTTCCGAGATTTTCGGGCATAGCAGATATCCGTTTAAGCCTATTCGGGCAAACGAGGGGCGCATAGAAGCGGGGACATGAACGAAGGGTCAAGCCGGAAAAGTTCGGAATTCATCCGCCGGGGCAATCGGCTCTGTGTGAAATTGGTGTGAAAATACCGGCACATGTCGAATTTACGCACCTTTATTGTGGTTCGTAGATTGTAATTCCTCGGCGACTAAACGACAAAGAGCGCCATGAGTGATCCTGCTCTCGATATCGTCCATCAAGCCGTCCAAGCCCTGCAACTGCGCGGAGACACCGCCCGCGCGTCTGCATCTACGCTGGCTCGGCTGGCGGCTACGGCTGGGACAAAGCCAGCCGCGCCTGCTCCGAAACCCGTCGAAATCCGCAGGCCAGCGCCCGTCGAAATTCCCAAGCCTACGCCCGAGCCGCCGCGGAATGCGCCTACGTATGCACCGCTGCCTGCGCGACCGAGCGGCACGGGCAAGGCCGCGCAACTCGCCGCTCTCAGCGGTCCCGTTTTGGCCTGCGCAAAATGCCCGAACCTCGTCGCCTCCCGCTCGCAAGTCATCTTCGGCGTCGGCAATCCCGATGCGGAAATCATGTTTGTCGGCGAAGCTCCCGGCGCGGATGAAGACATGGTCGGCGAGCCCTTCGTCGGCAAAGCAGGGCAACTCCTCACGAAGATCATCGAGACGATGGGCCTCCGCCGCGCCGACACCTATCGCGCCACCGTGGTGAAGTGCCGCCCTCTCGAAAAGCCCACGCCCGGCGAGGTCGCCGCCTGCACACCGTATCTCATCCAGCAGGTGAAAATCATCCAGCCTCGCATCATCGTCGCTCTCGGCGGGGCTGCCGTCGCCTCACTCCTCGGCGAAAGAGCACCGCGCGGCCAATGGCGCGAATTCCAGGGCATCCCCGTCATGCCCACGCTCCTCCTGGACGACCTCATCCGGGACCCCGACCCCTACGCGAAACGGCCCCTTTGGGAAGACATGCTCGCCATCCTCGAACGCCTCGGAAAACCGATCACCGAAAAGCAACGTGGATTTTTTCTAGCGAAGTAACTAGACCACGCACATGAGCGATATGAACGAAGCAATCATCGAGCAAGCCACCATGGAAGACATGCCCCAAATGGCTGATCTCCTTTACGACCTATTCTCCCACGAAGGCGACTTTGTCCCCGACCGCCAAAAGAATCTGCGCGGCCTCGAACTCATCCTCGAACAGCCCAGCCGTGGACGCATCTTCGTCTATCGCCTCAACGGCCAAATCCTCGGCATGATCAACCTCCTCTTCACCATCAGCACAGCCGAAGGCGGCTTCGTCGTCCTCCTCGAAGACGTCATCGTCCACCACAACCACCGCGGCTGCGGCGTCGGCACACAACTCCTCAACCACGCCATCGAATACGCAAAAAAGAAAGACTTCCTCCGCCTCACGCTCCTCGCCGATCGCGTCAACGCAGAAGGCCAAGAGTTCTTCCAAAAACACGGCTTCTTCGTCTCCAAAATGATCCCCCTCCGCCTCCCGCTCACCAAAGAAGCCGCCACCCTCCCCAAAGGCTAACGGATGCCCGACGGCTTCACCGACATCGGCTTCGCCAAGATCGACACCGACCGCCGCGCCCGCTGCGGCTTTGCAGAAGTTATCTTCGGCCAAGGCAAAACCCCCGCGCAAGTCGCCGCCATCGCCCGCGTCATCCTCGATAAAGAGCACACCCTCCTCGTCAGCCGCGCCACCCCCGAGCAACACGCCGCCGTCCACGCCGAGCACCCCGACGCCCTTTGGCACGAAGCCGCCCGCTGCATCACCATCGAGCGCCAAAAACTCCCCGCCCTCCCCGGCACCGTCGCCATCGTCTGCGCGGGCACCAGCGACCTTCCCGTCGCCGACGAAGCCGCCGTCACCCTCCACCTCTTCGGCGCAAAAGTGCAGCGCATCACCGATGTCGGCGTCGCAGGCATCCACCGCCTCCTCGCCGTCCGCGACACCCTCGAAGCAGCCACCGTCATCATCGTCGTCGCCGGGATGGAAGGCGCACTCCCCAGCGCCGTCGCAGGATTAGTGAGCCGCCCCGTCATCGCCGTCCCCACCAGCATCGGCTACGGGGCCAGCTTCGGCGGACTCGCCGCCCTCCTCGGGATGCTCAACTCCTGCGGCAGCGGCGTCACCGTCGTCAATATCGACAACGGCTTCGGAGCCGCCTACGCCGCCGCGCAGATATTGAAAGTGGGCGGCTTTCAGAAATAAAGAGATCGCTGGAAGACGCAAATGGGAGCGGGGCTTTCCTAAGCCCCGTGCGAGCCGCGTCAGCGGCCAGCGCGATTGCCACTGACGTGGCAACGGGGCTTAGGAAAGCCCCGCTCCCATTCGTTTCGCTCCCGTCTTCACCTCCCTAAAAACGCCAGCAAGTCCGCCACCTCCTCCGCCGTCATGATGTTCAGCAGCGCGGGCGGCATGATGCTCACCGCCGCCTTCTCCTTCTTCTTCACCACGTTGTGGTAAAACTCCCGCGTCGCCCCGCTCAGTGCGTCCGTCAGGATGCGGATGGTCCCGCTCGTCTCCTCTTGCAGCAGCCCGGTCACTGCCTCTTCGCCTCCGCCAAACTTGATCACCGTCAGCGTCGTCAGCGAATATTGGTCGCTCACGACCTTGTTCGGGTCCGTGATCGCCTCCAAAATATCGTGCCGCTGGAACCGCTGCGCCACCGCCGTCAAATCCGGGCCGACGTTGCCGCCCGTGTCCTTGAACAAATGGCAGCGCGAACACTGCGCCTCGGCGAAAAACGCCTTACCGCGAGCCAAGTCCGGCTTGTAGTCCTTCAGCGCATCGAGCTCTTTTTCCAGCCCCGCGAGCGTCCACTCTTTGACTGGGCCGCGCGGCGAGATGAGTTCGGGAGCCGGGCCGGTCAAAGGGATGAGCCACTGGTTGAGCGCGGCGCGTTCCGTGTCGTTGAGACGCACCATCGCCTCGGTGTGGATTTTTCTGATAAACCCCTGCATCGAATTCCCGCCGGGAAAGCGGGCGGCTTTCTCATGGAACCACCGGAAATACCGCTCCCGCTGTTGCGGCGTCCACCCATGCGCCCAGCGGAGGACGAGGGCGTATGAAATTTGTTCCTCCTGCGAAGGCGCGGCATCCATCAGCGCCAAAGTCTTCTCGATCACCTGCTGCCCGAGCTCGGCGTGGAACAATTGCCCCTTCCTGCCCTTATGTTCCACAGCACCGGGGTTCGGCACTGGTTTCGACGGGTCGCGTTGTAAGTCGTTGGACGCCAAGTATGTCCCCCGCAAGCCTTTCGACTTTTCGGGCACGTCCGACGCCTTTTTGTCCTCTCCCGACGACTCCACGGCCACGTCGGACGACTTCACGGCGGCTCCCGACGACTCGACGGGCTTTCCCGACGACTTTACGGGCGTCTCCGACTGCTCCGCGCCCTCGCCGGACGGCTGGACGGCTGCACCAGACTGCTGCGTGGCGGCACCGGGCGACTTTGCGGGTCCACCCGACTGCTCGACACCCCCATCTTTCGGCTTGGCGGCGGCAACTTGCGTCAAGTCGCCCAGCTCCGGCTGCGAGAGCCAGACGAGGAGCTGGGAAAGCGCGCGATTCAGCTCCGCAGTGCGTGAGACTTCAAGGAGGGGGGCCGTCTCGGCCCCCTGAACCCCGGAGGGGTTCCCAGAGGGCGTCGCTGGAGCCGCTTCGCGGCTCAGGGGGCCGGGACGGCCCCCCTCCTTGGGGGTTTCCTTGGGGCTGGGCGTCGCGGGGTAGGCGGCAAGGAGCTTTTCGAGGCCGAGCTTCTGCCATTCCTCCGAAGGCCGCCCGTGGCGGGCGAAGGTGAGTTGCAGGATGCGGAGTTTGAGGAGCTTGAGGTCGTCGGGGAGGTCTTTGAGGGGGAACAATTTCAAGCAGTCCATAAGGTCCACCTGTTCTGACGCGTGCTCGGGGTTTGAAGCCATTCCGAGCAACATGCCCAAGTCCTCTCGCGGTGGACGATGGCCGTGAGTCCACACGATCCACACGAACCATGCGATCGTGTCTTTCCGTTGCGTTTGAATCCGCCCGTATGCGGATAGCTTGAACGTTGTGTGCTGCACGTTCTCGTCTTCAATGACCGACTTTAGATCGTAGATAAGTTCCTGACCGATCTTCTCAGGAATCCCGGGCACGAATTGACCTCGGGCAGCACACCGGGCAAGCCGGAGCTTCTGTTGTTTCTGCTCCTCTTTCGATAGTCGCCCGAATGCTTCGGAGTCCCTCAGTATCTCGAAGCCGTCTCGGAATGGGACTAGTGGACCTATGTTCCGAACTCTTTTTGGATCAACAATCTCGGCGTACTCCCTTTCCAATGCTTTGAGTCGCGTGCGCTGTTCAGGCGTCCCATCGTCGCCGTAATTGGTCGTTATCTTCAATTCGGTCACCTCCTCAGCAATCGCGTCGAGTCTGCTCCTCACCTCCATGATCTGTTCAGCGGTGATGCCTGCCTCTTCGCGCTGCTTTGGGTCTTCCTTGAATGGCCCTTGGCCTTCCCACTTTTCGGGGCGGTTCCAGGGGATGCCGCCCGGCTTTTTCTCCGTGGCTGCGTTGTTCGATGGACTCAATGGACTCAATGGACTGGATGGACGGGCGTTTTCCGGCTCAGCGCGTCCATTTTGTCCATCGCGTCCATCCTGTCCATGCAGTCCATAGCTCACCCGATAAAGCCCCGCGCTCGTCCCGCGCCCGCCGGTGGTGAAGACCATGCTGCCGTCTTTGAGAAACTCGACATCGGTGACGGGCATTCCCTTTCCTACGACGAAGGGCTCTACGTCGGCGGAGGACTCGGCGTCTTTGGGGAAGGTGGTGCTTTTGAGCGGGTTCGTGGCGGTGTAGCTCGCGCCCTTTTCCTTCAGGTGGACGGCGAGGATGCGGCCGTAGGTCCAGTCGCACGCGAAGAATGCGGTGCGGTATTTGGATGGCCAGCCGGCGGCGGTGGTGCCGAACTTCACGCCGGTGGGGCAGCCGAGGCCGATGTCCACTACGGCGGGCAGGGTGTCGGGGTAGTAGGCGGGCATTTTTGCGGAGCCTTCGCGGAAGCCGTATTCGCCGCCGGGGACGATGTGGAGCACCCGCGTGGGGCGATACCACGGGAGGCCGCGGTCCCATTCCATGTCGCTGTCGTAGGTGAAGAGTTCGCCGTCGGTATTGAAGTCGATGTCGTAGGGGTTGCGGAAGCCGCCGGCGATGAGCTCCCACTTTTTGCCCTCCTCGTCGGTGCGGACGACGTAGCCGTAGGGCGCTTTGATGTTGTCGAAAAATGTGGCGGTGGGGTCTTTGAGTTTGGGGATGAGATCGTCTTCGCCCCAGTTGCGATACGGGGAGTCGGGCGCGATGCCGTCGATGAGCCCGGTGGCGTTGCCGTGGACGATGTAGATGTTCTTTTTGTCGGGGCTCAAGATGAGGGCATGGGCGCCGTGTTCGCCGGAGCCGCCGGGGACTTTTTTCCACATGACGGCGGTGTCGGGGAGGCCGTCGCCGTCGGTGTCTTTGCAGCGGTAGATGCCGCGACCTTCTGGGCCGTTGCCGGAGACGTAGAGGGAGTCGAACGCCCAGAGCATGCCCATGCTGTCGCCCACGGGGACGGGGACTTTTTCCCACTGCGTAATAGCCGATGGCAAATCGCCAATAGCAGACGCAGGCGCGCTGGCGGGCGATTTATCGTTTGATGAAGGTTCTTTGCCAGATGGATTCCCGCTCTCGGGGTCTTTGCTATTGGCTATTGGCTATTGGCGATTGCGCAGCGTAGCGCGCCAAAGCCCGCCCCATTTGGAGTCCTTCGCCATGCCGCTCTCGGGGATGCTGCCTTGCGGGGAAATGTAGATGCGCCCTTCGGCATCGAGCGCCATGGAGATCCACGAGCCCTCGCGCTGTCCGGCTTCGTGGAGCAACTCCACTTTGAACCCAGCGGGCACTTTGATATCCGAGACGGGCGTGGCGGCGTGGATGCTGGCGGTGAGTAGGAAAAGAAGGAGCGGCTTCATGCGGGCGGGGATTAGCGGAGGGGCGCGCGGATGTCGAGGAGCGGCACGACCTTCTTGCGCCGCCGCGCTGCGCCCGCTAAAGCCCCTGCGATGCTAACAAAGCGCGTTATTCCATGCCTCGATGTCCACGACGGGAAAGTCACCCGTGGCGTGCAATTTGGCCGTGCCGAGAGCGGCGGCCTTCGCAACGTGGGCGACCCCGTGGAACTCGCCCAACGCTACAACGCGCAGGGAGCCGATGAGATGGTCTTTTTCGACATCACCGCCAGCGCCCACGGACGCGCGACGATGGTGGAAGTGATCGAGCGCACGGCAGCCTGCTGCTTCATGCCGCTGACCGTCGGCGGTGGCATCCGCGTGGTGGACGACATGAGTGCGATGCTCAAAGCGGGGGCGGATAAAGTGAGCATCAACTCCAGCGCCATCGCCACGCCCGAGCTGATCACGGCGGGCGCGGAGAAGTTCGGCCGTCAGTGCATCGTCGTGTCCATTGATTGCAAACGCACCGCGCCCGGCGTGTGGAAAGTCTTCGTAAAAGGCGGGCGCGAAGAGACGCCTTGGAGCGCTGTCGAGTGGGCCACCGAAGCCGTCCGGCGCGGGGCCGGCGAGATCGTCCTGAACTCGATAGACGCCGACGGGACCAAGGCCGGCTACGATTTAGAAATCACCCGCCGCGTGAGCGAAGCGGTAGGCGTCCCCGTCGTCGCCAGCGGCGGAGCAGGCAATTTGCAGCACATGGCCGAAGTGCTGAGCGAAGGCCGCGCCGACGCCGTGCTGGCCGCGAGCATCTTTCACTTCGGAGAATACACGGTGAGCGACGTAAAGCAGTTCCTCGCCAAACGGGATGTGCCCGTGCGGCTGGTGTAGAGCGCTTTAGCCGTGTGAGAGGGAAACGCTCTTGGGCTGCGTGATGAAGGGATCGCGGAGGTAGAGCGGCTCGAAGTCGCCGCGTGCGAGGATGCCGGTGCCGCTGGCGGCACGGCGTGCGAGGATGCTGGCGCGCGGGAGGGCGATGGCGGCGTGCAGGAGCGGAGTGGTGGAAAAGACGGGGAGAGGAGTCGCGGCGAGCTTCGCGGCGAGGGTGGTGGCATCGAGGAGTTGGGGTGGTTCGATGCAGAGTCCGTCGCGGACATGGGTGAAATAGAAGGCGTCGCGCCGAGCGTCGCCGATGGCGAAGTATTCGCGGGCGTCCGTTTCCACGGATGCGACGCTGGCGAGGCCAATGAGTTCCGCACCATTAGCAAGGGAGAGCCCGAGCGCAGTGGCGATGCTGATGCGGACGCCTGCGTAGCTGCCGGGACCGATGCCGATGGCGATGGTGCGAAGGCGCGTGGCTAGGGCGCAGGCGCGGGCGAGGTGGAGGTAGAGGTCGCTGCTTTGGCTGCGGTCGCAGGGGAACGTTTCGTCGAGAAGAAGGCGGTCGTTTTCTAAAAGAGCGATGCTGCCGCGCGGGGTGGATGTGTCGATGGCGAGAATCATGAAAGTTCGATGGTGCGCTGATCGCCGTCGCCCGCGCGGAAGCGGAGCCAGCGGGTGCTGGCCGGGAGGAGGGCGGGGAACTTGCCGGCCCATTCGATGGCGAGGATGGCGGGTTCGCCGAGGTAGTCGTCGAGGCCGAAGCGGAGGGCTTCGTCCGCGCTTTCCAAGCGATAGAAGTCGAAGTGGTAGAGCGGCAGTTTTCCGCCTGTGTATTCGTGGACGAGCGTGAAGGTGGGGCTCGTAACTTCGCCCGTGTGCCCGAGTCCAGCCGCGAGCCCTTTAATAAACTGCGTCTTGCCCGCGCCAAGGTCGCCATCGAGCGCCAAGACATCGCCCGCACGGAGCTTTGCGGCGTAGTCGCGGCCTAGTGCGAAGGTCTGCTCAGGACTATTTGAAATGATCGGTTCCACTCGGACGGGAACTTCGGTGGAGGAGCGCGGCGTGTCGAGTGAAACGACCGGGATGTTCTTCGCGCTGGATAAGCCCGCACCTTTTACTACCCTCGCGACGTGCAACAACGCAGCAGCCTACTCATCCGTTTCATTCCCGTGATCATCGCCGTGGTCATCATGATTTTTCAGCGATGCTCCTCGGAGACGTTCAAAAACGAAGCCGGGCGCTCCGCACGCCTCGGCCTATCCCCAGAGCAAGAGTCAGCACTCGGTTTGCAAAGCTACCGCGAAGTCGTGAGCCAGAGCCGCACCATCACCTCCGGCCCCCAGTATGAGATGGTCCGACGTTGCGCCGAGCGCCTCGCGCAGCAGACCGGGGAGCAAGGGAAGTCGTTCACTTGGGCCGTCTCGCTGATCGATAGTCCGCAAGTGAATGCCTTCTGCCTGCCCGGCGGGAAAATCTGCGTCTATACCGGCATCCTCCCCGTCGCCGGGAGCGAGACGGGCCTCGCTGTCGTGATGGGGCACGAGATGGCGCACGCGACGCTCCGCCACGGCAGCGAGCGCGTCTTTCAGCAAAAGCAGACGCAGACCCTGCTCTCCGGCGTGAGCTTTTCTCTCGGTGACATGAGCTACGGCCAACGTCGTGCGATCATGGGCGCAATCGGCGCGGGCGCGCAATACGGCTACCTTCTCCCGTTTGGCCGTGACCACGAGAGCGAGGCCGACTCCGTGGGCCTTCTCTACATGGCCCGCGCAGGATACGACCCACGCGAGGCGCTGGCGTTTTGGCAGCGCATGGGCAAAGTGGGCGGCGGAAAAAACCCGCCGGAATTCACCAGCACGCATCCCTCCCACGAGACGCGAATCAAGCGACTCACCGACATGATGCCCGAGGCACTGAAGCTCTACCAGCAAGCCAGCAGGCGCTAAACCTCCAGCGAGATACGCTCGGTGATTCGCGGACAAAGCGGCCACTTTTTCTGCAAGCGGACGACGAGGTAAAACAGCTCCATCCGCCACCAGATGCCCCACGAAAAACCAACGTGCCCAGCGAGCACAGCGTTCACGGCGGCGGCGAGCTGGAGGCGCTTTGCGGGGGTGCTGAAGACTTCGATAAACTGCGGCTCATACCACGCCGTCACAAAGCGCAGATATTTGTCCATGATGCCGCCGAGGTTCTTCTCATACGCGGCGAACAGCCTCGTCTGCTTCGTCGCGTCCGAGAGTACGAGGTCTATGGCATCCGCCGCGCGTTCGCCGCTATGGATAGCGAGGAACACACCGGTCGAAAAAATCGGATCAATAAAGCCAGCCGCATCTCCCGTGAGTATCCAGCGGTCACCGGTGAAACGCTCGTTGCGAAACGAATAGTCGCCCGCGCTCTGCACCTTCCCCAGCAGTGTGGAGTGCTGCATCCGCTCGCGCATGAGCGGGCAAGCGGCGATAGCGGCATCCAGCATCGCTTCGGGGGAGAGTTTCCGCGTGCGGAAAGTCGCCGCTTCCATGACGAGGCCGACGCTCGTGCGCTGCGCGTCGAGCGGGATGAGCCAAAACCAAAAGCCCTCTCCACGCACGAGTCGCGTGAGCGTGCCGTCGATGCCCTCGTCACGCTGCACACCCTCGTAGTGCCCAAAGCACGAGAACTTCTGCAAATGCGCGTAGGGCCTGCGGAGGCCGAGCTGACTCCCAAGAATCGAGTGCCGCCCGCTGCCGTCGATGACATAGCGCGCCCGCACGGTTCCTTCGTTTGTGTGCAGCGTCACGCCGTCGCTGCGCAAGTCTGCGCGCTCGACATGCACGCCTTCGCGCACTTCCGCACCGACCTCGCGAGCGCGGTCGAGGAGCACTTGGTCAAACGCCGCGCGCTCCATCTGGAAGGCGTCGCCGTGCTTCAGCCGGAAGCCGTCTTTGAAGAAAAACTTCACCTGCCTAGTGCCGCACGCCGTGGCGATTTCTGCGCCGTTCTTCGGCATCGCCTTTTGCCGGAGAATCTCACGGACGCCCAGCCGATCAAACGCGCCCATCGAATACGGCAGCAATGATTCGCCAATGCGAAAGCGCGGGAATTTCTCACGCTCTAGCACGACGACGCGGCGGCCCTTTTGCGCGAGCAAGATTGCCGGAGTCGCCCCGGCTGGCCCTCCGCCGATGATGGCTACGTCGTATTCGTGGTCAGACATTTCGTGCGGTAGAAAACACAGCGGAGGCAGAACCGGAAACGAAAACTGCGGCGGCCTTGCGGTCCCTGCGCCACGCGGATACACGCGAAGCCGACATGCCTCGCCTCGCTCTACTTATCGCCGTCTGCCTCGCTGCTTCGCTGCGCGCCGCGGACTATGATCTCGCCGCGCCGCAGCACGACTACTGGAAGCGCCCGCTCCACGACCCGTTCACGAAATTCATCGGCGAAGTGGAATCGGGCCGCGTGAAGCTGGATGGCAGCGGCGAGCTGCCGTATCTGCGCTCGCTTTTGAAAGCGCTGAATGTGCCCGTCTCCTCGCAGATGCTCGTCTTTTCCAACACCAGCCTCCAGCTCCGGCTCATCTCTCCGCGCAATCCGCGCGCGCTCTTTTTCAATGAGGATGTGTATGTCGGCTTCATCCCCGGCGGGCGCATCGAGATCGTCTCGCTCGACCCGGAAGCGGGCGGCATTTTCTACATCTTCGACATCCCGCGCGACGGCGGCCCTTTCCGCGCAGAACGCTCGGACCGCTGCATGAATTGCCATGCAAAAGAGGAGACGTTTTACGTGCCGGGGCTCTTCATCAAGTCGGTCGTGCCACTCCCCACGGGCGGGAGTTTGCAGGCGTTCCGGCAAGGGCAGAGCGGCCACGCGATCCCTTTCGCCGAGCGGTTTGGCGGCTGGTACGTGACGGGAAAGCACGGCATCGCCGAGCACTGGGGCAACGCACTCGGGCGCAACTCACCGGAAGGCGTCTTGCAGAAGCTCCCGCTGGAGCCCGGCAAGAGCTTCGACTACGCGCGCTATCCCGTGGCGAGCAGCGACATCCTCCCGCAGCTCTTGCACGAGCATCAGGCCGGCTTTGTGAACCGCGTGCTGGAGGCGACCTACAAATCGCGCGAAGCCGGAGGGAAACCGACCGCCGCAGACAGCGCCGCGCTGGATGAAAAAGCACGCGCGCTCGTCCGCTACATCCTCTTCGCCGACGAGGTGCCGCTGCCCGGCGTGGAGGGCGACGCTGCTTTCAAGGCTGACTTTCAGAAAGCGGGCGTCCCAGCGTTGCGCGAGTTCGACCTCAAGACGCGCCTCTTCAAAAATCGGTGCAGCTACATGATCCACAGCACCGTCTTCGCCGGGATGCCCCGCGAGATGAAGCTCCGCGTCTATCGCCAACTCGCGCTGGCGCTGGGGGAAGTGCAGCCGGACAAAGCGTTCGCCTATCTGCCCGTGCAGGAGAAGCGCACCATCCGCGCCGTCCTCCGGGCCACGATGAAAGACGCGCCTGCGGGCTGGTTCTAACTCCGCAGTCGCCAAGCGTCACCGCAAAGACTTACCTTCACCCAACATGTTCAAAAAGCGCTACTCACGTCCCGGCACGCCTCCGGCAACTCTGAACCCGTTTCCACACGGACACGGCAAGGTAGTGCTGCGCGTCATCGAATATGATCACGACGGGGTGACGGAGACGACCGTCCAAAGCGTCGCCGACCTCCCGCTGGCAGCAGACGATGGGAAAATCCGTTGGATCGAAATGAACGGGCTCGGCGATGTGGAAGCGCTGCGGCAGCTCGGCGAAAAATATAACCTGCACCCGCTGGCCTTGGAGGACGTGCTCAACATCGGGCAGCGCCCAAAATTCGAGAGCTACGAAAACCACCTCTTCATCGTCGCCCAGATGATTTACAACGAGCCGGACCAGACGATGTGCGCCGAGCAAGTCAGCCTATTCGTGGCAGGGAATCTCCTCATCAGCGTCCAGGAAGACTCGGAGACGGATGTCTTCGAGCCCGTGCGCCAGCGCATCCGCACCGGCGGCGGCTACGTTCGGAAAATGAACTCCGACTATCTCGCCTACGCGCTGATAGACGCCATCGTGGATCACTGCTTCCCCGTGCTGGAGGAAATTGGCGAGGCCCTGGAAGAGCTGGAGGATTCCGTGCTCGAAAAGCCCAGCCCGAACACCGTGGCGCAGATTCACAACCTCAAGCGGATGCTCATGCAGCTCCGCCGTTTCGTATGGCCCGAGCGCGATGTCGTGAGCTCGATGCTGCACAGCGACAGCCCGTTGATTCGCGAGGAAACGAAGGTCTTCCTCCGCGACCTTTACGACCACACGGTGCAGATCATGGACCTCATCGAAGCCTACCGCGAAGTGGCGATGGGGCTCTTTGAAATGTATCTCAGCAGCGTGAGTATGCGCACCAACGAGACAATGCGCGTCCTCACCGTCATCTCCGCCATCTTTATCCCGCTGACGTTTGTCGCGGGGATTTACGGGATGAACTTTGAGAGCAAAACCCCCGATGACCAGCCCGCGCCGACGAACATGCCGGAGATACACTGGAAGTACGGATACGTCTCGGTGATGGGCATGATGGCCGCCATCGCGGCGGGGCAGGTCTATTTCTTTAAGAAGAAGAAATGGCTGTAACTCCACAATGCTGATCCTCCACACCAGCAACCGCCTCGAAGCCCTCGCAGACATGCTGGCCGCGCTGCTCCAGCGCGACCCGCTGTCGCCATTCATCGCCGAGACGGTGGTGACGCAGAGCACCGGTATGAGCCGCTGGCTGAGCCTCTCGCTGGCGCAACGTCTCGGCGTCGCTGCGCATATCGAGTTCCCATTTCCCGCAAAGTTTGCGGAGGAGGAACTCGCGCGTCTGCTGCCGTCTGCGGCGGTCTCGGCGGTGTATCGGCGCGAGGTGCTGCCGTGGCGCATCCACGCCGTTTTGCCCTCTCTACTCGGCGAGCCGGAGTTTGCGCAGCTCGCCAGCTATGCAGGTCAAGACCCGGCGAAACTGTGGCAGCTCTGCCAACAACTCGCCGCCACTTTCGACCGCTACGTCGCGCACCGCCCGCAGATGCTCCGCGAGTGGGATGCGGGCCGCTTTACGCCCGAGGAACGCTGGCAGGCGCGGCTCTGGCTGGCGCTCGCCGATGGCGCGACACACCCCGCCGCGCTCTTGGCGAAGGCGGCGGGCATCGCCAGCACGCCAGCTCCGCGCTGCGCCATCTTTGGGCTGAGTTCGCTCGCGCCGACTTACGTGGAGTTTCTCACGATGGTGGCGGCGCACCGCGAAGTGCATCTCTTCCTCCTCGCACCCACGCGGCACTACTGGGGCGACACGATGAGCGAGCGGGAAATCGCCCGCCTCGCGCAATGGGCTGCTCGCCACAAAAAGATCGTCGGCGCGGAGTTTGCCGAGCCCGGCCATCCGCTGCTCGGGAGCCTCGGGAAAGTGGGGCGCGATTTTCACGAATCGCTCGTCGGACTGTCTGCGGGTGAGGAGTTCGAGGCGTTCATCTCCACGGAGCGCACCACGCTGCTCGCTCGCGTGCAGGACGATATTTTGGAGCTTACGCCCGACATTGAAAAGGCGCTGCCCGACGACAGCATCCGCCTGCACAACTGCCATTCGCCCGTCCGCGAGCTGGAAGTTCTCCACGATCAGTTGCTCGCCCTTTTTGACACCGACCCGACGCTCACCCCGCGCGATGTGCTCGTCGCCGTGCCGAACATCGAAGACTACGCGCCTTATATTGAGGGCGTCTTCGGAGCGCCGGAGAGCGACGCGGTGCGCTTCCCTTTCTCCATCGCCGACCGCGAAGTGCGCGCGGAGAGCGGCGTGGCGGATGCCTTCCTCTCCGCGCTGGAGCTGGCCGACTCGCGCTTCACGGCGACTTCCGTGCTCTCGCTGCTCGACTGCCCGGCGATTCACACGAAGTTCGGCTTCACCGAATCCGACCTACCGCTCGTCCGCCAATGGGTCGTCGAGAGCGGCATCCGCTGGGGCCGTGATGCCGCGCACCGTGCGGAGCTACATCTCCCGCCAACCCCCGAGCACACATGGCAGTTCGGGCTGGATCGGCTCATTCTCGGCTTCGCGCTGCCCGGCGATGGTGCGCAGCTTTTCGAGGGAATCCTGCCCGAGCCCGCCGTGGAAGGGAGCCTCGCCGACTCGCTCGGACACTTCGCCGCATTTACCCACGCGCTGTTCGAGCAGACCGCCGCGCTTCGCGAACCGCGCCCCGCCGCCGAGTGGAGCACCTCGCTGCACGCGGCGCTTCTCACACTCTGCGAGAGCGACCACGACTTCGCCGAGCAATGGCGCGACGTGGCACAAGCCCTCGCCTCCCTCGCCGCAAACGCAGACCTCGCACAGCACCGCGAACCCGTGCCGTTCAGCGTCATCCGCGATTGCGTGCGCGAGCTGATCGCAGGCCCACAGCGCGCCAACTCCTTCCTGCGCGGCGGCGTGACGTTCTGCTCGCTGCGGCCCATGCGAGCGATTCCGCATCGCGTGATTTGTCTGCTCGGGATGAACGACGGCGCGTTCCCTCGCCAAGACCGCGCCCCCGCTTTCGACCTCACTGCCGCCCACCCGCGCCCCGGCGACCGCTCGACTCGCGACGACGACCGCTACCTTTTTCTCGAAGCAATCATCAGCGCCCGCGACCGCCTCATCCTCTCGTGGTGCGGCCAGTCCTCGCAGGATAACAGCCCGCTGCCGCCGAGCGTCGTCGTCTCCGAATTGCTCGACGTGCTGGCGCGCAACTACGGCGTCGCGGCGGATGCGCTCATCACGAAGCACCGGCTGCAACCCTTCAGCCCGCGCTACTTCGAGGGCGGTCCGCTCTTCAGCTACTCCGCAGAAAATGCACGCGGTGCCGCATCGTCGTGCGCTCGCAGCAACCCGCTGCCATTCGCTGCCCCGCTTGTCGCCGCCGAGGTTTCGCACGACGTGACGCTCGACCGCCTCACGGACGCGCTCATCAAGCCCGCGCAGTTTTTCGCCCGCGAGCGACTTGGCATCCAGCTCCCGTTCGACGATCCGCAGCCCGAAGACGTCGAGCCTCTGAAAACGACGCGCCTTGATGAATACGCCATCGCCAGCCAGCTCACCGCCGCACACTTCAGCGGAGTGGACGCCGATACCCTGCTCCCAGCGACGACCGGCACCGGCGCGCTGCCACACGGCTACGCGGGCGAGAGCTTCTTCCGCGACACCGCGCTCGACGTAGAGCGACTCACCGCTCTCGCGCCCAGCCCGGCAAAGGAGCCCGTTCCCGTGGCCATCGGTATCGGCGACTGGCGGATCACCGGCTCGTTGCGAATCGCCACCTCGTCTGGATTGCTCAGCATCCGCCCCGCCGCGCTGAAAGGGCGCGATTTTCTCCGCGCATGGATCGCCCACCTCGCGCTGTGCGTCGCCGTGCCGCCGGGTATAGAGCCCTGCTCTTTCCTCATCGAGGATAAGGGAGCGTTCACCTACTGCAAGCTCACTCCCGCCGAGGCCACGACCGCGCTGCAAGACCTGCTCGCGCTCTACGCCGCGCTACACGCAAAGCCGCTCCCGCTCTTCCCGGAAAGCTCGATGGCGTTCACAGAATACTCGCTGAACATCGGCGGAAGGAAAACGGCAGACCCTCTGGATGCGGCCAAGGGGAAGTGGCTCGGCGGGCAATTCAGCACCGGCAAACCCGAGTCCCGCGACCCGTGGAACGCCCTCATCTGGCGCGACGCGCCGGAGCCGCTCGGCGAGGATTTCGCCAAGCTCGCGCTCGCCGTATTCACACCGCTCTTAAACCACCGCACCCCGCTGAAATGAACCCGCCTTTTCTCCTACTCGATACACCGCTCCCGCCGGGCGTGACGCTCCTCGAAGCCAGCGCGGGCACGGGCAAGACTTACGCGCTCGCGGCTCTCGTGCTGCGGCTCATCGCGGAGGAGGGCATCCCCATCGGCAGGATCGTCATCACGACTTACACCATCCCCGCGACTGCGGAATTGCGCAGCCGAATCCGCGACCTCCTCGCCGAAGCGCTGGAAGATTCTCCTCGTGCGAAACCGACGCCCTTTATCGCCGAGTTTCTCACCCGCCACGCGGACAAACGCCCGCGCTTGGCGGCGGCGCTGCGGGACTTTGATCAGGCCAGCATCTCCACCATCCACGGCTTCTGCCACCGGATGCTTTCCGAGCGCACCTTCGAGAGCGGCACACGCCCCGCGCTTGAGCTGGTGCCGGATGAGAGCGCGCTCGTGCGGGAGACAGCGGAGGATTTTTGGCGGCAGCACTACAGCCAGCCCGAGCCCGGCCTCACGCCCATCGCCATGCTCAAAGGGCTCACGCCCGAGCACCTCGCGAAGCTCTACGCCAACGCCGCAAACCACGCGCTCGCCAGCATCCGCCCGCCCGCCGCTGACGCGCAACGCGCAGCCGAAAGCATCCGAACGATGCTCGCCGAATTCCGCGCCGCGTGGCCGACTTGGCGCGATGCGGTGGAGCGCATCTTCATCACCGATGCGGATTGGGTCATCGGCGAGTGGAAGAAACCGGAGATCATCCAGCCGCAGTTCGAACTCGCCGATTTGCTGGCCACCGACGAACGCGCACCGCTCGGCGCGTATGAGGCGCTGGAGTATTTTCGCCCGTCCTACATTCAGAAAAAGAAAGGCGTCGGGAAAAAGAAGCTGCTGCCGTCGCACCCGTTCATGACGTGGTGCGAGGACTTCGAGGTGGCCTGCGCGGAGTATGCGGCGAGCACACGCTCAGCCTTCTTGGAATGGGCGCGCGGCGACTTGGCGGCACGCAAGGAGCGGCTCGGGCTCGTGGCGTTTGGCGACTTGCTCTCCATCTTTCACACCGCGCTGCATCGCCCCGGCGCGGAGCATTTGATCGCTGCCGTGCGTGGGAAGTTCGACGCCGCGCTCGTGGATGAGTTCCAGGATACCGACCCGATTCAGGCGGGGATTTTCGAGCAGCTCTTCGCCGAAAGCCCGCAGCGGCTCTTCCTCATCGGCGACCCGAAGCAGGCCATCTACGGCTTTCGCGGCGCGGACCTTTTCACCTACCTCCGCGTCACGCAGCAGGCGGGACGGAAGTTTTGGCTCGATACGAATTACCGCTCCGACGCGCAGCTTGTCGCGTCCGTGAACACGCTTTTCAGCCGCCCGCCCGCGCCGTTCATTGATGCGCGCATTCCTTTCGCTCCCGTGCTCGCAGCCAAGCAGCAGCCTTCCTCCCGCCCGCCGATGCGCTTTTGGTTTTGGGAGTCCGAAGAGCCCATCACCGCCGCTAAAGCGAATGACGAACTGCCCCACATCGTCGCCAGCGAAATCGTGCGGATGCTCGGCGGCTCGCTGCTTCCGCGAGACTGCGCAGTCCTTTGCGCGAACAATTCGCAGTGCCAGCAAATGCAGGCCGCCCTCGGCGCGCGCGGCGTTCCCTCCGTGGTGCTGAGCAATGCGAACGTCTTCGCCTCCGACGAAGCGCGCGAGCTGCTCATCGTCGCCGCCGCGCTGTCCACTCCCTCGCGGGAACCGGGCATCCGCGCCGCACTTGCCACGCGCATTTTCGGCTACGATGCCGAGGGGCTCGATCGCTTGGGCGCGGAGTCGCACGAGTGGGAGGCGGTGCTGGCGCGCTTCCACGGCTACCACATCCGCTGGCGCGAAGGCGGGTTCATCCAGATGTTCCGCGAGCTGATCCATGCGGAGCAGCTTCGCCCGCGAATCCTCACCCAGCCGCAGGGCGAGCGCAGTCTCACGAACCTTCTCCACCTCGCCGAACTGCTGCATTCCACCGCGCAAGAGTTCCAGCTTGGGCCGAGCGGATTGCTCCGCTGGTTCTCCGAGCAAGTGCGCGAGCCCGGCTCCGGCGACGACAAAGAACTGCGACTGGAGCGCGACGACGACGCGGTGAAAATCCTCACCATCCACAAAAGCAAAGGGCTCGAATGGCCCGTTGTCTTCTGCCCGTTCCTGTGGACCAAAGCGGACCTCTTTAAGAACCAAGACCCGCTTTTTCACGACGACGACGACCACGCCATCCTCGACCTCGGATCGCCGCTGCACGCCGAGGCCATCACCCGCGCCGAGCACGAGCAACTCGCCGAGCGGATGCGCCTGCTCTACGTCGCCCTCACGCGGGCAAAGCACGAGTGCCACGTTGTGTGGGGCGAGTTTCACAAGAGCGAAAATAGCGCGCTCATGTGGCTGCTGGAGTCGCCTGCCAGCGCCGGGAATGACGCGCCCGCCGCACTGCGCGCCCACAGCGAGAGCCTCACCAAAGAGATGCTCCGCAACACGCTGGCCACGCTCGCCACATCCGCGCCAGAGCAGTTCGCGCTGGTGGACATCCCGGAAGTTGCCGACGCGCGGTACACGCCTACAACGAGCGAGGCAGCGCCCGGCGATGCGCGCAGATTTCACGGGCGCATTGACCGCTCGTGGCGCGTGTCGAGCTTCACCGCGTTCACCGCCGCCCACGACTCCGATGCGGCGGATCACGACCGCGACGTGCGCCCCGTCGTCACAGGCGAGCGGCGCGGCATCCACGCATTCCCCGGCGGGATGAAGGCGGGCGTCTGCTTGCACGACATCTTGGAGCATCTCGATTTTACCCGCCCGAGCACCATCCACGCGCTCGTGGAGAGCAAGCTGCGCCTCCACGGGATGCACTCGATAGACCACACGCTCTCCGTCGTGCAGACCGTGCGCAAGCTCCTCGAAGTCCCGCTGCTCATTTCCCCACCGCCGCCGCCGCCAGCCAAGAAATCCCGCAAACACGACGACTCCGCGCTGGAACTGCCGATGGAGGCCAGCGGGCTCCGGCTTTCCGCCATCCCCATGCAGCGCACCTTGCGCGAGCTGGAGTTTCATTTGCCCGCCGGGCTCATCACGCCGCAGGAGCTATCGGCGTTTGTGGAGGCGGGGCTTTCCTTCGAGCCACGACGCGGCGTGCTGAAAGGATTCATGGACCTCGTCTTCGAGCACGACGGGCGCTTCCACATCCTCGACTGGAAATCGAACGGCCTCGGCCCAACGAGCGAGAGCTACACGGCGGATGCGATGAAAGCGGAGATCGCCCACCATCGCTACGACTTGCAGTGGCAGCTCTATCTCCTCGCGCTGCACCGCTACTTGCGGCTGCGCCTCAAAAAATACGACCCGGCGCGCCACCTCGGCACTGTCTTCTACGTGTTCCTGCGTGGCGTGGAGCCCTTCCAGCCCGCACTCGGCATCCATCGCGCAGAGCCGGACTTGGCCGCGCTTGCACGGCTCGACGCCCTCTTTTCCACACCATGAGCAAAGCCATCGCGCCACATCTCATCCGCCTGCTCACGCGGCTCCACGGCTCCAACGTCCCGGAGTTGGAAGCCAGCGTCACCGCGCTCTGCGAGGCGCTGGAGCAAGGGCACGTCTGCCTCCCGCCGGAGCAAGTCGTCGGCATCCGGCAGCTCCGCGCGTGCGGCGTCGTCGGCGGGCCGGGGGATTTCCGTCCGCTCATCCTCGACGCGGCAGGGCGGCTGTATCTCCAGCGGTATTGGGACCACGAGAACCGGCTCGCGCTCAACCTCCTCGCCCGGTGCGCCGCGCCCGCCAGCGCCGCCAGCGAGCCGAGCATCGCGCTCCCCGATCCGCTCCAGCGCGCAGCGGTGCAAAATGCGCTCACCCGCAGCTTCAGCGTCATCACCGGAGGACCCGGAACCGGCAAGACCTACACCGCCACCGTCGCGCTGGCGCAGCTTGCCACGCAGTTTGCCGCGAGCGGAAATCGCGGACGCATCGCCATCGCCGCGCCCACCGGCAAAGCGGCGGCGCGCATCGGCGAATCGCTCAAGGCCACGCTAGAAAAATTCGCACTCCCGCCGGAAGTGCGCGCCCTTTTACCAGCGGAAGCCAGCACCGTGCATCGCCTCCTCGGCAGTCGCCCCGGCTCTCCGGAGTTCAAGTTCAGCGCCAGCAATCCCCTCCCCGCCGAAGTCGTCGTCATTGATGAAGCCACGATGGTGGACCTCCCGCTCATGGCGCGGCTCTTCGATGCCCTCCGCCCCACCACGCGCGTCATCCTCCTCGGCGATAAAGACCAGCTCGCCAGCGTCGAAGCCGGCCACATCCTCGGCGACATCTGCGCGGGCCTCCACGATGGTACCACCGGCCCCATGCGCGACTGCATCACCGAGCTGACACGCAACCACCGCTTTGGCGATGAAAGCAGCATCCATCGGCTCAGCCGCGCCATCCGCACCGGCAACGAAGGCTCCGTCCGCGCCCTCCTTAAAGTCCCGCGCACCGACCTCACCTCCTTGGAAATTTCATCCGCTTTCGCCACGCCCCTCGCCTCCCGAGTCGTCGAAGGATTCCGCCCCTACCTCACCGCGCCCACGCCCGCCGAAGCCCTCGCGCAATTCGCCCACTACCGCATCCTCACCGCCACGCGCACCGGCGACGGCAGCGCCGAGCAGCTCAACCGCCTCACCGAGCGCGCCCTCGAAGCCGCCGGCCTCATCGCCCCCACCGACCGCAACTACGCAGGCCGCCCCATCCTCATCCGCCGCAACGACTACAACCTCCGCCTCTTCAACGGCGACATCGGCATCATCCTCCCCGACCCCGACTCCGGCGGCGCACTCCGCGCATTCTTCACCGGCGAAGACGGCACCCTCCGCGCCCTCGCCCCCACGCGCCTCCCCGAGCACGAGACGGCCTTCGCCATGACCGTCCACAAATCGCAAGGCAGCGAATTTCGCCGCATCCTCGTCGTCCTCCCCCCGCGCGACGTGCCCATCCTCTCCCGCGAACTCCTCTACACCGCCGTCACCCGCGCGCGGGAAAATGTGGAGCTTTGGTGGAACGAAGCCGCTCTCACCCCCTGCCTCACCAGAGCCGTCCAGCGCTTCAGCGGCCTGCGCGAGCGGCTTTGGGGATAGGACGAGCCCTTTCTTTACTGCGTCGCCGCGGATTCGTGCGTCACGCGGCTGTCGGCGGACGCAGGGTGCGGGCGATATGCACCATGAAGACGCAGCCCACGACCGGTGCCGCGAGGTTCAGCAGCGGCACGGTCCCCAACAGCGTGATGGCGATGCCGGCCAGCCAGAGTGTGCTGCGGTTTGCGCGCGTCCAGAGCTTGGTTTCCGCGCGGGTCATCCGGCGCAATGCCACCTGCACGAAATACTCGCGCCCGCAGAGCCAGCCGTTCGCGGCATAAAAGAGGATCATGCCCGCGCCGAGGAAGATGCTCCCGAGGATGTAAACTGGCAGCATCACCAAATTCACCACGACCATGAGCGCCAGCACGTTCAGCGCGACAATCATTCCATCCCAAACCGCCGCTCCGCGTGCTGCACCGAGCTCGGGGTAGTGCTTCGATTCGATTCGGTCCGCCACGCCGTCGATGAAGAGCGCCTGCACGACGCCAAACGCGGAAGGAAAAAGGATCAGCGAAAGGACCATCACTCCGAGCCCACCGAGCACGTGCAGCGATTGATTCAGCCATTCGGTATTTGCCCACTGCGAGCGCATGATGAGCCACCACGCGGCGCCCCACACAGTCGCATACGCCAGCGCACTCAGCAGTACGGCTTTGATGAGCGTCCACGTCAGCCGCGGGCTCAAGAGGTCGGCAAGTGTGCGGCGCAAGGCGGCGATCATGCGCGGAGCATCGGTGGTCGCCTTGCGTTGCCAAGTAGATTCCTGCAAAGACCTCGCTCTGATTTGGCTAGAGCAGAGGATGATCGATCAAAATACAGTTTGCAGCGCAGGATGAGGGTTTCGGGAATTCTCGCCATTGCCGCGATTGCCTTGGCCCTCGTGGCACCGTGCAAAGCGGGTAGTGAAGATTTTGCCGCGCTGCACGCCGATGCCAAGAAGTCGTTTGGTGACGACGTCGCGCCGTTCGTAAAGAACTACTGTTCGAGCTGCCACGGCATCAAAAAACAGAAAGGCGGGATCAACTTCGAACCCGCACTCAAGGACCCCGGCGAGTCGGCATCCGGCAAGCGGTGGAAGCAGGCGCTTGCAAACGTGAAGGCCCATGACATGCCGCCGGATGATGTGGACAAGCAGCCGACGGAAGAGGAGCGAAAGAAGTTCATGGACGGGATCGGTAAGTTGAAGTTCCTCAGCTCGAAAGATCCGGGTGCGTTTGTGATCCGACGGCTGAGCAAAATGGAGTATGGCAACACGCTCCGTGATCTTTTCGGCGTGGACCCGGGCATCGCACACGAACTGCCGGATGAAGTGTTCGGTGAAGGATATTTGAACACGCTCTCGCCGCTCCAGTCGGAGCAGTATCTCGCGATTGCTAACGACGTGCTCGATCGCGCTCTGGCATCCAAAGACGTGCAAAAGCGTCTCTTCGGCGAACCGCTTCTGCCGGGGAGCGATCCCCGCGCAGCAGCGAAAAACATCGCCCGTTCTATCGCACGAAAAGCGTATCGCCGTCCGCCGTCCGAAGCGGAACTCGATGTCCTGCTCTCCGTCTTCGATCTCGCGCGCGGAAACAAACTCGCCCACGCCGATGCCCTGCGGCTGATGCTCAAAGCCGTCCTCGTCTCGCCCCAGTTTCTTTTCATTACGCCCGCCAAGGAGTTTGAATCGGGACGCGATATCGCCCCGCTCGATGACCACCAACTCGCCTCCCGTTTGTCGTATCTCCTGTGGGCGACCATGCCTGATGCCGAACTCTCGGCTCTCGCTGATGCCGGGAAATTGCACGAGCCCGCGATTCTTAAAGCGCAGGTGCGGCGACTTCTCGCGGACCCGCGTTCGAGGGCGTTATTCGATGGATTCGGCGCGCAGTGGCTCGGCGTCGGGAGCTTGCAGAGTAAAGCATTCGATACCGCCAAATTTCCGCAGATGACCCGCGAAATGCGCACGGCGATGACCGACGAAGCCCGCCTCTTCTTCGGCAGCATGGTGCGGGAAAACCGCAGCGTCGTCGGCTTTGTCGATAGCGATTACACGTTCCTCAACGGCACCCTCGCCGCCCTTTACGGCATGGAAAAAACCGTCACCGGCCCCGAGATGCGTAGAGTAAAACTCGCCGACCCCAACCGCGGCGGCATCCTCGGAATGCCCGCCATCCTCGCCACAACCTCGTTTCCGAACCGCACCAGCGCCGTTAAACGCGGAGTGTGGGTGCTCGAACAAGTCCTCGGCGAACACGTCCCACCCGCACCGCCAAACGTCCCGCCCTTGGAGAAGCAGGACAAGAAGTCGGTCGAGAATTTGACGCTCCGCCAGCGCACCGAACTCCACCGTACAAATTCCGTCTGCGCCAACTGCCACAAGATTCTCGACCCCATCGGCTTTGGGCTAGAGAACTTCGACGCCATCGGCCGCTGGCGCGACCGCGACGACACCGGCGGCGCGATTGACGCCGCAGGCGAACTGCCCGGCGGCAAGCGCTTCTCATCGCCCAAAGAACTCAAAGTCATCATCGCCGCCCGCGCCACCGACCTCGCGCGAAACCTCACGGAGAAACTGCTGGCCTACGCCCTGTGCCGCCAGCTCGAAGGCTACGACGAAATCGTCGTCGATCATGTCGTCGAAACCATCGCCAAAGACGGCTACCACATGCAGACGCTCATCACAGAAGTCGTCACCAGCTACCCGTTCGTCAATCAGCGCATCCGGGGGGCAGTCGCGTCTTCTAAGGACTCGCGATGATCGTGTCTCCAGGAACCAGGGAGCGGAAATGGCGGAGGTTGAGGGTGTAGAGAGAGGCGGTTTCCGTTGCTCGTTGAGAAATGTCCCAATCCCCGACGCAAGTTTCAGGCGTGTGATGCCTAATTTCAAACTTGTCACCACTTGCGCTCCTGAATACATCGGGGCGCTCAAACCAACCATACTATGATCGCTCAATTCTCACTCCCACTCGCAGGCCGTGGCGGCGGATTCATCGCCGAAATGATTCGCTGGTTCATCATGGTCGCCATCTACGACATCTGCATCGGCACGATCGCCAGCGTCTTTGGAGTGTCGCGCATCGTGGCGTGTTTGATCTTTCTGGGCATCCTGATGATCATCAGCTTTGTCGGATACATCGTGCGCCAAAAGATGAGTCCGCCAGCGGACCAGTAAGCCGCGCGAAATGGAGCACGTCATCGCGCACGCGCCGACATTTACCACGCTGGAGTTTCGCTTCTCCGAAGGGGAGTCGATTGCCGTTCAGCCGGGCTGCATGTTGGGGATGACGACCGGGCTGGATTTGAAAGCCGGCGCTGGCTCGCACATGAGCGGGAGTTCAGGGTTTCGCAGTGCCGCGCGGAGTTGGCTTGCGGGAGAGAGTTTTTTCACCGCCGTCTATACGGCGAAGCGCGATGGCGAGCGGCTCATTCTCGCCCCGAACGAAACCGGGGAGATCCGCAGCATCGAGGTAAAGCCGGGGACGAACCACTTCATCGCAAGCGGTGCATTTTTGGCATGCACGAGCGGCGTGCAAGTCAGCCTCAAATATGCGGGATTGAAAGGCTGGCTGGCCACGCGCGGGCTCTTCCTTATGCGGACCGAGGGCGAAGGGAATGTCTTCGTTTCCAGCTATGGCTCGCTGGTGGAGCAGACGCTCGCGGAGGGTGAGCGATTCGTTTTGGATAATCGGTACATCGTGGCGTTTTCTGACACGATGCGCTTCGAGACGGTGAAAGTGACGTCGTCCATCCGGCACTCCTATTTCTCCGGTGAGGGACTGGTGAATCGTTTTACCGGTCCCGGCACTTTGCTTTACCAGACGCGGGCCCGGCCTAGTCGTGGGTTCCTTCGCTCGATGCTCGACATCGCGACATAATGGCTGCCGCAGCGCCAGAGCGCCGCTTGGAGACACCGAAGCGCGAGACACTCCTTGCCCACTACGCCAACGCTGAGGTGTGCTCAAAAGTCATTCTCGTGGTGGAGTCTGCTGTGGGCTTGGTGGCTCTTGCGTGGGTCGCGTCGCGTCCGCTCGGAATGCTTGCGTGGTTGGCATTTGGGCTTGGCTCACTCGGTGTCTTCCGCAGGTTCCTGCAATACATCTTCTTAAATAAAAAGCGGCTCGAAGACATCCGGCCCGATGCCCGCTTTGGAGATCATAGTCGCGAATCGCTGGTTCGAGTCGTGGATGACGTCTTCCGACGCCTCGGGCTCAGGCGCCAGGCTGCGCCGGTATTCCTCACCGGCACAAAGGATGTGAACGCCCACGCCCTGCGCTGCGAATTGTGGCCTGGTTGGCACTTGTTCAATGGGGTCTTCCTCAACCGCTCCATCATCCACCTCCTTGATGAACGTGAACTCGCCGGCGTCGTCGGGCATGAACTCGGGCATGTCTTCCCCTACGCCCCGCTCCTTTCGCGCTGTTACGCCGTTCACGCGCTCTTTGCGGGACTCGTCTCGATGGCTGCTGCTGCCGCGTATCCGCAGCCTGGAGTCGCCTTAGTCGTTCCTTTTGCCGTCCTTTGGCTCCTCGATTTAGCGATTTCCTTTCCCCATCATCGCCTCTCGCGCGGCATCGAATTTCTGTGCGACGACTACGGCGCACAAGCAGCCGGGCTCCTTCCGGCACTGAGCGGCGAACTCAAAATCGCCGTCGAGCAGGAAACCCGGCAACGCCTTCTCCTTCGCACGCTGGAAGCCCGACGTGATGGTACTAACGTCAGCCTCAGTGACATCATTGAAGCCTACGACGAAGCCGTTCCTTACGGCAAAGTGGACCCCGAAGCTTTTGCGAGCGATTTTCAAAAACTCACCGTGCAGCAGCAACGCGCCCGGCAAGGCATTTCCCTCGGCGGATTCCTGCGCCACCTGCAAGGAAGCGACACCGCACAGGCCAACGAATGGGCGCAGCAAGAAATAGACAAACTCAACCTCATCGAGTCTCTCCCGCTGCTGCCGATCGACTACGCGCCATTCTTGCAAGGCAGCCAAAAATGGTCGCTGGAACTAGCCGAGCGCCTCACCACGACCATAGAAAACGTCCCCACCGCTGTGCTCGTCCGCGCCGCCCTAGAAATAGACGATCGTGAATCTACGCACCCCAGCCCGTCCCGCCGCATTCTCTTCCTCTGGCGAAATCGGAGCGTTTATCCGGGGGCGACATAAACCCTTTTCAGCCCTGCGCCTGTTTGCCCGACGCGCTGCGCGCTTGGAATGGCTGTGCGGCGAGGGGTGAGCGGACGCCCATGCCGCCTTCGGGGATTTCGCCGAGCTGGTCGCGGAAGCGATCCATGTCGGAAATCCAGCGGTTGGTTTGCGCGAGGTTTTCAAAGGTCGCGTCTATGCGGTCGCTGATGTTCCCAGCGTTGCGGGAGGCCACGGCGTCGGCGCGGATGAGTTTGATTTGCTCGTCCAGTCGGTCCAGTTCGGCGCTGGCGAGTTCGTAGTTGGAGTGTGCTTCTTGGATGCGCTCTGCGCGCTGGCGGAGCACGTCGAGGCGGCTTTTGCGACTTTCCAGTAGTCGCTCCTTCGCTGCGAGGGTAGGGGAGTTTTGTGCTTTGAGGGTTGCGAGTTCCTCCTCCAGCACGGCGATTTCTTCCGTGGCTTCGCGGAGGAGTAGCGGCACCCCGTCTCGGCGGTCGCCTTCGAGGAAAACCTCCAGCGATTGCTCAATGGTGAGCAGGCGCAGATACGTCCACTGCATCTCCTCCACCTTGCGGGCTCGCGGGTCTTGCCCCATCGCGACTTGCTGGCAAGTTTTCACAAAAGCGGTGTGCCGCTGCGTACGGCTGTTGGCGAGCTGCGAAAGCATCGCATCCCGCTGCATGGCAAACTCGCCAAGCTCCGATTGCCGCTGCGCCTCCAGAGCCGCTGCAACCTTATTCTCCCGCCAGCGCGTAAAGAACGGCATATCCGGCAGATACACCCAGCCGAGTACGTAAGCGACCATGCCACCCACCACTCCGAGTGGCCCCCAGACTACCATCGAAGCCAGCGCGGCGAGGCCGAGCGTGGCGTGGTGTGGGCTGGAAACAAACGCTTTGCGCGGGGTCTCTGTCATCGTTGGTTGGGCTGCCGCCTGAGCGGCACCGGGCACATTACTTGTTCTTCGCGATGAACTCTTCGATCTTCTCTTTTGGCGCGCCACCGACGAGACGCGCGACTTCTTTGCCGTCCTTGAAGATGATCATGCACGGGATGCCGGTGATGTTAAACTTCTCCGACAGCTCCTTATTGTCGTCCACGTTCAGCTTCGTAATCGTCACGTCTTTGTTCGTGTTCGAGATCGCTTTGAGATGCGGGTCGATCGCGCGGCACGGTCCGCACCACGGTGCCCAGAAGTCCACAAGGACGGGCTTCTTACTTTTCTCCACCTCGGCGGAGAAGTTGTCTTTAGTGATGACGATGCGCTTGTCGTCCTCGTCCTTGGCAAAGGCGGAGACGGTGAAAGTGAGAGCGGTGACTGCGAGGATGATGTTTTTAATCATGCTCAGACGTTAGAGCGTGAATGCACAACGGCAAGCCGCTTTTACCGCCCCGGACGGTCGGGGATGATGAGGACCATGCCGATGTTGATTTTGTCTGTGCCCTTGAGCTGGACTTGGTTGGCGTCCTTGATGTGGTCGGAAAGTGCGGCGTTTTTGTAAAAGGCGCGGGCGATAGACGCCAGGGTGTCGCCGGACTTCACGGTGTATTCTCTCGTGCCGGGCGGGAGTGCGCCTTTGGCGGCTTGCTCGGCAGAGACTGGCGGCGGGAGCGGGATCTTTTTGAAGGGGATTTTGTGGTCGCCCAAAATTCCTTCGAGGCGCACGACATCGGCGCGCAGTTCTTCGTTTTGCCGACGCATCGCTACGGCTTGGCTTTGCGGCAAGAAGCCATCGCGGTTGAGCTTGGTCTGGAGTTCTTTGCTGCATTCCGCACGGGCCTTCTTCGCATCTGCGACGCGCGGGCCGGATGGCGCAAGCTCGATGTAGCGGTCGTAGTGGTGGATGGCGTCGAGCTGGGCCTTGAGTTTATCGTCGTAGATCATCGCGATGCGGTAATGCAGGTCGGCGGTCTTTGCCGTGCCGTCGAGCGAGGCTTCGTAGAGGCGAATGGCTTCGCTGAACTTGCCGAGCTTGGCGCTGCGCTCTGCGCTTTCGAGAGTTTCTTTTTGCGTGTCCGCCTTCTTCTCGCAGCCAGCGACGCATAGCACGGCGGCGATGAGGATCAGCCAGTAAACTCTCATAGCGCGGAATCTCGGAACGGGCCTTTGGCGATGGTGGAGAGGAGAGCTTCCAGAGCTTTCACGCGGGTGTGCCATTTGAAATTCGCGCCGATGACGTGCCACGGTGCGCGCTCGGTGGAAGTGCGCACGAGCATCTCCTCGGCGGCGGTGACGTTCTCCTTCCAGTGACGGCGGTTGCGCCAGTCTTCGTCGGAGATTTTCCAGTGCTTGTATGGGTCGGCTTCACGGGCTTTGAATCGTTTGAGCTGTTCGTCTTTGGTGATGAAAAGGAAGAGCTTCACGAGCAGCGCACCGTCGTCCATGAGCTGCCGCTCGAACTCATTGATCTCGCGATAGGCCCGCTGCCAGTCGGCCTCTTGGCAAAAGCCCTCCACGCGCTCCACGAGCACGCGCCCATACCACGAGCGGTCAAAAATGACGATCTGCCCACTCGGCGGCAGCTTCGTCCAAAACCGCCATAGATAGTGCCGCTGATTCTCCTCCGCAGTCGGCTTCACGATGGAGTGAACTTTGAGCAGCCGTGGATCGAGCTTCTCCACGATGCGCTTGATCGCGCCGCCCTTTCCCGCTGCGTCCGGGCCTTCGAGGACGACGATGATATTGCTCTTGGTCTCGGCGAGCTTGCGCTGCCAGCCGAGCAGTTCGAGCTGCGCCGCCTTCAGCGTCCTTTTGTATTCGTCTGCTGTGATCTGGCTATGGCCCAGCTTCTCCAGACCTTGGCTCGGCCTGAAGCCTGTCGGGATTTGAAACTTGAATTTAGGATTCGCTGCGGGCATTCGGGCACGCCTCATACACGCCCGTTTTGCGCCACGCAAGATGCGTTCAAAAACATTGCGACCTTGCATCCGGTGACTTCGTCGCGAAGGTGGTCGCTGTGAACTTCAAGACGCTCCTTTTCATCCTCGCCACGGCGTCCCTCGCCACGGCTGCGCCGAAAAAGAGCGCCCCAACTCCAGCAAAGAAAACCTACGACGATGAAGGCGACGGACAGCCCGCACAGGCCGACGCGCAGGCCACGCTTGATGCCACGGACCTCGCCGAGTTCTCCACGCTCCCTCCCGTCGCGCAGAAGTTCATCAAGGGGGCGCTGCACCTCACGAAGTGCCGCCTCTCCTACAAATTCGGCTCTAGCGACCCGGCTGCTGGCGGCATGGATTGCAGTGGGACGGTTCATTTTCTCCTCCGCTATATGGGCATCAAAGAGCCACCCCGCGACGCCAGCTCCATCTATCTATGGGCGCAGAGTCACGGCACGCTACGCGAAGTGCGGACGGGCAGCTTGGACGATCCGCGGCTGAAAGAACTTCGCCCTGGCGACCTGCTGTTTTGGGAAGGCACCTATGATGTGGGCCGCTTCCCGCCCATCTCCCATGTGATGATCTATCTCGGTAGGGAAAAGGCGACGGGCGCTCGCGTCATGGTGGGAGCGAGCGATGGGCGGCGGTATCGCGGCATCAAACGCAACGGCGTGAGCGTGTTCGATTTCGTTCTTCCGAAAACGGACAGCCGCTCCGTCTTCGTCGGCTACGCCCGCGTGCCCGGCCTATAGCGCCTTCAGCATCGCATCCACGATTGCGCCGTCGCGCTTCCCCTCGGAGCGTTGATTGAAAAACACCGCCCACGTCAGCCCATCTGCCCGTCGCCACAGATACGTCGCCGTTCCCGGCAAACTGCCATCGTGCGAAATGCTCGCGCCCTCGTCCGAGCGGCGGACGGAGAAGCCACAGCCGTAGTAACGCTGCCCTTTCGCGCTCGGCGGCGGGGCAATGAGCGCGTCCCAAGTCTCGCGCTTTTTGAATGGCGACCGCCCGCCGATGTCGTCGAGGCTCATGGCAAAGCGGACGATGTCTTCCGCGCTAGAAATCCAGCCGCCGTGCGAGTCCATCATCTCCAGACAAAAGCCGCCATACGGCCACGGGACGCGGTCGGGGAGGTTCGGGAAAACAGGCCGCCCCGTCTGGCCGTCGCCATTCATATAATAGCGCGCCTCGCCCTCCGCTTGCGTGACCGTCGCGCCGAGTCGTGGCCCGGCGATGCCCAGCAGCACGCGTTCGCGGACGAACTGCTCGTAAGGTTTGCCCGTGAGTTTCTCGATGATGCGGCCCAGCACGCAGAAGCCGAAATTTGAATACGCATACCGCTCGCCCGGCGCAGAATCGAGCGGACGCCCGAGCACCTCGCGGATCACATCGCGCGTCGCCGGCGGCGCGGCGATGCCCAGCGTCTTGGCGATTTGCCCGCTCTGAAACATCGGGTCGCCGCTCTTATCGCGGTCCCACCCGCCCGTGTGCTGGAGCAGGTGCCGGATGGTGATGTCCTTCAGCCGCCCATCCACCTCGCGCCCCGTCGGGAGGAAGATGTCCGGCTTCAACACATCGAGCATTTTCCCATCGAGAGAAAGCGCGCCATCTTCCACGAGCGTGAGCACCGCGACGGCAGTGAGCGGCTTCGAGATGCTGGCGATTCGGAAAAGAGTGCGCGGCTGCACGGCGATAGATTTCTCCCGGTCCGCCAGCCCAAAGCCGCGCGAGAAAAGGATCGCGCCGCCGCGCCCGACCGCGACTTGCCCGCCGGGAATCTCCAGCGCCGCCATGTGCGTCTCCACCGCCGCGCTGACTGCCAAGAAGTCCGAGTCCGCCGCGCGCGAAAATGCGGAGGCTAAAGACAACGCCGTCGTGGAAAGGAATGTGCGCCGAGTGAGATGATGGGCCATGCCCGCCGTTCATGGGCGGGCTGCGGGCTTTTGTCCATTCCGCCTTGCTCTACTCGTTTCGCTGTGGCCGAGATGATCTACACCATGACCGAAGAACTCCAAACGCTCCGTGACATCACCATGCGGCTCGACGCAGCGGGCATTGACTACATGCTGACGGGCTCGCTCGCGCTGAACTGCTACGCCCAGCCCCGCATGACTCGTGACATCGATCTCGTAGCGGTGTTTTTTTTGAAAGACGCGGCCCGCATCGAGCAAGTGCTCGGCACCGACTACTACGTCTCATCCGATGCAGCGCGGGATGCAGTGCTGCACCAAAGTAGCTTCAACGCCATTCACCAGCGCAACTTGATGAAGGTGGACTTCTTGGTGCGGAAAAATGAGGAGTTTCGGCGGCATGAGTTCAGCCGGCGAGTGCGGGTGCGGCTGGAGGACTTCGAGGTCTGGGTGGTGAGCAAGGAGGACTTGATTCTCTCCAAACTCGACTGGGCGCGCGACTCGCTTTCCGAGCGTCAACTTTCCGATGTGCAGAACCTCGTTGCCACTGGCTGCGATATGGAATACCTGCGGGAATGGTCAGTAAAATTGAGCCTGATAGATATGCTGACACGGGTTTCTCCGTGAAGGATACGTCGCCGGAAGTAAACGCGATGCTCTTCCGCCTGATGATGGAGCGGACGCCTGCCGAACGCTTTATGATGGGGATGGATATGATGACCACGGCGCGGGCGATAGTGATGGCGTCGCTGCCGCCGGACCTCGATGAAAAGGCGCGGCGCGTAGCGTTTTACGAGCGGTTCTACGGTGAGCCGTATCCGTTGTAGCTTTGCGTGCTTGTTCTCCCCGCCCGCTTCCGCCATCTCGTCTCTGCCCTCAAGGTCATGACCACTTACGAAACAACGCTATCCACGCTCCGCGCCACACCACGGCGTTGGTTGGTGACGGGCTGTGCGGGCTTCATTGGCTCGCATATTTTGCAGACGCTGCTCGCGCTCGGGCAGAGCGCGGTGGGGCTGGATGATTTTGCCACGGGCTTCTCGCGCAACCTTGATTTCGTGAGAGCTGCGGTGGGAGAGGAAGCGTGGGCGCGCTTCCGATTTGTCGAGGGCAGCGTGGCGGACCTCGCGGTGTGTCGCGAGGCTTGTGCGGGCGTGGATGCAGTGTCGCATCAGGCGGGGTTCATCTCCGTGCCGCAAAGCCTCGAAGACCCGCTGGCGTGTCATTCCACGAATGTCACCGGCACGCTGAACCTCCTCACCGCCGCGCGCGATGCGGGGGTGAAGCGCTTCGCATACGCCAGCAGTTGCGCGGTGTATGGCGACGAGACGACGATGCCGATGCGCGAGGACCGCATCGGTCGCGCGCTGTCGCCGTATGGCGCGTCGAAGCTCATGGACGAGCACTACGCAGGGCTCTTCGCCATGCACTTCGGGATGCAGTGCGTCGGGCTCCGCTACTTCAATGTTTTCGGCCCACGGCAAAACCCGAAAGGCGGCTATGCAGCCGTCATCCCCGCGTGGATCGTCGCCCAAGTCGCAGGCGACGAATGCGTGGTGAACGGCGACGGCGAACAGACGCGCGACTTCTGCCACGTCGGCAACATCGTGCAGGCCAATATCCTCGCCGCGACCTCGGAAAACGCCGCGTGCGCCGGCCAAGCCTACAACATCGGCCTTGGCGGCAGCACGACGCTGAACGAGCTGCATCGCCTCATCGCCAGCAAGCTCGACGTATCCATTTCCCGCCGCCCACCGCGCTACGGCCCAGAGCGGGCGGGCGACATCCGCCATGCGTCGGCGGACATCACCAAAGCGCGGCGCGACCTCGGCTTCGAGCCCACCGTCAGCGTAGATACAGGGCTCACCGAAACGGTTCACTGGTATGCGTCCCAACTGGCTTAAAATCATCCTCATTCTCGCAGTCGTATGGGCCGTCGTAGGCGGCAGCATCTACTGGCTGAAATCGCGGCGTCCCACGCCCGAGCGCATCATGGCGTTCCTCGACAGCAACCCGCTCGAAGGCAAGTCCGAGGCTGACCGGCTCAAGCTCATAGACGACATCGCCAAGCAAGTGAACAGCCTCGACGCCGAGCAGCGCCAGAAGGTGCGCCCGACGAAAAAGAACGAAAAGCTGGAGCTGTTTTGGAAGCAACTTTCCGCCGCAGAAAAGGCGCATTATTTCGCCCTCGTCGTGCCGAAAGGGATGAAGCAGATGATCGAGAACTTCAACCTCATGGAGCCCGCCCGCCGGAAGCGCGAAGTGGAGAAAGCGATCAAGAATCTCCGCGAACACGCCGAAGACGACATGCCCGAAGACTTCGACCCAGCCGTGGCGGAGAAGTTCGTGAACGAAGGGCTAAAAGCGTTTTACAGCGACGCAACCATCGAGGCGAAGATGGACGCTGTCCCGCTGCTGGAGGAAATGGAGAAATCACTCCGATGGCGGCGATGAGCGCAATTCGTCGTAGCTGCGGCGCCCCGCCGCAGGAAGTGCCAGCGGCGCCTCGCCGCTTACGCGCCGATTGCGACGGGGCGTCGCAGGCACCACCTGCGACGAGGGCGTCGCAGCTACGACGCAAGTGCGACGGCGGCTTCACCCTGCTAGAGCTGCTCGTCGTCATGGCCGTCATCGCCATACTCGCGACACTCTCATCGCTTGTCTGGCAGCGCACGCAGCGCACCTCGAAGGCCGCCGCCTGCATGAATAATCTCCGCCAACTCGGCAGCGCGTTGGTGCATTACGTGGGCGAAAACGACGGCACCTTCCCCACGATGGCCCTCGCCCGCGAAAAGAAGACCGACCCGGAGCCCGCACTCGATACCGTGCTCGCTCCCTACCTCACAGACTCGCGCGTCTTCGCCTGCCCCGCCGACGACCGCAAGTTGTGGCAGACGAGCGGCACGAGCTACTTGTGGAACTGGAAACTCAGCGGACAAAAGCTCGCCGCTCTACGCGTCTCATTCGTGGCAAAAGGCATCATAGACGAAGCCTCGCGCATCATGGTCATGGGCGACAAAGAAGGCTTCCACCCGCACCTCACCAACAACGTGAACGTCCTCTATGCCGACGGCCACACGTCCAACGAACTCACCTTCCTCGACGACACACCTACGAAATGAGCGCCGCTATCCGACTCGACAATCTCCGCAAATCCTTCGCCGGAAAACCCGCGCTGCACGGCGTCTCCTTTGAGGTCCAGCGTGGGGAAATCTTCGGCCTCCTCGGACACAACGGTGCGGGCAAAAGCACGGCGCTCGGCATCCTGCTCGGCCAAGTGTACCCGGACGAAGGCGAGGCGTTTGTCGGCGGCATCAGCGTTCAGCGCGAGCGAGCGCGTGCGCTTTTAAAAGTCGGCGCAATCTTCGAGCAGCCGCGTTTTTACGACTACCTGAGCGGCTGGCGGAATCTGGAAATCTTCACCAGCTACAGCGCCGCCGTTTCCCGCGCAGAGATGGATGAAGCGGTGGAGTTCGTCGGCCTCACCGCGCGCATCCGCGATGATGTGGGCACTTACAGTCAAGGAATGCGGCAGCGACTCGGCCTCGCGCAGGCGCTGCTTCCCGCGCCGGAAGTCATCTTCCTCGACGAGCCGACGAACGGCCTCGACCCGGAAGGCATCGCCGAGATGCGCGTGCTCATCCAGCGGCTCCACCGCGAGCGCGGGCTCACCGTGCTCTTCTGCTCGCACCTCCTCAGCGAAGTGGAAGTGCTTTGCGAGCGCGTCGCCATTTTGAACAAAGGCAACCTGCTCTACACCGGCCGCTGGCACGACCTTATGCCAAAGGGCACGCGCTACCGCATCGAGATGGAGCCTTGGTCGGCGGAGCTTCTCGGCGATGTGCAGCTCGTCCGCCCCGGCATCGTGGAAGTGCCCCCCGGCAGCGATGTCGCCGACCTCGTAGCGCGGCTCGTCGGCGCTGGTGTGCGCGTCCGCGTCGTCGAGCCCGAGCGGCAGACGCTGGAGCAACTCTACCTCGAAAAAGTCCTGAACGTATGATGCTCTTTCTCCGACAATTCCGCGCCGAGCTGCTGAAGATGTTTGCCCGCAAACGCACATGGATGGGCTTCGGCGCGTTCTTCGTGCTGGAGCTGATCATCCTGCTGAAGCTCCAGACGAGCGAGGCCGAGCGCTTCTTCCAGCGCGACTTCACGCGCAACACCGGCGGGATGGAGCTGATCTTCGGCGATTACTTTCGCGGGCTCACGATGGCGTTCATGGTCATGGGGCTCACCATTTTCCTGCTCGGCAGCGTCTTCCTCGCGCTCGTCGGCGGCGATGTCGTGAGCAAGGAAGTCGAAGACGGAACGATGCGCATGACGCTCTGCCGCCCCGTCAGCCGCTTCCGCGTGCTGCTCGTGAAGTATCTCTCGTGCGTCGTCTATACGCTGGTGCTCGTCGTCTTCATCGGCGGCAGCGCGCTACTCACCGGCATGGCGTGGCGCGGCGTCGGCGGGCTCTTCGCGTATGTGCCGGAGGAGCATCTGCTCGTGCTCTTTACGCAAAAAGAAGGGCTCATTCGGTTCTGCTCGGCGTTGGTCTTTCTCACCGCCAGCCTACTCACCATCACCACGCTCGGCTTCATGTTCTCATGCTTCAACGCAAAGCCCGCCGCCGCCACCGTCATCACGCTCACGCTTTTCCTCGCCGACCGGATTCTTTCGTTCATGCCGCAATTTGAGAGCTACAAACATTGGTTTATGACCACGCACATGGCGACGTGGACAAACATCTTCCGCGACCCGATCCCGTGGGAGCGCATCGCGGGCGACTACATGTATCTCTTTGGGTTAAATGCCACGTTTCTAATCGTGGGATACGCGGTGTTTAGTCGGCGAGATTTCAAGTCGTAGAGGCTTGGAAAACGCTGGCGAATTCTCGGACGACATCCGTGCTATTTCTGTGGTCCGCGGAGCGTTTGCTCCACGAGCTTTTGGTATTCGGCGGGATTGAAGACGCCGGCTTGCTCGAAGACTTTTTGCAGCGGCGCGATGTGCCACACGGGTTTCGAGAGGTTTTCCGGGCCTTCGTGCGGGTAGGCGGTGTACGTTCCGTCGGAAAATGAGATGGTGAGCCACGCAAACGGGCGTCCCGCTTTGTCGAAACACACCAAGCCGTGGCGGGGCAGCGTTGGCTCGCCTTGGCTCCATTTGAATCCCCTGCTTCGGGAACCGATTGGACGCACGTCCATTTCTCCGCCCTCTCCGTAGTATGCTTCGAGCTTCGCGTCTTTCGGTGTCCAGTCGGGTCGGGTGATGCACTTCCACGCATCCTCCTTTTGGCTGGCGGTGAGCGTGGCCTCGCGCGCCACGTCCTTGGTGAGTTCGCCGAGATGGACCAGTGGCTTGCGGCTCGTGATGTTTCGGGTGAGTTCCAGCACTTTCACCGTTTCAATCTCCCTCCACGGCCAGACCTTCGCGCTCTCGGGTGTCTTCTCGCCGAGGTAGCCGTAGAGTGCTTTCATCGCGGGGGTCTCCTGTGCGGACTCCTCCAGTTTTATCAATTTGGCAAACTCGTTGTCTTCCGGAGTAGGGATGCCGAGTTCCTTGAAGAGCGGCAGGAGCGTGGAGAGAATGAGGATCTTCCCCTTCGGCAGCGGTGGATCGCACTCGTAGTTTCCACAATGGTAGCACACCTCCACGGATGCGACGGGCCGGCCGAATTCGTCGAAATACACAAATGCGTGGTGCGGGTCGTAGCACATCATCCGGCTTCTAATCTCCTCCGGCTGAATCGCTGTGAGTATGTGCTCGGCCTGCTTCGCCGAAAGCCGCGCCACTTTTTCGACCGAACTGTTCAGCTTTCCGTCGTTGAGGATTTGTGAGTGCGAACTGTCGCCGCCAAAAAGATACGCCTTCACCGTGGCGTATTCCACGCCGGGCCACGCGAGCGCGTCTCCGGCGGGCGATGGCAGCGACAATGCAGCGACGAGGGCCAAGAGCTGGAGCATTCGGAAGAGGCGCGATTTCATGCCTTTCGCTTTACTCAACTTCGACTCCCCCGAAAAGGAGAATGGCGACGGCGGTGACGATGTGTGACCGCGAAAAAACGGGCGGTTCATCGTCTCGGATGAACCGCCCGTTCGGATTCTCTTTTTGCCCGGTAATTAGTCGTGTCCTACCGTTTCGTCGCTGTCCTCATGGCCATCGCCACCGCCGGTCTGATTGCCGCCGTGATTCTCGCCTTCTTTGTCGTGGTGTCCGTCGTGATCGTCGTCGGTATCCGTATCGTCGTTCACGTCATTGCCGTCGTCGTCCGCATCGTTCATGTTGTCTAGCCCGTCGCCGTCCACATCGTCATCGATGCCGTTCTTGATACTGTCGCCATCGATGTCTTTTTCGCGCCTTGCGTCGTCATTGTTTGCGTCCCCGTCGATATCATCTTCGTCGATGGAGTCGTCGTTTACCCCGTCGCCATCGATGTCGTTCTCCTCGGCTGAGTCATCGTCCTTGCCGTCGCCGTCGATGTCTGTTTCCGCGCGGGCAGTGTCGAGTTTCCCGTCGCCATCGATGTCGCGTTCGTTGTCGGCGTCGTCCAGACGGCCATCTCCATCGATATCGAGTTCGGCGGCGGAGTCGTCCTCCAGACCGTCGCCGTCGATGTCTGTTTCCGCGAGCGAATCATCGGCGAGACCATCGGCATCGATATCTTTCTCCGCAGGGCTGCTATTTGCAACGTGGTCGCCGACCCATTTGCCGATGAAAGGCCCGCTTTTCGCGCGGCCTCCGTCCACGTTTCGGTCGAGGCCGTTCGGGATGCCGTCGTTGTCCACATCGGGATCGACGATGTTCGGGATGCCGTCGCCGTCGATGTCATTTGAGTCGACGGCTGCATACGAGTGAGATGCTCCGAGGAGCGTGAATGTGAGAGCGACCACCGGAATGATGGCGCTCAGGATGTTTGTGTGTTTTCGGTTTTTCATGTGATGTTTTGTTAGTGATTTGACGGACGGAGTAGTGGGTTTGCGATGAGCGAAGCTGGTGCGTGAGCATCTCTCATCACGCCGACTTCGGACTCACCGCCTGTTGGCGTTGTATAGTCGGGAATTGCTCTTCGAGCTTGATGGGATGGCTCTTCGATGGCTTTCCGCAGTTTGCGGCAGATGCGGTGAATCTCGACGGCTACTGCGCTCCGATTGCGGCTCGCCGATGCAGCGATGGCTTCGCTCGACTCGCCAGCAACGTAGCGGCGCTCGATCATGCTCCGCTGTGTGTCCGATAATCCCGCAAGGGCTAGGGCCAGCGCATCCTCGCACCCGCCTGACTCGCGACGCTCACCCGCAAGAGACTCGCTTTCGACATACAACCGCTCCCGCTCGGCCCGGCGTGTGTCGCTGCGGATGGCGTCGATTGCCTCGCGAAGGGCGAGCGTCTTCAGCCACGGGAGCAGCGCCCGTTCGCCGTGAAACGCCGCGTGTTGTGCGAACGCCGTGGCGAGAGCATCGTGCGCAGCATCCGTAGCGATTTCCGCCGGGAACCGCCAGCGCAACCAGGCTGCGAGAAGCGGCTGGCACTGCGCGTAGAGTTGCGCGGCGGCCCCTTCGTTTCCGTTTGCACGGACGAACAGAGTAGTCAGTTCATCGACTCCACCGGCCAGCGGCGCGTCATCGGGTGAGAGGTTTCTCATAGCACACTACGGGCGTTTGAGACGGAAGTACGTGTTCGCGCCGGTGGTCGGAACTGAGACGCTCTTTTGCCCCGCCGCCGTCGTGATTGCACGGCTGGATGGCGTCCATGTGACAAGGTCGGTGCTTTCTTCCAGCACGTAGCCGACGGCGTTTTCGGGCCAGACGACGATGAGATGCGCGGCGTCGCCAGCGGGAACGGGAATCACCTTCGGCATCTCGCTGAAGTTAGCGACGATTGAGCGCCCGCCATTCGCGACGGAGAAGCTGAAGTTGCGCGCGGTGCTCGCGAGGAGACCGTCTGCGGTCCAGCCGTCGAACGCGAAGCCGGGGGCTGGCGTCGCGGAGACTGTTACCAGCGAGCCGTTGGTGAACCGGCCTCCGCCTTCTGCGCTGCCGCCACCTGTCGGCCATGCGGCGGTGAAAACGGGGAAGGTCGGCGCGAAGTTCGCGATGACGGTGCGCGGCGTATTCACGGTGAACGTGTAATTTTCCGAGGTGCTGACAATAGTGCCGCCTTCGGTCCAATAGCGGAACTCAAAGTCCGAGTTTGGCATTGCTTCGAGCGTCGCGGTCTGTCCGCTCGGATACTCTCCGGCACCGTAAACAGTTCCGCCCGCTGCCGGTGATCCGTTGGATGTGATGGCGATGGCCGGAGCGAAGTGCGCGACGAGTGCGCGATGTGCAGAGGCGTTGAACGTGTAATCCGCATCGGTGCTCACGACGGTGCCGCCTGCGGTCCAGCTTGCGAACGCAAAGCCCGGATTCGCGACTGCTGAAACGGTGACGCTGTCGCCGATGGAAAACGTGGCGTCGCCGCCGACCGAGCCCGCCGCCTCCGGAGCTGCATTGGCGGTGACCGTCACGCCGGTGTCCGACACGAAGTTCGCGATGATTGTGCGGTTGCCGGTGACGTTGAAATCGTAAACGTCGGACGTGCTCACGACGTCGCCATTCTCCGTCCAGTTTGCAAAACTGTAGCCGCTTGCCGGGAATGCTTTCGCCTTTGCATTCTCGCCTGTCTTGTAAGTCAGGCTATCCATTTCCGTGGTGCCGCCGATGGCTGGCGAAGTGTTTGCCGTGATGACGAACGCTTCGGTGAATTTCGCGACGAGCGTGCGACTTCCGCCCACGGTGAATGTGTAGCTCGGTGAGGTGCTGACAGTCGCGCCGCCTTCCTGCCATTTGGTGAATTTGCGGAACGGATTTTCCGTGGCTACGACGGTCGCGGTGTCGCCGCTGAGGTAGTTTCCGCCGCCGCTGGTCGTGCCGTAGGCGAGAGGGCTGGCGCTCGTGGTGATGACCGCTTGCGTTCCCGCGATAACGAAGTTCGCGACGAGTGCTTTGTTCGCGGTGACGTTGAAGGCATAGCTCGGCAACGTGCTCACTTGCGCGCCGCCGACGGTCCATTTGATGAACACGTAGCCCGCGTTTGGCGTCGCGGTGACGGTAGTGCTCGTGCCGCTGGAAAAAGTGCCGCCGCCCGAGGCTGTGCCGCCGGCCGTCGCACTAGTCGTTACGGTGTAAGTCGGGATGGCGCTGAAGTTCGCGACGAGCGTGCGATTGCCCGTCACGTTAAACGAATAGCTCGCCGCCGTGCTCACGACCGCGCCGCTATCCGTCCAGTTTGTGAACGAGTAGCCGACATTCGCCGTCGCGACGAGTGTCGCGCTGGTGCCTTGGTCGCGCAGACCGCTGCCGGTGATCGTTCCCCCTGCGACCGGTACAGCGGTTGCGGCGATGGTCCATTGCGGGACGTCGATCGCGAAGTGCGCGACGAGCGAATGATTCACGTCGATGATGAACGAATGGGCCGAGGTCGTGCTGACCACGTCGGCGTTGTCCGTCCAATTCACAAAGTGGAATCCGGGTGCTGCGACCGCATTCACCGTGACATTTGTTCCCGATGCAAATGACCCGTCGCCCGAAGTTGTGCCTCCGTCGATTGGTGAAGCCGCCGTGTCCAGAAGGCTCTTTGCTCCGAGCTCACCAACGACTGGTGCGATTCGCAGCGTGTAGTTTTTCGCCACATCGGGGTTCACGCCATCCTTCGCCGTCACCTTGAAGGCGAAGTCGCCGCTCACGGTCGGAGTGCCCGACAAAATCGACGTGTTTTCGTTGAACGTCATGCCTGCGGGAAGCGCGCCATCCTTTACGCACGCAAAGCCCCACGTGCCTTCTACGACCAATCTGCGCGCAGTGTACGGCGCTCCGACTTTGCCCTCGCTGACATGATCGATGAGGCCCACCGCTGCATCCACGTCCACCGCGGCCATCTGCGAACCGGTGAATTCGCCGACAACTTCCACGGTCGAAAGATCGGTCGTGACTGTCACCCAATCGCCAGTAGCGGGGTTGATGTGGTCGGCATACGTGACGCTTCCGGAACCGTGGATGCCATCTGCACCGACGAGGTCGCCCATCGCCTCGCCCGTCTCGGCATCGAGCGGGCCGACGTATTTGAAAAACTCGTATCGCCGTGTGACGACTTCATTTCCGCCCGGCAAATCCTCCGCCGCTGCGGGCACTTCATTGTTCGGACCGCCATCCGCCGCGCTGTACTTTTTTTGGAGGATGCGCCATTCCACTTCCACCTCATCGGGCTCACCGTTCTTCCAGTTCTTCTTTTCCGGATGATCCGGATCTTCCGAAAGCAACTCGCGCAGCTTCACTTTCTCAGCGTTGTGTGTGGTGGTCTTGATCTCCTTCATCCACACCGCCTTGCCGAATTCCTTCGGCTCCGGCGCGGGCGGCGGCGGCGGCGCAATCACGGCTTGCACTTGCGCAGGCGCGGCGACTCCCACCACCTGTGGGTAGTAGGTAAATGTCGGCGTCGAGACCTGCACCGCCGGCCCCTGCGTCAGCACACCTCCGCGATCTACGAGCCAGAAATAGCGCACTGCGCCGACGGGTCCGCGGAACCCTGTGCCAAAATGCTCGCCGCCAAAATTCACCGCCGGATTCGTGAATTGATGCCCATTCGTCGGCGAAATCGGCCCTGTCGGAACGATGGTTTTTGCAGCCCAAGAGCCGTCCGGGTTCTTCTTGCTCTCCCAGCGGACGTGCGTCTTCGGGTGCCCCGGTATCGAGTCATCCTGTGTGATGTGTGAGGTGCCGTAATGGTTGTAGTCGAACGTGTAGGTCACGTCCGTGCTATGGCAGTCCTCAACTTCGATCTCGAAGCCGTGAGTTTCTTCGCCGGTGTCGTTCACCGTGTCGAAGTTGTTGATGCTGCCGTAGGCAACACTTGCGTCCGAGGATGTCGGGCAAAACGCCAGAGCGCCGAGCGTCAGCACAAGGTGCGATAGTTTATGGAGTCGATTTGTGGATTTCATGGCTGTGGATTTTGAGTTGGAGATGGATGGGTGAGTTTTCACGAAGTTGTTGATTGATTTGGAGACAAGTCGGCCACGGTAAGATCCACGCGAGGTGCGATGGATGCAGGCACGGGCCGACAGTGACGTGCCTGACACGCTCGAGCTTCCGCGAAGCCCGCACATGGCGAAAATGCCTGTGCGCCTTAGCTCCGCAGTCTAGGGGACTATCAAATCAACAACACCACGGGCCGCATCGGACGAATGTCCAGCGGCGCAAGACTCTCAAATCTGTCCACATTCGTAACCGAGGGAGCATGGCTGCTTGCCGCGAGAGTAAGCCACTCGAACGCAGACATTTCACCGACGGGGCACTTCACATCGACCTCGCCGGACTCCGAGGACAGGCCGGTTCCTGCGGATGCGAAGTTTGCAATATGGTCGGGATGACCGTTTGCAGTGGAGCCAACAATCACATCCGAAAGCCACTCGTGCTTATGCTTGCGGTGGTTGCAGGGGGATCCGTGCTCAAGCGTGACGCAAACGCCACCGTCCACAATCGACACCCGCGCTTGATGGTCGCTATCCAATGCCGCGCCTACCCATACGAAGACCAACGGTGCGATTTGCAGGGCGGTAAAGAAATACGCCACAGACGCCAACATCAGCCCCAAACGAGCAAGCGACATCTGCTGTTTGCGCGGAGTTTTTTCGATCTGATGCTGTGAGTGATGTGAGTTCACGGGTGCTCGAATACGGTGCGCTGTTTACCGATGTTTCTGCCGCTCGCATAGCGTTTCACCGTAACTACATGGCTGGATAAATGAGGGGTTATTTTCGTGGGGCGCTATGGGAAGTCCCGGCGGTATCGGGCGGTGAGGGCGGCTTCGTCGTTGGGGATGATGTAGATTTTGCCGTGAATGGTTTTCTTTTCTCCGGGGGCGAGGCCGCCGATGCGGAAGTCGCTGTGGAGGCATCGGGCGACGCCTTGGAAGAGTTCTTGGTAGGGCTCCCATGCGGTGGCCCAGATCCATTTGTCGTCGGCGCTGAAGCAGCCGATGAGGCCGCTGCTGGGGACGAGGGGGCTGAGTGGGCGCGGGTTTACGTCGGTGCGTGGGACGTGCGCGGGAGCCCAGACTTGGCCGGGGGTGTAGCGGGCGGTGGTGGCCCAGTTGCGCGTGGGCATTCGCTCGAGCTTGCCGTCGAGGAAGAGGAAGCATTTGCCGAGGTAATCTTCGGGTGCACCTTTTGGGGCGGGCTCGGTGCCGGTGTAGCCGGTGAATGGGCCGAGGCGGACGCAGGGTTGTGCCCAGTGGGCTTCGCTGGCTTTTGCTGTGGGGTTGTGGGCGGTGAGTTGAAAATCTACTTCGTCGGTCTTGGCGGTGATGGTGTGATCGACGGTGACGCCGTCTGCCAGTGTGTCGCGGAGTTTGAGCGTCGTGCGGTCTTCGCTTAGGGAGAGGAGTTCGCAGCGGTGGGGGATGACGGTTTTGGCCCATTCCTCATCGGTGGAGCGAGGGCGGCAGTATGCCTCTAGGTAGTTGATGCGGATTTCACCGCCGGGGATGTGCGGTGCGTGGATGATGAGCCAGTTTTGCTCGCGCGAAAGGGTGAGCGTGGGGTCGGCGGCTGCGGCGGTGAGCGTGAAGAGGGATAGGATGGTTCTGAGGTTCATGGGCTATTTATCGAGCGAGAGGATTTGTTTTTTTGAGCAGGGATTTGAGGCGGTGTTTAATGAGATAGACTTGGGCGATGTTCACGCCGAGACGCTTGGCGGTTTCCATCGCCGTCCAGCCTTTGATGGCGACGCAGTCGAAGATTTGGAACTGTTTCGCGTCCACCTTGCGCTTGAGCTGGGCGATGGCGGCGTCGAGGAGGTTGTGCTGCCATTCTTCCTCCCAAGCGTCTTCCATTTTGTGCTCAGGGTCGGCGAATTCTTCGATGCTGGCGGTGGCGGGAGTGAGGCGCTCGCGGAGTCGTTTGCGGAGTTGGTCGTTGATGCGCCAGCGGGTCATCGTCATCAGCCACGCTTTGAAGGAGCCGACCGTTGCGTCGTAGCTGGCGATGTTTTTGGCGACGTTGATGCACGTCTCTTGGACGACTTCTTGCGCCTCGTGGTCGCGCAGCCCGGCGCGGGTGGCGACGGTGTAGATGAGCTTCCAGTAGGTCTCGAAAAACTCCTGCCACTTGAGCTGGTCGTCCCAATTCGTGAGCCGCGCGATGAGGCTCTGCCGGGTGAGCAGGAGCGGGTCGGCGTCGGCTTTCTTGGGGCCACGCATGGGTGGCTAGAGGAGCATGAGCGCGGGGCTCTCGATGAGTTTTTTTAGCTCTCCGAGGTAGGTGGCTGCGACTGCTCCATCGACGACGCGGTGGTCGCCGCTCAGGGTGATCTTCATCCGCTGGCCGACGACGATGGCGTCGTTCGCTCCGCAGACGGGCTTTTTGACGATGGCTCCGACGGCGATGATCATGGCTTGCGGCGGGTTGATGATGGCGCAGAAGTCTTCGATGCCGTATGCGCCGAGGTTCGAGACGGTGATGGTGCCGCCGGCAAATTCGTTGGGAAGGAGCTTCTTGCTGCGGGCGCGTCCGGCGAGGTCTTTGACGCCTTCGCTGATTTCGCGGATGGATTTTTTCTGTGCGTCGCGGATGACGGGGGTGACGAGGCCGTCGTCCACGGAGATGGCGACGCTGAGGTTCACGCTGCCGTATTGGATGATGGAGTCGCCGGTGAAGCTGGCGTTCACAGCGGGCACTTTGGTGGCGGCGACGACGACGGCTTTGAGGACGAAATCGTTCACGGTGAGCTTCGGCCCGCCGGAGGATTCGCTGGCGGCATTCGCTGCGGCGCGGAAGCTCATGAGCGGGGCGGCATCCACCTCGATGGTGAGGTAGAAATGCGGGATGGTCGTCTTGCTGGCGAGCAGCCGCTCGGCGATGATGCGGCGCATCCCCGAAAGAGCGATGGTGGTATCGCCGGGGCCGGCTGGAGTGGACGGGATGCCCTTGGGCGCTGCTGCTGGAGCCGCTGCTGGGGCCGCGCCCGCTGCGGGAACGTCGCGTGCGATGATGCGTCCGCCGGGGCCGGTGCCCGCGACGCCTACGAGGCTGACGCCCGCTGCCGAGGCGACTTTTTTCGCGAGCGGCGAAGCCTTGATGCGCCCGCTGCTGGCCGCTGGGCCGGAGCTTTTCGCTGCGACTGGAGCCGCTGCCGCTGCGGCTGCAACTGCTGCGACCGGCGCGGCTTTCCCGCTGGCGACTACGGGGAGCGAGCCGTCGGCAGGGGCGACTTCGCCTTTCATCAAAAGGAGCGCGATGGCGGTGCCGCACGGGACTTTCTGCCCGGCTGGGACGAGGATTTTGTGGACGGTGCCGGAGTCAAACGCCTCCATGCCCATCGTCGCTTTGTCGGTCTCGACTTCCGCGACTTCGTCTCCAGTGGAAACCTTGTCACCTTCTTTGATGAGCCACTTCACGACGGTCCCTTCGGTCATCGTGTCGGCGAGTTTGGGCATTTCGATATATTTGGCCATGTGTGTGAAAAATCGGCTGCGGTTTAGCGGGAAACGGCGGGATGGGAAATGGAAAGTTGGAAAATGGAGGGGAAGTTGTGTGGGAGCGCTACTTTTGCTGCGACTTGAGCCAGCGGAGGGCAGAGAGTTCGCCTTCGGTGCGGAGGCGGCGGAGGTATTCGGCGACTTGTTTCTCGTCGCTTGAGTCGGTGATTTGGACTGCTTGGGTGAGGGTTTTGATCTCGGCTTTCTGCGCTTCGAGTTGGGCAGTCCGCATTGTCTGGAAGTCCGGCGGGCGGGAGGTGAGGCCTTTCGTTTCGATGGCGACGCCCACGAGTTGTCCGATGATCAGACGCGAGGCTTCCGGGGTTTGGAACATGCGTCCGAGGTTGTATTGGATGCGCCCGGCTTCGGCGATGGTGCTGGCTTCGGCGGTTTCCGGCGCTTTGAGCAATTGGAGCCCTTTGCTGATTCCCATTGCGACGCCGACGAGGGGCATTCTGAGGGCCATGGTGCCGAGCAATTCGGCCTCCAGCGGGTGCAGCCCGCTTTCTTCATAGAGCGCCTGCGCTGCGGCGCTGCGCTCGGTGCTGTAGGTGTAAAATGCGGGGCGGTCGAGCGCGGCGGAGGCTTGCTCCATCGCTTCCGCAGGGCGGTCTTGTTTGAAAAGCGAGTTGGCCGCGATGAGCCACGGCACCGGGTTATTGGGATCGACAGTTTTGAACTTTTCGAGCCACGCGGCGAGTTGCTCGGGGGGAGCGTCGGGGCTTTCAGTGAGGGCGCTGAAGAGGACTATCGGAGAGTCGGGGAATGCAGCGAGCGCACGCTCTAGCCACTTACGATCTCCGGTTTGATCGAAGACGGCGATGAGGTTCGCGGGAGTCTCGCCGTTCTTTGCGAGGAAGCGCTCACATTCGGCGAGCGTCGCTTGCGGCACGACGCCCGTTTCGAACGCGCGGATATGCTTCCACTCGACCTTGGAAAGCGTGGGCTGTGTGTTCTTGGGCGAGCTTTCTGCCGGTTGGGTATTTCCAGACTCAGTTGGCGGCGCGGCCTCAGTGATGGGCACCGGAGTTCCCGGTGAGAGCAGCGACCACGCGATGATGGCGATGACGATGCACAGGAAGATGGCGAGACGGCGGAGATTCATACGGTGGAGATGTTTATCAGGGTGGAGGTTGTCTGCCAATCACGCAAGAGCCACCACAAGTTCCTCGCCCTCCGCCCACGCCCCCGCTACAGACGCGGGTTCTTTCCATGACCATGAAAACTACACCATACATTTCCCGCCGTCGTTTTATCACCACCAGTGCCGCTGCCTTTGCGGTGCCGCATATCCTCACCGCCCAGAAAGGCAGCGAGCCGCTCATCATCGGCAGCGGCGAGCATCGCTACGAAGTGCTGCACAACTGGCCGCAACTCCCGGATAAGTATTCGTGGCAGACGACGCACAATGTCGCAGTGGATGCCGAGGGACTGCTCTACGTCATCCACGAAGGGCGGGAGAATATGAAGGACCATCCGTCCATTTTCGTCTTCGATGCGGAGGGCAAATTCGTGCGCGCTTTTGGCAATCAGTTTCAAGGCGGCGGGCACGGGCTGGAGGTGCGGACGGAGGGCGGGCAGCAGTTCCTCTATGTGACTGCGTATCAGATGATTAAGAGCTTCGCAAAGCTCACGCTGAAGGGCGAGACGGTGTGGGAAAAGCACGCGCCGATGGACTCCAAGCTCTACCCCGTCGGCGAGGACACCGCGCCGAAGAAACGCTGGGGCGCCGATGCGTTTATGCCGACGAACTTCGCGTTCCTGCCGGACGGCGGATTCTTTCTCGCAGACGGCTACGGCTCGTTCCGCATCCACCGCTACGACAAGGATGGGAACTGGCTCTCGATGTTTGGCGAACGAGGCACGGGCCCGGGGCAGTTTAATACTCCGCATGGGGTGTGGATTGATAATCGTCCAGGCCGAGAGGCCTCTGTCGTTGTGACCGACCGTGCGAACAAACGGCTCCAGTGGTTCACGCTGGAAGGGAAGCACCTCAAGACATTGGACGGCTTTATCCTCCCAGCCAACGCGGACAGCCGTGGGGACGTGCTGCTCGTGCCCGACCTCAGCGCCCGAGTCACGTTGCTGGGCAAAAACGACGAGGTGCTCGTCCACCTCGGCGAAGACCCCGAATGGCGAGCGCAGGTGACGAAAGACGGGAACAAAATGCGCCGCAGCACGACCCGCGAAGAGTGGGTGGCGGGGAAATTCCTGCACCCTCACGACGCGTGCTTCGATGCCGCCGGGAACATCGTCGTGGCGGAGTGGGTAGATTCGGGCCGCATTACGAAACTACGCAAGGTGAGCTGAGCGAGAGCGTTCTTTTTCCTGCCATTCTAGTAACGAGCCGCTAAGGAGGAGCGTCCAATGGAGTTCCACCGGCACAAGAAACGCTCAGGGCGTGCTCCATTTGTCTCACTAAATCATTCAGAAAAACTATGAAACTTAACCTTAATAAGGCACTCATTCCCGTCACCGCGCTCGCGGTTTCGTGGTCATTCGTCGCGTGTGAAAAGCCCGCAGACAAACCAGCCGAACCGCCCAAAGCACCGGCGACAGAGCAGCCTGCAAAGGCCGCTGATTCTGCGAAGCCCGCCGAGACTCCGGTGAAGACCGTCGCCGCGGGCACGCCGTCCGCCAATGTGGCGAATCTGAGCGCAACCTACGGCTTTGCAGCCCGGCTACCTAAGGATGTGGAGATGTTCTCCGATACTTACCGGCTCCACGAATTGTGGGCCTCCGTCGCGAAAAGCAAGTGGGCCGCGACTCTCGTGGATCTCTTGAAGAAAGAGCCCGAAGCCAACCAAATGGTGGAGCGCTGGAATACCGACCCCGGCATCCAGAAGGGTAAGGAGATGGCTGAAGCATTTCTGGGGAATGAGTTTTTCACCGCTGGCACCGCTGGCGTCAGCGCAAACCTGGGGCCTTGGGTTGAGTTCGGACAGCAGTTCATCGAGCTTTACTACCAAGCCGCTATCACTGGCGGAATGCTCGGTGGAAATCCCGCCGACACGCAGAAGGCGATGATGCGGATGTTCAAGGACAACGCCGACGAGCTGCTGCCTAAGGCCGTGAAGCTCGAAATCCCGCCACTTCTCATGGGGTTCAAGGCCGGCAAAGTCCGCGCGGAGTTTGATGCCTTCATTAAGCAGGGCCTCGATTCCGGCAACCTCCCACCATTCGTGGAAAACAGCACCTTTACGGTCGCCGATAAATACAGCTTCCAGTCCCTCAGCATCATGGTCCGCAAAGCCGTGCCGCCATCCGCGGAAGAAGGCATGGTCGCTCAACTCAAGGAACTTGTCGGCGACGAAGCGAAAGCGAAATCGCTCGTGGCTGCACTCATGGCCAAGCACTTTGAAGTCTCGTGGGGTTGGGTGGACGATTACCTCGTCATCTCCCTCGGCAGCGACCACGCCCATGTGAAGCTCGCCAGCAGCGAAGCCGATAGCGCGCTCTCCATCCCCGATGTCGCCGCTCGCGCTGCGATGTTTGCAGGCAAGCAGCCCATCGGCATCGAATACTACAGCAAGGCGCTGTTCGACCAACTCTCCCACCCGATGGAGCTCGCCGCACCCTTCGCGAAAATCACCGAGTCCATTAAAGGAATCATCGCTCCCGCAGCACTCGCCAGCATGAACGCGGACGTGAAGCGCTTTGAGGGCAAAGTGCAGGCGCTGTTTAAAGTGGTGAACTCGTCGCAAGTGAGCGTCTCCTACGTTGACGGCGGCCTACGCGCCGACCTCTTCGGTGGCCCACGCTCGGCAAACGCCAAGCCATCGCAGCCGCTCGCTTTCTCCACGCTGGCCACGCCGACCACCGTGATGTCCCTTATCGCCAATGACAGCAGCGGCGAGTCCGTAAAAACAGGCGAGCTCATCGAGGAAGGTGCCTCGATGGTCTGGGGCTGGTACAAGACGCACGGTGCCGCGATGATGCCGGAGGACGGCAAGCAACAAGCGGCGATGATGGAAGCCATGGCCGTCCCGATGGTGAAAGACCTCTGGAAATCCATGACCCTACTCGGCACCGCGTTTGGCGATAATCTCGCCATGCTCGTGGACCTGAACGGAGCGATGCCGCCCGTCCCCGGAGCGCCCAAGACCGCACTCGAAGGCGGCAAAATCCCGCGCGCCGCACTCGTCATGGACATCAAAAACCGCGCCGCGTTGAGCGAAGCATGGAAGGGCTTTGACAAGCTCGTGAAGCAGGGCATCGCGCTCATCCCGCAAGGAGCCGACGCCCCTCCAATTCCTGAGCCACAGATGCGCAAAGACGGCGACGTGGAGATTCACTACGTCGAACTGCCGGTGAAAATGGGCGACCTCCTCCCACACATCGCCATCTCGAAGGACAAGTGGATTTTGAGCACCTCGCCCACCTACAGCGTGGAACTCGCGAAACTCCCGACTGCTGGCACCACGAAGGCGGATGGCGAGATGACGATGAGCTTCGGAGCCATCGCGAACTTCGCCGACCATTGGGTAAAGCTTGCATCATCCAACCCGTCGGACTTTTTCGCCGGGAAGACCGACGAAATCGAGATGTTCCAAAAGGTAAAGCCGATGATTGAAGTCGGAATTAACCTCGTTCGCGCAATCAAGTCCGCCAGCATCCAGATGGGTGAAGAAGGCGGGAAAACTCACGCGACCATGTCCCTTCTCGTCGAAGACCTGAAGTAACACGGTACGTTCAAATTCCGAAGCGAGCCCGGGGTGAAAACTCCGGGCTCGTTTGCGTTTACCCCGCAAGCACGCTCGCAAGCGGTGCGAAGTTTTCGAGGCTACTTCCGATTCGCCACGATGTAGTCGTGGATAGTGTTTACCGTCGCCAGAGCTTGGCGGGCTGCTTCGGAGTTGGGCACACCCACTCCAAACGTCCGCTCCATCCCCACCACGAGTTCCAGCGCGTCGATAGAATCGAGCCCGAGCCCGGCGGGATCGAACAAAGGCATATCGTCGCGGATTTCTTCCTTCGAGATTTTGAGCATCAGGCTTTCGACCATCATGGCTTTGATCGCGTCGCGTAAATTGGAATCAGACATGCGCGCCGTGTAGCAGCCACAGCGCAGGCCGCAAGTTTCTCCTGCCGCGCACTCAGGAATGGGGGTGTGATTAAAAGTGGAATGCTGGAATTGGCGTGGCCGAGCCAAGACGCGAAAGTAGCGGGGCCGTCCCGGCCCCGGCGCGACACGCAGTGGCGCTGGTAGAGTGCGAAGAGTTCAGCAAAAAGAAAGCGGGTCATGGTAAGGAAGGGAGCGATCAAGCAACCCAAACCTAAAAAACAACCATGACCCATAAAAAGAATAAGAAGACCGTGAGTGAACTCAAAGCAATAATTGGCCAGGACGAT
>CANIWM010000032.1 GCA_947471505.1 Chthoniobacteraceae bacterium | reverse complement strand
TGCTGCCAAAGGCTTGACCCTGTACGGAACTCACCAAAAACGACGGCTTTAACCCGATTTCGCCCAAAAAACACCACCCGGAACGCTCAACGAGGCGTCTCATCGCAATCGCGCCAGAATCACGCCGCTTTATTCAGGCATTCCTTAAAAGTGGCGGTGTTTTGGTAGGTGCCGCCATTGGTGAGGCTTATCGTGCGATAAACGGTACCAATCTGGCCTCCAAGGAAACTGGTTGCACCCGCCGCGCTGGCGTACGCGCTGATTAGAGTGCCGCCATTAACGGCGATGTTTCCTGTGAAACTGTTGGCAGTGTTACCGAGGGTGACTGTCGTGCCGCTGCCAGCGCCAGTCCCGATCGTCAGGGCGGTCGTTCCAGTCGCGACGGTACCGCTGATCACTCCATTCAGATTGAACGCTCCAGCACCGGCAAAGATAAGCGGATTGGCCGCCATTGTCAGGCCATTGACCACCGTCAGCGCGTTGGTGGTCGAATTGTTCGTCCATGTCTGCGTAGCTCCGAGCGTGATGTTGGTTACATTCGTTGCATCGCCGATGGTGACCGCGCCCGCCCCGGAGGCGACTGTGATTCCACCGGTCCCGAGCGTAAGGACGCGAGTGGTGGCGGAATTGGAGTCGATGAGAGTCGTGCCGGTGTTATTGAAGACCATGCCGGTAATGGAGTAATTGGCATCCAACTGGGATATCGTCGCCCCATTCACGGCTGTCCCGTTGAAGGTCAACGTGTCTGCCGCTGAGGGAATGACCGTGGGATTGGTTGTCCCCCCAGCCGTGGTCCACCAGTTCGTCAGGGTGTTCCACGAACCCGTGGTAGTGGTGTCCCAGAAATACGTGGCAGCGCTTGCCTGCTGCGACGTTGAAGCGACGATGGGCAGCGAGAGCGCGAAAGCGATGCTGCGGGAGAGGATTGTAGGTTTCTTGGCGGAGTGTTTCACGGCGGTAGAGTATATTTACTGAATCTGAAGAGTTGGGTTCAAATGAACTCGTTGGAAAAAAGCAATGGAAGCTTATTTTCCTCTACAACAGCCCAGTCCCAAAACTTGTCAATAATAAAAATTCATCCGGCGTTCATCAATTGCTGTGAAGTGCCCTCATCATCAGCACGGACCATCCCAGCGATGAGATGATCTGCCATTTTCCGAGAATAAATATGAAATGTTTCTTTCCTGTAGTCTTTAGGGTGCATGTTTCGTTACCGAAAAGATCAACGTTCGCTTTGAACAAGCAGTCTTCCCACCGCGTGCGATGGCTCACACATCGCGCCCCGCCGCAAATAGATGAGGTAGCGCAGATAAATACATTTTCCCGGATAGAGAAGGCGACAGACCAGAGCGGGATGCAAATCTCACCTGTGCACGCATTCTCATCGCGAACATCAAACTACTCGCTCAGTTCCAGCCGCAACCGGTAGGTGTGTTGGCCCCCAGTCACGCTGGGGAGAGTGGCTTTGACGGTCTGCACGGTGCCGACGGTGCTAAGGATGCTCTCGGTGGCGGTGACGGGGGTCCAATTATAGAGGTCTGTGGTGTGCTCGATGGTGCGCGCGATCGTCGATGCAGAGGTGTCTTTTTTGTAGGTAAATGTGTAATTCGGCGCTTCGTAGGCGATGGTGGTTGGGGCGACGGTCGGGGCGGTGGGGAGGGTGCCGAAGTATTGCTCGGTGATATTGGGGATGCCGTCGGCGTCGGGGTCTGCGGTGGGGCCGGAGATGAGGCTGTCGATGCGCTGGGCGGTGGTGAATTTCGCGGCCTGCCATGTGCCGTAGGGAGTGAGGGCGAAGGCGACTTGGTCCACGATGCCGCGCCCGGTGCCGGTGCCCGCGTAGAAGGTCCAAGAGATGGTATGGATGCCTGCGGGGATGGACTGCGTGTTTTGTAAAAACGCGCCGGTATTGGTGATGTAGTCGGTTTCGATTCCGTCGAGGTTGAAGCCGAGCACGTCGCTGTCAACCGTGCCATCTGAACGCCACCAGAAGGTGAGCGTGCCGGGGCCGACGACGGTGGTGGAGATGGTCGTATCCGAGCCTGCGATGAGGCCGGTGGCGATGGCGCTGTCCACAGCATCATGGGTGTTGACCGAAGAGGTGGAGGCAATGCGGGAGAATTGCGGGAAACTGCCGGTCTTGGCCCAGATGAGGGTGTTATCTACGGCGTTTTGGATGTTGGTGTCTGCGGTGGCGACGGTGAGGATGGCGGGGAGACTGGTGGTAGTGCCGAGGGAGTTGGTGGCGAGGCAGGTGTAGGTGCCTGCGGTGGCGGCGGTGAAGGTGTAGGTGCGGCTGGTGGCTCCGACGATGTTGGCGGCGTTGCGCTGCCATTGGTAGGTGATGGTGCCGGGGCCATCGGCTTTGCTGATGAATGCTGCGGTGCCGCCGACTGCGACGGTGATGGGTGTGGGCTCGATGGTGAAGACGGGGAGCGAGGTGGCGAAGGGAGTGAGGGTGATTTGGTCCACCCACGCGGCGTCGCTGCCTGCGCTGCCGCTCACGTCTTTATCGTAGGTCCAGCGGAGTGCGTGCGCGCCTGCGGGGATGAGGAAGCCGCGCTGCTGCCAATCTACGTTGCCGCTGAGGGTGGCTTGGTCCACGTCGTCGAGCGCGAAGTGGAGGATGTCGTAGTTGGCTTCGGAGGATACTTTCCAAAAGAAGCGGATGACCTGCGGGCCGACGATGATGGTGGAAAATGAGGTACTGCCGTTGTCGGTGATGGTGGGAGTGCGGGCGGCGTCGGTGCCGTCGTGGGTGACGGCGGGCGCGGTGCCGGTGACGCGGGCCCAGACGTTGGCGAGGTCTAGTTCCCAGGTGAGGGCGGGCTGGTCTATGGCGTCGGCGATTGCGGCGACGAGATTGCTGCCGAGGGTGATGGTGAGGGTGCTGTTGGCGGTGCCAAAAGTGTTCGTGGCGCTGACGCCGACGGCGTAATTTCCCGACGTAGTGCCGGTGCCGCTGATGAGCCCGGTGAGGGCATTGATGCTGAGTCCCGCTGGGAGCCCGGTGGCGGCGAAGCTGGTGGGCGCGTTGCTCGCGGTGATGCGAAAACCGAATGCAGAACCGGCGTTCCCGCTGGCGGTAGTGCCGCTATTTATAATGGGCGCGCTAGTGCCGGTGGGGGCGCTGCCGTGAAGCTCTAGCGTGAGGCGATTGAGCACGCCGACGTCGCCGATGAGGGTGTCGCGGACGGTGACGGTCCATGTGCCGACGGCGCTTTCGCCCCAGTGGCGGGCGGTGGAAAATGTCCAGTCGAGGTTCGCGCCGGTATCGAGTGCGCGGGTGGTGGCGAGGTGGCTGACCATGCCGCTGGGGGACGTGAGGTCCACTTCGAGCGTGCCGCGCGCGGCGTGCGTGAGGCTGACGGTGAGTGCCGCTTTTTCCACGCGCAGCCCATCGCTCGCGGCGAAGGTGAATGTGCGCGAGAGGCCGGTGGATGGGGCGTCGGGGATGTTGGCGGGGATGACGTCGAGCTTGCGGAGGGTGGTGAGTGGGCCGAGGTTCACCCAGTCGGTCGCGAGGGTGACGGCGGCGGTGGCGTCGAGCAGGCCCGCGCCGAACTTATGGTTGAAATGGATGCCAGCTCCGTTGTTGGCCCAGTCGGAGTCGGTGGGCGCGTTTTTTCGAGCGGAGCGGATGAGGATTTCTTGCACGTCGCGCCAGCCGAGGGCGGGGTTCGTTTGCAGGACGAGCGCGGCGATGCCGGATGCGAGCGGCGCGGCGGCGGAGGTGCCGCCGAAGTCGTTGGTGAAATCGCCGTCGGGGAAATTGCCTGCGGTGTGTCCGTTGTTATACCCGGCGAGTGCGCGCACGTCGGTGGTGGTGATCAATTGTGCGCCGCCGTCGGAGGGGACGCTGGCGGTGAGGTTTGCGCCGCTTTCGCTGTAGGGCGCTTGCGTCCCGGCGTCGGTGATCGCGCCAAAAGTGAGCACGTAAGGGCTGTTTGCGTAGCCGTCGAAATTGGAATTATCGCCCGTGCCGCCGTTGCCGCCAGCCCAGCAGAAGACGGTTCCTTTTCCCCCGCGCCCGGTGGCTACGGCGCTCTGCAAAGCTGCGCTGGCCAGCGTCCCAGGGCCGCCGAGGGTCGCGCCGTCGTCGTCGGGGCCCCACGAGTTGCTCTTGATGGCGATGATGTCGTTGCGCCATGCAAATGCGGCGGCGTCGCCCGCGTCCGTCTGCGGTCCGCCGAGGAGTCGGAGCCCGGCGAGCGTGGACTCCGGGGCGACGCCGGAGCCGCCGCTGGCGTTATTCGCGCGGGCAGCGGCGAGGCCGGCGACGGAGGTGCCGTGAATGTCGGCGGCGGTGCTTGGCGAAGGGTCGGCGTCGCCGTCGTTAAAGTCGTGGCTGGCGGTGGCATCCACGTTGGCGGCGAGGTCGGGGTGGAGGATGTCGAGGCCGTCGTCCACGATGCCGATTTTCACGCCCGCGCCGCGCACGGTGTCCCAAGCGGTGGTGATATTCAGGTCAATCCCCGCAGTGCCGCCGCGCGTGCCGACGTTGCGCAGGTGCCACTGGTAGCCGACGTTTGCGACGTTGTCGGAAAAAAGCGGATCGGTGGGAATGAAGCGCTTCTTCCCCTGCCGAGCGAGCAGCGGCTCGGCACTCTCGACGCCCGCTTTTTTGCGCAGCAAATCCACGAGCGTGAGCGCGCCCGCGGGCGCATCGAAAATCGCGTAGCCCGGCGCGAAATCAGGCTGCTCGACCCGCACCGCACCGATCTCTTTTGCCAAAGCGGCGGCATCTGCGCCCGGCGCGAGCTTCACGAGGACGCGGGCCGTGAGCCAGCGGCGCGTGAACTCATTGTGCGGGCGGCCCTTTTCGTAGAGCACGAGGTCGCGACCATTCCGGCGAGCATCCGCGTGCTGTTGAGCCGTCGCTTTTATCAACGAGCCGCGCCCATCGCGCCCGATGCTGCCAAGCTCATCCGTCGCGACCTCGAACGAACGAACGGCACCTTCGTCCTTGATGGCAAAGGTCTCGGCGGACGCGAAACGGGTAGTCGCGAAGAAAGCGATGATGGCGATGGAGCGGAGCATTCGGGTGAAAAGTGGCGCGGAACTTTGTCGCTCTTTTCGCGAAACGCAAGAAGAAGACAGGTCCGGCCCGAGGCTCACTGAAAGCTCGCACCGATTCGCTTTTCGCGTAACGTGCCGCCGTGTCCCAACTCGTCAAAAACAACCACAGTCGCTCATCTTTGCGCCTCTTCGTCCCCGCGCGCCGTCATACAAGTCCCATGAAAACCCTCTTCCCGGTTTTGATTTGTATTTGCGCGGCGGTGCAGACCGCGTGGGCAGATTGGAGCATCCATACGGAGTTCTACGTCGTCACGTTGGCGAAAAAGCAGGCTGCCGCGCTCATGCCGGAGCTGCGGGACGATGCGAAAATCGATGCGGCTTTTGCCAAGCTGGAGAGTTTAGTGACTGCGGGCGAGGCTCACGCCGTAGCCACGCTCACCGGGCGCTGCGATGCTGGCGGGAAGCTCGAATCGAAGCAGGTGGACGAAGTGCGTTACGCATCGGAGTGGGCACCAGCCAAGCCGGTTGGCGACGGGAAGGTGCCCGCCGTGGCGCTGAATCCCACGACGTTTGAAGTGCGGGAAGTCGGCGTGCGTTTCTCGGCGGAGAGTGCGGTGAGCCCCGACGGGCAGACGCTTCGGCTGAAAACGGAGGAGTCTCACGTCCGGCTCATCGGCTGGAGCGAAGTCGAGGCTGCGCGGCTCCCGGATGACTCGAAGGTGACGCTGAAGCAGCCGCAGTTTTCTATCTCCCGCCACGCGGGCAGCATTTCATTGAAGTCCGGTAAGCGCACGCTACTCGGCGTCCATGCCGTGCCCGGCAAGCCCGATGAAGTGGAGCTTTTCATCCTCCGTGGCTGGACGATGCCCGTTGCAAAATGAAGCCGCTTTTCTTGCTGCTGTGCTGCATGTCCGTTCGCGCGTGGGCCGCGTGGAATGTCGCGACCGAGTTCCGCGTGGTGCGTCTCCCGGTATCGTCGGGCTTGGAAATCGTGGAGCTGTTTTCCGAAGAGCGAACGACGCGCGAGGCCACTGCGATGGTGGAGCGAATGCTCGGAGATGGTCGTGCGGTGCTCGTTGCGGAGTTGTTTGGAACTGTGGCGGATGGTGGAGACTCTGTGGCCGAGGATGTCACGGAGCATCGCTACCCGACCGAGTATGAATCGCCTAATCCGCGTTTGGCTCCAAGTCGTGCCAGCGGTCTCGCGATCCCGGCAGCGCCGACGGTGATGGAAGTGAAAAACATCGGGACGACTCTCAAATCATCGCCCGCGGTTTGGGCGGGCGGAGCGGTGATTCAGGCCAGCATCACCACCCAGCGCGTCTCGCATCCCGGCAATATCCGCTACGAATACGGCATCCGTGCCGACGGAATCAAATACGTGATCGAACAGCCAAAGTTCGTCACAAAAAATACGCGCACGATAATCGTCGCGCGGAGTGGCATTCCGACTTTGGTGGGCTGTTACTTGGAGCACGAAAAGCCGGAGCAATTGGAACTGCATATTGTCACGTTGACGGCATCGGGCACGGCAGAGCCAAAGGTGGAAGCGGAGCCAGTCGGGGCCGCGCGGATGTCGAGAATTGAACTCCTGCGCTATCGTCTGCCGGTTGCCGATGGCATACGCGCTCGCATCGCGATTGAGCGGGGAGATAAGGCTGCGGATGAGATTTTGAGGAAGTTGGCAGCCGAGGGGAAAGCCACGCTCGCCGAGTGTGTGAGTCTTCCGACTATCCACGGGCAGCAGGCTTGGCAGGAGAATGTTCTCGAAGTTCGCTACCCGACAGAGTTTGACGCCAGGGGCGGAGGACCGCCGACGCTCCAAGTGGACAAGCGGGCCGCAGCATTTTGGGCACTACCTCCGAGCGTAAACCGAGACAACTGGCGGCACTTTTTGGGTCCGCATCGGACGGTGGTCACGCCGGATTACATCCCGCTGCCGCCACAGCAGATGTTTGAGATTAAGAATGTGGGCTCGGTTTTTGAAATCGAGATTGACCCCTACTATGCTACGGAAAGTGCGGCGCTGCTGAACGTGAACGACAAGCAGATCGAGAACAACGGCTTCATCCGCCGCCTCGATGTGGCGGACCATCAAGGCGAACGACTCTACGACTATCAGCCCGTTTTTACCGAGCGCCGCACGATGACAAACCGCGCACTGCCCATCGGGAAATGGGTGCTCCAATCATTCCACCGTCGCACTGCGCCAAACGACGATGTGGAAATCACCATCGCACGTCTGAAAACCAACCGATTCACTCTTAAAACACCATGAAACTACTCGCCGCACTCATCATCATCTCCACCTCCGCATTCGCCGCCGAGACGGTGCATCAAGTTCGCTTCGATGTCCTCATCGTCCGAGTCTCCGAAGCCAAAGCCGTGTCCATTTTGCCCAGACTCCGTGATTCCGCGAAAGCCGCAGCAGCGCAAGAGGAGCTCGTTTCCATGCTCGGCAAAGGTGCTGAACTCGTGGACTGGCCTACGCTCACCACCGGTTCCGGCCAGCGCGCCACGGTCGAAAACATCAATGAATATCGCTATCCGACTGAATTCGAAGCGCCCTCCGTCGTGCTCGATGCGAGTGACTATGGATCGACCCCATTGCCCGTCCCGCTCGCGCCCGACCCAGCGGCGAAACAACCGGACACAGACAAGAAAAAGCACATCAAACTGGACGGTGAACTGAAACTCGCCGGCGGCATACCCACGAACTTCGAAGTGAAGCTTCTCGGCGTCTTGTTCGATGCAGACCCGGTCATCGCGCCCGACTTTAAGCACGTGCAATTCCTCTACAACCTTCAGCACCAGATCTTCATCGGCAACCGTAAGAACACCATCGAAGTATCGCCGACCTACAAAGTATCCGTGGAGCAACCCGATTTCATGGTGCTCAAGACTTCCTCATCCATCAGCGTCGCGAGCGGACAGCCGACGTTGCTGAGCTTCCATAAACTGCGCGAGCCTATCAACACCGTTGAAATCGCGATCTGCACGGCGACTATTCTGGATACAGGTATTCCCGTCGAAAAGCTCGACGAGCCAAACGCTGAGCCGCCCACTTCAAAATGAGGGGATACTCGGCTTTGTAGTGCGGCGGGAAGCGAGGAACGAGCGCCACGCCGCCTTCGCAAGGCGTACGAGGGTGCGGACAACCGAGCGCCCGCGACTAACGAGGAAACCACATGCGCCCGAGACACAGAGTGTTACTTACAAGGCGGTGTCGCGCTCGTTCCTCGCTTTGCCACCGCACTACAAGGTCGAGCCCGGCGTTTTGCTCGCATCACGCCTCATTCTGCGTAACGTCCCGCCATGTCTCAACTTGTCCACACTACTGCCATCGCTCTTTTTTGCGCCTCTGCGACTGCTCTCGCGGAGCCCACGCAACTGCTGGAGAGTGGCTCTTTTGAATGGCCGCCGGTTTCCCGGCGGAAGTCGCTGGCGGAGGGCGCGGATGTGTCGAAGTCGGCGATGAATGCGGAGTGGTACACGTTCAAAGATAGCGCGACGGGCGAGGGCGGGAAGCTCGTGCTGGGGCTGACGAATGAGGTCTTTCGCACGGGGCGGCAGTGCATGTTTGTGCAGTTCGATCAACTCACGCGGCCTGCTGCGGTGGCGCAACTAGCGAGCGATTTTGTGAGCATCAAGCCGAGCGAGAAATATCACGTCTCCATCTGGGGGCGGATTGATAAGAAGAACCCCGTCACCCTCGACCAGCGGGTGCCGCATTTGAAGATGCGGGTCGATTGGTTCAAGGCAGACAAAGAAGAGCAGACGGGCAATGTCGAGTATCGCGTGCAGCCCATCCCCGGCAGTCGCAGTCGCCCGCTGATGTTCACGGCGGCGAAATGGACGGAGTATTTTGCCAACCTCAAGTCGCCCGAGGATGCCGCGTTTATGCGCGTGACTTGGACTTGGGAGACTCCGCCGCAAGCGGGGGAGACGAACGGCGTGGTGTTCTTCGACGACGCCACTATCGAGGGCGAATCCGGCCCGAAGGAAGACCCGTTTGCAGACCTGCCAGTGGAGCCAGAAAAGCCGGAAGCGCCCGCCCCCGAGAAAGCCGCGCCACCGCCGCCGGTGAAGCCGCCGCAAGGAGAGAATCTCGCCGTGCCGGTGTCCACGCCCGTCCCGCCACCAGTCGCGCCAGCGCAGAAGGTGAAGGGGAAGAAGTAGAAAGCGGATGTTCCTGTTGGAATCTTGCGACGGGGCGTCGCAGGCACTTACTGCGACGAGGGCGTCGCAGCTACGGTACAAAGCAAAAGCCCCAGTCTTGCGACCGGGGCTTCTGTGGTTGTTGTTGGAAAAGTGTCTGAAGCCTTATTTGGACTTCTTGTCTTCGATGTATTTCACGACATCGCCGACGGATTGAAGCTTCTCGGCGTCTTCATCGGGCACTTCCACTCCGAATTCTTCCTCGAAGGCCATGACGAGTTCGACGGTGTCGAGTGAGTCTGCGCCGAGGTCTTCAATGAATGAAGCGTTCTCGGTAACTTGCTCCGGGTTGACCCCGAGCTGTTCTACGATGATATCCTTTACCTTTTCTGCGATTGATTTGTCTGACATGAGATTGAGTGTTTAACGAAGTGGCGCGTGGTTACGTGCGATGCCGGAAGATGGCAACTCCGAAGTGCAAAATTCTTTTTATTCCACCAGCGCGACGGTGCGTTTTTCGAGGCCGGAAAGGACGGCGCTGTCCACGATTTGCTGGCCGATTCTGGAGATGGCGGGCGAGAGCGGGCCGCTCAACGGTGTGCCCGTGGCGATGCAGTGGAGGAGGTATTCCACCGGGTTGCGCTCGGGGGCGCGGAGGGTGTCGTTGGGGATTTGGCGCACGGCGGGGTGTTCGCGGGTCTGGAGGTGGACGCAGGGCTCGTAGTCGTAGCAGGCCAGCGTGCCTTCGCTCCCACAGATGATAAAGCCGGCGCGAGGCTGCGGCTGGATGGTCCAGGGGTCGGTGAAGGTGCCCCAGCGCGTCTCGCACTTAGAAAGGCCGGAGGCGTAGCGGCTCACGACGACGCTGTGTTCGTCCACTTCTAGGCCGGGCGTGCCGTCGGTGACGGCGGTGACTTCGATGGGGCTGCGACCATCCATGAACCACGTCCCGAGCGTCGTGCCGTAGCCGAGGTAGTCGAGCAGCGAGCCACCGCCAGCGGCTTTGCTGTAAAACCAGCTCGCCGCTTTATCCGCTGCCGTGGGCTCTTTCTCGATCTTGTCAGCACCGTGGTAAAGCGGGCCGCGATTGCCTCCGTAGTGGCTGTAACTGCGGACTTCGCCGATGGTGCCCTCGTCGAGCAGCCGCTTGGCCGTGGCCGCGGCGGGGTCCCAGCGGAGCGGCCAGTTCACAGCGAGGAGCTTGTCCGCAGGCATCGCGGCGATCATCGCGTCGGCCTGCGCCAGCGTGGCGGCGAAGGGCTTTTCCATCAGCACATGCACGCCGTAGGGCGCGACGAGTTGCGTGTATTCTGCGTGGCGGGCGGCGGCGGGGCAGAGGATGACGACATCGGGCCGCGCTTGCTCCATGCAGCGCGCGACATCGGTAAAGACAGCGCTGGCCGGGATGCCGAAGTTACGCGTGGCCTCCACCATGCGCTCCGGCTGGGCGTCGCAGATGCCGACGAGTTCGGCGTCCGGGTGCTCGTGGACCATGCGGAGCAGATCGCCCATGTGAAAGTGATCGAAGTTGATGCCAGCGATGCGGAATTTAGCCATGTGCGCTTCTGGCAAACTGCGGGGCGTGTGTCAAAGAGCTTGAGTTTTCCAGCGCGCCCGCGATTTTCGCGCCCCAATTTCCATGGCTAAAAAATCTATCCGCGACATCAATCTTTCCGGCAAACGCTGCTTCATCCGTGTGGACTTCAATGTTCCGCTCGATGAAAAGGACGGCGCAATGGTCATCACCGATGACACCCGCATCAAAGAAACGCTGCCCACCCTCAACGCCCTCATCGCAGCAGGCGCGCGGCTCATTTTGGCCTCGCACCTTGGCCGCCCCAAAGGCCAGCGCGACCCAAAGCAATCGCTCCGCCCCGTCGCAGCGCGGCTCGCGGAAATGCTCGGGCGTCCCGTGGAGTTTGCGGACGACTGCATCGGCGAGGCTGCGAAGGCGAAAGCGCTGGCGCTCAAGGATGGCGACGTGCTCGTGCTGGAGAACGTCCGCTTTCACGCGGGAGAGGAAGAGAACGACGCGACGCTGGCAAAGGCGATGTCGGAGCTGGCGGAAGTTTTCATCAACGACGCGTTTGGCTCGGCCCACCGCGCACACTCCTCCACGGCGGGCATCGCGGCATTTCTCCCAGCCTATAGCGGGCTGCTGATGGAAAAGGAACTGACCTATCTGCACGACGAACTGGAGAGCCCCGAGCGGCCCTTCGTCGTCATCCTCGGCGGCGCAAAAGTGAACGACAAAATTGCCGTCATCAACCGCCTCATCGAGAAAGCCGACACCATCATCATCGGCGGCGGCATGGCCTACACATTCCGCAAACTCGTGCAGGGCATCACGCTCGGCAAAAGCCTCTACAAGCCCGAGTGGGAGCCCATCGCCCAAGCCGCGCTCGACAAAGCAAAGGCGCGCGGCGTGAAGCTCCTCATCCCCGTGGACGCGATGATCACCGACGCGTTCGACTTCGACGCGAAGACCGTCGGCAACACCCGCTACACCGCCGTCGGCGAGAGCATCCCGGCAGATTGGGAAGGCGTGGATATTGGCCCCGAGAGCGTGAAGCTTTTCGCCGAGGAAATCGGCAAAGCAAAGACCGTCATCTGGAACGGACCGATGGGCGTCTTCGAGGTCAAAGCGTGCGCAAAAGGCACGTTCGACATCGCACACGCCATCGCCGCGAACACCAGCGCGAAGACGATCATCGGCGGCGGCGACAGCGTCAAAGCCGTGAAGAAAGCAGGCGTCGGCGACAAGATGACCTTCATCAGCACCGGCGGCGGAGCCTCGCTAGAGCTGCTCGAAGGCAAAGTGCTGCCGGGCGTCGCTGCGCTGGCGGATAAGTAGAGCGTCGCTGCTCGCCGCATCACGAAGCGGAGGCACCTCGTTCCACTTTTTAATTTTCCCCGCAAAAACACTCCGACGTCTCTTTTTCTGAAAGAAACGACCGTCTGTTGCGTTCTAGGTGCTGACGGGCTATTTCCCGCCCGCGCAAACTGTGCTTCTTCGACTTTTCATCATTCTCATTCTGGCGGTTGCCGTCTTTGGCGGCGCGTATATTGCCGTGGATAACCTCTACTTGCGGCCCAAAAAGGAACTACAAGCCGACAAAGCGGCGGCGCGCCTCACGCCTCCGGGCGACCCGAGCCTGCCGGAATTCCAGCAGTGCCTTGAAATCCAAAAGACCGGAACACCCGAGGAGACCCTCGACGCGCTAGAGCGATTCGTGCGGAACAATCCCACCTCGCCAAAGCGCAACGAAGCGCGCGACCTCATCGGGCTGCTCAACAGCGCGCAGTTTTTCGGAGTGAAGGCGACGGACGGAAACAGCATCGTCGTAAAGCAAGGCGACAACATCAGCCGCATCGCCACCCGGGCAAAGATGCCCCTCGAACTCCTCGTACATTTCAACAAATTGCAGGGGCCGAAAATTGACATCGGGCAGCGGCTCATCGCCTTCCCCACGAACTTCCGACTGGTGCTCAACCAAAAGCAACAGCGCGTCATTTTGATGAATGGAGACAAATTTTTCCGGCAATACCCGACACTTTCTTGGCCGGGAAAAAAGCCGCTTGTCCCCCTCCCAAAGCAGACGGAAAAAGTCATCTCGAAAGTCGCCCTGACGGACAAGGGGCAACCGCCGAAACCTATATCCCAAGAGTATTTCGGCTGCTTTCACACCATCACGTATCCCATCTCTGGGCACTCGATTTTCTCCCAAGCCGACGACCCGACGCGGCCCGTGCCGGGCGGCATCCGACTCGCGCCGGAACACATGAGTGAAATCGCAGTCTTGCTTCCGAAAGGCGCGCAAGTGACTCTCGAATGACGATGAAATTGCAGCCATTGGATTTCGAAAAACCAATCTCGGAACTGGAACAGTCGCTCGAAGAGCTTCGCCGCCAGAGCCGGGAGAATAACGTGAACCTCGAACCCGAGGTCCGCCGCCTTGAGGCCAAAATCGAGGAGACGAAACGGAACATCTATTCCAACATGACCGCGTGGCAGCGCGTGCAGATCGCACGACACACGGCGCGGCCTTACACGCTGGATTACTTGCAGCTTTCGTTCAGCGATTTCATCGAGCTGCACGGCGACCGGCGCTTTGCCGAAGACCCTTCGATGCCGGGCGGGTTGGCGACCATCGGCCACCACAAGTGCGTCGTCATCGGCCACCAAAAAGGGCGCGACACGAAGGAGAACATCTACCGCAATTTCGGCTGCGCAAACCCCGAGGGCTACCGGAAGGCGATGCGCCTCATGCGGATGGCGGAGAAGTTCTCGCTCCCGTTTGTCGCGCTCATTGATACCCCTGGCGCGTATCCCGGCATCGGCGCGGAAGAGCGCCACATCGCCGAGGCCATCGCGGTGAACATCCGCGATATGATGACGCTGCGCACGCCCACCATCGGCGTGGTAATCGGCGAAGGAGGGAGCGGCGGCGCACTCGGCATCGGCGTCTGCGACCGCGTGCTCATGTTGGAGAACGCCTATTACTCCGTCATCAGCCCCGAGGGCTGCGCGGCGATTTTGTGGAAGCACCGCAAGCACGCCCCGGAAGCTGCCGAGGCGCTGAAACTCACGGCGACCGATTTGAAAGAGTTCAAGCTCGTGGACGACGTGGTTCCCGAGCCACTCGGCGGCGCACATCAAGACCAAGAGCAAGCCATCGCGAACCTCCGCACCGCCGTCGTGAAGCACATCGAGGAGCTAAAGAAAATCCCGATGGAGCAACTGCTGAAGGAGCGTTACGAGAAGTTCCGCCGCGTCGGATTCTTCGCGGGCGAGTGAAGCCCGTGCGCGAGCGTCCTCGTGGCTGGGCAGCGATGCGCCAGCGCTGGGACGATCTGCTCTTGTTGGCACTCCAGCGCAGCCTGCCGTCGCGACCGTGGCTCTCGTATTTCATGGGGCTAAATGTCCGCACCTACGACCACTCTCATCACTCGAATCACAACCACATCGAAAACCTTCGTCGGCATTGCTTGCCACAAGCGATCCAGCACTCCAAATCGAGTCGATTAAAGAAGTTCGGCTTGAAACATCGCTGAATCTCCGTGAGACTCCCTAAGGCATCGAACGATGATGCAGAGCTTTTGGTAGCGCTTTGACCGACTTCGAGACTCCAACAGACGCAAGTCTCGGATAATCAGAAGTCCCCGTAGTTCAACGGATAGAACAGTGGTTTCCTAAACCGCTGATGTGGGTTCGATTCCCGCCGGGGACACCAGAGCTTTTTACCACGCCCGCTCGATACTGCGGCGCTTCCACAGGAACTCGAACATGTTCCCCTCGTGCGGCTGGTCCCACGAGATGGCCATCGTCGAGACGGGGCCGATATTCAGCCGCTCGATCTCGGGATATGCTTCCAGTTCGCCAATAAATGCCGCGTCTTTCGTGATGGCCGTGCAGGCCAGCGTGTAGCCGATATTTGCCAGCATCTCCGCCTGCGGGCACGTCACCACGCTGGCGTAGGGGCACAGAAATTCCTTGTTCGCCAGCGGGTGCGCGAAGCTGTCGCAGCGCACAATCGTCGGGCGCAGGAACGTCCCGCCGTCTTGCACCACTTTGCGCGGGCCGCCGCGATACTTCGCCGTCACGTCCTCCGCGCCGGGCACGGCGAGGCCGTCTTCGATGCTCGCTTCGATAAAGTCGGCCATCTTCGCATTGGCGAACCCACTCAACCGGGCGTTCGGGTCCTCGTTTGCCGTCGGCGCGATGGGGCCGAGTTTCTGCGCCAGCGCGTCCGCGATTTCGGCGGCGTAGCGGGGGACCACGACGGCGCTGGCGTTGATGCACGAGCGCCCGCCGTTGTCGGAGATGGCTCCGGCGATCACGTCAATATACTCGCGCCAATTCTCGATGCAGTCCTCGCCGATGAGCACCTTACTCCAGCCGGGGCCGTGGAGCTGAATCGCCGGATTATTCGCATACTGCTGCGTCGTGCTCTTATCGCCGAAGATGAGCGCCCGCCCGCATGATTTCAGGATTTCCCCCGCGCCCTCGTGGTCCGTCGGGTAAAAACCAAACGCCTCCGCAGGCACACCCGCCGCGACGAATGCCTGGATCAAACGGAACGGCGTCCACGGCTCATCGCGCCCCGGTTTGATCACCACGGGCGTCTTCAGCGCGATGGCCGGCAGCCACAGCGAATTGACCGCAGGAGAGTTGCTCGGCATCACCAGCCCGAGGGCTTGGCAGGCGGGGAAAAAGGACAGCTTCGTCCCGAATTGCTCGCCGAATCCCCGGTCGATGATCGTCATATCCAGCCCGCGCGAAAGTCCGTTCAGGATCACATCCAAATGCGTCAGCGCGTAGTGCAGCTTCGCCATATTGCGGCGCACCATCACATGCGGCAGACCACTCGTCGTGCTCAGCGTCGCCACGTATTCATCGGCAGTCTGCGTGTGCCTTTTATCGCCCAGCGGCAGCGTCCCGTTCAGGAAAAACTCCCCCGCCTTCGCCGACATCGCCATCAGCTCCGCGACGGTAAATTTCGCCAGCGCCTTCCGCGCCTCCCCGAGCTTGCGGAAGTCCTTCCGCAAAATCCCCGCATTGATTGTAGAAACAACCGCGCGCACCTCCCCGGTGCGGTGATCTTTGATTTCGAGCTTATCGAGACTCTCGTAGCTGCGACCGAGACGAAGGACAGGTAAATGCGGGACGTTAGACATGCGGGCGAGATACTACGTGGACGTAGTATCTGGCAAAGAGTTTCTCTCGCCCACCCCGCCCACGGGTGTGATTGAAAGTGAAACCGAAAGCGGATGAAATGGAGGGCCGAAGGCCTGCAAATATCATAGCCTAGGCCGGGCCTTCGGCCCTTCACGATGCCACTTTAACCACACTCGCCACCCATGGAAACGCTCCGAAGCACACTTGCGAAAGTAGTCCATCCAACAAAGAAAGTAGCCCGCGAGTCGCTTCGCGGCAACGCGCCACCGGCGAAGCCGCACGAAAGAAAAAGTGTCGCTTCGCGAATGATGCAGAGCCGCGAAGGGACTCGCGGGCTACTTTCTTTGATGCGCGAGCTACTTTGCTCATCGCTCGCCCTCCTTCCCATCCCCGGCGGTGAGGCTCTCGATGTATTTCCGTATCTTTTGGGTTTCACCAGGCACGCCGCCCTCGGGAGATCGGTAGATTTTGAAGGCGCGGATGTATTGAGCTTTGGCTTCGTCGTTGCGTCCGCATTCGCGGAGGATGTGGGCAAAGTGGATGCAGGCGTTGGCAAGGGGGATTTTGGCGCGAATTCTCTCTGATTCTTGCGCGATGGGCGAGTTTTCATGGGCGGTGACGACTTCTTGCCAATAGCCAAGGCTGTATTGTTTGCGGCTGATGATCCGTGTTTGCCGGGGGATTTCGTTTCCCGAGGCGTCGAGGGTGGGGGTGGCTGTTTGTTCGTCGGCGTAGAGGCGGGCAAGGCGTTGGATGGGGTTGAACGAAAGATCTCTACGGTTGCCGACTGTGAGTTCGACGGCTTTGCGGTATTCAGTTTCGGCTTCGGGGTATTTTTTTGAAGCGTAGAGGATGTCGCCGAGAATGACGTGGGGGAGAGGCCGGTTTTGGTTTGCTCCGCCGAGAGCTTCGCGGGCAGCTTTTTCGGCGAGGGGGAGGTCGCCGGCGGCGTGGGCGATGTCTGCGAGTTCGGAAGGCTCGAGTTTCAGGCGCTGTGCATCTTTGAGGGCGGTCTGGATTTCCTGGTTGAATTGTTCGACGCTTATGACGAAGCCACGGATGGAATTTGCGAGGATGAAACGGCGGCGCTCTGCGGGGTCGGTGGGTGCGAACGGCTCCTGTTCGCCAAAGAATCGTTCGTTGATGTTCCCGCAAAGGTATGCGGACTGTTGGGCTCTAAGGAGGGCGTCGCGGTTGTGCTCGATGCGGTAGTGGACACGGAGGACGATGAAACCGATGAAGAGGGCGGCGATGGGGATGCGCGTCATTTTCCACAAGGATGGGCGGACGGGGATCATGGGATGTTCAATGCGCATCCGGCTGCGCCGGACGGGTTTTTGGTGTTGGTTTGGGAGTCGCTCATACGGGGGATGGTGTGGCAGTTTCGCGGGAAGGCTGCACGCACTTTCCGGGCGGGGGATTTGTTGAGGCGTGATGAAAAGTGGAAATGCGCAAGAGACCACGCTTGCGTCGTAGCGCACACGGCCCTCCGCGTGCTTTCCTTCACGCGAAGCGCATTCTTCTTGGAGGAACGCTCTTTGGATCTGCGCTTCGCGATTGGGAGGAATCACGCGGAGGGCCGCGTGAGCTACGACACGCGGGTTTGCATTCTGTGGGCGGGTCCGGCATTTCTCCGCGCGGTGTCTTTTTTGAATCCGCTACTTTTGTTCGGGGTGCTCGGCGTTGCTTCGCCGATTATCATCCATCTGCTTGCGAAAAAGCAGATCAAGCGCGTGGTGTGGGCGGCGATGAAGTTCCTCAAAGTGACCGTGCAGCGCAATCAGCGGCGGATGAATCTCGAAGACCTCATCCTGCTCGTGCTGCGGTGTGCGCTGCTGGGGTTTCTCGCGTTCGCTTTGGCCCGGCCTGCGCTGCGGCGGAGTGGGGTGGCGATGCTCGGGGGGAGCGAGACGGCGTTTATCCTGCTGGATAATTCCGGCTCGATGTCCACGAGCGATGGCGCGGAGACTCGCTTTGAAAAGGCGCGCAAGGCGGCGGAGCAAGTGCTGGATTCGCTGCCGGGCGGCTCCAGCGTGGCGGTGTGGCTGGTGAGCGATGTGGTGCGCGATGCGATGCCCACGCCTTCGCACGATCTGGCGATGGCGCGGAAGCTCATCCGCGATGCAAAACGGAGCGATCAGGCGACGGATTGGCCGCACGCGATCCAGCGCGCCATCGAGGTGGCGACGCGGCTGGAGGCAGCGCAGAAGCAGCTCTACATCATCGCCGACGCGCAGGCGACGGGCTGGAAAGGCGCGGGCGCGACGCGGGCGCTGCTGGAGCCGGTGAAGAAGGAACTCCTCACGCGCTTGATCCTCATCCGCGATGGCGAGGAGCGGAATCTCGCGGTGACGAATGTGCGCCTCGCGAGTGCGCTGGCGACGGTGAATCAGCCGCTGCGATTTGAGGCCACGGTGACGAATTTCGGCACGGAGCCGGTCGCGAACGTCGCGGTGAATCTCGCCATTGATGACGAGCCGCCGTCGGACGAGCAGACGCTCGACAACATCGGCAGCGAGCCGCGTTCTTCCTCGCTCTTCGCCACGTTTCGCGAGCCCGGCGTGCATACCGTGACGGTGCGAATCCCCGGCGACCGCTGCACGTTCGACGACGCGCGCACGTTCGCGGTAAAGGTCATCGATGAAGTCCACATCCTCCTCGTGGACGGGAATCCCGGCAGCGAGCCGCGCGACAGCGAAGTCTTCTATCTCCGCAACGCGCTCACGCCCGTGCCGCAGGAGCTGCGCGGCACATTTTTCATCCAGACGAAAACCGTCACCAGCTCGGAACTCGATGCGGTTTCGATGAAAGACTTCGACGCCATCGTGCTGGCAAATGTCGTCGATCTCTCGCCCTCCGCGCTCACCTCGCTGGAGGGCTACGTGCAAGGCGGCGGCGGGCTCATCGTCTTCCCCGGCGAGCGAATCAGCACGGCATTTTACAACGACCGGATGCACACCGCGCTGGGCCTGCTCCCCGCCGCGTTCGCCGAGCCGCACGGGGAACTCGCGACGCCCGAGAAGACGCAGGCATTCTTCCATCTCCAGTCCGCAAACTACGCCCACCGCATCACCGAGCCGTGGCGCGACGCGAAGGCGGGCTCGCTCGCGACGCCGCAGTTCTACCGCGCATTTACGCTGCTCCCGCCAAAGAAAAGCGACGTGCCCGGCGACACAGGATTGCCCGCGGTGGTTCTCGATTTCGCCAGCGGCACGCCCGCCGTGATGGAGAAGACATTCGGCGCGGGGAGAGTCGTGCAATTTGCGAGCACGGCGAGCGCACGGTGGAACGATCTGCCGGTCCGCCCGGTCTTCCTCCCGCTCATCCACCGCACACTCGGCCACCTCCTCGCCCGCTCGGAAGATCGACTCAACATCCGCGCAGGCGTCCCGTTTTCCGCCGGGAAAATAGATACCTCGCTCGCAGGCAGCCACACCGCCCCCGCTGCCGACAGCGCGGAAAAGCCCACCCGCTTCGCCGTCTTCAACGACCCCGCCGAGAGCGACCTCCGCAGCCTCAGCACCGCCGACTTGAAGACCCTCGAATCGGTCGCGCAAATCATCCCGTGGGCCCCCGGAGCAGACCTGCGCAAGTCGCTTCAAACCGAGCGCACGGGCACAGAAATATGGCTTTGGTTTGCAGTGCTCGCTTTAACCCTGGCCGTCGCCGAACTCGTCCTCGGCAACCGCTGGAGCCGCTCCAGGTAGAAACATCTCGGCACAAAAAAGCGCCCGCAACTTTCGCTGCGGGCGCTTTGGTGAAATGATTACTCGCGGACGAGCAGCGGGCCAGACGGGTCGCGGAACCAATTTGGCGAGAGCAACTCCGAGCGTGGTGGGTCAGGGTCGCGGGATTGGTCGAGCTTGCGGACTTGGCTGCCGTATTTGCTGTCCTCGGGTTGGGTGGCAGCGATGCTCACGGGCGTGCCAACTTTGACCAGTGCGAAGAAGCGGGCTGCGGCCTCGCGGTGAAGGCGGATGCAGCCATGCGTGCGCGGATGCGGGTGGACGAAGCCTTCGTGGAAGCCATAGGCCGTCTTCCAAGAGCACCAGTAAGCCATCGGGTATCCGGCATCGGGCTCGCTCACGCGGCGCTTGTTTTTGATCTTCTCCATGATGCGATAGTTGCCGGAGCCGGTGGCCCCGCTTGCGCCCACGCAGCCTTGCACGGCCATGAGGAGGCGCGGGCCTTCCATGACGTAGATGTGCTGTGTGGAAGTGGAGACTTTCACGCTGACGTTGTTGGGATTATGTGGCGCGAGTGCCTTGACGGAGTAGGCACCGAATCCACGGCTACCACCACCGCCGACACATGCGCTCAGAGCGAGCGTGGCGACCACTGCGAAGAGTTTAATGAGATTTTTCATCGGGCGGGAGAAAAGAGAACGCGGCTGGCGTTGTCAATCCACTGAGTGAGATCGCGGAGCCGTTGCTCGGGAGCGCTCGCGTCATTATCCCAAAAATGTTTTGCGGGACGCGACCTTCCACCCAAAGGTGCGGCCCCTCACATCGCAATGAACCGTACCGACCAACCCATCCTCGCCGCGTGGCGCGAAACCGTGTGCCGCCAGCCTTCGCAGGCGGCGGTTCTCGGTGCGGATGGTGCGGTGTTGCGCACGTTTGCAGACGTGGAAAAGGAGAGCGCAGCGCTCGCCGAAGCGATCCCGAGCGGCGAGGGAATTGCGATGGTCGAGCTGGGGAATCATCCGTCGCTCCCAGCGGTGCTGCTCGCGCTTTGGCGGGTAGGCAGGACGGTCGCGCTTGCCGAACCCGGTGCCTCCACGAGTCTTGCGGGCATTACATTGCGGGTTGTTCGCGGCTCCGGTGGCGAGGTGCTTTTTTCGGAAACAGGACAGTCGCCGCAGACCCTCGACGCCGATTTTCTGAAGGTCACTTCCGGCACTACGGGTGCCCCGCGTGCCATCCGCTTTTCGGCTGCGCAGTTGTTCGCGGATTGCACTGCTGTTTGCGACACGATGGGCATCGGTGCGGGCGACCTCAACTACGGCGTCATCTCGTGGGCGCACAGCTACGGGTTTAGCAATCTCGTCCTCCCGCTCCTCTGCCGGGGCGTGCCCGTCGTGGCCACGGAAGATCGGCTGCCGCGCGCGATTCTCGATGGCCTCTCTCGGACCGGGGCAACGGTCTTTCCCTCCGTGCCCGTGTTTTTTCAAAAGCTCGCCACCCTAGCCGCCGCACCACTTCCGAAGCTCCGGCTCTGCATCAGCGCCGGGGCACCGCTTTCCGCCGCAGTGGCGGCGAGTTTCCGGCAGAGCTTCGGGGTGAAAGTGCATAGCTTTTACGGTAGCAGCGAGTGCGGAGGCATCTGCTACGACACAAGCGATGAAACTGTGCCAGAGGGCTTCGTGGGGCAACCCATGCGCGGCGTGCGCCTCGCGGTGGACGAGGGCCGCATCGAGGTCCACAGCCCTGCCACCGCACTTGGCTACTGGCCGGAGCCGGACGACGCAGTGCTGGGAAATGGGCGCTTTGCCCCGGAGGATTTAGTCGAGCGGACCGAGGCAGGCATCACGCTCAAAGGGCGCGTGAGTGACTTCATCAACATCGCCGGCCGCAAGCTAAACCCCGCCGAAATCGAGACCGTCCTCCGTGGGCATCCAGCCGTCCGCGAATGCGTCGTCTTCGGCGTACCAAGCGCCGTGCGTGGGGAAGAGCCCGTCGCCTGCGTCGTCGCCGATGTGCCACCGGAAGAACTCCTCGCATTTACCGCCGCACGGCTCCCCGCGTGGCAAGCACCCAAGCACATCTGGCCTGTCCCCGCACTACCAGTCAACGAGCGTGGAAAACTCAGCCGTCGCGCGCTTGCAGAACGCTTTCAAGCGCAGTGATGTTTAGCGAATAGCCTCGCCCGCCGCTTCCAATACTTCGTTCTCGAGGCTGGCTGAACAACGGAAGTTTGTTTCGCTTCGAAGTCGAGCGAGCAAAGGCTTTAACTGCGCGATGTGACCAGCGTGCTTCGCTGCGGCGAGGATGCCCAGAGTGCCGATGATTTTAAGCCCGAGTCGATGTGCCGCATTTCTCCCGAGCCGTTCATCTATCATGAGAAGGTCGGCTCGGATGGCTTGGGCGAGGTGAATGGCTTCGCGCTCTCCGGCGTCGAGTTCATCGAGCCCAGCAGGAGCGGTGGTCTGCGGACTCTGTTTGATGACGAGCCAACCTTCGGATTCGGCGGCGAGGAATTGCGGCATCAACTTTGGGACGGCTCGACCACCAGCGAGGGTCTCGGCCCAAACGGCGGAGGGAACAAGAACCGTCCCATAAAGCTCGCGCGCCAAATGGAGCAGCTCCAATTGCGCGAGGTAGAAGAGCGGTGATGTGTCAGCGACTACGCAGCGCATCGCGGACTTCGTTGAGCACGTCCTCTTCGTCCATAGGAAACGGGACTTTCCGTTCGATGAGTAACTGATCGAAATCCCACCGCTCCATCCCGGCGAGTTGCGCAGCGCGACCGGGCGGGAGTTTACCTTCGCGGTAAAGGGCGATGGCTAGTTCGCGGCGGACATCCGGCTCGGCGTGCTCGGGGTCGCTGAGCAAGCGGTAGCCGATGTCATCGGGTAGTTCGATAGTCAGACTCATGGAGGGAGACTAAGATGCACTCGGGGCTTGAGCAATGCTGGAAGTTCCCCGCCAAAATAGCGCGCTCTACGGCTTGTACACGCCGCCCATGTGCTCCAGCACTTTGGCGCGCAGTTCCTCGCCGTTGATGAGGCCGTTGTGTCGCCAGAGGACTTCGCCGTTGGCGGCGACGAGGACGGTGTGCGGGATGCCGCCGGGCCAAGTCGGGTCGAGGATTTTCATCAGCTCCTCGGTGCTCGCGCCGGTGAAGATGTAGCTGTTGGTCGTGCGCCCTTCGGCTTTCAGCGAAGGCTTCAGGCGGTCGAGCAGACCGGCACCGCGCTTTTCGAGGAACGCTTTCACCTTTGCCGAATCCTTCGCATCGTCGGTGCTGATAGTGATGAGTTCAAACTCGCGCAGGCCGAACTTCCGCGCCGTCGTCACCAACTCGGGGAACTCCGCCACGCACGGGACGCACGTCGTGGCCCACACGTTGAAGAGCCGCACTTTCTTCGTCCCATTTTTGCGCAGCGCGGCGACTCCGGCGGCATCAATCAGCTCCACGTCCACGGGCGTCTTGTCCCATTTCTCTACGCGCTGGGCGACTGTGCCTTTCTTGCTCAGCCACTTCGTCGAGCATCCGTGGGGCTTCGTCTCCGGCACGGGCACGGGCGCACCGGCGAGCAGCGCGTCCACGGCGTTGCGGGCGTCGTGCGACTTCACGGTCGAGGCGTCCTCATACTTCGAGTCATCGAGATAGCCCTTGTAGCGCAGCTTCCGCTCGGCATCGAAAAGGAACACATGCGGTGTAGCGAGGCAACCGTAAGCTTTCGATACGGACTGCGTCTCGCCGTCGTAGAGATAGGGAAAAGTGAAGCCGTTTTCCGCCGCGTATTTCTTCATGTCGTCGGGGCCGTCGTTGTATTTCGAATAGCCGAGTTCATCAATGCTCAGGCCGTCGGGGTTGTTCGGATTGATGGCGACAAACACGAGCCCTTTGTCCTTCGTGTCGGCGATGAGTTTCATCATGCGCTTCTCCGCTGCGTGGGAGTCCGGGCAGTGGTTGGAAATGAACGCGACCATGAGCAGCTTTGCGTCTTTGTAAGTCGCGAGTGTGTGCGTCTTCCCATCGATACCGGGCAGCGAGAAGTCGGGCGCGGCCTCGCCGATTTTCAAATCATGCACCCCTTCCTCCGCAAAGACGGAGACGAGGCTGGCGAGGAGTGTGATGGCGAGAAGGCGAAGTGTTTTCATGCAGGTATCGGTGCAGCACTTTGCTCAGCCTGTGGAGAAATTGCACCTGTGGAGTTGAGGCATCTACGCTTGCCACAATTGGCGGGGTGCGGAATGGTCCGCGCCCAATTATGTTTGAGCCCGAAACCGTCAGTAAATTCTTCAAGATCGTCATCGCCGACCTGCTCCTTGCAGGCGACAACGCGCTCGTCATCGCCATGGCGACTCGCTCCCTTGCGCCGAAGCAACAATTCTGGGGACGGCTGATCGGGACGGGCGGCGCAGTCGGCCTGCGGGTGCTCTTTATCGCCATCATCGCCTGGCTGCTGAAGATTCCTTACGTGCAACTCATCGGCGGCGCGTTGCTGCTGTGGATCGCTTGGAATCTTGTGAAGCCGCAGGGCTCGTCGGACTCACACGACAAGGTCAAGGATGCCTCGACCCTCAAGCAGGCCGTGGGGATGATCATCATCGCAGACGTTACGATGAGCTTGGACAACGTCGTGGCCATCGCAAACATTGCGAAGGGCGACATGACGCTGACGGTGTTTGGCCTGCTGCTCTCCATCCCGCTCGTGGTGTGGGGAAGCTCGCTGATTTCCACGCTGATGACCAAGCACCGCTGGATCGTATGGCTCGGCGGCGCGATCCTCGGGCATGTCGCAGGCGGCATCATCTTCCACGATCCACGTCTGCTGGGATGGATGGGTGTACCAGTGGAACTCGGCGCGACTCCTAGCGATGTGGCAAAAGTGCTGGCGGGTTTCCCGATTGCGCTCTGGGCGGCGATGTCTGTCCCGTGGGTGTTGGCGGCGGTCCTTTACCTCGTCGGATGGCGGCTGGATCGGCGCACATCCTGATCGTGCGGGCTACTTCACCGTCTTCAAATAACGCACGATGTCCGCAACTTGCTGGTCCGTCATTCCTGCGCCGAATGGCGGCATGACGGACTTGCCCTGCACATAGCCAGCGGCCTTGATGCTCGCGACCGGGATGGCCTGCGCGGTGCCGCCCATCGACATGAGCGTGAGTTCCTTCGCATCGACGTTCTTTTTAAAGCCCTCGAACTTCCCGCCTTCCTTCGTCTCCACCCGGTAAAGACGGAAGACGTTTTCCACAGCAGTATCGGGGTCGAGGATGGCGGTGATGATGGCGTCGATGTCGCGTGCGGCGGAGCCATCGAGCGGCGGAGCGAGGGCGATGCCTTTGCCGCCGATGACGTGGCAGGAAAGGCAGATCGTCTGCACGAGCAGCTTGCCTTCATCCAGCGTCCTCTCCCCTGCCCCGGCGACGGCGGCCTTCACTGCGGCGATCCGTTTTGCAAGCGCGGCAGTCTCCTCGGCGGTGCGCGCGGGCTGCGTGGCGAGCACTGTCTCGAAGCGCGGGTCGGCAACCGTTGCAGCCGGGCCTTTCTTCGTGATGAGCGTGAAAAGGAAATCCTGGAATGCCCGCTCGTATGCACCGCCGAGAGCGAGAAATGGTCCGTTCCAGCCGTTCACTTTGCGCGTGTCGGCGGGGCCTTCGCTCCAGCGTGCCAGCCATGCGAGATGCGCGGGGTCCGGCGTCCCTGCGGCGCGGCGGAAGAAGCGGAGGACTTCATAGCGCACCGTCCACGCTGTCTCCGCAGCCAACGGCTGGAGCAGCGCAAAGGCATCGTTCGCGGGAACCTTCAGCGAGGATAAAGCGCGGACGGCTTCCCGGCGGACGTTCGGGTTCTTGCTGGCGAGCAGCTCCTTCCACAGCGCGGCGTCGAAATACCCAAGGTCCTCCAGCGCCCACAGCGCGTGGATGCGCACATCGTCGCCGCTCTCGGCCTTGCGAATGAGCGCGAGAATCGCGGGAGCGAGGTCCTTCCCGCCACGCGCTGCAAGCTCCTGCCACGCGGCGCGCATCTCCCACGTGCTATCCGCGGCGAGGTGCTGCGGAAGCTCTGCAACCGGAACACGCGCGAGGTCGGGCACGGTGCGCGCGGACTGGCTCTTGTGGCGCACGCGCCAGACGCGGCCTCTCGTTTTGTCGCGGGCGGGATGGTCGCGGGCGACTTCGTTGTGGGAGATGATGCGGTTGTACCAGTCGGTGATGTAAAGGCACCCATCGGGGCCGAACGTAATCGCCACCGGGCGAAACATCGGGTCTCCGCACGACACGAGGTCGGCGTGCTTGGTAAATGTGAAGACGCCATTCTCCGCCTGCGCCATCGACACCGCGTTGATACTGCCAGTGATCGGATTCGCCACATAGATCAGCCCGTGCCACGGCGCAGGGAACGAGCCCGCGCGGTCATCGCAAATCGCCATGCCGCTAAAGCCCGTGCCGCCGAGATTCAGCCCCTCCGCCGTCGGCGGGTGCAGCGGCGCATCCGGGCGCAACTTCGTGGCGATGAAGCTCGGATAAGACGAATCCTCCTCGAACGGAACGACGCTGTACCCGAAGTCGTTTGCCTCGTGGAAAAACACGCGCCCTTCGCGAGACAGCGCCCATGCCCAGATATTGTTCAGCCCTGCGCCGATGATCTCGTGCCCCGTTCCATCGGGCCGGAAAGTAGCGACGAGCGTCTTGTGAAAGTCCACCTTTTGCCCGCCCGCATCCGTCACCCGCCCGTTGTTCAGCACGCCTTGCGAATACACGATGCGACCGCCCGGCATCCGCGTGAGCTGATGCGGCAGCGTGTGCGTATCCTGCACGCCGAACCCGCTCAGCAGCACCTTCCGCGAGTCCGCGCGGCCGTCGCCGTCCGTGTCTTCGAGGAACAGAATCTCCGGCCCCTGCGCCACATACGCGCCTTTGCCCGAAGGGAGCACGGAGAGCGGCATGGTCATGCCCACGGCAAATGTCCGCGGCGTCTGCGGACTGCGCGCCGTCGGGTGGTCGAAGATCACCACGCGGTCCTTACCCGGCAGCTTCCAGAAGTTCGGATCGTTATCGTGCGGATACTCCGTGTCCGTGACGGACCACAGCCGCCCCGCGCTGTCGAACACCGTCATCGCGGGCTTCGGCAGCCCCTGCTCCTCGCTCGACACCAGCTCGATTTCAAACTCCGGCGGCAGTCGGAACTGCGTCCGTTGCTGGGCTGGAGTCTTGGGCTCAGCCGTCTCCGCGTTGCCCGTTTTCAAGCCCGCATCCGCTGCGCGCTTTGGTGGATTGGCCGCGACCAACTTCGGCCCGAGCGTCGTGATATTCGCCCCATCGCGACCGAGCACCACATAGTCCAGCCCCAGCATGTAGCTCTTCTTCGCCGCCGCATTTGCCCCCGTGACCTTCACTGCGAGCCGGTGCTCTCCCGCCGTGAGCTTCACCGCATCGCCGAGCGCGAGCGTGCCGGTGTGGACGACGCCGTTATTAAAAAAGTCCAGCGGCCCCGCCAGCTTCACGCCATCCAGCGAGAACTCAAACACTCCGTAATCAATCGCCTTCGTAAATCCCGCGCCGATGCGAAACATCCCATCCGCCGCCACCGGCAGCGCCAGCTCCAGCACATCGCCTGGCTTTGCTCCCGTCCACCACAGATGCGCATTCCCGCTCCACGCGCCCTCGCCGTACGGCCGCAGACTCTGCGGCCCGGCGTTGCCCGTGCGATTCAAGACCTTCAGCGATTCGCCCTCGAAAATCTGCGCGGCGACATCCGCAGCCCCGCTGCTCGCCGTGCCAAAAGCGAGCGCCACCAACGTTTGGGCGATGAAGTGTGTGTGCGAAAAGAAGTTCAGCGGAAGCATGGGAGCAGATGGGATTCGGAAGGGGATGGTGTCAAGGCTCGCCGCCCTCACACCGCACCACGGGGTGTGATTAAAAGTGGAAAGTAGCCCGCGAGTCCCTTCGCGGCACAAACAAACGGCGAAGCCGCACGAAACAGAAGTGTCGCTTCGCGAATGGTGTTGGGCCGCGAAGGGACTCGCGGGCTACTGTACGCTTTGCGCTGTTCCACTTTTAATCACACCCGCACCACACAATAGCCGAAATCCATCGTCCGTCCCTCGGGAGTGTCGGTGATCTTTATGGAAGGAGAGAGGGTGTAGAGTTGGCGGCGTCCGTCGGCGGGGTCGTATTCGGCGGTGATGAAGCCAGCGTCGCGGAGGGCGATGATGTGTTTGAGCGTGGCGTCGAAGCGCTTGCCGGAGATCGTCGAGAGGGCTTTGGCGCGGTGGGGCTTGCGGTCGGCCAATGCGAGGAGAAGCCGCCTGCGGGTCGGGTCGCCCAGGACCGCGAAAACGGTATCGGCGCTGACGGTTCTCACGGTGGTCTGCACGGTCGGGAAAGAAAGGCTATCACTCATGAGCGCGGACCGTGACAGATCGGAATCGCTGGGACAATGCCGGAGTCTCCCCATCTGCGCCCGCGATTGTGGCGCGAGGCTCCGCAGGCTCGGCATCGGGAAAACCGATTCGTTTTTCCCTCGGAGGAGGCTCGGGGGCGGCAAAACCTAATCGGATTTACCGTCCCGGAGCTTCCCTACTGGAAGGACAAATCAGCAATCGCCGTCCCGGAGCTTCCCTACTGGAAGGACGAATCAGTAACTGGCGTCCCGGAGCCTCCCTACTGGAAGGACGAATCAGCAACTGGCGTCCCGGAGCTTCCCTACTGGAAGGACGAATCAGCAACTGGCGTCCCGGAGTCTCCCTACTGGAAGGACCAATCAGCAATCACCGTCCCGGAGCTTCCCTACTGGAAGGACCAATCAGTAACTGGCGTCCCGGAGCCTCCCTACTGGAAGGACGAATCAGCAATCAGCGTCCCGGAGCCTCGGAAAGGCCAGAAACCATTGGGATTTCGCGAGGTGCAGCCTGCCCGCTCGTTATCGAGACAATCAATCGCTCCATTTCTACGGGAGCAGAAAGGACCCATAATATATCCGATCCATTCTTTGCTTCCTCCGAGTCATTTCGGTTAAGAAAGGGAAACCGCAGATGACCACCGACACACCGCCGCCGCCGCGCCGCAACTGGCAAATCAACCGCTGGCTTGTCGTCTTCCTCGTCGCCACGCTGAGCTACGGCACATGGCGGGCAACCACATTCCGCGCTGCCCTCGCACAGGCAAAGACGCTCGGATGGGACGTAGAATACACCGACCCTGGAAAAGTGATCCGGGCGAACTGGATGGCGGCGTTTAAGAAAGAGACCTGGCTGGATGGAGTGACAGAAGTGAAGATCCCGACGAGCAAGGGATTTGAGCAACACCTCGACGTCATCCATCGACTGAATCCACTGGCGCTGATCATCAACGATGCTGCGACGTTGCACGACCTCTCCGCGCTGAAACGCCTCAACCGACTGGAAAATCTTGGGATTTACGGCTGCACGGGGCTGACCAATGTCGATGCCTTCAACAACCTCCCAAGGCTAACGGATGTCACTCTCGACCGTTGCACTGGACTGACGAACATCGAAGCCATCAAAAACCTCACGGCCCTGCAACGCCTCTTTCTCACCGACTGCGCTGGGCTGACGAATGCGGACTTCCTGGCGGATCTCCGTGCTCTGCAATGGGTCACGCTCGAAGGGGGCACAGGGCTGACAAATGTCGATGCCGTCAAGAACCTCACCGATCTGCAATGGGTCGTTCTCACTGGCTGCACGGGCCTTAAGAATGTGGATGCGCTCAAGAATCTGACGGCGCTGTACGGCGTTTGCCTTAACGGCTGCACCGGTGTGACGAATGTGGACTTCCTCAAGAACCTCCCCAGGATGAGAGAAGTATTCCTCTCCGGCTGCACCGGGCTGGCGAAAGATAGCGTCGGCGCGCTGAAGACGTTTCTCCCGAATACAATGATCGTCACTCCGTAGCCCACTCCTCCAGCCATTCCGTCAGACTACCGAGTGCCTCTCTAAACTTTCGCTCAGGAAGTCGCGGGACCCGACTGCGGAGCGCGCGATAGTTCTCGGATGCGGCAGCGCCACGCGGCACGGATGATTTCTCGCCCGATGCGGAGTGTGTGGGCGAGGGAAACGCCGGTCACTTTTTGCTCCCCGGCGATGCGAGGGCGCTCAATGACGGAAATTTCGACGGTGAGTGCGCCGAGGCGCGGAGCTATGACTTGCGGCTCGATGGTCCAGCCCCAAGTCGTCTCCTGCGAGTGGATGGCGGCGAAGAGCGCGGCGTCGATGAGGCGGAAGGGGCCGAGGTCGCGATACATCGTGCCGCTGAGAACCCCGGCCCACATGCCGAGCGCGACATTGAACGCGGCACGGGCCAAGCCGAGCTGCGGCCAATTTCCCGGCATGCTGGTGCGCTGGCCGAGCACGAGTTGCGCGCCATTGCGCCACGGGGCGATGAGCGAGGGCAGCTCGGCGGGGTCGTTCGCGCCATCTGCCGCCATGAAGATGTAGGCGGCGGGCGCGATGCCCGCAGCGCGGATGGCGTCGATGCCGACGAGACAGCCTTGGCCGTAGCCGCGCGTGGGCGTCTCGCCGATGAGCACGCCGCGCGCTTCCGCGACAGCGCGTGAGCGGTCGGTGCAATCGTTGAGCCCGACTGCGATGACTGCGCCGTGCTGCCGGGCGTGGGGCAGGAGTTCATCGAGGACGAGGCCGAGCGCGGCCTCTTCGTTGCAAGCGGGCAGGATGATCGCGAGCGGCGGGGTCACTTCGCGTGCTCGCGCATCTTCACCGGGGAAGCGGCCAGTTTGTCGAGGATGGGGATGCCTTCTTCGCCGATCCGACCAAACGACAGGACGCCCGTGGGGCACTGCTGCACGCACGCGGAGCAGCGCACGCACTCGGGGTCTTCCATGGCTTTGCCTTTGTTCGCAAAGCTCATCACGTCGATGCCCTGGTGGCAGACGGAGGTGCAGACGTTGCACGAGATGCACTTCTTCTTTTCGGAGAAAATGCGGAACTTCCCGAACCGCGAGTAGATGTGCATGAGCGCGGCAAGCGGACACGCAAACCGGCACCAGACGCGGCCCGAGAGATGAAAGTAAAAGCCGACGCCGATGATGCCCGACCACAGCACGTCCACGAAATACTCGTAGTTCAGGAGCGGCAATCCGCTGCCGAGCGGTGCGCCCTTTTCAAAGAAGTGAAAGATGGCTCCGGCGGGCGATGCGGGGAAAATCCACGAGATGATGCGGAAGACCATGAGCACCACGGCGAAGGCGAGGAATGCTTGGCCGATCATGTTCCAGCGGTTGGACTTTGCGCCGTGCGGCATCTTGTGGCGATGGGTGTCGCCGAGGGTTTCTGCCAGTGCGCCGCAGGAGCAAATCCAGCCGCAATACGCGCCTTTGCCAAAGCGCCGGACGAGCCACGGGATGACGATGAAGGTCTGGATGGAGCCGACGATGAGCCAGCCCCACATCGGTTTATCCGTGAACCAATTCGCGACGAGCAGCGGCCACGCGAGGATGAAGCCGATGACGCGCCAGTAGGAACGGTCTGCGCCAAACGCGGCGGCGGCAGCGCGGTCGGCCTCGGGGAGCTTTGCGAGTTTCCAATCCGCGACCTCGAAGAACTGGTCGGCAAATCCGCGCAACGTCGCGCCTTCTGCGAAGAAGCCGTTGTGGCCCATCCACGGCAGGATCAGCTCTGGCAGGAGAAAGAGCGGGATCGCGGCGATGAGCACGAGGCTCGTGGTTTGCAGTTTGACGTAGGGCGTCTTGCGTCGCCGCACCCGTCGCAGCCCGAAGATGGCCACGATAGCAACGTAGGTCGAAGAATACCAAAAGCTCCGGTAGCTGGCCGCCTCGCGCAGCGTGTAAAGGAACGTCGTCGTGTCGCTGCCCGCCGGGGCGTGGAGCGCGGTCGTGTTCACGTCGATCGGCGTGCCGGCGAAGAACTCCTTTTTCCAATGATAGAGCCAGACGAAGAACAGGAACGACAGCGCGATGGTGATCCACCATTTGCGCCCACGGTCGCCCGCGATGTTCAGCCCGCTGCGGCGGAAGAACTCCAGCGGCGCTTCCCGGCCAATCATCGCGAAGACGAAATCATTCGGCACGCGCTCCTCCACTCCCGCGACTCGGAGCGTCACGCTTTCGGCGTCTATCGCTGTGGGGGCCGCGCTGAGTGCGATGCGCAGTCCAGCGGCTTGCAGTCGCTCTACGTTCTCGGGCTTGGGCCGGTTCAGCTCTGCGCCGCGATAGACGAGCGTCACGCGGGCACCGCTGGCAGCGAGGGCGATTGCGGCTTCTGCGGCGCTGTCGCCGCCACCGACGACCATCACATCGCGGCCCGCGAAATCTTTCGGATCGTGGAGGCGGTTCATCACTTTATCCAACTCCTCGCCGGGCACGCCCATCTTGCGAAAATTGCCGCTGCGACCGATGGCCACGATCACTCGGCGGGCGCGCGTCGTCGCTCCGTCGCCGTGATGCAGCACAAGCTCGCCACCCGATTTCTCCACACGCTCAATGCGGGCGGGCGTGACCTCCACGCCGGCCTCGCGGCGCTGGCGCTCCATGGATTCTAGCAGCGCCTCCTTCACCGAATCCGCCTCCGAATACTGGATGCCGCCCGCCGGAGTCATGTCCGTGGGATACGTGAAGATGGGCTTCCCTTTTGGGAAATTCGCCACGGTGGAAAATGCCTGCGTCGCCTCGAAGATGCGATAACTGAGCCCGGCACGAATCGCCTCCATCGCAGCGGAGATGCCCGACACGCCCGCGCCGATGATCGCCACGTCCACGCTCTTCGCATCCACGCCGCCGCGCTGAAAGTCCGGCTCTGCGAGGAACGCCTGCACAGCGCGCGCGCCTGTATCCGAGCTAAACTTCAGCAGCGGCACCCCGCTGAGATCGCCGACGATTCGCACGCCGGGGAGGTTTGTTTCGCCGTCGGTCCCGCAGACGGGGAGTTTTTCCACCGTCCCGGCGGGCCAGCGTCCGTGGAGCCAATTGTAGTAGCGTGCGATCATGTTCATTGGATGCGTTGGAGTGTGCGCGAAGAGTGTTTATTCCTGCTAAAGAGCGTTGCGCAGGATGTCGAAGATCGCCGTGCTATCGAGGAAGCCGCGCACTTTCTCCGCGCCGAGGCCGCGCCCCACGGCGATCACGTCCTCCGCATTTCCGAGCGCGGCGGGGAGCTGCTGCGCGGTGGGTTGTGCGGCGTCGCGGGCGTTCGGGCCGGACGCCCACGTGATCGGCGGATGTCCCTCAGGCGTCGGGCCGACGAGGGCGAGCCCTTTATCCTGCCGCAGCGGGTAACCGCTCATGGCGAAGCCGCCCGTGCTATTCCGCCCGACAGCAATGATGAGCGAACGCTCGCCCGCGTACTCCACGGCAGTCGCGATTGCTTTATCGAGCTCCCCCAATTCCCGTAGCAGCATCTCGCCATCGTTGATCGAAGCGGCGCGCGAAATCTGCGTCTCATCAACCACGAGCACGTAGCCATCGCGGTCCGTCTGGAGGCACTGGATCGCGCGGCGCACCATGTCCGAGAGCGATGGCTCTGCCGTGGAGCCCGAGTCGCGCTGCTTGCTCGTCGAGAGCGGCCCCGCGGCGAAAAGCCCGAGCAGCGCGCCCTCGCGATACGACGCGGAGTTTTCCAGCTCAGCCTTCGTGCGGACGACATCCCACGCCGGGCTGCGCAGCGTCTCCAAAATGTTCCGCTGGTCCGTGCGGAACCCGTTGTTTGCAATCGGCAAAAAATCGCCCATCCCGCCGCCGAGCAGCACTTTTAGATTCGGCGTCGCGACGAGCGAAGCCGCAATAGCATCGCGCGTCCCCGAGTCCTGCGTGTGGGCGAAAAAGGCCGCAGTGGATGCCTCGGTAAAGCGGTCCGTCGTCACCAGCCCCGCATTGCGCCCCTGCGCGTGGGCCAGCTCCAAGATCGTCGGCAGAGGCGAGCCCGACTCGCTCATACTCAGCGTGCGGTGACGCGCCTTTTTCCCCGTAGCCAGCGCCGTGGCCGCAGCCGCCGAGTCCGGCACGGAGAACTGCAACCCGTCGTTGCGAACGAGGGCGAGGTGCGGAAAGTGGCGCTCGATATTCAGCCGCTCATCCGCCCCGCCGGAGTAAAGCCGCGCCGCCGTAAGGTGCCGCGAGATGAGCCCATCGCTCACGAATACGATGATGCCGAAAGGCTTCTTCGCCGTCCAATAACGGATATAAAACGCCCCCAGCGCGAGAAACCCCGCGAAGATAATCAGTGCCAGAAGTTGATTGCGCAAACGCATGTCGGGCGATTGGTAAATGGCGGCTGGTGAATGTCGAATGCGGAATGACGAAGCCGCTGCTAAAAGCGTTCAAATCCGAAGCGTTGACGCATTACAGCACTTCGGGCATTTTCCGCGCATGAGCACGCTGATTGAAATCGAAGAGGCCATTGAACACTTGCCGCCAGAGCAATGGGCGGAGATTCGACGCTGGATAGAGGTGCATCCTCGCACGAGGGCGAGCGGCGGGGAGGCTGCACGGTTTGACGAATGGCTCGCGGCAAGCACTGGCATTGCGAAAGGAAAGCTGACAACTGATGAGCGGATGCGCGAGACTCGAGAAGGGAATTGATGAGTGGGACCGTGCTCGTAGATGCCAATGTCCTGCTGGACATCCTGACTGCCGACGAACGGTGGCTTGCGTGGTCCACGGCTGAACTTCGCAGTGCGAAGGCGAGCGGTTCAATCGCGGTCAATGCAATCATTTGCGCGGAAATTGCCCCTGCTTTTGACTTCGAGTGGACGAGGGTTGATGAGTGGCTCATGGCGGCGGGCATTTTGAAGGAAGCGCTGCCCTTTGAAGCCTCAACGGTTGCGGCTGCTGCACACCGAAATTACCGACGACTCGGGGGCTCGCGCGATACGCCTTTGCCGGATTTTTATATCGGCGCTCATGCGGAAGCTGCCGGGCATCGGCTGCTGTCGCGGGATGTTGCGCGTTATAGGTCCTATTTTCCAAAGGTGGTCTTGATTTCTCCCTGAAGGGAAATGACGTCAGACCGCCAAAAGCATTCAAATCCGCAATAAGGCGGGGCTTTTTTCCGGGCGAAGCCAAGCGGCGACATTCCTCTGTCTCCGACCTAGAAGCGCACCCTCGCTTTTCGTCATTTTAACTCTGCCGCCTCCCAGCGCCCGTAGATGCCGCACGGCAGGATGCGATGGTGGCGCGTCTCCGGGATGCCGAGTTCGCCCACGGAGATGGTGCCCGTTTTATCCGCCATAAGCTCGCCCAGCAGATTGCCCAGCACGACGGGCGAAATCGAGGATGCGTAGCCGTTCATCAGGAAAAAGAGCGGCTGCTCGCTCAGGATGACGCGGCACTCGGCGAGCAGTTTCCAAAGGTGCTGCTCCAGCTTCCACACCTCGCCGCCCGAGCCGCGCCCGTACGAAGGTGGGTCCATGATGATGGCGTCGTAGCGACGCTCGCGGCGGGCTTCGCGGGAGACGAATTTGAGGCAGTCATCGGCGATGTAGCGGATGGGCGCTTCGGCCAGCCCAGAGAGCGAGGCGTTGTCGCGGCACCACTGCACGACGCCCTTCGAGGCATCGACGTGGCACACCGTCGCGCCCGCAGCCGCGCAGGCCACGGAGGCTGCGCCGGTGTAGCCAAAAAGATTCAGCACATGCACCTCGCGGCCTGCCGCCCGCGCTGCGCGGATGCGCTCAGAGCACCAGTCCCAGTTCGCCGCTTGCTCGGGGAAAAGCCCGGTGTGTTTGAAGTCTGTAGGGCGGATGCGGAATGTCAGATCGCCATAGCGGACCATCCACGATTCCGGCAGGGGGCGGCGAAATTCCCAGCGCCCGCCGCCTGTTTCGCTCCGATGATAAAAGCCATCCCAGCCCTTCCATTGCGGCCCACTCCGGTGCGGCCAGAGCACCTGTGGGTCTGGGCGCACGAGCGTGAAATCGCCCCAGCGTTCGAGTTTCATACCGTCGCCGGTATCAAGGAGTTCGTAGTCCTTCCAACGGTCGGCGAGCAGGATGTGGCTTTGGAGATTCATCGCCCTCATCTACGCAAGCTCGGCGCGGAGAGTCGAGCTTCGTGCTTAGGGACAGGGAACTTGCCAAGCTACCCAATCCTGCTGGTCTTTTTGCCGACTGGCTTCGTTGCCGCTCAGTCACGTAGTGCAGCGGCTATGCTCCCTCGCAGCGCCTCGCCACTCGCCAAAAATCCGGCGCAGTATTTGGCAGCTTGGCAAGTTCCCTATCCCTTACTCCAGCAGCAGCACGCTCGCGGTGTAGCCGTGGATGAAGTTGCGCCCGCCGACGGGGCCGATCTCGCCGTTGCAGAAAAAGCCGGCGCTGGCGTGCGGGGTGAAGTATTCGGCGAGGATGGCGGCGTCGTGGTTGGCGCTTTTGAAGAGGTTGCGCCCGCGTCCGCCGCAGGAGAAGACGAGCGAGGCGAAGGGCTTGATGCCGTCTGCCGCAAGCAGGGCGGTGAGGTGGCGCAGGTCTTCGTCGGCAGTTTTCGCGTCGCGCAGTTGATATTGGATGGTCTGGCCGACGCGAGGGAATGCGCCGATGGCGACGATGCCGCTGCCTTGGTCTGCGCCGAGGATGTTGCGGATGAGGAAGTCGCCCCGGTGGAATTCGTCGCGGTCTTCGCGCATGGCGAGCCCGGCGAAGAGGTTGCCTTTGGCGCGCTCGCGTTCTTTTTCCGAGAGGGCTTGGAATGCTTCGTCGAGGACTTCGTAGGCGGGCCGCGAGCCGAGAGTCTGGATGAGGTTGTGCTCTGCGCCGGTGACGGGCAGCGGCTCGCCGATGGGGCGGCAGCCTTGGCTGACGAGGGTGTGGAGTTTCACGCCGCCGCGTAGGCCGATGGCGATACCGCCGCCTTCGAGGAGTTCGCGGTTTTTGAAAATGAACGTGTCGTCGCCCCCGCGCCCGCCGCTTGCGAGGCCGCCGATGCAGGGCACGCCGGGGAATGCGCGGCTCCATGCGCCGAGCCACGGCTCGATGGGCACGCCGGTGGGGTCGGTGAGCATAAGCCACGCATCCATGTCGCCCTCGGCGGCGACGGCTTCTTTCCAAGCATCCGCATCATCCCACTCGGGAGCGTTTGCTTCGGTAAATGTGAAAGTGTGGAGCTTGGTGGCGGGCAGATGCAGGAGGAGAAGGGAGAAGCCGCTGGCGCGCTCGGCTTCAGCATTGGTGCCGATGAAGCCGGATGAGCTGCACCCGATGAGCAGCGGGATGTGGGCGTGGAGCTGGAGGATTTCGAGGAAGTCCTCCAGATGCTCGCGGTAGTCGGCGGAGCAAAAGACGACGCCGAGTGAGACGCGCCCGCCAAGTTCCTCCAAGGCACCGCGCGCCGTCTCGGTGACGAGCGACTCGGAGAACTTCGAGAGAATCAAACGGGAGACAGCGGCGTTGGGCATCCGTCTGCGATACGCGCGGCGGCGGTCGGTGGCAAGTGCCCGGATCCCGCGAATGCACGCCAATCAATTTCAGGCAGGAAATTATCGCGCTCTTCCATCGTGCGGAGGGTGAGCTCGTCCACTTGCCCGACGGCGAGTTCGTCGGCAAGCGTCTCGAAGCGGCGGAGGTGCGTATTGGTGCGGAGCGTGGCGTATTCGCGGGCGGTGCCAGCGCGCATGAGGAAGGCCCAGTCGCTGGATTGCGCGAGGAGGAGTTCGCGCGCGAGTTGGCGAAGGGCGCGCTCGTTGGGCTCGGAGGTCTGCGCGAGCTCCGACATCCGCCGCTCGGCAGCGTGGAGGAGCGGGTAAATCCACGCATTCGCCGGGTCCAGCCATACGCCCCAATGCCCCGCGTCGCCCCAGCTCGATGCGGCGGGCTGGACGAGCTGATGCGTATCGTGCTCGGCGAGGTATCGCGCTGGCGTGGTGAGCGGGACTTCGCGAGAGCCCGCGCACTTTCGCAGCACGGCCTCCAGCCACTCCGGCCCCTCGAACCACCAGTGCCCAAACAGCTCCGCATCGAACGGCGCAAAGACCACTGGCGGCACCTCCATGCACTCCCGCAGCACTCGCAGTTGCGCCGCGCGCTCGGCCACGAAATGCGCGGCGTGACGCTCGACGGCGCGCATGGCGGCGGTGCGGTCGTAGGGCTGCTTCGGCTCGTGGCCGGTGATGCGGTGAAGCTTCAGCCCGGTGAACTTCCGCGCACCATCGGGGAGAAAAGGCAGCAGTGCATCGAGCGGCGCATCCCACCCAGCATCGCGGTAAAACTCCCGGTAAGCCGGGTCGCCGGGATAGCCGTCAGCAGCACTCCACACCTGCCGCGCAGAGTCCCGGTCGCGCCCAAACGCAGCGACTCCGGACGGCATAAAGACAGGCGACCACACAGCATTTCGCGGCTTCGGCGTCGCGCGAGTGAGGCCGTGGGCATCCAGCGCAGTCCAGCGCACACCATGCTCGGCGAGCAAGGAGTCGAGCCCCGGCGTGTAGGCACACTCGGGCATCCAAAACCCCGCAGGCTCGCGCCCAAACATCTCCCGATGCGCAGCGACGCCAAGACGCACTTGCGCATCCGGCTGCTGCATGAGCGGGAGGAACCCATGCGTGGCCGCACAAGCGACAAGCTCTAGCCCATGGTCCTGCAATTTCCCCAGCGCACCGACGATGTCGTGCTCGATGAGCGCCCACCATTCGCGCACGCGAAAAAGCCGCAGCAGATGAAAGCGCGCCGCCTCCGCTTCCGGCTGACCCGCCAGCCTCCGCGCCTCGCTCTCGGTGAGCGCGATGAGCTGCACAAGGTGCCGCTCGTACCGCGCCAGCAACAACGGGTCACGCAGCATGTGTCCGAGCGTAGGCGTCACCGTCATCGCGAGGCGAAAAGGCACGCCTTCTTCCGCAAGACGAAAGAGCATCTCCACGAGCGGCAGATAGGTCTCCGTGATCGCCTCGAAGAGCCAATCCTCTTCCAAAAAGTGCTCGTGCTCCGGGTGGCGCACGAACGGCAAGTGCGCGTGGAGAAGAAGCGCCAGCACGGTTTCTAGCTCTGCGGAACGAGAACCTTGCGGGCGAAAATGGCGTCGTAGCCGGGCACAGACGCCTCGATGATATACGTCTTGCCGACCACCATATAACGCGTGGAAATCGTCGCCGTGTACTCCAGCCGCTCGCCGGGATTGATGGCGATAAAGCTCGGCTCGCGCTCCACGCGCTGATCGTCGGACCAGCGTTGGATGACATTGCCCGCCTCCGTTTTCACCACGACTTCGATATGCTGGCTGGTGGCAAACGAGAGCTGCAACGAGTGCTTCGATTTGTTCGCGACGAGCACGACCGCCTCCAGCGCGTGCGTAGTGGAAAGGCGCACCACGTCCGGTCTGAGCACGACGCTCGTCTCCAGCTCGCGGTATTTCGATGCCGCCACTTTGGACGATTTTCTCCCTTTAGCGAATGGCGCTACGACGAGTTCCTTGGCTTTGCTCGCACCACCTTTCGTCGTTTCCCATGCGACCTGCGAGCCTTTCTGTGTGCTGTTCCAAGCACGTTCGAGAAAGCCCGGCTTCCGTGCAGGCTGTGGTGTCTTCGGGCTCGCGCAGCCCGTCATCCCGACGACGGCTGCAATGGTGAAAAGGCGCAATATCATAAGCCTACTGTGGGCATCAGGCTGGCGCGTGGCAAATCGCATTTGGCCCAGCATCACTCTTCACCACAGGACGCTACTTCTTCTCCGCGTCAGCGATTTTCTTCGTGAGCTTGTCCTGGATTTCGGACTCCAGCTTCAGCGCCTTTTTCCAGAGCTTGAGTGCTTCGTCTCGCTTGCCCAGTTTATCGAGCGTGTCGGCGAGGTGGTCGAAGACGGTCGCGTCTTCTTCGCCAGCCATGAGTTCGATAGCGCGGTTGAGTTCCTTCTTCGCCTCTTCGTATTTCTCGCTCTTGAAATACCACCAGCCGAGGCTGTCGAGGTAGGCCGCGTTTTCCGGCTCCATATCGACGGCTTTTTTGATGAGCGCACCCGCTTCTTCGAGGCGCTCGCCACGGTCGGCCCACATATAGCCGAGGTAGTTATAGGCTTCGGGGGAGTCGGGCTTTAGCTCGATACATTTTTTCAGCAGCTCGGCGGCTTTTTCAAATTGGCCGGCTTGTTCGGCGGCTGCGCCGTAGCTGAAAAAGAAGGCGTCGCTCGCGAGGTCTTCGTTGCGCCCTTTCATCTCCTTTTGCGCGGTGGCGAACATCTCTAGCGCGAGCTGATGCTTCTTCGCGAGGGCGAGGCAACGGGCGAGCGAGTAGGTGACTTCGGGACGATCCGGGAACTTCTCGCGGGCCGACTGCATGGTCGCCACGGCGCGGTCGTAGTGTTTGTGGCGCACGAGTGTCTCGGCGAGGCTGATGTGATTTTCCGGCTTAGTGAGATCGAGCGCGAGGGAACGCTGATAATACGCGAGCGCCTTTTCCGTTTGGCCCGTCTGGTCATACACTTCGGCGAGCATCATGCCGAGGTCGTTGCGGTCGGGGAAATCGGCTACGAGGCGCTCCAGCAAAGGAAGCGCGTCGGCTTTGCGGCCGTCAGCGACGAGAGCAGTGGCGAGTTTTTCGCCAAGGTTCTCAAGCGCCGGATGGTTGGCGGGTTGCTTGAGCGCGCGGGCTTGCTCGAAGTTAGTGATCGCCCGTTTATGGTCGCGCAGCAGCGCAAAGTAATCGCCAAACTGTGCGAGTGCGGCGGCACTTTTCGGATTGAGTTCGAGGGCTCGCTTGTATGCCGTTTCGATGCGTTTTTTCTCGTCCTCAGCGGGTGGTTTGTGGTTTTCGAGGCCACTGTTTTTCCGCAGGAAAAGTGCAAACTCCAACCAGAAGTTCGCATCCTGCGAGGGGCTCTTCATGGCGCGCTCAATGAGTTCATCCGTCTTCTTGCCCTGCCCGTCAGCGGCTGAGAAATCGAGCACCGCCTTCCATGCTGGAAAGTAGTCCGGCGAAAGCTCTAGCGCTTTCTCTGCGGATTGCCGGGCAAGGTCGCTTTTATTCAGGTGGTCGGCATAAATCCGAGCGAGGTAAAGGTGCGTCTTGGGCTCCTTTGGCGAGGCAGCGATGGAGTCTTTGATGACTTGAATCGCCGCAGTGGGATCGTTCGTTTTGAGTAATTCACGGGCGACTTTGATCGCGAGTCTCGCGTCCGCAGGGTCTAGCGCCGCTGCTTTCTTGTAGGACTTCAGCGCCTTATCCGCGTTGCCTCGCTCGGCATTTATCTCGGCCTCGGCGTAGGCGGCGATGGCGGCGGCTCGGTTTTCGTCTTGCTGGTTGAGCAGCAAATCGGTCGGCGCGGGCCGATACTCCGAAGGCCACGCATCCGCGTTACGCGGCGCATAGGGCTTCAGGTCGATGACGGCAGACGGGCTTCCAGGCACAACGGGAGGTGCCACGGGAGCAGCCGCCTTAATTGGGGCCTCAGCAACGCCTGGGCCTTCGTAGAGACCGTCAGTCGCAGGAGGTTTGGCCGGCTTTAACTCCGGTTTTGCCTTTCCTGTGCTTGGCGCCTTACCCGCAGGCGGAGTCTTCTTTGTTTCGGCTTTCGCCTCAAAGAACACTCCGCTCGCAGCGAGAAGAACTACGGCCAGCATACCGGGACCATGAGCCCGCAAAGAGCGAAGCGAGGTTGACCGGTTGCGTTTCATACGCGGACGCTAACGCGCCTAGCTCTTGTAACGCAAACGCTTCTTGTGGCGGTTGAGTTTCATCCGCTTCTTGCGTTTGTGCCGGTTGATTTTCGCTTTACGGCGCTTTTTGATACTTCCCATGAGTGATACTTTTTTGGTGAGGTTTTAAAGTGGACGCGGAGAAAAGCAGGCCCGCCGCTGTGCGGCAACCGTTTTCTCTCTTCTCTGCGATCTTTCTCAGTAAACGACTTTGTTTAATGGATACTCGATGATGCCTTCCGCTCCGAGTTCCTTGAGGCTCGGGATGATTTCGCGGACGATTTTTTCATCGAGAATTGTCTCAACCGCCACCCAGCCGGGCTCGGTGAGCTTCGAGATGGTCGGGCGGCGGAGGGCGGGGAGGGCTTTGAGGAGTCCTTCGAGATTAGCTTCGGGCAGGTTCATTTTCAGCCCGACTTTGTCGCGAGCTGCGAGTGCGCCTTGGAGTAAAAGGATGAGCCGTTCGATCTTCGCGCGCTTCCACGGGTTCGCGTAGGCGGCTTTGTTGGCGACGAAGACTGGGACGCTCTCCATGATCGTTTCGAGGATGCGCAGCTTGTTGGCGCGTAGCGACGAGCCCGTCTCCGTGACATCTACGATGGCGTCCACGAGGTCCGGCACTTTCACTTCCGTCGCGCCCCAGGAGAACTCGATTTCCGCTTTCACGCCATGCTTTGCGAGGAAGGCGCGCGTCATTTCTACGGCCTCGGTGGCGATGAGTTTCCCTTCGAGGTCTTTCACGCTTTTGATCGGAGAATCCTCCGGTACGGCGAGCACCCAGCGCGTGGGCTGCGCGCTCGTTTTGCTGAAAACAAACTCGCCCAGCCGGACGACATCGCTGCCGTTATTCTCGATCCAGTCGCGCCCGGTGAGCCCGCAATCGAGGTATCCGTGCTCGACGTAGCGGCTGATTTCTTGCGCTCGGAGCAGGCGCACCGTCAGCTCGGGATCATCGACAGCCGGTTTGTAGCTGCGACTCGAAACCGAGATCGAAAACCCTGCTTTTCCAAAAAGCGCAATAGTCGGCTCCTGCAAGCTGCCCGAAGGCAAACCGACGCGAAGCATCCGTGAATTATCTTCCATAAGGGCGGCGGGTTCTAGGGACGCGGGCGGCGATTGGCGAGGAAAGAAAGTGGGGAAATCGCCCAAGCAAGTGTCTTGCGAAACCCACATCCCACGACAATCTCCTGCCATGACCGTGAGCGCCAAACCTCATCCACTTCGCCGCGCCGTGCGTGCGCTCGGCCGGGTGCTCGCCGTCGTTCTGGTGTGGTGCGCTGCCGTCATGGGCCGCATCGTTTATATCGGCAGCCACGACTATGCGGAGAAGGCGGATGTTATCATCGTTCTCGGCGCGGCAGTGCGGCGAGGCGAGCCGTCGCCCGCATTTGCAGGCCGCATCCGGCACAGTATCGAACTCTGGAAGCAGGGGCTCGCTCCGAAGCTCATCTTCACCGGTGGGCTCGGCCATGACGGGTTGCTCCCAGAATCCGAAGTCGGTCGCCGCGCCGCCGAACATGAGGGGATTCCTCTCAACGACATTTATACCGAAGCTGTCTCAACGAAAACGTGGGAGAACTTCACCGAAGCCGTCCGATTGATGAAAGAACACGACCTCCACCGAGCCATCATCGTCAGCGACCCGTATCACCTTCTCCGCGCCACCATGATGGCAAAAGATGCCGGGATCACAGCCGTCACATCTCCCACGCCGCACACTGCATTCCAGACGTGGCGGACGAAAATCCCTTTCCTCCTCAATGAACTCCGCCTTTGCCACTCGCACTGGATTTACAGAACGATTGGGCGACGATAATTACACACCATGCGCATTCTCGTCCTTCTCACACTCACGCTTACCGCTGCCGCCGAGCCGACGCGGGTCCACGTTTTCATCGCCCTCGCCGACAATAAATCCCAAGGCATCCCGCCTGTTCCTGCGGCCATCGGGGATGGCGATGATGCGGCGAAGAACCTTTACTGGGGCTGCTCGGAGGCACTCAAACCCGTGCTCAAGGCCAGCGGAATCTGGAAGCTCGACCGCTCGGAAGTAAATCCACGCCCCGACATTATCGAGCGCTCTATTTTTACCCACAAAAGCGGCAAATGGCAAATCGTCGCCGATGTCTATCGCGGCTCCGCCATCCGGCAATGCACCGTTGATTTTTTCGCCGCTCTCGCCAGCGAAGAGCCGCGCGAAAGTTTGCCGCTCGTCGCCTACATCGGCCACGATGGGCTCATGGACTTTGCCCTCCCAGAAGCCGCCACCTCGCGCCGTGGGCCGGGACGTGAAGCCATCGTGCTTTGCTGCAAGAGCCGCGATTTCTTTGCCCCTCATCTGGAAAAAGTCGGCGCAAAACCACTACTCACCACGACGCAGCTCATGTATCCAGGCGGCTTCATCCTCAGCGCCGCGCTCGACGGCTGGATAGCTGGTGAGACGCCCGAGCAAATCCGCCAACGCGCCGCCGCCGCCTACGCCCGCAATCAGAAGATTAGCGTAAAAGCAGCAGCCGGGGTGTTTTCCGCTCCGTAGCTCGCGTTACTTCGCCCGCAGCCAGCCGACGATGTCCTCGCGGAGTTTGCGCGCGTCTTTATCGAGTAGGTACATCATGTGGCCGCTCTCGTAGTGCGCGTAGGTGATGTTTTTGCGCAGCGAGTCGGGGATCTCGAGGTGGTCTATTGAGTAGCGTGTCGCGTCTGGCGGCACGGCGAGGTCGCGCAGACCGGCGCAGACGAGGAGGCGGAAAGACGGGTTTAGTTTCATCGCATCGGCGAGCGCGCCATCGGTGCCGGCAAAGCGGTTGGCGTATTTTGTGTAATTCCACGGAAGGCCGCCGAGCACACGGTAAGTCTGGTCGGTTTCCCAGCCGAGCGTCCCGCGCAGGTAAGCGTTGGCCATCGCATTAAAAGGGCCGACGACGGTGGAAAAACTCGGGTCGAACTCCGGCGCGGGCGAAGTGCGATCAGCATCTTCGGCGGTTACGCGACCATCGAAACGCCCGATGATTTTCCCCTCGGCGCGCAGCAAGTATTCGCGAAAGGCGGTTGGGCTTACGCGAAGGTTGTGGTTCTCGATCAGCTCGGTGGGGAGCGAGGTGAAGCGCGAGAGTTTGGCAGCGATCTTTTTTCGCTCCTCAGCAGAAATAAGCCGCCCCTTCAGCAAGGCCACCGCGTAATCGCCGAAGGCAAACGCGCGCGCGTCGGCTTGGATCGCGGCGAGGTCTCCCGCGATCTTCCCGTGATAGTGCGCGGTTGCTGCGAGCGTGGGCAGAAACGTCATATACGGCAGGTCGTTCCCCTCGCCGCCGAGTGTGGAGAAATTGATGACGCCGCTGACGCAGACGAAGCCGCTGAGCATCATCCCGTGCTTGTCTTGCAGGTAGTTGCTAAGCCCCGCACCGCGCAGCCCTCCGTAGCTTTCGCCGCAGAGAAACTTCGGCGACATCCAGCGATTTTCGCGCGTGGTGAAAAGGCGGATGAACTCGCCGCACGCCTCCACATCTTCATCCACGCCCCAGAACTGCTCGCCTTTTTCCCCCTTCGCCGGGCGCGAACCGCCGGTGCCCACGGGATCGAGAAAGACGAGGTCCGTGGCGTCGAGGATCGAGTCTGGATTATCTGCAATCGACCCAATCGCGGCGAACGTCTTCCCATCCGCAGGGAGGGATATTTTCTTCGGCCCGAGCCCGCCAAAGTGCAGCCACACCGCCGCGCTCCCCGGTCCGCCGTTGAAGCAATACATCACCGGTCGCTTCGAATCTGCCGCCGCGAGCGGTTTCCCATCGGCGCCGGTGGCCGCGTAGTAAACGTAGAACACATCCGCGCGCGGCGTGCCGTCATCCTTCAGCAGCGGCAGCGTGCCGGTCTTGGCGATATACGTGACCTCGGCACCGGCAATTTTCACCGAGCCCTTGGTTTCCTTCGGCTCCTTGGGTTTGTCTTTTTTCTCCTCCTTCTTGTCATCCTTGGGCGGCTCGGCGGGCTTCGTTTCCTGTGCGAAAGCACTCGCGATGAGTGCAGCGGAGATCAGTAGGTGTTTGAGCATAGTTTGAAGTTGAGAGCGGTGTAGCGGCGAGACTCCGCAATGCCAAGGGTTTCGCGTCGGAGCGAGCCATTGCATCACGAGATCCTTAACGCTTCGACCAACCCGCCCGCCGCAATCGCCGTCGGGATTCGCAGGAGCAGGTCGGCATCGCCGATGGCCGTCATGTCGCCGGAACTGCGCCATTTGAGCGGCACCGCCACAGCGCGTCCCTCCGCGATAGAAAGGCGCGCGGGCCACCACGTCTCGCGTGGGTTACCGGGGAGCGCGCTGTCGGCGACGACGGTGAAAACCGGGAGCGCCGTCTCGCCCGTAGTCAGCATCTCCAGCGCGGCGCGGATAGCGACGTGCCAGCAGACGAAGTGCGAGAGCGGGTTGCCGGGGATGACGAATGCGAGCTGCCGCCCGCGCGTGGCGAAGATGAGCGGCTTGCCGGGGCGGAGATTCACTTGGGAAAACTGGATGCTGAAGCCAAGTTCGCCGAGCGCCCGAGCGCCAAAATCATAGTCGCCCACGCTCGCGCCGCCGGAGATGAGCAGAACGTCCCAGCCAAAATCGGGCTCGGAGCCAAGCGCGGCGAGCAGAGTCGGAAGATCGTCGCCAGCCCGGCGGGCAGTGATGCTTGCGCCGAATGCGGCGGCGAGTCCGGCGATGAGCGTCGTATTGCTATCGCGGATTTTTCCGGGCTCGGGCGTCTCGTCAGGCGGGACGAGTTCGCTACCCGTGACAACGTGGAAGATGCGCGGCGCCGTGCCGACGAGCGGTGTTGTGTGACCAAGTTGCGCGAGCAACGAAGCCTCCACAGCGCCAAGCCGTATGCCGCGATGCAACAGCACGGTGCCAGCGGCGGCATCCTCGCCTCGCCGACGAATCCCCTGCCAGCGAGCGATAGCCGGGATGCTGGCGGTATCGCCTTCACGGCGACAGTCTTCCTGCATGGCGACGGCGTCAGTTCCGGTGGGGAGCTGTGCACCGGTGAAAATGCGGGCGCATTCTCCGGCAGAAAGCTCGATGGTGGGTGCAAGGCCAGCGGGGATTTCTGCGACAACACGGAGTAGGCCCGGAGTATCGGCAGCGCACAGCGCGTAGCCGTCGAATGCGCTGCGGTCGAAAGCCGGGAAGTCTTCCCGCGCGGCGACCGATTCTCGGAGCACACGACCAAGCGCCTGCTCAAGCGGGACACGCTCCGGCGGCAGTGGGTGACAGGCTCCGGCGATGAGCGCGCGGGCGGCTTCGAGTGAGTGCATGAATGGAGAAACTTAAAGGACGAATACGTACTCGCGGGCAACGACATCCGAAGTGCCGAGCGACAGTGTATCAACGCCGGGAGTGAGTCGCTGGACGATGCCGTCGATTTTTAATTTGTCGATTTGCTCCGCTACGAAGCCGAAGTGGTCCCCTCCGCCGGGCGTGCCAAACACGCCGCCAGTGATGACGATGCTGGCGATGCGCGCGATGAGCGGCGACGCGCCGAGGAAATCTTCGTTCGTGCCGAAGTGTCCATCTCCGCCACGGTCAACGCCCGCCGAGACCGAAGAGGCGACCCAGTTGCGGAGGACAGCGATTTTACCGATGGATGCACCGCCATTCACCAGCGCGCCTGCTGTGTTGTAGCCCGCGAGAATCTCGGCGTTTTGCACATTGCCGCCGACGGCGAGTGAGTTGATTGCGGGGGTTTTCCCGCTACCTGTCGCGGTGATGCGGACGGGCGTATTTGAGGCGTCGCCGAGGATGTCGCGCTTGATGGAAATGTCCGTGATTTTTCCGCCCGCAAAGATTCCGCCGCTGCCGGAGAGACTACCGCCGATGGTCGTGGCTCCGAGGTCGCCAGTGATGCGTAGCGTGGCCCCGGAGAAATTGCCGAGCACTTTGAGCGCGCCGAGATTTCCGCCGACGCTGCTGAGTAGATCGCCACCTGCGGCTTGGGTGGTGGTGCCGAGGGAACCGAGGGAACCAAGGGTAAGCTTCGCTAGGCCAGTGCCCGTTTCGATTTTGCCGAGGTCCCCGGGAATAGTCACGGCACCGAGCTTGATGCCTGCCGCGTGGATCGCGCCGACGTTCACGAGCTTGTCGCCGAGGGCGTCTTTGCGTTTGGCTGTGAACGTCAAAGATACGCCTTGCGCTGCTGCACCGGCGGCGGTGAGGTCGAGCGATTCGAGGAGCTGTCCGCTGCGCGTGGGCGCGGCGGGGAAGGGATCGCCGAAGCGGAAGCCGAAGATCGAGGACGTGAGGATGGGCTTCGTGGCGGTGAGGGTGACGAGGTCGCCGTCGAGGTCGCGCCATGTGGCGGTTTTTCGGTTCTTGCTGATGAGCAGTCCGTCGTTGTCGAGGATGCTGACGGCAGCGCCGACTTGCGCACCCTTGATGTCGGATATCTGAATAGTGAATGTCTCGTCGGCCTCTGCAAAAAGGTCGCCGCGGATAATGACCTCACTTTCAAACTCCGTCTGCCCCGGCGCGAAGAAAATGTCGGTATCAATCACGTTGAAATCCGCGCCCGTCGCCGCGCCAGCAATGGTCTGGAGGTGGATGGTGATAGGCAACGTGGATGGGTGGCTGAGCGAGATTTTGAACGCGACGCGCCCGGCGTCATCCGTGCCGTCTTCGAGCGCGGTCGGCGAGGCGGCGAGCAGGATGTCCGGTGCGTCGTCGTCGAGAATGACGATTTGAGCGGTGCCCGTCGCGACGGCGGCGGTTGCATTCGAGAGGTCCACGAAAAATGCCTCGTCGATCTCGGTAAGCGTGTCGCTCGTGATGGCAAAGGAAAACGTGGCGCTCGTCTCACCCGGCGCAAATGTAAGTGTGCCGCCCGCCGCCACGAAATCCGTGCCCGTCGCGGTGTCAGTGCGAGTGGCGTAATCAACCGTCTCGACCGTGTCCGACGTGCCGGAAAGTGTGACGGTGAAGACGTAGTTACCAGTCTCTGTGAAAGAGCCGCCGGTGATGCTAAACTCGAAGTCGTCGTTCCGAATGATCCCCGTCGCAGTGTCGTCCGCGATGCTCAGTTGCGGCGTCCCGATGAGCGCGCTGAGCGTCACGGAAAACGTCTCATTAAACTCAACATCGGTGTCTCCCATCACGGGCACCAAGATAGTGGCGCTTGTCTCGCCGGCCGGGATGGTGAGGGTGCCGGAAACATCCGTGTAATCAACGCCAGCCTCCGCAGTCCCGGCGGTGCTCACGAAGTCCACCGACATTTCATCTTCGAGGCCACCGGAGAGTTGGACAGTGAAGACAAAATCCTTCGTCCCGCTGCGCCCCTCAACGGTGGCGATGTCACCGATGGAGATGGTGACGGCTGCGTCGTCATTCAAAATAGCCCCGTCGGCAGTGAGAACGCCCTCAATTGCGCCCGAGACATTACTGAGATCGAGCGAGAATGTTTCGTCGGTAGAAAGGAGCGCGTCGCCGACGATGGGCACAAGGATTTCGACACTCGTGGTTCCCGCCGGGATTGTGAAGAAGCCCGCCGTGAAAACGTAGTCGCTCCCCACGAGCGCCGAACCGTCGCGCGTGGTGAAGTCGAACGTGATGTCGCTCGCGCTCGGCGCGGTGAGAGTTACCACGAACGCCGCATTCGTTGTTTCCGCATCGCCTTCACTGAGCGAAACGTCAGCGACATTCAGCGTGGTTGCGTCGTCATTAAAAATGGTCGCGAGGGCCGTATCGTCGGCAAGAGTCGCATACTGCGGTGCGCTGAGAACTACCGTGAAAGTCTCATCCTCTTCCACGAGATTCTCCCCCGCGATTGAGACGGTGAATTGCACGCTCGTCTCGCCTACGGGAATCGTCAATTGCCCGCTCGCCGCTGCAAAATCCAGACCCGCCAGCGCACTGCCAGCGACGGTGGCAAAGTCCACAGTGACGGCGAGGGTCGATGCCTTCGAGAGCAAAACCGTGAAAGTGAACAGCGCATCTCCGCCATCCCCTTCTGCCAGCGAGACGTCGCCGATAGTCAACGAGGGCGTGTCGTCGTTCGTGATGGTACCGAGCGCCTGCGCGTCCGTGATCGTCGCGCCGAGAGCGTTGCTGAGATTGAGGAAGAGCGTCTCCGTTAGTTCCGGCAGTCCGTCACCGAGCGAGACGACGGTTACCGTGTTCGTCGTCTGTCCGGGAGTAAATGTGATCGTTCCCGCCGTCGCGACGTAATCGCCCACAGCGAGCGCAATGCCGTCGGCCGTCGCGAAGTCTAAGGTGATGACGCTGTCAGACGGATTGCTGAGGGTGATCGTGAAAACGAGGTCCGTCGTTCCGGCGTCACCCTCAAGGATCGTCGCATCGGCGATCGTCGCGAATGCGGTATCGTCATTCGAAATCATTCCGAGTCCCTGCGCATCCGAGATCGTCGCGCCGCTTGGGTTGGTGAGATTGAGGAACAGCGTCTCCGCTTGCTCCACGGTTACGTCGCCGAGCGCGACAGCCGTCACCGTTTTCGTCGTCTCTCCGGCAGCAAAAGTGAGCGTCCCCGTCATGGCTACGTAATCACTACCTGCCAGCGCGGTGCCGTCTGCCGTCGCGAAGTCCACGGTGATAGAGCTCGCGGATGGATTACTGAGCGAGACCGTGAAAACCATGTTCGTCGTCCCCGAGTTCCCCTCAGTGATCGTCGCGTCGGTAATCGTCACGAGCGCCGTATCGTCGTTAGAGATTGTTCCGAGCCCCTGCGCATCAGCGATCGTCGCGGCGCTAGGATTGGTAAGATTCAAGAATAACGTCTCGGCCTGCTCCACCGTCACGTCGCCGTTCACGACTACGGACACCGTTTTGGAAGTCTGCCCGGCGGCAAAAGTCAGCGTCCCGCTCGTCGCCACGTAGTCGCTTCCTGCCGCGGCCGTCCCGTTCGCGGTCGCGAAATCGACGGTTACAGCGATGACGGACGGGGTGTTGAGTGAGACCGTGAAGACGAGGTTCGACGTGCCGCTATCGCCCTCCGCGATGCTCACATCGTCCACGGAGATCACAGGTGCGTCGTCGTTGCTGATCGTCCCGAGCCCTTGTGCGTCGGTGATCGTCGCGCCGTTGGCGTTTGTGAGGTTCACGAATAACGTCTCGGAAAATTCGACAGTCACGTCTCCGCTCACCGGAACGGACACCGTTCTCGATGTTTCGCCCGCAGCAAATGTAATCGTCCCCGTCGAGGCTGCGTAGTCGCTCCCGGCCAGCGCCGTGCCGTCGGCAGTCGCGAAGTCCACGGTGATAGCGCTCGCCGATGGATTGCTGAGCGTGACGGTGAAAACCATATTCGTCGTCCCCGAGTTCCCTTCGGAGATCGTCGCATCGCTAATCGTCACGAGCGCCGTATCGTCATTCGTGATCGTGCCGAGTCCCTGCGCATCGGAAATCGTCGCGCCACTCGGATTGGTGAGATTGAGGAACAGCGTCTCGGCTTGCTCCACGGTCAAGTCGCCCAGTGCAACCACCGTCACCGTTTTCGTCACCTGCCCGGCAGCAAATGTGAGCGTCCCGCTCGTCGTCACGTAATCACTACCTGCCAGCGCGGTGCCGCTCGCGGTCGCGAAGTCCACGGTGATGGTGCTCGCCGAGGGGTTACTGAGCGAGATGGTGAACACCATGTTCGTCGCCCCCGAATTCCCCTCGGTGATCGTTGTATCGTTAATCGTCACGAGCGCCGTATCGTCGTTCGTGATCGTGCCAAGTCCCTGCGCATCGGAAATCGTCGCGCCGCTGGGGTTCGTGAGATTCAGGAATAGCGTCTCGGCTTGCTCCACCGTCACGTCGCCGTTCACCAGTACGGTCACCGTTTTGGAAGTCTGCCCCGCAGCAAAAGTGAGCGTCCCGCTCGTCGCCACGTAGTCGCTTCCTGCCGTCGCTGTCCCGTTCGCCGTCGCAAAATCTACCGTCACTGCGCTGATGGAGGTGATGTTCAGCGAGACGGTAAAAGTGAGGCTCGACGTGCCGCTGTTGCCCTCGGCGATGCTCACATCGTTCACCGTGATGACGGGCGAATCGTCGTTGGTGATCGTCCCAAGCCCCTGCGCGTCTGAGATCGTCGCGCCATTCGGATTGGCGAGGTTCAAAAAGAGCGTCTCGGCGGGCTCCACGATCGCGTCGCCGTTCAAAGCCACGGTCACCGTTTTCGAGGTTTCCCCTGCCGCGAAAGTGAGCGTTCCCGCCGTTGCCGTATAGTCGCTGCCCGCGAGCGCAGTGCCGTCGGCAGTCGCAAAGTCCACAGTGATGGAGCTCGCCGATGGATTGCTGAGCGAGATGGTGAAAACCATGTTGGTCGTCCCCGAGTTCCCCTCGGCGATCGTCGCGTCGGCAATCGTCACGAGCGCCGTATCGTCGTTCGAAATCGTGCCGAGTCCCTGCGCATCGGAAATCGTCGCGCCACTCGGGTTGGTGAGATTAAGGAACAGCGTCTCGGCTTGCTCCACGGTCAAGTCGCCCAGTGCAACCACCGTCACCGTTTTCGTCACCTGCCCGGCGGTAAATGTGAGCGTCCCACTCGTCGTCACGTAGTCACTCACGGCCACAGCCGTTCCATCGCCAGTCGCGAAGTCCACAGTGATGGAGCTCGCCGAGGGGTTGCTAAGCGAGACGGTGAACACCATGTTCGTCGCCCCCGAGTTCCCCTCGGTGATCGTTGCATCGTTAATTGTCACGAGCGCCGTGTCGTCGTTCGTAATTGTTCCGAGCCCCTGCGCATCCGAGATCGTCGCGGAACCGGGGTTGGTAAGATTCAAGAACAACGTCTCGGCCTGCTCTACGGTCACGTCGCCGTTCACGGTTACGGACACCGTTTTGGAAGTCTGCCCGGCGGCAAAAGTCAGCGTCCCACTCGTCGCCACGTAGTCGCCGCCCGCTGTCGCCGTCCCGTTCGCTGTCGCGAAATCCACAGTTACTGCGATGACGGACGGGGTGTTGAGTGAGACCGTAAAGACGAGGTTCGACGTGCCGCTATTGCCCTCCGCGATGCTCACATCGTCCACGGAGATCACGGGTGCATCGTCGTTGCTGATCGTCCCGAGCCCCTGCGCGTCAGAGATCGTTCCGCCGCTGGCGTTGGTGAGGTTCAGGAAGAGCGTCTCAGCCAGCTCCACGGTCACGTCGCCATTCACAGCCACGGTCACCGTTTTCGAGGTTTCTCCAGCCGCGAAAGTGAGCGTCCCGGTTGCCGACGCGTAATCGCTGCCCGCCGACGCCGTGCCGTTTGCTGTCGCAAAGTCCACCGTCACCGTGCTGGCGGGCGTGCTATTGAGCGAGACAGTGAAAATCAGGTTGCTCGTGCCGCTGTTGCCCTCGACGATGCTCACGTCGTTCACCGAGATCAGCGGCAGATCGTCGTTATTGATCGTCCCGAGCCCTTGCGAATCTGCCAGCGTCGCGCCGACGGGGCTCGTGAGGTTCACGAAGAACGTCTCCGCCGCCTCGCTGGCCGTGTCGCCGAGCACGCCGACGGTGATGGTTTTAGAAGTCTGCCCAGCGGTAAAAGTCAGCGTGCCGCTCGCCGCCGTGTAGTCGCTGCCCGCAGCGGCGGTGCCGTTTGCCGTGGCGAAATTGACCGTCACATCCGTGGCGATGGCGGCACTGAGCGTGACGGTGAAAACGAAGTTTGTCGTGCCACTCGCGCCTTCCGCAGCGGTGACATCAGAGATCGTCAGGGAGGGCGTGGCGCTTGTCTGGGCGACGAGCGCAGAGACTTCCGACGTGTGAAACGGCGACACCGCGCGCGTCGCTGTGGCGCTGACCGTGCGGCCCGCCGGGACGACCCCGAGCGTCGTGGAGAATGTCCCATTTCCCGATCCGTCCGTGGTGATCGCAAACGTCCCGAGATAAGTCTCCGCCTCGCCGCCAGCGGTGTTGCTGTAAAAGTCGAGGTTCAGGTCCGTGTTCGCGAGGCCCGCGTAAGTGCCGGAAACGATGGTGCTACTGCCCGTGGCCACGGCGGTGGTGATGACGGGGAAATTGAGCAGCCCATTCGCGCCGCTGTCCGTGTCGTTCGCATCATTGGCCGTCACTCCGTTGTTGTTCAGGTCAATGCCGAGAGCGCCGTTATCGTGCAGCGAGTTTCCGCGAATGATGGCCGTCGCCGCGCTGCCCAGTGCGATGCCGTTCCCGGTGTTAAAGCCTACGTTGTTCCCCTGCCCCGCCACGATGCCGCCGACCGTCGCGCCTGCGGTCGTATTTAGCAAAATCCCCCGCGCGTTTGCAGCGCCCGATTTCCCAATCGTGTTGCCCTGGATGGTGAGCAGGTCCGCCGTCCCCGCGACGATGCCCGACAAGCCGTTGCCGCCGATGATATTCCCCGAGCCAGCGCTGCCGATGATCGTCGCGCCGCCGCTTGCATTGGAAATGTTGATGCCGTTGCCGGTGTTGCCGACGCTGCCCGTGCCCGCTGCGTTCATGCCGATCATGTTCGCCTTCAGCGTCGCGACCGACAGCGAGGCGGAATTGACTGAAATGAACACGCCGTCGCCGCCGTTGCCCGAGATCACGTTGCCCGCATTCGTCCCGCCACCGCCGATAGTCGTCTGGAGCACGCTCTGGATGCGGATGCCGTCGCCGGTATTGCCGAGGTCTAAAGTGCCCGTTTTGTCCGTGCCGATGAAGTTCCCCAGCAGCGTATTCGAGTCTCCGCCCGAGAGGAGATTCACCCCGTGCAGCCCGTTGCCGGCGATGACGTTGCGCGCCGTGGCGACTTGGCTGCCGACGACGTTCAGGTCCGAGCCATTGATATACACGCCCGTCTGGCTGTTCGCGACGGTCGCCGTCCCCGTCGAGTCGAGGCCTATCCAGTTCCCCATGAGCTGATGCCGACTGCCGCTGTTAATCTCCACGCCATACGTGTTGTTGCCAGAGATGATGTTCCCCTCGCCCGTCGCCGTCCCGCCCACGCGCACGCCGATGCTGCTCGATAAAAAGACGCCGCTTTTTCCATTCCCAAGGTCCCCGAGCCCGCCCGCGCCCGTGCCGATGTAATTTCCCCGGATGAACCCCGATGGCGCAGACGTGCTGCCATCCACGGTACTGTTCATTTTGATGCCGTAGTCCGTATTGCCGCTGATATGATTGCCCTCGCCCACCGCCGCGCCGCCGATGATGTTCCCGCCCGAATCGCCATCCACGACCACGCCATTGAGGTTTGGAATCGCCGCGTTCCCCGATGCGTTCACGCCGATCTTATTCCCAATCACCGTCCCGAACGTGCTGCCAAGCGCCAGGTGCACTCCAGTGCCCGTGTTGCCCGAGACCAGATTGCCCGGCCCCACCGTATTGTTCGTCCCGCTCACCACGTCCACTCCGTCGCCACCGTTCCCTAAATCCACCGTGCCCGTGACATCCGTGCCGATGTAATTATTCGCGATGACGTGGTTCGAGCCGTTCACGAGGATGCCGTGGCTGGAGAAATTGCGGATCACCAACCCCTTCACCGTCACATTGCTCCCAGTGATCGAGAGCCCCACCGCCGACCCCGCCGCCGCGCCATCCAGCACAACTTCCGGCCCTGCTCCCACGGCCAGCGCTGCATCTAAAAAGACATCCCCCGCGATCACCGGCAACGCCGAAAGCAGCGAGATCACAGGGAAACTCCCCGCCGTGAACCCAAAGAGGATTGTATCGGCTCCAGCCGCGCTATTTGCGCTCGATATCGCCTGTCGCAAAGACCCCGCGCCACTGTCCGCGACGGTCGTGACCATAAACGTGGCCGGCGCAATGCGCGATTCTAGCGGCTCGGGAGATAGGATGTGCCTTTTCATAGAAAGAAGACTTTAGAGTGCGCCATCCCGGGCCAGAGACGAGCGGAGTGTTTTAGCGAATAGAGTAAGGTCCAAGCGCAGCGCGCAACGGCCTTCCAGGACGCACCTGAGTGGAGATTAGAGTGCGAACGGGGGCAGGGGACCGAACCTCACCATAAGCCGAAACATCTCCATTGGTCCGGAGGTCACTCGTTCCAAGCCCCGTCCATGATTTCAACGACGAGAGCGCTTGGCCAAAAATCGAAGTCCCCCGCTCAAGCTTTACCGTCGGCCTTGATACGGGGCGGATCACCGACGGCATCACGCCCGACTGTGAATTAATGCGGTAGGCAGAGGAATTCACAACTCTGGAGCTATATGGCCGAACTGCGTGGGCAGGAGCCACCGCCGCGAGGAGCAAAACACTAAAGATTCCGATTGGTAAAAGCCGACGTGGAGTTTTCATCAGGAGCGGACCTTAGCGACGGATATTATAATTTCCACTATATTTTTCAGCCCACCCAGCAACCAAGCTCCGGCACCCAAACGAGTTATACCCGCCGTGCGGACTTTCTGCACGACGACGACACCCGGCGTTGTGTTCCATGATGCGGGCGCAAAAACGTCGCTCGACATTCCAATGTCGAGTGAGCGCCGGGGAAAAGCAGGACGCTCTCGCTGATGGAAACGCCCAACCTCGACTTTGGAAAGTCGAGCTACGCCGCGCCTCCGACTTTTTGCGCCCGCGTCTTTCATCGCGTGGATAAATTACGCCACCTATCGGCAAATTGGCGTTTTCTGCACACCACTCAGAACGCGCAAAACTGCGAGTTTCCACCTTTTTTCCTCTGTAAAAATGAGAATGGCACGGGGCTGGCATGGCCGTTGCTAAGGGCGGCGTGTCAAAACGAGGGTCGGTTATCCGATAATGCGCCACCACGGGTGGTCAATTCCGGACAGCAGGCAGCGGTTTGGCAAAAAATAACAAACCTACATAAGGAAACAAACAACAACGTATGAAACTACATCGAACCATAACGAACCTCGCCGTGGCAGCCGCCATGTCGCTCGGTTTTGGCACCGCATCGCTGTCCGCGCAAGATGCCGCGCCTGCCACTCCACCAGCCGCGGCCCCAGTAGCCGCCGAAGCTCCAAAGGCTGAGGAAGCAAAAGCAGCCGAACTCACCGTGGAACAGCGCCTCGCCATCCTAGAGGCCGCGCACAATAACACCGACCCAACGGCTCCGCTGAAGACCACGAAGGATAAGGACGGCAACGCCGCACTTCCTGAATCACTTCAAGATTCAGCGGCGCTGGCGAAGTTTGCGCCGACGACCGCCGTTGCTTCCGCAGGCCATAACGGCTTCATGATGATCTGCACGGCACTCGTGCTCTTTATGACGCTTCCCGGTCTCGCCCTCTTCTACGGTGGGCTCGTTCGGAAAAAGAACGTCCTCTCCGTCTGCGCGCAATGTCTCGGCATCGCGGGCCTCGTCACCATCCTCTGGTGGGCAGTCGGATACAGCCTCGTCTTTGATGACAGCAACAAAGCATCCGGCCTCGCAGCCTTCATCGGCGGCAACGCGAAGTTCTTCCTCAACGGCGTCTCCAGCACGCCAAACGGCAACTACTCCTACTGGGTCGGCGAAAACGTCTTCTCCATGTATCAGCTCATGTTCGCCATCATCACACCGGCGCTCATCGTCGGCGCGGTCGCCGAGCGCATGAAGTTCTCCGCAGTGCTCCTCTTCGTCGCACTCTGGATGTTCATCGTCTATTTCCCGATGGCCCACATGGTATGGGGCGTCACGGGCTTCATGAACGGCGTCTGGAACTCCGGCGCAAGCATCAAGGCGATTGACTTCGCAGGCGGCACCGTCGTCCACATGACCTCCGGTTGGAGCGCACTCATCCTCTGCATCATGCTCGGAAAGCGCATGGGCTTTGGAAAAGAGAAAATGGCCCCGCACTCGATGGTCCTCTGTATGGTCGGCACCGGGATGCTCTGGGTCGGCTGGTATGGCTTCAACGCAGGCTCCGCAGTCGCCGCTGATAACGTAGCGAGCAACGCCTTCATGACCACCACACTCGCAGCGGCCACCGCCGGCTTCGTCTGGGCCGTCATCGAGAAAATGCACCGCGGCCACATGTCGGTCCTCGGCTTCTGCTCGGGCATCGTCGCCGGTCTCGTAGTCGTCACTCCTGCTTGCGGCTTCATCACCGCCAACGGAGCGATGGTCATCGGCGTCCTCGCGGCAATCGTGCCCTACATCTTCGTCAGCATCGTAAAGGCCAAGCTCGGCTACGACGACGCTCTCGACACCTTCGGCGTCCACGCCGTCGGCGGCACACTCGGCGCCATTCTTACCGGCGTCCTCGCCACACACGATTCCGGCAACGGGAATCTCGCCACGAACCTCAAGGACATCGTCGGCCACACGCTCGTCATCGAGCAGTTCAAAGCGATCGCCTTCACCCTCGTGCTCAGCATTGTCGGCACGGTGGTCATCACATTTATCGTCAAAGCGGTCATCGGGCTACGCCCAGAAGCAGAGGCAGAAACCTCCGGCCTCGACATCACCGACCACGGCGAAGAGGGATACATCCTCTAAAGACCTCATGTAGGGGGGAAACCAGCTCGGGCGGAGTGGATTATGGACGCCCGGGCTGGAACCCCTCCACCCAACGAAAAAACTATCAACAATCATGTAAGGGGGAAACCAACTCGGGCGGAGTGGTCTATGGACGCCCGAGTTGGAACCCACTTCCGAAAAAGTAAACACACACAGCCATGAAAAAAATCGAAGCAATCATCAAACCCTTCAAACTGGAGGAAGTAAAAGACGCCCTCGCTGCCATTGGCATCGAAGGCATGACAGTCACCGAGGTCAAAGGATTCGGACGCCAAAAAGGCCACACCGAAATCTACCGAGGGAGTGAATACACGGTGGATTTCCTACCGAAGATCAAACTCGAAACCGTCGTCACCGACGAACTCGCCGACCAAGCAGTCGCAGCCATCATCAAAGCAGCCAAGACCGGCAAAATCGGCGACGGGAAAATCTTCCTGACCAACGTCGAACAAGCCGTCCGCATCCGCACCGAAGAGATGGGCGAGAAAGCGGTATAAATATCTGACAACCATTGCCCAGTGAGGCAGTGACGGACATCGCGCCGGTCTTCCACGAGGGAGGCCGGCGCTTTTGCGTACCCCTACCATCTTTCACAATAAGAGATGCGGGCGCAAAAAGTCGGAGACGCGACGTAGCTCGACATTCCAATGTCGAGTTTGGACGTTTCCATCTGAGAGAACGCCCTGCTTCTCCGCAGCCTCTACTCGACATTGGAATGTCGAGCTACGG
>CANIWM010000031.1 GCA_947471505.1 Chthoniobacteraceae bacterium | reverse complement strand
CCTAAAAACGGCAGTTGAACGGATTTTCAGAGAAAAATGAGCCTTGGACGGGTGAGTGATTTTCAACTGCTCCGCAGTTGGCAATTTCCAGAGTAAAATACCCTATTTTTCGGCCTCAAAAACGGGGTCAACTGCCGTTTTTAGGATGATTTCATCACCGGGCAGTTTCCTCATCACGGCGCCGGATACTATCGCGAACGCGTGCGGCGACTTGCGGAAAAGTCTGCTCCCACATTTGAAGAGCGCAACGATCTCGCGGTCGCATACATCCGACTGGAGCGATGGAAAGACGCCGAGAGCCTCCTCCAGCAGAACCTCGCCGAGAAGCCAGAGGACTACTTCACCATGTCGAACCTCGGCGTTTTGGAAAAGAAGCGGGGGGACTTTGCAGCCTCGGCAGCGTGGATTTCAAAGGCCCTGACGATCAAGCCCGAAGGCCATCTCGGACTGGGTGACTGGTATCTTCTCAATCTCAAATTCCGCGTCCAGACCGCCGCGGATCCGAAGGCAAAACCTGCGCAGAACTTTTTAGGCGAAGCCTACGCGGATGCGTTCAACCCAAGATTCACCACTATAGAGCCTGCAAAGCAGATGGACTACGCGCCGGACCGCTTCGACAGGCTCCAGCGCTTGCTCGAGAACGACCAGACATTTGCCGACGGCTTCCTCGTCATGGGCGATTTGCTGGCGAACCGGGGCGACCTGAATCTCGCATACCTCTGCTACAAAAAGGCCTCTGTCCTCAATCACCCGAACCCGCCGGAAGTCGCCCGCCGAATCGCGTCATTGTATTCGCAATTTCACATGGCGACATTCGACGGAGGCGGACCGAAGGCCTATCGGGAGTGGATGCAGAAGATTACGGCGCAACACAACGCCGAGGCTGCGCGTGCATTTTCACTCGCGGAAAAGTGGCAGGCCCAATTCCAGGAAATCGAAGGTGCCCTCGCGCGCCGAATCGGTGATACCGCGACAGAGCCATCTCGGGTGGAAGAGGAACTCATCCGCCGAGGAGTAAAGCGCCCGCTGCCGTAAGGAGTAAGGCTCTCGGCGGTCGAAATAGCCGCATCGGTATGGGAGTTTACGGCCACTTTCGAGTGGCGGAACTCTTCCCTCGAAACATTTCTTTGTACGGCTGATGGCGTTGGCTTGACGGCGCACGCTCAACCGCTACATCAAGCGTCGCTCTAACGTAAAGCCACTATATAGTGTGGTTTCGTCACTTTTTGAACCAATAAACAACTTCCAATGACTGCTGCCGTTTCTGAACCCGATGCCCTCACCTTTTCTGGCGATAAAATCGTCGCCACTGAGCAAGGAGATTTTGTCGTCTATCAAATGGGCTCGAAGACATTCCGTTTGGATAAAACGAAGGCCCGCGCTCGACTGGCTGGGAAGAAAGTCATCAACGGAATGCGCAGCGCGGAACTGAACATTTTGCCGCTGAAGTACCACGACGCGTATCGCATTTATAAGCAGATGAAGGCGAACCACTGGGAGCCCGATGTTATCGACATGACGCGCGATTCGCAGCAGTGGAACACGGGCGCGCTCTCGGCGAAAGAGCGGTGGATTATCGAGATGGGCGTGGGCTATTTTTCCGCGGCAGAAGGCATCGTGGGAGACTCGGTGCTGCACGTCATTGAGGACAATCTGACGGCGGCGGAGCTGAAGCACGCCTCGCTGCGGCACATCGCGGAAGAGTCCATCCACATGGATTCGCTGCTGCACATCATCGGCTCGCTAAATATCGACCTCGATGAGGTGACGGCGAAATTCACCGACATCCCGAGCGTGCAGCGCAAAAACGCGTTCATCACGCGGCAGATGCCGGAGTTGAAAATGGGGATCGACCTCACGCAGACGGTGAACAAACAGAAATTCGCGAAGGCGATCTTCGGCATCACACAGGTGATGGAAGGCACGCAATTCTACGCTCTGTTCGCGATGATTCTCTCGCTGCACCGGCAGAACAAAATGACGGGCATCGGTCAGATGTTCCAATATACGTTGCGCGACGAATCGAACCACATCGAGTTGGGCCGCTACATCCTCACGCAACTCATCGCGGAGAATCCCGATTTGTGGACGCCGGAGTTCCGCGCGGAGCTTGTCGAGTTCATGCGCGAAGGCGTCGAACTGGAGAAAGAATTTGTGCGCGATTGTTTGCCGGAAGACGGCGTGGGAATGACGCAGGCGGACTTTTTGACCTACGTGGAATACAACGCCGACCGACGTCTCGCAGGGCTAAATCTGCCGACGCTCTCAAACGTGAAGACGAACCCGTTTGCATGGCTGGACGAGGTGATTTTCCTCCGCAAAGAGAAGAATTTTTTCGAGACGCGCGTGACGGAATATCAGACCAGCGGAAGTGTGACGAACGCGGCGGAAGACGACTTGGTGTAAGGGAACTTCCCCCCGGAAAAAAGTTTCGGCGTCTAGTGTCGCACGACACGAATCGTGCTCGTTTGATTTTCCCATGTTGCGGAAATCAAATGTTCACGCCATCCATGTGCGTTCTTAAATGACTGATACGAAAGACAACGCCGAACCTCAGACGACGCCGGAAACCACCACGCCGCCCGCAAGCGCGCGCGGATATCGAATGCCGGCGGAGTGGGAGCCACACGCCGCGACTTGGCTGAGCTGGCCGCGCCGCGAGGGCATCTCGTTTCCCGGCAGGGGTGCCTACGATAAGGCGATGCCCGCGCTGGCGAAAATGGTCCACGCGCTGGCGGACTCCGAGCCCGTCCACATCAACGTCTGCGACGCAGCACACGAGACGGACGTGAAGAAAATCCTCACGAAAATCGGCGCGAAGACGAGCCACGTCACGTTTCACCACATCCACATCAACGAGCCGTGGTGCCGCGACCATGGGCCGATTTTTGTCACCCGCAAGCAAGAGCCCAAGCTGCTCACGCTCGACTGGGACTATAATGCGTGGGGGATGAAATACCCGCCTTTCGACGACGACGACTACGTACCCACGGCTATCGCGCAAAAGCTCGGACTACCCGTGGAATACCCCGGCATGATTCTCGAAGGCGGCTCGATCGATGTGAATGGCTCGGGGCTTTTGCTCACAACGCGCAGTTGCTTGCTAAACCAAAATCGCAACCCCGATCTTTCGCAGGCGCAGATCGAGCAGCGCCTCTCCGACTGGCTTGGAGTGAAGGAAATCCTTTGGCTCGGCGACGGCATTGAGGGCGACGATACCGACGGGCACATCGACGACATCGCGCGATTCGTCAGCGAGGATGAAATCGTCTGTGCATTTGAAGAAGATCACGGCGATCCGAATTTCGAGCCGCTGAAGGCAAACTTCGACTACCTTGCCGGGCTCACTGCAAAGGGAAGCTCAAAAAAAATGTCCGACCACGCCGACGAGGAAGGCGATAACGATGCGACTCCCGGCGACGACGGTCCGATCTCGCGGTTTGATGTCCACAAGCTCCCGATGCCGCACAAAATCATGCGCGACGGGCAGCGACTCCCCGCCAGCTACGCGAACTTTTACATCGCGAACAAAGTCGTGCTGTTGCCCACCTTCGCGGATTCTAACGACCGCTGGGCGGTGGCGATCTTGGAGAAGGCATTTCCTGACCGGAAGGTGATCCCCATCGATTGCCGCGAGCTCATTTGGGGCCTCGGGGCATTCCACTGCCTCACGCAGCAGATGCCTCTTGTTGGTTGAGAGATGAGAGTCCGCTCAGCGGAATAGGCCGACCCAGCGGTGGGCGAAGCGCACTTCGTCGATACGAGTCGTGGGCGTGGGCTTTTTGCGGAGGACGACGCCGAATTGCTTCGGCAGTTCGAGCCCCTTTTTCGTGAACTCCAAATCGTGTAGCGGCGGCGCGGGACTGTCCGGATTAGGGTTGATGAATACTCGCGATTCCAGCGTCCATTTGCCACCGGGCTCCGGCTTGAGTTCGAAGCGCTGCACGACACACAGAGGCTTGTTGTCGTTGGGGACTTTTTTGATGACTTTGCGGTCGTTCATCGAGATTTCAAACCCCGCGCCTTGGTCGCCGATGATCGTGCGAATGGGCTTTTTCACGTCCGAAGGGTCGAATGCGTTAAATTGAAACTCGCTCTCTGGGCTGAAGGGCGCGTCGGCATGTTGGAGGGTGATTCTGAAGAAAAAGACGTTTGGTTTTTTAGGATCCACAGTCACCGCCTTCGGGGGTAAAAAGCGTGTTAAAATGAGGTCCGTTGAGTTTGGCGGTGGCGGTGGCGCAGCAGGGTCTGCTGGTTTCGGGCTGGGGTTTAAGATGACTTTTTCCCCAACCGTCGGGGCTTTGGCAAAAGCAAGTGAGCCCGCCTCCACCTTTACTAAATCGTCGAAGTTCACCGTCCAAGGCCCGGCCCAGCCCGTGCCGCCAGACATCCCGGCGAGCTTGCCGCCCGGCGGATACTCGAACCCGTCAATCGCGAAATAGCTCGGGGGAGCGGGAGCGGGAGTTGCCTTCGGTGGGGTCGGCGGATCGGCTTTCTTCGGCGTGGGAGCCGGGGCCTTGGTGCCGAGCGTCGGTTTGGCCTTTGGGGAGGGCAGCTCGACGGGATTATCAGCCTGTTTTTTGGTTTTGTTTTTCCACAAGAACGCTCCCGCCATTCCCACGCAGGCGAATAACAGCAGGAGCATCGAGGCGAGCGAGAGCATCTGTCGCTTTTTTGCAAGGCGGGCGACTTCCTTCTTTGCGTCCGCGATCACTTTTTGCGTATCGACGGGCTCTGCCGCTGACGGCGGAGTCTCCGTCTGAGTGGGAGTCGGACGAGGTGCCGGACGAATTGTCGAAACTGGCGGCGGCGGCGTAGTGCGCACGATTTTCGGGCGGATTCTCTCGGGAACCGCAGGCGGTAACGGTGGCTGAAGCGCGGCGAGGCTCTCCAGCGCGGCCACAGCGGAGGGCACGCGCATCGCCGGGTCGGGCGCGAGAAGTTTCGCCACCCATTCAATGAGTCCTTTTGGCAAATCCGGGCGCAACATCCCGAGCGCATTCACGTCCAGACTCGGCCAGGCGGCGATAAATTCCTCCTTCGTGCTGCACGGCAAAAGGCGCTTCCCTGTGAAGAGATAATACAGCACGGCGCCCGCAGAAAACAGGTCCGCCACGTGTGACGGTGGCCCACCCGCGAAGCGCTCTGGCGCAGTGTATGCGTAAGATTCTGGAGAAAGCTCGGGCCGGTAATTCGCAAGCCCCCAGTCCAGCACCATCACCAACGGACGTCCCTCGGGAAGGTCGATAATCACCGTGTCGCTCGCCTTCAAATCGCCATGTGGATACCGCTGCCGCTCGCCACTTCTCAGCGCGGAAAGAAGCTGCGCGGCGATGTCCACGGCGTGTGCAGCGCTGATCGGGCGCTTGGCGGGAACGTCCAGCCCCCGATGCCCCTCGGCGCATTCATAGACGAGCACCGTCCCGTCTTCATCGGGGAAAGCGTCGAGAAGCTGCACGATGTTCACACCCGTGACGGTCTGAAGCTGCGGCGCATCGCGGAGCAACGCCTCCACATCGAGAGGATGTGCCACTTGGCCCTCCGTAAGTAGGAGTTTCAAAGCGACCACGCGCCCAGCCTTATCGGCGGCGCGGTAAACCAACCCAGCGTCGCCAATCGCCAATCGCGTCTGTATCTCAAATTGCTCGGTAGCTCGGCTCATGAACAACGACACGCATAGCGGGACAAAGGCCATGTCGGGAAGTTATTTAGCATTCCCGCCCGCGTATCGTTGACGCTGCCAGCGCGCTCGCGTAATCACCCCGCGTGAACGAAAAATACGTGCTCCCAAATTGCCAAGCCTCCGTCCTCTGCGAAGACATCCGCCGTGAAATTACCGGAATGCAAACGCTTGTCGGCGTCATCAACGCCGTCCCTGCCCCGCAAATCCCGATAGGCTTCCTCAAGCTCTGCCTATGGACCCGCTGGTGCAACGGCGTCGGCGAGTTCAAGCAGACCGCCAAGATGCTCGCGCCCGACGAAAAAATTCTCGGCGAAAGCTCCGTGACCTTCCGCCTTAAAGAGATGGAAGCTATGGCCACCAACGTGAACCTTTTCACCAACATCCAATTCAAGACTCTCGGCGTTTATCACATCGAGATCTACTTGGACGATCAGCTCATCATCCGCTACCCGCTCCCCGTCATCCACGTCCAGCTACCGGGGCAGCCTGCGGCGTAGTGAGGAGTAGAAAGTGAGCAGTTGGCAGTTGGCAGTCTGCCTACTGCTTACTGGCTACCGACTACTGGCTACCGCAGCGCCGCCCACACCCGGTGTACGTCGTCGTGGTCTTCGAACGCTTGCAGAAACTCCCCCACTTCCTCCAAGTGCTCCTCGGACAGCTCCGGGAAATTCTTCGCGATGTAGCCAAACTCGCTCGTCACCACCGTCCAGCCGTTCGAGCTGAGCCACTTCGACACCGCCGCCAAGTCCGCACGCTCCGCGATAAACCGCGCGCCGTGCATTCCAGCGGGGATGTCTTCGTTTTGGTCGTGCGTCAGCGGCTCGACATTCTGTGCGCCCGCCTCGATGGCGGCTTCCTCGATGTCCCTCGTCGCATCCGCGTGATGCGCCTCCACCAGCGCCACATGGTCGAACAGAAACTTATTGCTCCCCGGCGTGCCGAGTTGCCCTTTTTTGAACATTACCCGCAGCTCCGGTGCCGTGCGGTTATTATTGTCCGTCAGCACCTCCACGATGAGGGCGATTTTGTGCGGCGCGTAGCCTTCAAAGACGATGTGCTCCATCACCATCTTCTCATCGCCGAGCCCTGCGCCCTTCTTGATTGCGCGCTCGATCGCGTCGCGAGTGACGGAGTTGCGGCGTGCCTTTTCGACGGCAGCAAAAAGGCGTGCGTTCGACTCCGGGTCAGCCCCGCCGAGCTTTGCAGCGACGGAGATTTCCTTGGCGAGTTTCCCGACAACTTGACCTTTTTTCAAGTTGGCGACTTCACGTTTAGCTTGGAGCCATTGTCTTCCCATAAGGCCGCGCGTTGTAGCAGGGCGTTCCAAGTCGGCAAGCGAGGTTTGGAGCAAAAGCGGCATTGCGTACGCGGGCGGCATCCGGCATCGCACACGGTGAACTTGAAAGAACACGCGCCCATCCTTTATGCAACGAGCGCCCGCATCGGTGGTGCGGGGCTCGATGCCGTCGCGTTGGAATCGCTGCGGGCGCTGGAAAGTGCGGCGCTGCCGTGGAAGGCGCTGGCTTTTGAAAACCGTAGCGAATTGCCCGCCGCACGCATCGCCACGCTGCGCTGGCATCCGGTGCGGTTGCTGAGTGGGCTGGGCAGCCAGCACTACTACGGGGCGAAAAAGCACGCGCTGGATCGGGCGGCGGCGCGCACGCTGCGGCGCGGGGAGTGGCGCGTCTTTCACGGCTGGACGGGCGAGTGCGCCCGCTCGCTGCGCGTGGCGAAAGAGCGCGGCATCCCGTCGCTCATCGAGATTCCTACTTGGCACCGGCACAAGGGCAAGGACCTCCCGCTGCGTCTCACCAAGACGGAGCGCGAGACGGCGGCGCTGCGGGGCTGGGCGGCTTGGAAGAACGGCTTGCTCATCCCCCGCCAGCAGACGCTCGAAGAGTACGATTTGGCCGACCTGATTCTCGTCCTGAGCGAGAAGGCGGAGGAGACGTTCCTCGCCGCCGGAGTGCCGCGCGAGAAGCTCTTCCGGCATCAGCGTGGTGTGGATGTCGAGCGGTTCACGCCTGCGGAGCCGCCGGGAAAATTCGTCGCGGTATTCGTCGGCGCGCTCATCAAGCGCAAAGGCGTGCATCACCTCCTCGACGTGTGGAAACGCCTCGCGCTGCCCGATGCCGAGCTGCGGCTCATCGGCGCAGTTCACGATGAAATCGCGCCGCTGCTCCACGACGCGCCCGCGAATGTGAAGGCGCTGGGTTTTGTACAAGATGTCGCCGCCGAGTATCGCGCGGCGAGCGTCCACATCTTCCCCAGCGAGTGCGAGGGCAGCGCGAAATGCACTTACGAAGCAGCGGCTTGCGGCCTCCCGCAAATCACCACGCGGGAAGCGGGCGATGTCGTCCTCGATGGCGTGAACGGCATCATCATCCCCCCGAACGATCCCGACGCGCTGGCCGCCGCCATCCAGCGCCTACACGCCGACCGCGCCCTCTGCGCCAAGCTCGGAGCGGCAGGACGCGAGCGTGTGTGCGCGCAGTTTACCTGGGCGCATTTCCGCACACGACTGCTCGCTGCGTATGAAAGGCTGAAGCCATGAACGTCCTCGTCCTACAGCTCAAACGCATCGGCGACCTCATCCTCACCACGCCCGTCCTTTCCGCATTAAAAGCGAGCGGCGCACGCATCACACTCATCGCCGATGGGCCGTGCGCCTCCCTGCTCCCGGCGCTGCCCGGCGTGGATGAAGCGCTCGCTTTTTCTCGCAAAGGCGATAACTCCGCCGTGTGGAAGCGCATCCGCCAGCGCGGCTGGGACGTGTGCCTCGACTTCACCGGCAGCGACCGCTCAGCCTTCATGGGCTGGCTCTCGCGCACGCCGCGCCGCATCACTTTCCAGTGGGTCTGCAGGCGTCTCCTGCGCCGCCTCGCGTATCACGAATTCGTGGATTCTCCGGTCCGCCTTGCGCACACTTGCGACCATTACCTCGACCTCCTGCGCCCGCTCGGCATCACCGCCGCCGACGCTGCGCCCACGCTCCACGTCCCCCATTCCGCGCAGGAAAAAGCGCGCGAACTCCTCGCCAGCGCGGGCATCTCCGGCAGCTACGCCCTGCTGCACCCCGGCACCGCGCGGCCTGAGAAATACTGGCTCCCCGAGCGATGGAGCGAAGTCATCGCGGGGCTCAAAGCGCTCGGCATCACGCCCATCCTCACCTCCGGCCCCGACGCCTTCGAGCTGCAACACGCAGGGCAGATTTTTGGCGCACCGCTCCTCCGCCCGCCCAGCCTGCTCACTCTCGCGGCCCTCGTGGAAGGCGCACGCATCACGATCAGTTGCGATACCGCCGTCGTCCACCTCGCCGCCGCATTTCGCCAGCCGCAGATCGCCCTCTTTGGCCCTACGAACCCCTTCCACTGGCGACCGCGCCACGAACGCGCCGTCGTCCTCAGTGCTGCGCAACCGGAGACGCCGCTAGTCCACTTTCTCCCGAAGATGAAAGGGGCGCCGACGGCGAAGATTCAGAGCCCGGCTGTACTGCGGGCGGTAGAGACGCTGCTGGCTGCTTCTTCTTCGGCAGGTAACTCTTAAACTTCGCCAGCCACCGCCGCGCCCACGCGAACTCAATGCCGAGAATCGCCAGACCGAGCGGAATCACCAGAATCGCCGGCCCCGGCGTCACCACCATCGCTACGCCGATCAGCGAGACAGTGAGCCCGATCACGAGGATAAAAAGCCGGCGCATCGTGCGCCAAGTCGCCAGCAAAGCAGCCGTCGTCACCGAGTGCTGGGCACTTGGTTTTGGCGGCGGTTCAATGGTGGATTCGGTCTGCATCTAGGCCTTCACCATAGCAGCAAACCCGCCGGCCGCGTGTGAAAAGTGAGTAAATCTTCACGTCTGCCAGATCGGAAGACTAACAAGGTGTGCGTGGCTCCCTACCGAGATGGAAGCCATTCTCGTCTTCGTAGCCTTCGGGGGCGAAAAGTTCCGCACAGACCAAAACAATGGCGATGGCTGCTATGATTCCGAGAAGTAAGTAAAAAGTGTTCATGATGGTTGGATAGAGCTGGCAGCCGCTTGTTGCGCGACTGCTGCATAGAAGATCGCGGATGGCAGGTGTTTTGGATGGGAAAGATTTACGGTTCCCAATCACGGCGTTCGCGTTTAAGGGACTCGGCATCATGATACGACCCAATGCACCCGGCTGGCTGATCGTGCTGGAAGGCATCGACGGCGCGGGGAAAAGCACCATCTCCCGCCACATCGCCGATTACTGCACGGCGCGCGGCCTCGTGTGCGTGCAGAGCGCCGAGCCGACGCGCGGGCCGTGGGGCTTGAAATTGCGGCAGAGCATGCTCGAGGGACGCCTCACTCTGGAGGATGAGTTGGAGCTTTTCCTCAAGGATCGCGCCGAGCATGTGGAGCAAGTAATCCTCCCGGCACTGCGGCAGGGAAAAGTCGTCATCCTAGACCGATACTACCTTTCCACCGCAGCCTACCAAGGCGCGCGCGGCGTCGCGCCGGAATGGGTCCTGACGGAAAACGAACGCTTCGCGCCCAAGCCCGACCTCGTGCTGCTGCTGGACTTCGACCCCGCCGCCGGGCTGGCGCGCATCCGAGCGCGAGGCGATGCGCCGAATACTTTCGAGCAGGCCGACCAACTTCTCGAAGTGCGACGCATTTTCCTCGGGCTAAAGCGTCCGTTTATCCGTGTGGTGGATGCGTCCGGGGAGCCTGCGACTGTGTGGGCAGCGTGTCGCGAGCAGATCGACGCCGTCTTTAACGCCAGAGGGCTTGCCACCGCACGCGAAGGTGCTACGCAGCAGCCGTGAAACTTTCAACACTCGCCATGCTCATCACCACTCCAATACTCGCCGCAGACGTCACCTTTTATGTCGGAACCTATACGAAGGGGGGCAACAGCGAGGGGATTTACCACGGCACTTTGAACACCGAGACGGGCGAGGCAAAGCTCGGCGGGCTGGCAGCAAAGGCGACCAATCCTTCCTTCCTCGCCGTCCACCCCACCAAGCGACTCGTCTATGCCGCGCTGGAAGAAGGCGGCGGGGCAGTCGGCGCGTTCGCCGTGGAAAAAGACGGCACGCTGCGCAAGCTCAACTCCGAGTCCACGAAAGGCTCTGGCAACTGCCACGTCTGGGTGGATGCCGCCGGGCGCAACGTCCTCGCGGCCAGCTACGGCAGCGGGAGCATCGCCTGCCTGCCCATCAAAGAAGACGGCTCGCTCGCGCCGCTGACGGCCTCCATTAAACACGTCGGCAGCGGCCCCGATGCAGGCCGGCAGAAAGAACCGCACGCCCATTCCGTCTATGACAACGGCGCGTTCGTCTATGCCTGCGACCTCGGCACCGACGACATCTTCATCTACAAATTCGACGCCGCCAAAGGCACGCTCACGCCCAACGAGCCCAAGAGCGGGCGCGTCCCCGCAGGCAGCGGGCCGAGGCACTTGGCGTTCCATCCGAAAGGCGGCTTCGCTTTTGTAAACAACGAGATGAAGAGCAGCATCACGTCGTTCGTGCATGATGCGGCGAAGGGCGTCCTCACGCCCATCCACACCCTCAGCACCATCCCCGAAGGCACCAAACCGGAGAGCACTTCCACGGCGGAAATCCACTGCGTCCCCAGCGGCAAATTCGTCTATGTCTCGAACCGTGGCCACGATAGCATCGCCGTCTTCTCCATCGCCGCAGACGGGAAGCTCACGAACGTGGAGTTCGCCGACTCGCATGTGAAAGTGCCGCGCGGCTTCGGCATCTCGCCCGACGGCAAGTGGCTCATCGCGGGCGGCCAATCGAGCAACGACCTCGCACTCCACGCCATTGATGGAGCGACGGGGAAGCTCGCGTTTAAGAAGATCATCGGCACCGTCGGGATGCCGGTGAACGTTGAGTTCGTGCCCTAAATCGCAAGCGCCCCGAGAGTCTCGGCACTTCAGGAGAGGCAACAAACACCCTTCGACAATCCAAGCGCCCAATGCTAAATCGTCCCCATCATGACTGCTCTGCTTCCGCCGCCCGCTAAAAAGCGCCCATTGGTGCCGCGAGACATGCCGCCGTTAGAAAACGGAGACCAACTCACGGCGTCCGAGTTTCTGCGCCGCTACGATGCGATGCCGGAAGTGAAGAAAGCTGAATTGATCCAAGGAACTGTCTATATGGCTTCACCCGTCCGCGCCGACCAACACGGCGATCCCGATAGCATCCTTCAAACGTGGATCGGCACTTACGCCGCTACCACGCGAGGAGTCCGCGCATCCACCAACACCACCACTCGCCTTGGCCGCGATGAAGTCCCGCAGCCCGACGGCTCGCTCAGGCTCTTGCCGGAGTACGGCGGGCAAGTGCGCGTGGACAAAAAAGGCTACCTCGTCGGCGCACCAGAACTCGTCGTGGAAATCGCCGCCAGCAGCGCGAGCGTGGACTCTACCGCCAAGCTCGACACCTACCGCCGCGCGGGCGTGCGCGAATATCTCCTGTGGCGGACCGTGGATGAATGCGTGGACTGGCTGGAGCTTCTCGAAGACGACTACGTCCACATTTTGCCGGACGCTTCTGGCATCATCCGCAGCCACATCTTCCCCGGCCTGTGGCTCGACACGAACGCCCTTCTCGACCTCGACGCCGCCCGCGTGCTCGCAAAACTAGCCGAAGGGCTCGCCAGCGAAGAACACGCAGCGTTCATCGCGAAAATGAGTGCCATAGCGTAGCCCACGCAGCGCATCATGCCGCGAAGCCATTCGCTCCATGGCGCATTTTCGGATTCGCACATTATCGGGTAAATCGCGCCGCCCGTAACCGCCGCGCAGGAGGCCGCGTCTCCGCATGTGAACCTTACTATATCACATGCCATACACCGGAATCGTCCTCGCATTTCTCGCAGTCCATCTCGCGTTATTCCTCATCCTCATGGGCCACTGGCTCGTCTCGGCGGGCTTCTTCCCACGAGCCGTGGAAAAGGTCGCAGCCATCTACGAAGATCGACCCATTCGCGCCACGCTCGTCGGGCTCATTACTTACGGGCCGATTTTCGCTCTCCTGTTGAGTGCGGGTAAGTTCGGCAAAGCCGCAATCTTCCCGATCATCACGGGCTACCTCGGGCTCGTGATTGCCTTTGTCGGCACCTCGGGCCTTGCGCTGCTCATCGGGCGGAATCTCTCGAAGGATGCGCCGATGTGGAACCAATCGCTGCGTGGGAGCGTGATGCTGGCGCTGGTCTTCATCACACCATTCTTGGGGTCGTTCTTTCTCATGCACATCGGCCTCGCCAGCGGCTTCGGCGCAGTGCTGATGGCAAAGCCTTGGAAGTCGGCGACTCCCGTAGCTGAGGCGCTCGCATGAAGCCTGTCTCCCGTCGAGAATTCCTGCTCACTGGCGCAGCGGCATTTGCCTTTAGCGCCGTCATTTTCCGCAGCGCGCAAGGCTGGCTTGCGGACGGACAGCAATACCTCGGCATGGGCCTCGCCGAGCCGCTCAATGGAAAAATCACGCCGCCACCCAATGACGAAATTGATCCCATCGCCCACACGCTGAACCGCCTCACCTTCGGGCCCACGCCGGGGGAATACTCACGAGTGGCGAAGATGGGCGTCGCAGCGTATATCGACGAACAGCTTGCTCCCGAGAGTATTGAAAACGGACGCTGCAACCGTGCGCTCGCAAGGTTCTGCGACCTCTGGGGTGAGCCGCTCGGCGAGCATTACGAGGAAGACGACGACGCGCTTTCGCCGATCCTTCGGCGTGTCACCACGCTCCGCGCCATCTACAGCAAGCAGCAGCTTTTCGAGGTGATGTGCGAGTTTTGGAGCGATCACTTCAACATTGATCCCGGCAAGGGCGACTGCCGCTGGAGCAAACCCAGCGACGACCATAATGTCGTGCGAAAACACGCACTCGGCAACTTCCGCGACATGCTCCGTGCCAGCGCGCTCAGCCCCGCGATGCTGTGGTATCTCGATGGCCATGCGAACGAAAAACGGAAGCCCGAAGACAAGGCGAACGAGAACTACGCCCGCGAGTTGATGGAGCTGCACACGCTCGGCATCCACGGCGGGTATTCGCAGCAAGACGTGATGGAAGTCGCCCGCTGCCTCACCGGTTGGACGCTCCGCTCAAAGAAGAAAACAGGGGCCATCAAAAGCGAGCTGTTCAATTTAAAGAAGGCGCTCTCGCAACCCGCAAACTGGAAGCCGCTCAACGACCGCGGCGAAGTCTATTTCCAGCCCCAGGCGCACGACGGCGGCGCGAAGACTGTGCTCGGCCAAGCGATCCCTGCCGGGCTCGGCGAGGGTGACATCGAGCGCGTCATAGACATCGTCGCCACGCATCCCAGCACCGCGCGGTTCCTCGCCACGAAGCTCTGCAAACGCTTCATCGCCGACGAGCCTGCGGAGAGCGCCGTCGCCGCTGTCGCGAAAAAATTCACCGAGAGCAAAGGCGACATCAAGGCCACGCTCCGCACGCTCTTTGCCACGCCCGAGTTCCTCAGCTCGGCCGGTGGAAAAATGAAGCGCCCCTTCCACTACATCGTCTCCGCGCTGCGCGTCACCAATGCGCAAACCGACGGGGACAAGCCCGTGCTCCAGTTCCTCGAAAAGATGGGCCAAGCGCCCTTCCGCTACCCGACACCCGACGGCTACCCGCTCGAAGCCACCGCTTGGCACGCCACGCTTTTGTGGCGCTGGAAGTTCGCCCTCGCGCTCTCCAATAACCAAATCGGCGGCACCAGCATCGAGCGCGCAAAACTCCAGCGCCAACTCGGCGGCGACACCGCGCTCATGGCCACCGTGCTCAATCGCCGCGCCTCTGCGGAAGAGGGCGACGCTTTCCTAAAATCCGGCGACGGCCTCGCGCTCTTGCTCGCCTCGCCCGGCTTCCAACGCTGCTAAACCATGCTCGCAAATCTCTCTGCAAATCCTGACGACAAACGCACCCTCGTCGTCGTCTTCCTACGCGGCGGCGCGGACGGCCTCACCCTCGTCGTGCCCACCGAAGACGACCACTACTACAAAGCCCGCCCCCGCCTCGCGCTGAAGAAGAAGGACACCATCGCGCTCGACGGCAACTTCGGCCTAAACCCGCACCTCGCCCCGCTCGAAGCTGCGTGGAAAGACGGCGATCTCGCCATCATCCACGCCGCAGGCTGCGAAGACACGACGCGCTCGCACTTTGAGGCGCAAGACCTCATGGAGCACGGCGGCTTCGTCGCGGGTGGCTGGCTCGGGCGCTTCCTCCGCGCACGCGGCCCATCGCGCTCGCCGCTCAGCGCCGTCGCCCTTTCACCCACGATGCCCGAGGTGCTCTCCGGCGCACCGAGCGCGGCGGCATTTCAGCGCATCGAAGAGTTTTCCTTCGGCAAAAAGAGCGCGCCCAACTTTCCCGCCGAGCTGCGCCGACTCTACGAGAAAGAAACCGGCGCACTCCGCGTCGCTGCGGAAAACACCTTCGCCGCCATCGGGCGTATCGAGGCGATTGATACCAAAGCCGCCCCGGAAAATGGCGCGACGTACGAGGAAAAAGATAGCTTCCACCAAGGGCTCCGGCAGGTCGCCCAGCTCATCCGCGCCGACGTGGGCCTCGATGCCGCAAGCGTGGACCTCAACGGCTGGGACACCCACTTCACCCAAAACCTCGTCATCGACGACAACATCAAAAGCCTCGGCAGCGGCCTCGCCTCCTTCCGCCGCGACATGGGCGCGCGCATGGCCACGACGACCGTCGTCGTAATGAGCGAATTTGGCCGTCGCCTCGGCGAAAACAGCAGCCTCGGCACCGACCACGGACGTGGCGGCGTCATGTTCGCAATGGGCGGCGGCGTGCGCGGCGGCAAAATGCTCGGCACCTGGAGCGGCCTCACCCGCGAAATGCTCGAAGACCCCGGCGACCTCCCCGTCTGGAACAACTACCGCGACATCCTCGCCCCCATCCTCACCCGCCACGGCGCGAACGCCGAAGCGATGGGGAAAATCTTCCCCGACTACGCGCTCAAGCCGCTGGAGTTATAGTCAAATGCCAGAACGCGCCGACTAGCTGCAACCCTCATGGACGCATTACGTTCCTCGTTTGCACGCCGTCAGACTGCGCGCGGCTAGAGCATTTGCCAAAAGTAATTACCGATTGAGACGGCGGGACACCTGTTGGCCCCACAGCCGAGACGGCTGTGCTACGTTCGCGTCGCTACGCTCTCGCTGATCCCTCTTCTGGTCACACCGGCGTTCGGGATAAAACACCCTCCCCCGTGTGGCTTCGGGCTGGAATTGTCCCGGCAGTTTCACGCAAGCGCAACGGGGTTGTAACGCAGGCCTTATACCGTCGCCATGTGTTGAACTACGGAATTCCAAGAAACTTTTGCGCACTCGCTTTGATCGGGAGGGACGTGTCGTGAGTGCAACTCCAAAGCAAATCCTTGTTGCGGATGACGAAGCGGATGTGGTCGCGCTCGTCTCGCAAAACCTTACCGGTGCAGGGTTTCAGGTCATCAAGGCATCAGACGGAAATGAGGCATTGGAAAAAGCACGCCGACTAGAACCCGCGCTCGTGGTGCTCGATTTGATGATGCCGGGCATGTCCGGCAATGACGTACTCCGTGCGCTAAAAGGAGACCCACGCACTGCGGGGATCGCCGTCATTATCCTAACCGCGCGGAAGGATGAAGTGGATCGCATTGTGAGTCTGGAACTCGGTGCCGATGATTACGTGACAAAGCCATTCAGCCCTCGCGAACTCACGCTGCGTGTAAAAAGCATCCTCTCCCGACGCGGCGCAATGCCTACACTTACCCGGCATTCGGCTATCGGGGGCGTCTCGCTTGACCGCGACGGCCATGAGGTACGGGTCGATGGGAAGAGGGTGGAAATCACCGCCGTCGAATTCCGGCTATTGAGCGCGCTTTTCCGCCAACCGGGCCGTGTATTTTCTCGCGGCGAACTGCTGACTGCCGTGTGGGGCACCGACTCGGAAATCGAAATTCGTACCGTGGACACGCACATGCGTCGGCTTCGCGAACGTCTCGGCAGCGCAGCCGAACAAGTGCAAACGGTGCGCGGCTTTGGCTATCGCCTGAGCGAGTAAAAAACGGAGGCAACCTTGCGAAATCATTTCTTACAATCCCGGCAGAATCTCAGACCGAGAAATATGGCAGTTCGGAGGCGGCGCGATGCCGTGCAAGCCTCATTCTTGCTACATTTTCGAGGTGTCACCTCGTTCACACACAACTGTCAAATTCGGCTGCAACAAGTCACAGTAAACCCTTTGCCGAAAGCGAATTTCATTCATAGATGTCTCAGCGAACCAAGCGCGGCGTTCGCTGTGTTTGGCTCATCCAAAAAACCTAAACACATACATCTAATGAACATCCAAAAAATCGGAACGACCGCGCTACTGGCACTCGCCGGAGCCCTACTCGCTCCATCTCACGCAAACGCCGCACTCATTTATAATGACGGCGATTTGATCCTCGGCTTCCGAGGTGCCACCCAGAGCTACGAAGTCAATGTCGGGCAGGCCACCACGCTGCTCAGTGCCTCCGGCCCTATCACCCTCGCCCTCGGTACTAGTATCAAAGGCGACCTCGACACCCTCTTCCCCGGTTGGGCGACCAGCAGCAGCGTCCTCTGGAGCCTCTCCGGCACCAAGGCCGTCTCCGGCGGTATCTTCACCAGCGCCCGCAACCTCTTCGCCAGCCGCGCGCAAGCCGTCACGGGCGGAGTCCTCGGCACCCAAGACTCGATCGCATGGAATCGCGGAAGTCTCGCGGGCCAAGGCACGCCGACGAACGAAATGGTCGAACTCGCGACGAAATTCGCAGTCGGCAATAACGGGACGCAGACAGAGGCCGCGAACGGCTTTTCTCTCATCCAAGCAAATAGCGAAACTAACAGCTACCGCAGCTACATGCCCGGCGGTGACACTGCAAACTCCACCGCATCTTCCGCATATAAGTACTTCAACGGCGGCATCGAAGCGAACTTCGGCCTCGGTGTGGATGGCGCATACCTCGACCTCTACGACATCCGCGTAGGAACTGGCGTGTCCGACTTCATCGGCAACGTCTCCATCGATGCCACATCGGGCACCGTCACCTTTACCCCCGAAGGAGTGCCAGAGCCGACGACCGTCGCATCGCTCGGTGCCGGTTTGGCCCTGCTCATCTCCCGCCGCCGCCGCCAGACTGCTTAATCACTCACCCACAAACACAAACACAAAACAATCAGAACAAAAACAAACATGAAAAAAACCATCCTCGCGGCCACGGCTGCATCACTCATGGCGTTCTCGGCTCAGGCCGACACCGTCATCCACATCACCGGTTCCACCGCGTTCCGTTCAGGCACGATTGCCGCCATCCAAAACCTCATGGGCGGCGCTGCAAACGTGAAATCGGCATACAGCAGCACGAGCGGCGGCAGCGTCTCCGCGACGAACCGCGCAATCCTTCAGGGTTCGATCTCGACTGTCCCAGCGGCAGGCGTGGTGACCGTGAAGTGCTCATGGTCCGGCTCGACAGGCGGCATCAAAACCGTCGTGCAAAACATCGCAGTGACCACCTGGCCTTCGATCACAAACCTCACCGGCGCAGTCGGGACGCCCGTTGCATTCACAGACGCAACGATGTCCTACACGCTCGATACGGGCACATTTGCAGGCGAGACGAGCCTTGCGGATGTCACGATGGAAGACACTTCCCAAGCGGCGACAGGGTTTACTACCGTCGCGCTGTCCGAGACGCAGGTAGGCGTCATCCCGTTTGAGTGGGTCGCAAATAACGGCTCACCTTCGGGACTCGACAACATGACTCCGCTGCTCGCGCAGGCCGTCCTCTCGGGCGGTGCGCCACTCTCGCAGTTCACCGGCAGCGCAGCAGATACGACCTACGTGTATGCCGCTGGCCGCAACTTCGACTCGGGCACCCGCCTCTCGTGCCTCACTGAGACAGGCATCGGAGCCTTCGGTGGCGTCCAACACATCATCGCGACCATCTCCGGCACTGCTGGCGCCGCTGGTAGCTCGATCACCCAGATTAAGCTCTATCCTGCGGAAACCGTCCTCAGCCAAGCGTTCGGCATCGGCCAGTCTGGTTACTCCAGCGGCGGCACGCTTGCGGACGTCCTCGCGACACCGGGCTCATCTACAGCAGCCACTCCGGCAGGCGCGGATCAACTCCTCTTCGGCGCAGGCTGGGCAGTGGGTTACCTCGGGCGTTCCGATGCGCAACGCGCAACGAAAACCTCGGTCATCGCCACGAACACCGCACACCGCATGAAGTGGAACGGCCTCTCCATCGCGAATGGGCCTTTCACTTCCGCAGGCGTGCCTACGAGCTACAACGACAACCTCATCACCGAGGGAATCTACCAGCTCTGGGAATACGAGAACCTCGCCTACCGCAGCTCCTACGGCACGACGAGCCCGAACGGAAAATCCGTGGCCGACGCCATCGCAAACCGCCTCATCACGGTTGACGCAGCACCGGCTGGCCTGCTCCTCAGCACGATGAACGTCTCGAAAGCCGTCGAAGGCGGAGTCATCACCCACCTCTAAATCGTCTTGGTAAACGACAGACGCGAATAGCGAAAGTCAGCCGACGTTGGTCATCAGCATGGCCAGCGTCGGCTCTTTCGCGTTCGGGGAAGAAGGAAGACCATGTTCAAAAAGCTCGCACTTTCCGCCGCAGGCACCCTCGCAATTGCAGGGTTGGCGAGCTATGCCTACGTCACCCTCGTTCCGCCCGCCGACCCGCCCATGATGCCGACCGCGCGCGGCTTTTTCTCGCCTGCGAAAGACACCCGTGAAGCCGCCGTTGAGCCGCTGCCGGAGACCCCATATTTTACAAAAGGAAAGCCGCCCACGCCCTCCCTACCGCTCCCCGATTCTGTACAGCCCGTGCCACCCGACCCCAGTGCCGCACCCGCGCCGACTAGCGAGCCCGGCATCGCATTTCGCGAATCGCACAAACGCCCCATCAATTTCACGGCCCGCCCTCAAAGCGCGCCAACGCCTGCATCCCCCGACTCCCAAACGCCTCAGTCGCGACTTACGGGAGGGGGGAAAGCGAAACCGGCCCTCGGAGAAGGGCAAAAGCCGACTCCCGCCACAACGCCCGAGCCCACCCCGGCGGCCCCATCCGCCTCAGTAGCCCAAGCGACTCCGCCAGCCGCGCAGCCGACGGCCCAAGCCAATGGAGCCAGCGCCAGCGCCCCCAAGCGCCCGAGGGCCAAAAGCCCGTTTACCTACGAAGAAGAACTCTACCGCGCTCAATACGGCTGGCAGGCATTCGCGGAAAAAATGCGCGCTGCGGCGCTCAATCCCGAGCCTGCGGTGCAGGGTGTGGGTAAAGGTGGAACGGAGTGAGGAGTGGGCATGCCTACTGCGCTACCGCGTCTGAAGTTTTCGCATTCACAAGTCGCGACCTTGTAGTGCGGCGGGAAACGAGGAACGAGCGCCACGCCGCCTTCGCCAGCCGAACGACGGTGCGGACTACCGAGCGCCCGCGACCACCGCGAAAACCACACGCGCCAGTAGCACACCGTGCGTTGACAAGGCGGTGTCGCGCTCGTTCCTCGCTTTGCCACCGCACTACAAGGTCGTCGCCCACTCCCTCTCACCGCTTCGGCACAAACGCCTTCGCCCGCTCGATTCCCTCCGCGAGTTGCCGCTGCGTCGCGCGGCCATTGATTAAGAGGTCTTTCAGGTAATTATGCCCCGTGGTCTCGCCTTGGTCTTTGCTCAGAGTCAGCCACATGCAGGCTTGCACCATATCCGCTTCTACGCCCGTTCCCTTGTCATACATCCGCCCGAGATTCATCTGCCCGCGGGCCTCGCCGCGTTCGGCGGCGGCGCGAAACCACGTCACGGCTTCTGCGATGCTCGGCTCCATCCCGAGTCCATTTTCGCACATCACGCCCAGCGAGTTTTGCGCTGCGGCCTTCCCTTGTTCCGCTGCGTGCTTCAGCCAGCGGGCTGCTTCGGCGTAGTCTTTGGTCACTCCATCAGTCCCTTTCAGCAGGAGGTCGCCGAGGCGCAACTGCGCGTCGGCCTGCCCGGCCTCCGCAGCGAGGCGATAGAAGCGGACTGCTTCGCCCATGTCTTTCGTCGTCGCCTTTCCGCTCGCATACATCCAGCCCAGGTTCGTCTGCGCGACGGCGTCGCCTTGCTTTGCGGCCTCCGTGAAAAGCCGCATCGCCTCTGCCTCATCGGCGGCGACGCCCTGCGCCCCGATGTACATGCCTCCGAGGTTCGTCTTTGCCTTCGCATGGCCCTGCGCCGCAGCTTTGCGGAAATAGTCTGCCGCTTTCGCAAAATCCTTGGGCGCACCATCGGCCTTAAAGTAAGCGCGCCCAACGGCATATTGCGCTTCCGCATCCCCAGCGTCCGCTTTTTGCGTCTCCGCTGGGAGATCGAACTGCGTCTCGGCGGCCAACACCGATACAAGGAAATGGAACGACAGGATGGCCACGTAGGCGAGAGATTTCATAGGCAAGAAATAGCAAGCTCTCGAACTTAGGGCACGTCACATTCCCGAAGCGGATATGTTCCGAAAGCAAGGCTCTGTCTTATTTTCGGCACTCACACGTCACAGTGTGTAACTTGTCGTTTCCCCATCATTGGAGGAAAACAGGGAAGTTCTCTTACGACTAAACCGACAACGCAAAAATTCCATGACGATCTCAACAAAACTAAGACAATTTCTAAAGGCTGCCGCCTTAACGCTCGGCCTTCTCTCTAGCGTCCCATCCGCACACGCAGCTTTAGCATATAACGACGGCGATGTCTTCGTCTGCTTTCGCGCCACTGGCGGACAGGGCGCGCTCAAGGACATCATGATCAACGCCGGGTCGGTGTCGCAGTTCATCGGCGTCGGCGCTCCATTCACCGTCAATCTGGGAGCGAACGCACTCAGCGACCTGAACACCACGTATGGCAGTAACTGGAACACCCGCGCCGATGTGCGCTGGAGTGTCAGCGGCAACCAATTCACGGCGGGCAACGGAGTGGCGAATCGCACGCTCTTCGCCAGTCGCCGCGAGGCCCTCCCCGGTGTGCAATCTGCGCCGTGGAAGACAGGCTCGATCAACGCACAAAACCCCGTGTGCAATCGCATCGTCCCCATGACCGCGAAATTCGTCGAAGGAAATACGAACATCGACCAGACGGAATCGGGCTCGGTCTCAGTGATTCAGGACGCGACGAAGGCGAACAGCTTCGCGTCACTTATGCAGGACAGCACATCCTACCAGTATTTCACCACGGGCGGGTTTGGCATCGAGAATACATTTGCGAACGGGACGAATAACTCCGTTCTCGATTTCTATATCATACAGACTCAATCCCCCGCAGTGGACGCCCCTCTGCGCGGAGCCTTCCGGCTCGATGATAGTGCGACGCTCACGTTTTTCCCCACGATCAGCTCTCTCGCCACGCCAGCGCTGGCTTTCAGCTCCGCCGTCTATTCCGTGAATGAGGATGATGCCTCCGGGAAAGTAACGCTCACCATCCAGCGCAGCAACAAGCTCGACAGCGCTGTGACGGTGAACTTTAGCACGGTGGAAGTCACCGCCTTTGACGGCGTGGACTTCACCGGACAGACCGACACAGCCGTGGAATTTCTTAGCGGCGAGACGAGCAAGACCGTGGATGTGAGCATCATTGATGTCGCTGGGTTTGCGGCAAATCGGACTTTCAAAGGTGTTATCACCGTCCCACCTGCGAGCGGTATCGTGATAGACCCTAAAGAAGCGACCGTCACCATCGTGGATACGGACCCGCTGCCATCTTCACTCGTGCTGAATGCAGCCACCTACACCATCGCGGAAAATGGCGCGACGCTCCCCGTCACCATCACCCGCTCCGGCGCGACGACTACGGCAGTCAGCGTCACTTTCAGCACGACGAACGGGAGCGCACTGGGCGGCACCGACTTCACCGCGCAAAATGTGCAGGTGGATTTCGCTGCGAATGACCTCACGAAAATCGTGAACATTCCCATCACCAACCGAGCCGGATACTTCGGCGACCGTAACTTCACCATCGCGCTCGCAAACGGGACGAACGGAGCGACGCTTGGCACGCCAAACACCGCGACAGTCACCATCCAAGAACTCGACGCGCAGCCCGCAACGCTGGCCTTCAGCGCCGCGACCTACAGCATCGCGGAAACGGGGGGAAATGCCGTCGTCACCATCAATCGCACCGGCTCCACCGCCGCTGTGAGCGTCAATTTCAGCACCACCGACGGCACCGCACTCGGCGGAACGGACTTCACCGCGCAGACGAATACGCAGGTAGATTTCGCCCAAGGAGATACGAGCAAGACCGTCAACGTCGCCATCATCAACCGCGCGGGCTTCGCGGGCAATCGCGCCTTCACCGTCGCGCTCTCCAGCCCGTCCGGCGTCGGGCAACTCGGCACGCTCAACGTGGCGACCGTGACCATCACCGAGACGGATCCCGTGCCTCCCGTCCCCGTCGTCGCAGGCGCATACAACGGCCTTCTCATCCCCACGGGCGCAGCGTCGCACAACGCATCCGGCTTCATCACGCTGAAAGTGACCGCCGCCGGAGCATTCACCGGCAAAGTCGCAGTCGGCGGCTTCTCGTTCTCGGTAAAGGGCACGCTCGCCAGCAATGGCGACGCGAAGTTTGGCAAAGAACTGAGCGCAAACATCGCCCTCGTCGGCAAAGCGAAACCGCCCGTCGCACTCGGCAATCTCGCACTCCATCTGGCCGCAGGGAAACTTACCGGCACGCTCGGAGCGACCGCTACCGTGGATGGCGACCTCGCTTTCTACGATGGGAAAACCAAGATTGTCAGCAGCGACTTCCTCCTCACCAACAAAGGCAAGTTCACCATCGTCATCCCATCCGAGACGGACTCCGCGAGCATCCCACAAGGAGACGGAATCGGCCTCGTCACCGTCACCGCGAAAGGTGCCGCGAAGTTCGCAGGCACCCTCGCCGACGGCACAAAGTTCACCGCCACATCGGCCCTCTCGGAGGCGAATAAAGTGGCGATTTATGCGCTCCTCTACAGCAAGAAAGGCAGCTTCGCCGGAGCCTTCACCCTCGATACCGCCCTGGCAAACAGCGACCTCAGCGGCAGCGACTTCCTATGGATTCGCCCCGCGCAGACGAACGTAAAGCACTACCTCGCAGGCTGGCCCGCTGGGACGAAAGTCGATGTCCTCGGCGCGAAATACGTCGTCCCCGCAAAGACGGCAAACACCAGCGTCTTTCCAAGTCTGAACCAGACTGGCGGAGCGACGCTCACATTTGCCGACGGCAAAATAAACGGAACCATCGCCAAAGACGTGACCATTTCCACGGCAAACAAAGTCACGACCTCCGACAAGACGTTCAAGCTCAGCGTCAATTCCTCGACTGGAGGGCTGAGCGGCGACTTCACCCACACCGATGCCAGCAAGACCAAGTATGTCGGCGTCATCTTCCAAAAGGGCGCGACGAAAGGCGGCTACGGCTTCTTCCTCAGCAACGTGCCGAAGAATGCAGCACCCGGTGAAAGCGGCCGCGTGACGTTGCTCGCGAAGTAAGAAACCAAACAACCCGCCTACTCGAATCCGTTTGAGTCGGCGGTCGTTTGGTTTCTCTGAAACGTCACAAACGAGCCTCGCCGCTGTAACATCGGCATCGTTCTTTCAAAGCGTCCGATGAACTCATTTTCTAACGCTGCAATCCGATTGATCGCCTGCTCGCTGGCTGCGGGAGCGGCGTGCGCGGAAACTCGGCGCCCCGTAGAGGTTGCCCCGCTGGAACAAGTGCCAGAGCAGGCTCCGCCGACGCTTTACATCCGCGAGATTCGCGTGTTGGGGACGAAGGAGCTGCCGAAGATTGACGTGGAGGAAACCGTGTATCCATTCCTCGGGCCGGGGCGCACTTTCAAGGATGTGCAAGACGCGGCGAATGCGCTGACGAAGGCCTATCACGAAAAGGGCTACAAAGCGGCGCAAGTCCTCATCCCTGAGCAAGATGGGCGTGGCGGAGTGGTGACGCTGCAAGCCGCCGAGGGCAAGGTGGGCTCTCTGAAAATCACGGGCGCGAAGTATTTTCTCCCCAGCCGCATCCGCGCGCAGGCGCAATCGCTGGCACCGGGGAGCGTGATCAATTTCAACAACATCAGCCCGGAAATCGTGAAGCTGAACAAGCTCGCCGACCGTCGCGTGGAACCGAAGCTCACGCCCTCGCTAGAGCCGGGCTTTTACGACATCGAGCTGCAAGTGAAGGACACGAACCCGCTGCACGGGAGCGCGGAGCTGAACAATCGCGCCAGCATCAATACGACAGACTTACGGCTGAACGTCTCCCTGAGCTACGCGAACCTCTGGCAGCGCGGGCACACGCTCGGCGCGAGCTATCAAGTGTCGCCGCAGAACATGGACGAGATTCGCGTGCTGAACGGCTTCTACATCTGGCGCGAGCCGGAGTGGGACAGCTTCAGCCTCATGTTCACGGGCTCGAAGCAGCACAGCCACACGATTTCCCCGGCGGCGCTGGCGTCGCCATCCGGCGAGGGCGGAGTGCTTGCACCGGGCTTCACACTCGGCGTCCGGGCGATGTTTGAGCTGCCGTCGGCGGTGGGATTTTTCCAGTCGCTCTCGCTGGGCTTCGACTACAAGGCGTTCGATTCCAACAATCTCGCAGGCGGCGCATTTGCCATCGGGGATGTGCGGTATTATCCGATCAGTGCGACTTGGGATGGGACGTGGCTGCATTCGCGAGAAGAGGACGGCACGAGCGAGGAGACGGGCTCCACTTCGATGAACGTCGGGCTGACCTTCGGGCCACGCGGACTGGGCAGCGACGAAGCCGCATTTAATAATAGTCGCGCGGGCTCGGATGGCTCGTTCGCCTACCTCCGTGGCAGCTTGGAGCATGAGCGTAAGCTGGGGCGCGATTGGGAACTCGTGGCGCGGGTGCAGGGGCAGGCGACGGATTCGCCGCTCATCGCATACGAGCAATTCTCCGCAGGCGGCATGTCCACGGTGCGGGGCTACTACGAGTCCGAAGCGCTCGGCGACAATGCGTTGCTCGGCACGCTGGAACTGCGCTCGCCATCGCTACTGAAGACGAAGAAAATGGTGGGCGAAGGCGATGCGGCGAAAGAGGAATCCACCGGCAACGAGTGGCGCTTCTACGGCTTCATGGACGGCGGCTCGGTGACTTTGCAAAAGGCACTGCCGGAGCAAATCTCCAGCTACCGCATCGCCAGCGTGGGGCTCGGCTCGGAGCTGCATTTGTGGGACCACTTGCACGGCATCTTGGAGCTGGCGCTGCCGCTCACCTCCATCCCGTACACGCCGACGCCAGGCGTGCAATCCACCAATACCAAAGCCCACGAAACACGCGTGAACTTCCGGCTTTGGTCCGACTTTTAAGACTCTCAATACTCATGGCTATCCTACGAACGAAGACCCTCTTCCCTAAACTACTCATCGCACTTCTCACGCTTTGCGCGTCCGCTTTTGCCGAAAAGCAAACGTGGTGGAACGAGACGTGGACGACTCGCAAACAGATCACCATAGACACCACCGCCGCGGCGGGGAATGTGACGGAGCCCATCGGCGGAGCAACGGTTCTGCTGCGCTTATTTGAGGGCAATTGGCCGACGGGCGCGAAGGAGGATTTGAGCGACCTGCGCTTCGTCGCAGAGGATGATAAAACCGTGCTACCGTTCCACGTCGAGAAGCTCGATCTCACGCTCATGGAGGCGCTCGTGTGGGTGAAACTCCCAGACGTGAAACCGAACGCGAAGACCGTGTTTTGGATGTATTTCATCTCGCTCGACCAAAAGGCCACGCGAGCCGAAGACATGAAGGGCAGCTACGACAGCGACGCGACGCTCGTCTTCCATTTCAGCGAGTCCGGCAATCCGAGCGATTCGACAAAGAACAATAACGCAGGAGAGTTGCCGCCGACGCCATCGGGAGGCTCGTTCATCGGCGGCGGCGCTTCCTTTAACGGCAAAGACGCCGTGCCCATCACGCCGACGCCTTCGATTTTGTGGACAGACAACGGCCCTCTGACGATTTCGGCTTGGGTGAAAGTCGCCATCGGCAAGCCCGACGCCATCATTCTCAGCCGCCGCGAAGGCACCAAGTCGTTCGTGCTCGGCGCGAATGGAGTGACGCCCTACATCGAAATCGGCGGGCAGCGCGCCGAGGCGAAGAACCAACAATTTACCGCGAACACATGGGCGCACGTCGCCGTCGTATGCGAAGGCGCGAAGACCACGCTCTACATCAACGGCGAGCAAGCCACCGCGCTCGGCGTGGGGATGCCGGGGATGAACAGCGTCATCACCATCAGCGGCGATACGCAGCCCGGTGCGGTGGGAATCACCGGCGAGATCGACGAGCTGCAGATGCACAAAGTCGCGCGCCCCGCAGGCTGGGTGCTGTTCGCGGCAAACGGGCAGAGCGGCGACAAAGCGCAGAACTTCGTGAAGCTCGGCGACCTAGAGATTCGCAAGGATTGGCTGAGTTGGCTGAAGACGGGCGATTTCGCCATCATCGTGAAAAACCTCACCGTGGACGGCTGGATCGTCATCGTCATTCTAGCGGTGATGTTCGTCATCAGTTGGTACGTGATGTTTAGCAAAGTGCGCTACCTCAACGGCGTCGCGAAGGGGAATGAGATTTTCATGAAGCAATGGCGGAACGTCGCCTCCGACCTCACGATGCTTGACGATGAGGACGTAGAGCAGTCCAAGACCCTCGGCGGTCGCGTGACGAAAGAGAACGTGAAGCCCCTTCGTAAATCGTCGGTCTATCGAATCTACCACATCGGCGTGGAAGAAATCCGCCACCGCATGAAGTCCGACCGCGATCAAGGCGTCCGCCGCGGCCTCGCAGGTCGCTCCATCCAAGCCATCCGCGCCGCACTCGACGGCGGGCTCGTCCGCGAAACGCAAAAAATCAGCAGCCTCGTCGTGCTCCTCACCATCTGCATCTCGGGCGGCCCATTCCTTGGGCTGCTCGGCACCGTCGTGGGCGTCATGACGACGTTCGCGGGCGTGGCTGCGGCAGGAGAGGTGAACGTGAACGCCATCGCCCCCGGCATCGCCGCCGCGCTCCTCGCCACGGTGGCCGGTCTCGCCGTCGCGATCCCCGCGCTCTTCGGCTACAACTACATCCTCTCCCGCGTGAAGGATGCGAAGGACGACATGCACATCTTCATCGATGAGTTCGTCACGAAAATGGCCGAGTTTTACAAAGAGAAGAACAGCAATGAGTGATTCGGATTTCTCCCAATCGTCACGAATGAGACGCCTCACTGTCACAGCGGCACAGTCTATTTGACACAGAACGAAACACGACCATGCAAGTCCAAGACGATAAACCTTACGACGAAATCAACATCACCCCGATGCTCGATCTCGCCTACGTGCTCCTCGTGATCTTCATCCTCATGTGTACCGCGACGGTGCAGGGGCTGAAGGCCAGCCTGCCTCGCGGCAGCAACGCCCCGGCGAAGAAGCAAAAGGAGAACAAAATCCAATCCATCCAAGTGGATGCGCAGAACAAAATCTGGCTCAACCGCGAAGCCGTCACCCTCCCGCAGCTCGAAGCGCGGCTCGCGCAGGCGAAGGTCGAAAACCCTAAAGTCCAGGTCGTCGTCAAAGGCGAAAGCGTGAGCCGCTACGCCAGCGTCGTCGAAGTGCTCAACGTCATCGGCAAACTCGAAATCGCGCAAGTCGGCCTCGCCACCATCACCCGCTAAACCCGCCATGCAAATCCAAGACGACAAACCTTACGACGACATCAACATCACCCCGATGCTCGACCTCGCCTACGTGCTCCTCGTCATCTTCATCCTCATGTGTACGGCTTCGGTACAAGGTCTGAAGGTGAATCTCCCCGGCGGCGGCCCAGCGACCAAGAGCCTTGCGGATAAGAAAGTGAAAGCCGTCACCATCAATAACGAAGGGAAGATTTTCCTAAACACCGAGCCCGTGACGCTGGCGCAACTGGAGTCCCGCTTGGTGAAAGCCCGCGCGGAGAATCCCGGCATCCCCGTCGTGGTAAAAGGCGACGCCGTTGCGCAATATCAGGGCGTCATGGATGCGCTGAACGCCATCGGCGCAGCAGGTATTTTGAACGTAGGCATCGCAACCAAAGGAGGAGGCAAATGAACACAGACACACTCGAAAAACCCACCAAGGTCCCAAAGCCCGCCGATGACGGCTGGGGCGTAGAAGAGGAAGAGGCAACCGGCTTTAAAAAATGGGGAGCACCGCTCATCGTCGGCCTCATCAGCGCAGCCGCGATTGGGTTTGGCGTGAAGGTATTTTCCAAAGGCGACACCGGCCCAGCGAAGCGCCAGGAGACGAGTTACGTGCAGCTCAATCTCGCACCACCGCCACCACCGCCACCACCGCCGCCACCACCGCCGGACGCGATGAAGGAAGAGAAGATGATCGAAGAGGAAAAGGAAGAGGAAACCACGCCGGACACCGCGCCCGCAGTATCCACTGCGCTCAAGGCCAGCGGCGGTGGCGGGATGACCGTGGCCTCCTCGCGCGGCGGCATCTTTGGCGGGCGCAAAGCGGTGAGCGAGCAGGCGAAATGGAAGGCGTATTCCAGCCAGATCGCGCCGCGCATCTCCCAAGCACTCCGCGACAATCCCAAGACTCGCGCTTTGAGCGGGGCCATCCCCGTGCGTGTGTGGCTCGACATCACCGGGCGCATCACCCGCGCAAAGCTCGATGTCTCCACGGGCGACGCCGCAAGAGATGCCGCCATCTGCGACATCATCGTCGCCATCCCCAATTCCCAGCCGCCGCCGGACGGAATGGTCATGCCCATCAATATGCGCATCACCGCCCGCCGCCCCAACTAAGCGCCCACTTTTTTACACACTGAATGTCACTCGAAAATACCACACCACGCGCGCACTTGGCGCTCGTGCTCGCTTCGTCTCTCTGTGCCACGGCCAACGCGGGCTCCCCGCTCAAGCTGCCACTCCCGCAAGGCCCGCTCATCGCCCAAGCCGCTCCGGCAGATGCGGCCAAGCCCGAGTTCCGCGCTGAGGGAAAACCCGTCGAAGCAGCGAAGGACGACGCGAAGCCTGCCGAGCAAGCCGCCCCGCCGCCGCCAGCCGAAGCGCCGCCAGCGGCTACTGGCCCAGCGGATTTGATGGCACCGTCCGACAACGTCACCATCAACCTGATCCGTCGTATGGTGAAAAAAGGGCTTCTCGAAAAAGAGGAAGCTGAAGACCTCATCAAACAGGCACAATCCGACGCCGCGACCGCGCGCATCCAAGCACAGGCCGACGCGCAGACCACTGCCGTGCAAGTCGTAAAAGAGGCCGTCGATGCCCGCATCATCCCCGAGGTCGGCCCCGCGCCAGACGACGCCGTGCGCGTCACGTACATCCCCGAGATCGTCAAAAAACAAATCCGCGACGAACTGCGCGCCGACATTGCTGCGCAGGCAAAGACGGACGGCTACGTGAACAACACCAAGATTCCCGACTGGGTCACCAAGTTCCGTGTGAAGGGCGACGTGCGCCTTCGCTACGAAGGCAACTACTTCCCGAGCGGAAACGACAACACCGGTGCATTCCCGAATTTCAACAGCCTCAACACCGGCTCCCCGTTCGATGTCGCGGGCACCACCTTCTCCCCGCAGCTCAATGTGGATCAGGACCGCCAGCGCTTTCGCCTTCGCATGAGGCTCGGTGCGGAAGTAGATATGGGCGACGGCTTCACCGCAGGCCTCCGCCTCGCCAGCGGCGAAAGCAACTCGCCCACTTCGCCCAACCAATCGCTCGGCGCGACCGGCGGGCAGTTCAGTAAATACGCCATCTGGATTGACCGCGCTTTCCTCAAATACGAGTCGATCGGCGAAAAGACACACTTCACCGCGATGGGCGGGCGCACGGACAATCCGTTCTTCTCCACCGACATTATATTCGACGAAGACCTTGGCTTCGACGGCTTCGCCATGCAGCTCAAGCACAAGCTCTCCAAAGCCACACCATTCCTCACCGTCGGCGCGTTCCCAATCTTCAATACGGACTTCAACTTCAGCAGCAACCAGCCCTCCAAGTTCCGCAGCAGCGACAAATACCTCTACGGCATCCAGCTCGGCAGCGACGTGAAGCTCGCCGAGAAATTGGACCTCAAGCTCGCCGCCGCTTACTACTACTTCGACGGCACGCGCGGCGAACAGTCCACGCCCTTCACCCCGCTCACCACCGCCGATGCGGGCGATACTGACGGCACCCGCCCCTCTTTTGCGCAGAAAGGAAACACTTACATCCCGCTCCGCCGCATCATCCCCAATGCGAACAACAACTTCGGCACTACGAACCAGTTTCAATACTTCGGCCTCGGCACCGAGTTCCAGCCCATCGCCATCACTGGGCGACTCGACTACAACGGCTTCGAGCCGTTCCAAGTCTCCATCCTCGGCGAATACATCCGCAACCTCGGCTTCGACCGCGACCGACTCGACGCGCTCGGCATCAACACCCGCGCTCCGCAGAGCGTCGCAGGCACGCCGGGCCATTACGCAGGCGGCGACACCGCATGGATGCTCGGCCTCCGCGCAGGCGCACCCGCCCTGGCGAAGCGCGGCGACTGGCAGCTTGGCGGCTACTACAAGCACATCGAATCCGACGCCGTTATTGACGGCTTCACCGACTCCGACTTCGGCCTCGGCGGCACGAATATGAAAGGCTTCGGCCTCTCCGGCGTCATCGCCATCACTCCAAAAGCCACCTTCGGGATCAAATGGGTGAGCGCCACGCAAATCGCGGGACCACCCAACAAAAACGACACCCTTCAACTCGACTTCAACGGAAAATTCTAGCCATGAAACGACTCACGATTTTCACCACCGCGCTCCTCAGCGCTGCCACACTTTTCGCCGAACCTCCCGCAGGACCATCGCCCGAATCTCGACTGCGCGAACAGATCAAATCTTTGATGACCCAAGCTCGCACCGCCGAAGCCGCCCAAGCCGCACTGGCAGTAGAAAAGGCCGCGCTAGAGGAGAAAGTGAAGGCATTCCAAAAGCAGGCCGAGGAAGACGCAAAAGCCCGCGCCGCCGAGAAGGAAACTGCGACCAAAGAACTCGAAGCCCTCAAAGCCGACCTCGCCACCAAGGAGAAGCAGCTCGCGGAAGAAATGGCCCTCAAAGTCAAAGCCGACGAATTCGGCAAAAAGGCAGACGAGTTCGGAAAGAAGACCGAAGCTGAACGCGCCAAGCTCGCTGGCGAGGCGGAGAGCCTCAAGCGCACCGTCGCCAGCCAGCGCGTGAAGAACGCGAAGATGTACGAAATCACCACCGAGCTTCTCGACCGCTACAGCAAGTTCGGCCTCGGCAAAGCACTCACCGCCCGCGAGCCCTTCGTCGGCGTCACCCGTGCACGATTAGAGACCATGGTGGAAGAACTCGGCAGTGCAGCAGCCGACCAACGCATCCGCCTCGACGGCACCTCCCCAAAGCCCAGCGACGCAAAGCCGACGGAGAAAAAGCCCGCTGTCTCCAAACCGTAACTCGCGGGCCCGGAGCGTAACATGACAGCGCCAAGAACTGGGCGACCTTGTCCGACTTTCTAAGACCACCAACCATGCGCCAGCAGCCTGCTTTCTCACACTCGCCGTATATTGCCCCCGTCCCGTCGGGGCCAGCGCTTCGTTTTCGCGAGGCTCTTCGTGCTCCGAGGTCGCTACCGGTGGCGCTGGGGCTTGCTCTGGCGATGCTTTCGGTGTCGCAGGCAGAGGCGGGCGACATCCTTCGCGGAGGGACTCCGCTGGGCGGTGGTGGCGGCAATGGCACAGGCGGACCGCTCACCCCAGCCGCACAGGCTGCCCGCCAAAATGCGAAAGACGCGCTGGCTCGCACAACACAAGCCCTGAACTCCGTAAAGGCGATGCAGAACACCGCTCGCGCCGCCGCCATCGCGGGGCCAAATAGGCTCGGCGCAAATCTCGCAAACGTAACGAACGGCCTCGGTCGCGGTGGACTACAAGTGGCGGCAGGTGTGCCAAAGAACCTCTCCAACCCGCAGACGGGCGAGGATGTGAAGCTATGGACAGGCGCGCTTCTCCCGCGGGAGACGAAGAAGGGTGGCGAATCGTTCGTCACCATCCAGCAGACGAAATCGCAGGCGGTCTTGAATTGGGAAACTTTCAACGTGGGGAAGAAGACGACGCTCCGCTTTGACCAGTCCAAGGGCGGCGAGGATCGGACGCAGTGGACAGCGTTTAACAAAATCAAGGACCCTTCCGGCAAACCTTCGCAAATCCTCGGCAAGATCGAGGGCGATGGGCAGGTGTATGTCATCAATGCGAACGGCATCCTCTTTGGTGGATCGTCGCAGATCAATTTGCACGGCCTCGTCGCCTCGTCGCTGCCGATCAACGACGGCCTCGTCGCTCGCGGGTTGCTGAATAACCCGGATTCGCAGTTCCTTTTCTCCGCACTGCCGCTTTCCGCCGGAAAGAATGGCACGGCTGCTTTCACCCCGGTGGCCTCCGATGCACCGGGCGGAAAGTATGGCGATGTCGTGGTGCAGGAAGGCGCGCAGCTCACCAGCCCTTCCACCGGCAGTGGCGTGGGCGGGCGCATCATGCTCGTTGGTCCGAATGTGTCGAACGCAGGGACGATTTCCACCCCGGATGGGCAGACGGTTCTCGCGGCTGGCTTGCAGGTCGGCTTCGCCGCGCACTCCAGCAATGATGCGCGTCTTCGCGGCCTTGATACGTTCATAGGTGCGGTGTCTGTGCCTCCGCCCGCTACGCCGCAAGACCCACCGATTATCCCCGCGCAGAATCCAGCGGGCACAGCGATCAATACAGGGCTGCTCGATACGCCGCGCGCGAATGCGACTCTCGCGGGCAAGGATGTCCGGCAGCTCGGCATCATCAACAGCGCCACGTCGGTATCGCTAAACGGGAGCATCAATCTCCTTGCGAATTTTGGCGCTGTGACCGTCGTCCCGAGTGGCAGTGGCTCGCCGTTTTTCGCGACTACAGGCAGCGGCACGGCGACTATCGGTGCGGATGCGGTGAACCAAATTTTGCCCGACAGCCTCGACCCAAAAACCGTCATCGGCACCCAGCTCGCGCTGCGCTCCAAGGTCGTAGTGGAAGGGCGCAATATCCACTTCGGCACGAACTCCACACTGCTCGCGCCAAATGCGGACGTGATCCTCCGCGCAGGCGAATGGCGGCCCAATGGAGAAGACCGCCAACTCGTTTTCAGCACGGGGCAAATCTACATTGATACCGGCGCGGTGCTGAATGTCGCTGGCACCGCCGATGTCACCGTCCCCATCGCACGAAACATCCTCTCGCTGGAACTTCGCGGCGCGGAGTTGGCCGACGCGCCCCTCCAGCGCAAAGGCCCGCTGCGTGGGCCGACGCTGAACCTCGACATCCGCCAGCGTGGCACATTTGCCGGGCGCGAGTGGGTCGGCACGCCGCTGGGAGAAGTCAGCGGCTACGCAAACCTCATCGAGCGTAGCGTGAGCGAGCTGACGACTGCGGGCGGGAATATCACGATCACAGCGGGCAATTCCGTCGTCGTCCGTAGCGGCGCAAAGCTCGACGTGTCCGGCGGCTACGTGAACTTCGAGGGCGGAGTCGTGCAGACCACGCGCGTCATTTCGGACAATCGCGTGGTGGACATCGCGAACGCTTTTCCAGACCGGCCATTCACCGGACTCTACGATGGCACGTTCACCAAGACGCTGCCGAAATACGGCATCTCGCAGACGTGGGCGCACCCGCTTTCCATGAGCGGCGACCACTTCGAGCCAGGCTACGTCGAGGGCAGTGCGGGCGGAGCCATCACGATCAAAAGTGCCGGTGTGGCGCTGGATGGCGACCTTCGCGGCCAAGTCATCGCCGGGCCACGGCAACGCACGGCACTCGCTGCACCGCGACTGAGCACGCTGGCGCTTACGTTTGAAAAACAGGACAGCACCAGCGCCCGCACCCCGAGCCCGGACTTCTCGCCGACGCCTGCAAACATCACCTTCCAAGCGGGACAGCTCTCCGCGCCGGGAGAGTTCCGCGTGGATGCCGCTGGGCACGCTGCGCCGCTCGGCGTGGAGCGACTCGCGCAAGTGCTCTTGTCGCCGGAGCTTTTCACCAGCGCGGGGTTTGGCTTCGTCACGGTGATCAATTCCGACGGCGAACTGAGCGTCCCCGAGGACGTGGAGTTGAAGGTGCCCGCACGCGGCGGGCTCACCCTCACGGGCTCGAATATCAACGTGCAGGGGAAGGTCTCCGCGCCCGGTGGCGCGCTCTCATTTACCGCGTATAACATCACGCCTTACACGGACCAGACGACGCCTGCGGGAACGCCGATCAACACCACGCCGAATCTCGGGCGCGGGACTTTCACGCTCGGCCCCAGCGGCAGTCTGAATGTCGCGGGGCTCGTCGTGGATGATCGCCCGCTGGCGAAGGCCCCACTCGGCCAACCGCTCGCAGCGGACGCCGGAAGCATCGCCATCGCGGGATATAATGTGGACTTGTCGGCAGGCAGCGCGCTGGACGCCTCGGGCGGCGTGCTTTTCGACCGCAGCGGGCGGCGCACGTATGGCGCAGGCGGCGGCATTTCGATCAAAGCGGGCAACGATCCGAGGCTCACGCAAGTCCTCGGTGGCACGCTCACGCTCGACGCGAAGCTGTCCGCATTTTCTGGCGGGAAGGGCGGCTCGCTTGCCATCCAAGCGCCAAGCATCCAAGTCGGCGGCGAGGTCGGCGCGACGCTCAACACGCTACTCGTCCAGTCCGAGTTTTTCAGCCAAGGCGGGTTCACGAGTTTCGCGCTCACGGGGCTCGGCGAGGCGGTGAAGGGGAGCACGACAGAGTTCATCCCAGCAGTCGCCATCACGGCAGGGACGCAGCTCAAGCCTATCGCGCTCAATTCACTCGCCGTTCCTTACGGGCCGGGGCTGGAAGGCGCGGAGCTGCGCCCCATCCTCGGCCCACAAAGTCTTCGCACGCCCGTCAGCCTTGCGTTTAACGCGCCGGGGCTGCGTGATGATCAAAACGGCAACGCCCTCGTCACTCGCGGCGACATCGTCGTGGGCGTGGGCGCACACATCGAGACGGACCCACGCGGCACCGTGTCGTTCACCGGGGAGACGGTGTCCATGCTCGGCAGCGTCGTGGCTCCCGGCGGGCGGATCAGCATCAGTGGCTCGCGGAATCTCAGCAGCGCATTCTTGGAATCCGCGAAGAGCCTCACCAGCGTCCACCTTGGCCCGGACGCGTTGCTCTCCACACGCGGCACCGTCCTTTACACCCCGAATCTTTACGGCTTCCGCACCGGCTCTGTGCTGCCCGGCGGGCAGATCAGCATCAGCGGCAACATCGTCGCGGAGACCGGAGCTGTGCTCGATGTGTCGGGTACTTCCGGCATCATTGATACGCTCAAGCCGACTGTAGAAATGGGCGGCAATGTCACCGGCCTCTCCGTGGTCCCGCTCAACAGCGGCGTGAACTCCGCGCTTTATACGCAGGAGTATGTCGCGACCCGATTCGATAGTGACGCTGGCGATATTTCGCTCACCGGTGGGCAACATCTGTTCATGGATGCCACGCTGCTCGGCGCAGCGGGCGGGCCTACCGCGCTCGGCGGCACGCTCACGGTTTCGTCGGACCGCTTCTTCCCCGTCGGCACGGTGAAGAAACCGACGGATGTGACGCTGCGCGTGACGCAAAGCGGGCCGACGCTACCGGCAGCTTTCGCAAAACTCGGCGGCTCGGCGATTGGGCTCGGCGTCGAAGGAGTGGCGAGCCACGGCTATTTTGCAGCCGATACATTTTCGCGCGGAGGCTTCGATTCACTCACGCTCCGGGGCACGGTCGAGTTTGCCGGGCCGGTGAGCATCGCCGCTCGGCGCACGCTCTCGGTCGCGGATGCAGGCGTGCTCTACGCAGACGCCGCCGTCACGCTGAAGGCGCCTTACATCACACTCGGGCAGCCGTTCCTTGCGCCGCTGGCGTTTGGCTCTGCGCCGCGCACGCCATTCCTCGATGGGGCCGGGCAGCCCGTCAGCGTGAAGCCGACCCACGGCACGGGCGAACTGACGGTCATCGCGGACCTCATAGATATTGGGAATCTCTCGCTCCAGAGCATAGACACCGCGCGCTTCATCGCCGACGGCGGCGACATCCGTGGGAACGGAACGCTGGAAGCCGCAGGCCACATTTCCCTGCGGGCCGCGCAGGTCTATCCGCCGAGCGCGACGACTTTCACCATCATCGCGGCAGACTATAAAGTGGGCAGCGAAACGCGCTCGGGCAGCATCTCCTTCGAAGCGTCCGGCGTGCGCGCACTACCGCTCTCGGCGGGCGGGACGCTGAACGTCTTCGCCTCCAGCATCGTGCAAAACGGAACGCTGCGCGTGCCGCTCGGCACGATCAATCTCGGCTGGAACGGCGAGGGCGATGCGCCCGTCAGCGCACTCAGCGGCGACAAAGCGGCGGCGACGAAGAACATCACACTCGGTGCAGATTCCTTCACCTCCGTCTCCGCGATCAGCCCGATTGAAGGGCAAGATTTGGTCGTCCCCTTCGGCCTCAATATCAACGGCGTGACGTGGGTGGACCCCACCGGCACCGACATCACCGGCGGCGGCGTAGCGCAAAAGGCGATCAATATCGCAGGCGCAAATGTGGACAGCAAAGCAGGCTCGCGGCTCGACATTCGCGGCGGCGGCGATCTGCTCTCCTACCGCTGGGTCGCTGGCCCCGGCGGCTCGCGCGACTTGCTGGCCTCCGCCACGAGCTTCGCGATCCTGCCCGGCTACGGCGCGCACTTTTCCCCGTATGCGCCGAACAGCGCGGCCTCTGCGCTCACGGGCGATCCCGGCCTCATCAATACCGCGCTCCGCGTCGGCGACTGCATCCACCTCGGCGCAGGTGCCGGGCTCGAAGAGGGGAACTACACGCTGCTCCCCGCCCGCTACGCGCTGCTGCCCGGTGCGCGGCTCGTCTCGCTCAAAGGTGGCACGCCCATCGGCACGCTGGAGCTGCCCGATGGCTCTACGCTCGTGCCCGGCTTTCGCTTCAACGGGCTCAACGCGGAGCGCACGCTCAACTCACAGCTCTCGTGGTTCGAAGTGCTCTCGCCCGAGGCTCTCAGCGACCGCGCTGCCTACGTCAGCTACACGGGGAACGAGTTCCTCCGCACCAGCGCGCTCCAGCTAGAAGCGAAAGTCCCGCGGCTGCCGGGAGACGCCGGACAACTCACGCTCCAGGCAAGCAGCACCATGATTCTGAATGGCCGCGTCGCAGCCGGAGCGCCGTCGGGCAGTCGCGGTGGCCTCGTGGATATTGCCAGCCCTTCGGACATCGTCATCACCGGCGAAGGCGGCACCGCAGGCCCCGGCAAGCTCTCGCTCGACGCAGCGCAACTCAGCTCATTTGGCGCGGAGAGCCTCCTCATCGGCGGCATCCGTAAAGTCGGCCCGAACTCCACCACCATTACCGTCAAAACCGGCAACCTCACCGTGGATAACGGCGGCACTCCGCTCAGCAGCCCTGAGATTATCCTCGTCGCCAACAAAGCGCTCACGCTCACGGCAGGCGCGGAGATTTTACAAACGGGCACCCTACAGGCGGGTGGCGATACACTCGCGCTCACGGGCGACGGCACGCTCATCCGCGTGACGAGCGATGCGGACGCTCGCACCACGCGCACCGGACTCGGAGGCTCCACCGAGCCGCGCATGACTATCGGCGCAGGCGCGCACATCGCGGGCGCGAATGTGACGCTCGACTCCACCTACGGCACCTCGCTCGATCCGAGCGCCCGCCTTGATGCCGGCGTCATCGCGATCAACAGCGGCCAGATCAGCATCCAGCTCGAAAACCCCGGCGCGCTCAACCCCACGGACGGCCTCATCCTCGGCGGCACCGCGCTGGCCAGCTTGGAAAAATCGGGCTCTGTCTCGCTCCTCAGCTACTCCACGTTCGACATTTACGGCACCGGCACTTTCAACATCGCAGGCACGCTGACGCTCCACGCCCGAGCGATCCGTGGCTTTAATAACGACGGCGGGACGACGACGATCTCCGCTGGCGCACTCATTTTAGATAACTCGGCAGCGGCCACCTTCGCAGCGGCACCGGGCACCACCAGCGGCGCGCTAGAGCTAAAGGCGGGCACCATCACGCTCGGCAAAGGGCAGCTCTCCATCAACCAATACGCGGTGGTCAATCTCTCCGCATCCGGCGGCATCCTCGCCACAGGCAACGGCGGGCTTTCCGCACAAGGCAACATCGTCGCGGAGACGCCCATCATCACCGCTGCGCGCTCCGCAGTGCATGGCATCACGGCGGGCGGGGAGCTTCGCATTGATGACGCCGGAGCAGCCACAGTCCAAGGAGGTCTCGGCGCCTCGCTCACGCTCCAAGGCAGCAGCGTATCCATCGGCAGCGACATCAGCCTACCCAGCGGCCTACTCACCGTCCGCGCCACCACGGGCGATGTGAGCATCGCCGGGCGCGTGAATCTTAGCGGAGCCGAGCAAACCTTCTACGACCTCACCCGTTTCACCGGCGGCGGCGAAGTCCGCCTCACCGCCGACAACGGCTCGGTGAATATCAATGCGGGCAGCGTCATCAGCGTCTCCGCGCCCGGCGGCGCGGACGCAGGCAGGCTCACCATCAGCGCGCCGAAAGGCTCATTCACAAACGCGGGAGAGTTTGTCGGAAAGGCGGTCGCTGGCGGACGCGGCGGGACATTTACCCTCGATGCAGGCATGCTCGCGGACTTCACCGCGCTGCAAGTCTCCCTCGCCACCGGCGGCTTCAGCGAAGCGCAGAGCTTCAGGATTCGCACCGGCGATGTCGCCATCGGCGGCACGGTGAAAGTGAACGACTTCCGCCTTTCCACCGACACCGGCAGCATCACCATCAGCGGCACCGTGGATGTCTCCGGCCAGCACGGCGGCAACATCGCGCTCCTCGGCGGAGGCAGCGTCATCATCTCCGGCGCGCTCGACGCGTCTGGGCAGGATTTCAGCGCGGCTGGCAAAGGCGGCAGCATCTCCCTCGAAACACGCGGGCTCAACGCGGGCGTCGTGGACATTCAAAGCGGCGCGACTATCGACCTCGGCGTCGCCAGCGCAGACGCAGACAGCGAGGCATACGGCAGATTCACCGGCACCCTGCATCTCCGCGCACCGCAAAACGCCGCCAGCACCGACCTCAGCGTCGCCCCGATTGCGGGCACCATCACCGGCGCATCCGCCATCATCGTCGAGGGCTACAAAGTCTTCACGCCGAACGGCGGCAACATCACCATCGGCACGCAGACGCAGATTTCCAACAACGGCAAAACATTCGTCGGAGCAGACGGCACCGCTAGCGCGACCTACGGCACCATGCTCGCTCGCGTCCTCGGTGCGAACACCGCGCTCGACCCCGTTCTCAGCATCCGGCCCGGCGCGGAAATCGTGAGCACCACCGGCAATCTCACGCTCGGCAATGCCACCACTTCCACCTACGCGAACGACTGGAACTTGGCCACGTTCCGCTTCGGCACCAAGCACGCGCCCGGCGTGCTGACGCTCCGCGCCTTCGGCAATATCAGTCTTTTCAACACCATCAGCGACGGCTTCCAGACCGCCGCGTGGGACGCCACGTTGCTCTCGCAAAACACGGCGCTCTCGGCCAACGCGCAATCGTGGTCCTACCGCTTCACCGCAGGCGCAGACCTCGCAGCGGCGGACTTTGCGCAGGTGCGCGCACTCAGCTCGCTCGCGGCAGATAGCGGTTCCCTTTTACTCGGGAAGGACGCGGGCAACGGGGTCTCCATCACCCCCGGCACCACCGGCGCGACGACGCCCAACTCCATCGCAGTCAGCAACGCCTACCAAGTCATCCGCACCGGCTCCGGCGACATCAGCATCGCCGCCGCGCGCGACGTGCAGCTCCGCAATCAATACGCCTCCATCTTCACCGTCGGCACGAAATTACAGGACGCCAGCACGCTGCCAAACGGCGGCGCGTTTGACGTTCCCGAGCCGATGATCTCCGGCTCCCAAGGCACACTCGTCGCATCCAACCTCGGCGTGGATGGGCGCGGCGGCGTGACGGCCACCGCTCAATACACCGTAGCGGGCGGCAACGTCTCCGTGACCGCGCAAAACGACATCGTCCACAACACGAAGCTCGGCGGCGTAGTCAGCGCGGATTCCACGCGGCAGATGCCCACAAGCTGGCTCTACCGGCGTGGCAATGTGGACGCGCTCACCGGCGAATTCGCCACTTCCCTCACGGGGACGAGCGTGGACTCGACGACTTGGTGGGTGGATTTCTCGAACTTCTTCGAGGGCGTCGGCGCACTCGGCGGCGGCAATGTCTCCCTCATCGCCGGGCGCGATGTGGCAAACGTGGACGGCGTCATTCCCACCAACGCACGCATGGCCAAAGGAGCACCCGACGCCGCGAATCTCGTGGAACTCGGCGGCGGCGACCTCACCGTGCGCGCTGGGCGGAACATTGACGGCGGCGTTTACTACGTCGAGCGCGGCCACGGCGCGCTCGATGCCGGCGGCGAGATCACCACAAACCGCACGCGCACGCCTTCGCTCGGCATCATCACCGACAACTTCGCGCCAGAGCAGACGTGGCTGCCCACGACCTTCTTCCTCGGAAAAGGCAGCATCGCAGTGAACGCGCGCGGCAACGTGCTCATGGGGCCCGTCGCGAACCCGTTCCTCCTCCCAGCAGGCTACTACAACTCCATCCGCTACAAATCATACTTCTCCACTTATGCGGCGGAGTCTGCGGTGTCCGTCACCTCGCTGGGCGGCGGAGTCACGCTGCGGCTGGAGGCCACCCCGGTATCGCTCCAGAGCGAAGAGTCGGAGCCGATCCTCATGACGTGGTATCGCAAGCACATGCAGTTCGGGAAAGATGCCAGCGTGTATTCGACCGCGAACTATCAGCCGTGGCTTGCGCTCAATGAGACGAACACCGCAGCGTTTAAGACGGCGTTCAATTTAATGCCCGCCACGCTGCGAGCCTCGGCATTCAGCGGCGACATCAACGTAATCGGGAAGCTCACTCTCGCACCTTCCGCAAAAGGAACGCTGGAACTCCTCGCGAATGGAGCCGTGAACGGGCTCAACATCGCAGGCCGCAACACCGTGGAGGGCACCCCGACCAATCTCTGGGTTACCGGCAGCGTCGTCCTTTCGGATGCGTCGCCGACTTCCGTCCCCGGTGCGGCAGCGCCACTCGGCTTCCTCGCCACCGTCCCAGCGGGCACGAACCCCGTCACCACAGGCACAGCGTTCTACAATTCATTCAACGCGCTCTTTGCCGAAAACGGCGCACTCACCAACGCGCTCGACACCAAGCAAGCACTCCACGCCCCCGGCCTCCTCCATGCGGGCGACGCCGATCCGTTGCGCATCTACGCGGGCACAGGCGACATCCAAGGGCTCAGCGTCTTCTCGCCGAAAGCAGCGAACATTTTCGCCGGACGCGACATCAGCGACATCGGGCTCTACATTCAAAATCTCGCAGACGAAGACGTGAGCATCGTCGCAGCCGGGCGCGACATCATCGCCTACAATGCCAACACCGCATCGCGTGTGACCGCATCAAGCGCGGGAAATGCCATCACCTCCAGCAGCGCACCGCGTGCAGGCGATCTGCAAATTTCCGGCCCCGGCACCCTCGAAGTCCTCGCCGGGCGCAACCTCGACCTCGGCATCGGCAAGAGCAACGCCGACCGCACCGGCCTCGGCCTCGTGAGCGTGGGCAATGCACGCAACACGAACCTCCCCTTCGCGGGAGCGGACCTCGTCGTCGGCGCAGGCATCGGGCCCGCCACCGGCCTCGGCACAGGCGCGCTCGATTTCAAGACCTTCGTCGCCGACATCCTCGCCGCGCCAGCCGCGACGCGCTACGCGGAAGAACTCGCCACCATCATCGGCGGCAGCGGCGCAGTGACAGACTTCGAGAGCCTCCCGGAGAAACAGCAACACCTCGCCGCGTTGCAGATTTTCTTCCTCATGCTCCGCGACGCAGGTCGCGACCACAACGACCCTGCAAGCCCCGACTTCGGCACCTACGCAGGCGGCTTCAAGGCCATTGATACACTCTTCCCCGGCACGAACTGGAAAGGCGACATCTCCCTCACCTCGCGGCAGATCAAAACAGCGGCAGGCGGCGACATCAGCATTTTCGCACCGGGTGGAAAAATCATCGTCGGCTTTGACGCGGGAGCTGGCCAATCGCTCGACCAAGGCATCCTCACCGAGAGCGGTGGCAACATCCACATTTTCGCAAACGACAGCGTGACGCTCGGCACCTCGCGTATCTTCACACTGCGCGGCGGCAACGAAATCATCTGGTCCACCACCGGCGACATCGCGGCGGGTTCCTCGTCCAAAACCGTCGCCTCCGCCCCACCGACTCGCGTCTCCATTGATCCACAGAGCGCCGATTTGAAAAACGACCTCGCAGGTTTGGCCACGGGCGGCGGCATCGGCGTCCTCGCCACCGTCGCGGGCCTCATGCCCGGCGACGTGGACCTCATCGCACCCGGCGGAGCCATTGATGCGGGCGACGCGGGCATCCGCTCCGCTGGAAATTTGAACGTCGCCGCGACGACCCTCCTCAACTCCGAAAACATCTCCGTGACCGGTGCTACCGCAGGAGCCCCCAGCGCACCGCCACCACCGCCACCACCGCCACCACCGACAACGGTGACACCGACAGATAACAAGCCGCAAACGAGCGGCCAGACCGAAAAGGAGCGGGAGCGAGAGAAAGACAAAGACAAGGAGAGGATCGTCGAAGAAGCCGCCTCCATCTTCAACATCGAGGTCCTCGGCTACGGCGGCGGCGAAGGCCCATCGGCGCGGTAGCTTTCACGGAGGGCGACGGGTTTTGATCCCCGAAGTAGCGGAGCCGTCCCGGCCCCGAACGTGGCTACGCGGATGTTGTGCAACTTGCGCCTTCGGCGCTCGGGGGCGGGACGCCCCCGCTACTGCTTCACGCCGGACGCTACTCGGCTATGGCGCGACCTTTTTCACCGTCACGCTCTGGATGACGTATTTGTTGAACTGGTTCCCGTCGGAATCGAGGGAGAAGTGGAAGCCGTACATTCCGATGAATTGGGCGTCTGTGATTTTCCACGTTTTTGTGTGCCACTGTTTGTTGTCGGGCACGGTGAACCAGCCGAGGTTTTTCGAGCCGTCGGTGGACTCGTAGGTGAGCTTGAATCCGGAGTTGTCGTTCGCCTGGTTACGGCGGACGACGAGGGTGATTTCGATGGGTACCGTGGCGTACGAAAGGAAGTTCGGGTCCACGACGAAAACATTGCCGCCGGGGACGTCGCCCGCGCGCGCCGAGCCGCCATACGCGACGACTGCTTCGGCCACGCTGCTGCCGGAAAGTGTGTGCAGTCCGCGCTCGATGTTTGTCGCGCCCATTTGGATGGAGACGGACTCCTCGCCGGTGAAATCGCCGCCCCACACAAACGGCTTCGTTTTGTTTACCTTCGCTTCATTTACCAGCGCGTCAGGAACACCGAGGATGAGCAGCGGCGCGGCGGTGAAATCGACTTTCGTCGCGCTGTATGGCGTTCCGGTGAGCGGGTTCACGACTTGCACGGGCTGCGCGAACTCGACCGGGTCCGTCACGCCTTTTTGCGCCCATGCGCAAAGGACGGTGCCCTTCGCGCCCTGGAAGACAAATCCGTAGTCGCGTCCGTTGAGAAGCACCCAGCCGAGCGGTGTCGGATGCTGGCCGAGATGTTCGATCATCTGCGCCATTGCGGTGTAGGAAGGGCGTGGTTTTCCGCTTCGCTCCAACAGTCCCATCGGACCGCTGTCGCCGTCCATCCCGGAAAACCACTGGATGCAGGCCACGCCCTGCGCGATGCCCATGCTGTAGGCCTTCACGAGCGCGTGCGCTTGATTTTCCGCGCCCTTTTTCGCGTCGGAGCCGAGCTCGGTGAAAATGATCGGCACGTCTGCTTTCGCCGGGTTTTGTGCAGCGAGCATTTTCCGCACAGTCGGGACGATGCTCATAAACTGCGCCTCCGTCCCCGCATTGTCCGCGACGCCATTGAGCGTCTCGTACGGATGCAGAACGACGAAGTCAAAATGGTCCCTCGCGCCGGCCTTGATGGTTTGTTCGAGGTAGTTGATGTGAACCGATTTCGCGGCGATTCCCACAAGGCAGGTCGGGTCCGCCGCTTTCGCCGCATCGTACGCGCTGGCGACGATTTTCGCATAATCGGCGGGAGTCTGGTTGCGTCCTGTGCCGTTCGGCGGCTCGTTCCAGACCTCCCAGTATTTCACCTTCGCCTTTGAATGGTTCACGAGCTCGGTGACATAGCGCGACCACGCCGGGAGATTGTTCACCGGCAAATCGCCCGGCTTGTCCTTGGTATTCCACCGCGCATTTCCGTAAAGAAGGCCGCCAAATTCGATGCCGTGCTCGCCGAGATATTGCATCTGTTGATCGAGCGAATCCCACGCCCACTTGCCTTCCTCCGGCTCAACCGCCGACCAGTGCGTCCGCGTAGTCCGCATCACACGGAGGCCGATCTTTTCCATCTGCGGAATCCATTTCGGGAGCTCTTGCGAAGTCTGATTACACGCGCCGATTCCAAACGGACTCATAGCGGCAGGCGGCGCAGCGAACGAGGTGAGAGCAAGGCAGGAAACAGTGAAAATGCGGAATGGAAATGACATCGGATCACGTGGGAAAGCGACGGCTCGCGAAAGCCTTAGCCCGCAGTTCTCACACCTTTCTCCAGCAGATTCAGGGAGGCCAGCAGATTATTTGTAGATGGAAATCTGCGGGCCTCCCTGAATCTGCTGGAACACAAAATACGCGCTGATGGGGCGCTATTCAGAGTGTGAGAAATTCGGGGCAGACGCGCCAATCAAAGTGGCTGCGGCTTTAGGCGCATCTTTAAAACGATTCGGCTAAAGCCGAAGCGACTTTGCTGCAACTCTAACGAACCCCCGATCGCAGAGTAATCTTCTAGGTCCCATGCTATCTCATTCTTCTTTCCGATTTTTTCTCGCGGCGTTGTCGCTGCCTGCGGTGCTCCGCGCTGAGGTGGATTTCGCCAAGGATGTGCGCCCGATCTTGGAAGACCGCTGTTTTGATTGCCACGGCGAGGAGAAGCAGAAGAGCGCGATGCGGATGGATTCGGTGACGGGGATTCTGCGCGGAGGCGAGTCGGGCGAGCCGCTCGTGGTGGCGGGGAAATCGGCGGAGAGTTATCTTTTTAAGCGCGTCACCACGGAGAACAAAAAGGACGCGATGCCGCCGAAGGGCGAACGGCTTTCAGCGGCGCAGGTGGAGACGCTGCGGGCTTGGATCGATGGCGGAGCGCAGATGCCGGGAATTGATGAGGCGAGGGCGGCGCTGAAGCTGACAACGACGCATTGGTCTTTCCAGCCGGTGAAGCGTCCGGCGGGTGCGGGCGTGGATGATTTCGTTTTGGCGAAGCTGAAGGAGAACGGGCTGACGATGTCTGCTCCGGCGGACCGCGCGACGTTGATTCGGCGGCTGTATTTGGTGATGCACGGGATGCCGCCTTCGCCGCAATCCGTGGCGGCGTTTGTCGCGGACACGCGCCCCGATGCGTATGCTCGACTGGTGGATTCGGTGCTGGCGTCGCCGCGGTTCGGCGAGCGATGGGCGCGCCATTGGATGGACGTTGCGCGGTATGCGGACAGCAATGGCTTTGAGACGAATCGCGAGAGGAAAACAGCGTATTTTTACCGCGACTGGCTGGTGGATTCGTTCAACACCGACAAACCGTACGATGTGTTTATTAAGGAGCAGCTCGCGGGCGATGCGCTCGGGGCGGATGCGGCTACGGGGTTCCTTGTGGCGGGGCCGAAGGACATCGTCGGCAGCCCGGACATCAACCTCACGCTCATGCAACGGCAGGACGAACTGGCGGACATGGTGAACACGACGGGGACGGCTTTTTTGGGGCTCACGATGGGCTGCGCACGGTGTCACAATCACAAATTCGATCCGGTTTTGCAAAAGGACTACTACGCAATGCAAGCGGTGTTCGCGGGGGTGAATCACGGCGAGCGCGCAATTCGCAAAAAGGTGGATGCGTCCGCGGAAAAAGAGATCGCCACGGCTCGTGTGGAGGAGGCTGCGCTGTCGGCAAAAGTGGAGGATTTTCGGAAAAAGGCGGCGGCAGTTTCGGGGACGCAATCGCTGCGGCCTGCGGTTAATGCGCGGTTGAACGAAGAGACGTTCGCACCGCTGGACGCGGTGGCTGTGAAGTTCACGATCCGCGCGACGACAGGCGCGGAGCCGGGCATCGACGAACTGGAGGTCTTCGACGCGGCGGGCAAGAATGTCGCGCTCGGCGGCAAGCCGTCGGCGTCGGGCACGCTGCCGGGTTACGCGATTCACAAGCTGGAGCACATCAACGACGGCAAATACGGAAACGACTGGAGCTGGATTTCCAACACATCGGGCAGCGGCTGGGTACAGGTCGATTTGCCCGCGAAGGCGCGCATCTCGCGCATCGTGTGGGGCCGCTCGCGAAGCGGTCCGCATGGCGATCGCGTAGCAACGAAGTATGTAATCGAGGCCGCAACCGCTCCTGGCAAGTGGCAGACTGTCAGCAGCTCAGACGACCGTGCGCCTTTCGCGGGCAAGGAGGACGCAAACGCTTTTCTCGCAAAGCTTGCGCCCGCCGACGCCGACGCCGCGCGCAAAGTGCAGGCCGATCTCGCCAGTATGCAAAAACGGATCGCCAAGCTGAGCGATTCGCAAACTGGCTGGCTCGGGACATTTTCCCAGCCGGGAAAGACGAACCGCCTTTACCGCGGCGAACCGATGCAGAAACGCGAAGTCGTGGCGCCGGACGCGCTCACCGTGCTCGGCACACTCGGCCTCGCCGTGGAGGAGCCCGAGCAAAAGCGCCGCCTTGCGCTCGCAGAGTGGATCGCGAGTCCGAAGAATCCGCTTACAGCCCGCGTGATGGTGAACCGGCTTTGGCAATACACATTCGGCACGGGCATCGTGGATACGCCGAGCGACTTCGGAAAAAACGGCACGCCGCCGACGCATCCGGAACTGCTGGACTGGCTCGCGGATGAATTCGTTCGCAGCGGCTGGTCGGTGAAGCACGTCCAGCGACTGCTGCTGCTGTCTGCGGCATTCCAGCAATCCTCAGCGCCGCGCGCCGATGCGGCAATAGTGGATTCCGGCGGGCGATTGCTGTGGCGCTACACGCCGCGCCGGCTCGAAGCCGAGGCCATCCGCGACTCGATGCTCGCCGTCTCGGGCGCGCTCGATCTGAACATGGGCGGGCCCGGCTTTTACCTCATGGATGTCGTCGAGGAAAACGTGATGCACTATTTCCCGAAGGAAAAATTCTCGCCCGCCGAGTTCCGCCGCATGGTGTATCAATTCCGAATCCGCCAGACGACCGACAGCCTGTTCGGTTCGTTCGACTGCCCGGACGGCGGCTCCGTGACACCGAAACGCAGCCGCTCGAACACTCCGCTCCAGGCGCTGAATTTATTCAACAGCACGTTCGTCGTCCAGCAAGCCGACATCCTCGCAAAACGCCTCGCCACCGAAGCAGGACCGACGCCCGAAGCGCAAGCCGCGCTCGCGTTCCGGCTGTTCTACGGGCGGATGCCGGATGGCAAGGAACTCGTGTCATCCACCGCGATGATTCGCGACAACGGCGTGCAGTCATTTGCGCGGGCGATGTTCAATACGAGCGAGTTTCTTTTTGTATTTTGAATCAAGCCGTCGCTCCAAAACTCTGATACATTGCACTCACTATGACCGTTGATTTGCCTATCTCTCCCTCGCTTTCAGAACATCTCCGCGCACATCTGCCTGACTTCGATCGGGCCGCGTTGGAGGGGCTCGCGCTTGAGGGCTATCGTCACGGCGCCCTGTCGCTGGCGCAAGTCGCAGAACTGCTCGGTCTGCCTTCGCGATGGGAAGCGCAGGAGTTCCTATCCTCGTTCGGGCTGTGGCCGGATTATGCGCCGGAGACGCTCTATGAGGAACTCTCGCCGCTTCAGAAATGACAGTCGTAGTCAGCGATACGTCGGTCCTGTGCTACCTCGTACTTCTCGGACGGCTGGATGTTTTGGAGAAGCTTTTTGGAGAGGTGTTGATTCCAAATGCCGTGCTTCGTGAATGCGTCCACGCTGGTGCACCCGAGGGCCTTCGTGATGCTCTGTTCCACGATATTCCTTCGTTCATCAAGGTGTCGGCAGACGACCCGGTCCCGCTTCTGGAAACCGAGACACTCGACATCGGAGAGGCGACCGCGATCACGATTGCATGGCAGCATCGCGCCGACAGTCTCCTTCTTCTCGACGAGAAGCGTGGACGCGCAATCGCTGGTTCGCTGGGCCTTCGATTGCGTGGCGTGCTGGGGATTATTGTCGAATGTCATCGCCGGAACATTCTCGACTTCGATTCGACAATTGCCCGTCTTCGTCAGTTCGGATTTCGAATCGCAAGTGCGACGATTGACGCCGCGCGAACGCAGCTCGGCCTTTCTCGTTAAGCAATACCCAATCCATGCACCCATTTCTAAATCGCCGCAATTTCCTATCCCAGACCGCCACCGGACTCGGCGGCATCGCACTCGCCCATTTGCTCAGACGCGACCGCGCTCTGGCGGCTGCGGGCGGGCCGATTCGTCCTGAAATCAATCCAGGCAATCCGAACGCTCCGCGAGTGCCGCACTTCGAGCCGAAAGCGAAGCGCGTGCTCATGATTTTCTGCTCAGGCGCGGTGAGTCAGGTGGACACGTTTGATTACAAGCCGGAGCTCATCAAGCGCCACGGTCAGCCGATGCCGGGCGGCGAGAAGCTTATCACGTTTCAAGGCGAGCAGGGAAATCTCACGAAGAGTCCGTGGGAATTCCGTCCGTATGGGAAGTCGGGCAAGATGGTCTCGGACCTCGTGCCGAATCTCGGCGCGCTCGTGGACGACATGTGCTTCATCCACTCGCTCACGGGAAAGACGAATACGCACGGACCGGGCGAAAACTTCATGGGCACAGGGTTCACGCTCGATGGGTTCCCGAGCATCGGCTCGTGGACGACATACGCGCTGGGCAGTGAAAACGACACGCTGCCTGCGTATGTCGCGATTCCCGATCCGCGTGGTGCGCCGCAGTCGGCGGGCAATTTCTGGGGCTCGGGATTTTTACCGGCGGCGTTTCAGGGCACGGATTTCAATGCCTCAAATCCATTGCGCAATCTCTCGCGTCCGTCGGCGTTTTCGCCCGAGACCGACAAGGCGACGCGCGACTTCATCATCGGGCTGAACCGGCATCATCTGGAGCGCTTCCCCGGAGATACTGAACTCGCCGCGCGAATCTCCAGCTACGAACTCGCCGCTCGTATGCAGCTCTCCGTGCCGGAAGTGGCCGATATTTCCACGGAACCCGCGCACATTTTGAAAATGTATGGCGCAGACCAGACGGGTGACGGCACGAAAAAGACGAAGGCCGCCTACGCAAAAAACTGCATCCTCGCACGGCGGCTCATCGAGAAGGGCGTGCGCTTCGTCCAGCTCTTCAACGGCGCGTATCAGACCGGCGGCGAAGGCGTGAGCAATTGGGACGGCCACAAAGTTCTCGCCGAACAATACGTCAAACATGGCGAGGTGATGGACCAGCCCACCGCCGCACTACTCGCCGACCTGAAACAGCGCGGCCTTTTGAAAGACACGCTCGTCGTGTGGTGTACGGAGTTTGGCCGTATGCCGACCTTCCAAAAAGGCGCGAGCGGGCGCGACCACAATCCCGGCGGATTCACGGCGTGGATGGCGGGCGCGGGCGTGAAGCCGGGATTCAGCTACGGCGCGACGGATGAGTTCGGCTACAAAGCGGTGGAAAACGTCGCCACGGTGTACGACTTCCACGCCACCATCCTGCAAATCCTCGGCCTCAACCACGAGCGCCTGTCGTTTTATCACAACGGAATCGAGCGCCGCCTCACGGATGTCCACGGGCACGTGATCAAGGATGTCTTGGTTTAATTTACGCAGCTACACCACCCAGCCCTTGCGCCGCAGCGTCTCGAAAAACAGACCCTCGAACGGCTTTGCTGCACTTGTCGTGGCAAAGCGCCCATTTCGCTGCTGGCACAGCCCGGCGAGCTGCGCTTCGTGGGCGGCGCGGTATTCGTGGTAGAGCGTCAGCAGCGCCCCGGCGTTGCTGATGTCCAGCGTGCCGTCCGTCTCGCTATCCACGAGACGGAAGTCGCCCGTCACGTCCGGCGACAATTCCGACGGCGCGAGGATTTGCAGCGCGAAGACTTCAAGCCCGGCGCTGTTGACCAAATTAAACGCGCGCCGTAAATCGCCCGTCGTGAGGAAATCGGAGAGCACGATGACGACGCCGCGTCCACGGTGCTGGCGGAGGAAAGTCTCCATCGCCACGTCAATGGGCACGTCCCCTCCCCCGCCGACGCCTTCGAGAAAAGTGAACAGTTTGCCGAGACTCACGCGCCCTGTGCAAGGCCGGAGCGAGGCCGCGCTGCCGTTGCCGAGGCAGTAGGCGCTCACTTTCTCCGCGCCGCGCAAGCCCGCTGTGCCAAATGCCGCCGCGACTTGCAGGGCGAGCGCGAGTTTTCCGTCGAACATCATCGAGGAACTCGCATCCACCAGCAGGACGACGTGCATCTCCTCCTCCATGTGGAACTGCTTCAAATACGGGCGATTGATGCGCGCAAAAATGTTCCAGTCCACAAAGCGCACATCGTCCCCCGGCGAGTAATCGCGGAAGTCGCAAAACTCCGTGCTCGACCCGCCCTTCGCCGCGAGATGCTCGCCACGAGCGCGGTTCGTGAGACGCCGGTTTGCGTTGATGCGCAGCCGCGCGAGTCGGTCGAGGTCGCGGTTGGAAAGGAGCGACGTTATTTGCGCCGCAGACATCGGCTAGACGTAGTATTCCTTCCAGTCCTTCCCGACTTTCGCGCCGGGTTGCGGGACTGGGTATTTGCCACCGGGAAGTTCCTTAAGCGGGGCGGGGCCGCCGATTTGGAGCTTGTCCACGTCGGGCGCGAAAGAGTGCTCGCTAGCGAGGTAATCGTCGTAGGTGATGACTTGGCCGGTGTGCGCGGACCAGCGGCCCATCGCGGTCGTGATGCTCGTTTTCACGGCACGCTCGACTTCGTTGTAAGGCTTGTTGGCGCGGACGGCGTCGATGAGGTCTTCCCACTCGAGTTCGTAAGGGTTCAGCTCTTCCTTCGGTCCCTGCCAGACCACGTTCTCGCTCTTTTCGTTCTGCCCTTTGAAAATCTTGCTACGGGCCGGTGTGTGGCCGGCTTTCGAGACGATCGCCATGCCCTTCGAGCCATGCGCGTAGGTTGCGAACTCTTGACGGCAGCCTTCCATGTTGCGGCCCTCGAAGAAAAACTTCGAACCGTCGGCGAAGGTGTATTCGCAGGAGTAGGAGTCGAAATTTTGGTCAATCCAGCCGTCGCGATAGTTGCGTCCACCGTTGGCTCGGACCTCGACCGGCCACGCATTTTTCATCCAGCACGCCTCGTCAATATTGTGAATGTAGAAGTCGCTGAAGCAACCGCCGCTCGCCCACAGGAAGCTGTGGAAACGCTTAATCTGGTAATCGAGTTCCGGCACATCCGCCGGGCGCGGTTCGCTGCGGAAGGAAGCCGCTGGCGGGTGCATCCGGTAAGCACGGAGCATGAGCACGTCGCCGATTTCGCCTTGCTGAATCCGGTCATACAATTCCCCGCGCACGCGGCAGTGGCGGCACATCAGGCCGACGGCAACTTTCAGCCCGGCCTTCGACGCCTGCTCCCCCAGCGCCAACATCTTGCGCCCGCTCGGCCCGTCGGTGCAGACGGGCTTTTCCATGAAAATGTTCACGCCACGCTCAATGGCGTATTGGAAGTGGACCCAGCGAAACGCCGGCGGTGTGGCGAAGATGGCGATGTCGCCTTTCTTCAGCGTGTCGATGGCCTGCTTGTAAGCGTCAAAGCCGATGAACTTCTTGTCGCCCACATCCACCTTCTCGCCATGCTTGGCCTTCAGCCCGTTTGTGGTGGCTTCCACTTTATTGCCGAAAACATCGGCGACTGCCGTGAGCTTGATCGGGCCGTTCTTGACTGTAAGCGCATTATCCGCAGCGCCGGTACCGCGTCCGCCGCAGCCGACGAGGGCAATTTGCACCGTGTCTGTGCCAGCGGCGTGGACGTGCGGGACCACCACGCCCGCGAGTGCGGAGACGGCGGTGGCCTTGGTGGCGGTTTTCAGGAAATCACGACGGGTTGATTCGATTTGGATGTTCATGTGAGTAAGAGACCGACGCTGTGGAGAATGCGCGCCCGATTGTCAATCGCTGCTACGCAAAAACTGGCGACAATTTCCGTCATGTTCACGAAGGCCCTCGCGCCACTTGCAATTTTCCGCTCGTTCGCCAATCTCAGGGCAATGGAGCTCACGTTGCTGAAATCTAAACTTCATCGCGCTGCGGTCACCGCGGCCAGTGTGGACTACGAAGGAAGTCTCACCATTTCTGCGGATCTCGCGGAACGTGTCGGCCTGCTGCCGTACGAGCGCATCCTCGTGAGCAATATGGCCAACGGTTCGCGCTTCGAGACCTACGTCATCTACGGCCCGCGCAACGCTGGAGTCATCGAGCTAAACGGCGCCACCGCCCACCTCGGTTCGCCCGGGGATCGGCTCACCATCATGAGTTTCGCGCAGTTTACCCCCGAAGAAGCCGTCGAGCATTGCCCGCGTGTCGCTCTGCTCGACGAGCACAACCAAGTCGTCCGCTACAAGACCGGCATCGCCTCGCGATTCGACGAGATGATGGCGTAAAATGCGCTCTCCAATCAGCCTATGAAAGACATACTCACACACCCAGCCGCGTTCGGGTTTTATGCCGGCATGATTTTCTTCGGAATCGCCAGCTACCACCTCATCTGCCTCAAGCTGGAGCACAACCGCTACAAGCGGATGCTCAGCGACAAACTGGAGATCGAGGCCAACACGATGTCCAAGATGAAGCAGGAACTCGAAGCCGTGAAAAAGGAGAGCGAGAACCTCCGCATCCGAGTCCAATCCGCCACGGACAACGGCGACGGCAAACTCGTCCGCGACCTCGAAATCTTCGCACGAGCGGAAAAGAAAATGATGGTCGCCGCGCCCGGTTTCGCAGGCCCGTGGGAGCAGGCGAAACAAGCCGCCTACCAAGAACTCAACGACGAAGAGAGCGGTAAAGCCCAGCCCAAGCGCTTCTTCCAGCGCTTCTTCGGCGGCGCAGTCCAGGCCACGAACTCGAACCAGCAGCAGGAGCAAGTGAAGTCCCTCCCCTCTTCTGCCGAGCACAAGCCTGACGAAGCGCACGCCGAGTGACGCCCATCGTGGCCATCCGCGACCTCACGAAGGTCTATGAACGCGGTGGCGTCACCGTAGCCGCGCTCGACCACGTCACGCTCGACATCGCGCAGGGCGAATTCCTCGCGCTCATGGGCCCATCCGGCTCGGGGAAAAGCACGCTCCTCCACATCATCGCCGGGATTGACCGCCCCACCGGCGGCTCCTGCCAAGTGGGCAAAGTCACCGTCACCGAACTCACCGAAAGCGAGCTGGCAGATTGGCGCAACCAGAACGTCGGATTCGTCTTCCAGAGCTTCAATCTCATCCCCGTCCTCAGCGCCTACGAAAACGTCGAACTGCCCCTCCTCCTCATGAATCTTTCCGGCACAAAGCGGAAGCAACTCGTCAACACCGCGCTCGAACTCGTCGGCCTCTCCGACCGCGCCCATCACCTCCCCAAACAACTCTCCGGCGGCCAAGAACAACGCGTCGCCATCGCCCGCGCCATCGTCACCGACCCCGCCCTCATCGTCGCCGACGAACCCACTGGAAACCTCGACAGCCACAGCGCCGACGAAGTTTTACAAATCCTCCAGACCCTCAGCAGCAAAGCCATCGGCAAGACCGTCATCATGGTCACCCACGACCCCCGCGCCGCCGGCTACGGCACCCGCACTTTGCATTTAGAAAAAGGGCGGCTCAAAGAGTGATGCCACCTTCCTCGTGAGTCTCCAGAAAGCCCGCATTTTGGAATGGAATCCTGCCAAGGGGTTCGGCTGGTTGCAGGTCGGCGGGAAGCGCGTATTCCTCCACATCCGCGATTTTGCCGAGCGGCATAAACAACCGGAAGCAGGCGATGTGGTGCAATTCCAAATGGGCCGCGATGCCAAAGGCCGCGCCTGCGCAAAGCAAGCCGTCCACGTCAACGATGGCGGACGGCTCACATGCGATGGCGGACGGCTCACATGGGCCGACTGGCTGATCGTCGCGGGACTGCTCCTTTTACCCGGAATCGCGCTGACCTACTGGGATTGGGATTGGCGAAAAACCGCGCCGGTTTTCGCCGCAATCTCCGGCGTGACCTACATCGCCTACGCCCACGACAAGCGCCGCGCCCGGAGTCGCGGCTGGCGGGTTGCGGAAGCGACGCTGCATTTGCTGGAGGCCCTCGGCGGGTGGCCGGGCGCATTCCTCGCCCAACGTCGGCTTCGCCACAAGTGCTCCAAACTCGGCTACCAGATCGTCTTTTGGTTCATCGTTCTCGTGTGGCAATTCATCGCCTTCGAGTCGCTCAACGACTGGCGAATCCTTCGTTCGCTGCGCGGGATGGCATCGCCTTTCGGCAACGACACGATGACGCTCGCGCCGCTCACAGTGCGACGATAAAACGCCCAATGAACATCGCCACCTTCATCCTGAAAAACGCCGCGCGCAACAAGCGCCGCCTCCTCCTCAGCGTCCTCAGCGCCGCCGTCAGCCTCTTCCTCCTCGTCACCCTCATGGTCGTTCTCCGCGAGCTCACCCAGCCGCCCAGCGACGGCGACTCCTCACTCCGCGTGTGCGTCCGCAACAAAGTCTCCCTCGCCGCCACCCTGCCGCAGCGCCAACGCGCCGAGATCGAGAAAGTGCCCGGCGTCGTCGTCTGCTCGCCCTTCGTGTGGTTTGGCGGCAAGTTCAAAGAGGACGAACAAATGATCTTCGGCACCATCGCCTGCGACCCCGAGAAGCTCCCGCAGCTCCTCCAGGAGATGAAGATCGACCCCGAAGAATACGCCGCCTTTTTGAAAGACCGCACCACCTGCCTCGTCGGACACGACGCGCTGGAGAGCGAGAAATTCAAAGCGATGGGCCTTAAAGTCGGCGACCGCTTCACCGTCATGAGCGGCATCTACCCCACCACGCTGGAGTTGAAAATCGCGGGCTCCTATCGCGGCACCATTGATGACCGCAACATCTTCTTTCACCACAAATACCTCGACGAATCGCTCAAGGACTGGGGCCTCACCGGCATGTGGTGGCTCCGCATCGATAAGGCCGAATCCATGGGCCCCGTGAACACCGCCATCGAAGCCGCCTTCGCCAACACCGCCAACGAAGTCCGCGCGGAAAGCGAACGCGCCTTCCAGATGTCCTTCGTCTCCATGCTCAGCGGGCTCAAAGAAGTCATCGCAGGCATCTCCATCGCCGTCCTCATCACCCTCTTCCTCGTCACCGCCAGCACCATGAGCATGGCCATCCGCGAACGCTTCCGCGAACTCGCCATCCTCAAAGCCATCGGCTACCAGCGCCGCGAACTCTTCGCCTTCATCCTCGCGGAAAGTTTCGGCCTCTCCGCCCTCGGCGCATCCATCGGAGCGGGCGGCGCATGGGCTCTCTACACTTTCGCCGACATGAAGAAGGCCACCGGCGGCTTCTTCGTCTCCTTTGAAGTCACCCCCCACATGCTCGGCACCGCCGCCCTCATCGCCTGCATCCTCGGCATCGCCTCCAGCCTCGCCCCCGCCCTCTCCGTCTCGCGGATGAGCGTCGTGGAAGCATTGAAGACCTTGGATTAAGCCGCTGGTAATTTCCCCACCACCTTGCCATACCACTCCCCCATGAAATCGCGCATCGCCATCTCACTCATCGTCCTGCCCACCTTTGCCGCCGAGAGCGACTGGCCGGAGTTTCGCGGCAAGACGGGGCAAGGAATCTCCGCCGCCACCGGCATCCCCCTGAAATGGAGCACCACCGAAAACGTCGCGTGGAAAGTCGAAGTGCCCGGCAAAGGCTGGTCCTCCCCCGTCATCGCTGCGGGAAAAATCTACCTCACCACAGCCCTCGGCGAATCCAAGAGCGGCGCCGCACTCCACGCCCTCTGCTTCGATGCAAAAGACGGACGCCTTCTTTGGAACACCGAGGTTTTCCAAGCTGCCGCCGGAGCCACCTCCGCCATGCACCAAAAGAACTCCCTCGCCAGCCCCACGCCCATCGTCACGGGCGACCGGCTGTTCGTCCACTTTGGCCACATGGGCAGCGCCGCGCTCGACCTCGCGGGCAAGGTCGTGTGGAAGCAAACCTCGCTGCCCTACTCGCCCACACACGGCAACGGCGGCTCGCCCGTCCTCGCCGATGGGCTCCTCATTTTTAGCTGCGACGCCGCGCCCGACCCCTTCCTCGTCGCCCTCGATGCCGCCACCGGCAAAGTCCGCTGGAAGACCCCGCGCGACACCACTGCGCGCAAGAAATTCTCCTTCTCCACCCCGCTCGTCATCGGCGGGCAGTTCATCAGCCCTGGCAGCGGCCTCGTCGGCGGCTACGACGTGAAGACGGGCAAAGAACTTTGGCGCGTCGGCTACGGCGAAGGCTACTCCGTCATCCCCCGCCCCGTCACCGCCGACGGCCTCGTCTTCGTCAGCTCCAGCTTCGACAAGCCCGTGCTCAAAGCCATCCGCCTCGCAGGAGCCACCGGCGATGTCACCGAGAGCCACGTCGCCTGGACCCTGCAAAAAGGCGCACCGCACACGCCTTCCATGATCCTCTCCGGCGACAATCTCTTCTGCGTATCCGACGCCGGCATCGCCACCTGCGCCGACCTCCACACCGGCGAAGTCCACTGGACCGAGCGCCTCCCCGGCAACTACTCCGCCTCCCCCGTCCTCGCCGAAGGCCGCCTCTATTTCCAAAGCGAAACCGGCATCGGCACCGTAGTAAAAGCAGCCGCAACCTTCGAGTCCCTCGCCACCAACACCCTCGACGAACCCACCCTCGCCTCCCCCGCATTCATCGACGGCGCAGTCATCCTCCGCTCCGAGAAACACCTCTGGCGGTTTGGGAAGTAACGTAGCTCGACATTCCGATGTCGAGTTTGGACGTCCCCATCTGAGAGCCCGCCCTGCTTCTCCGCAGCCTTTAGAGCACCTCTGGAAACCAAGCGCGGGCAAGTAGCGGGGCCGTCCCGGCCCCGTGGCGACACGCAGTGTCGCAGCGCGGCGAGCGCCTTTGGCGCTCGGGGGCGGGACGCCCCCGCTACCATTTGTTCCTCTCCGCAGTCTCTTTATTTGCCGCCTCGGCACTGAGGAGGCGGAGCCGACGGGCGCAATTGCTCGCTTTCACACCCCAGTGCCGGGGCGGCACTGTCACCTCCATTGGCGAGGCGCCAATGCCACTACGTTCCACCCTGCTTCTCCGCAGCCTCTACTCGACATTGGAATGTCGAGCTACGGCTTGCGCCTGCATCTTTACAACGGTCTGGCGATGATCACCGGGGCGCTGCCGCGTTCGTGGCCGTCGTCGGTCTGGGCGACTAGGCGGAAGCTGGCTACGGCGCCCGGTGTGGTGAGGCCCCAGGTTGTGGTGAACACGATCGGCTCCCCGGCGTCCAGAGTGGCTACTACGTTCTCGATGTTCTCGTTATAGTCCGGCCCGACGCAGGCGCGGAGCTGGTTCCTAGTCACCGCTGCGGTGGGCGACGGCGTGCCGGTAAACTCGCCGCGGTTATTTGCCACCGACCAACCTCCTGTGAGGCCCGGAGCTTGCGGCGTGCTGCCCGCTACGGGGGTCAAAAGCGGCAGGGTTTCGAGAATTGCCGACCCCTCGGCGAATATCGACGGGATCTTGAGGCGATATACCTTCAATATAGGATAGACAACATCCTGCGCATCGTTCCGTTTTTGAATATCCAGCGACCAATCCTGCTCCAGCGACTCCCAATCATTCCACGCCGTGCGCAAGCTATCCAAGGCGGTATTAAACGCTGCCTGCTG
>CANIWM010000030.1 GCA_947471505.1 Chthoniobacteraceae bacterium | reverse complement strand
CCTCGTGGTTTTCTTTTTTCCGGCGTATTCGGCTGCTGCAAAGCTCAATTGTTTGTCCATCGCTGTTTGTGCTTTCCTTAGATCAGCATTTTCGCCCGCTGTCCCGCTATTTTACAGGCGTAGCCGATTTCTTCAGCCTTTCCCTAATCGAAGACGCGATAGAGCTGAACGCCGGAGCATTTCACCGACACGCCGTGGACGTCGTCCGGCGCTACGATAAAGTCCCGCCCGTCGCCGTGGACAAACACAAAGTCCTGCAAATCCTCATCAACCTCCTACAAAACGCCAAGCAAGCCGTCGCCTCCACAGAGATCCGGCGCATCACCATCTCCATCGAGAAATTAGCCGATACCGTCCGCGTATCCATCTCCGACAGCGGCATGGGCATCCGCCCCGAGAACCTCAATAAAGTCTTCACCCACGGCTTCACCACACGGAAAGACGGACATGGATTCGGCCTCCACAGCGGAGCCAACGCCGCCAAGGAAATGGGCGGCCAACTCACCGCGCACAGCGACGGCGAGGGAAAAGGCGCGACCTTCATCCTCAGCGTCCCTCTCGCAACGCAAACCGCAATCGCAAAAACCCCCACAGTCCGCGCCACTCAATCCGTAGCGTAGAGAAAGCTAGGGCTTAAGACTCAGCACTCGCGTGGACGAGACAGCCCATCCCGTTCGGCCACGGACTAGCGTGGTCTCCACCTGCGCTGCACTAAAGGGCAAATGCCCGCGCGCCACTGCAATCGTCTGCACATAGCCTAGAACGAGTTCCCCGCGTTTCTCCGAGACGAGGCGCACGTCGCGGATGCCCACCGTCGGCCCGTACCGGGCAATCGTGGCCTGGGCACTGTGCACGGCGTCTTCAAATAGGGGCGAATTCTCGTCAATCGTCCGCTCCAGCGCATCGAGGTCGCCAGCGTTCAGCGCTGCCGCATTCAGCCGCAGCGTGTCCACCGCTGCAGCGCGCTCTACGAGAGAAAGCTCGTTGCGCTTCGCGAAATCAACCGGCTCGCAGGCGGCGAGCAGGCAGAGAGAAGAAACCAAGGCGATTGCTTTCATAAAACGAACGTCTCCCTCAGGCGGCTACTTTTTCACCTCGGGCCGAAGGATGGTTTCCCCCTCCTTCATGAGATCCAGCCGGTCGCGAGCGATCATCCCGGCATATTCGGGATCTCGTTGCAGAGCGGTAACTTCCCGCGCCAGTCGTTTGTTCGTGAGGTCCGCCGCATCGATGGCCAGTTGCAGTGCTTTGATGTGCTTATCCTGGCCCACTTTCTCCCCATTATCACCGACGACGGAAGTCGTCTGGTAAAGGAGCGTAATCCCGACGACGACGACGATCATGGCACCGAACAAAAGGTTCAGCTTAGGCCAGATCGTCTCTCTCGGACTTGATAGCTCTTCAGTGAGGTCGTTCAAAGTGGAATGGGCTACTGGGTGTGCGTCTTATCAGCGCATCTTGCCGCCGTAAACAGCATTCTCGCCTAAAATCTCTTCGATACGCAGCAATTGGTTATATTTCGCAACCCGATCCGTCCGCGACATTGAGCCCGTCTTGATCTGGCCCGCATTCGTCGCCACTGCGATGTCAGCAATCGTCGAATCCTCCGACTCACCCGAGCGATGCGAAATCACCGCCGTGTAGCCGTTCTCCTTCGCCAACTCCACCGCGTCGAACGTCTCCGAGAGCGTCCCGATTTGGTTCACCTTCACGAGGATGGAGTTCGCCGTCTTCGTCTCGATGCCCTTGCGGAGGAAGTCCACATTCGTCACGAAAAGATCATCGCCGACGAGCTGCACCTTGTCGCCGAGCGCGTCGGTGAGCTTCTTCCAGCCCGCCCAATCGTTCTCTGCGCAACCGTCTTCGATGCTCACGATAGGGAACTTCGCGCACAGGCGCTTGTAGTAGGCCACCAGCTCATCGGCGTTCATTTGCTCGCCGCTGCTCTTCTTGAAGACGTATTTCTTTTTGACCTTGTCGTAGAACTCCGAGCTGGCGACATCCAGCGCCACGAACACGTCCTTGCCGAACTTGTAGCCCGCCTTTTTCACCGCTTCGGCGATGGTCTCGATAGCGTCGTCCGCGTCCTTTAGGTTCGGTGCAAATCCGCCCTCATCGCCCACCGCCGTGCTCAGACCACGCCCTTTCAGCACGCCCTTCAGCGCGTGGAAAATTTCCGCGCCGCAGCGAATCGCCTCGGTGAAAGACTTCGCACCTTTCGGCATGATCATGAACTCCTGAAAATCAATCGGGGCATCGCTGTGCGCGCCGCCGTTGATGATGTTCATCATCGGCACTGGCAGCACCTTCGCGTTCGTCCCGCCGAGGTAACGGAAAAGCGGCTGCCCTAGCGCCTGAGCCGCTGCATGGGCCGTCGCCATCGAGACGGCGAGGATCGCATTCGCGCCCAGCTTGGCCTTATTCGGGGTGCCGTCCAGAGCCACCATCTCGCCGTCCACGCCGACTTGGTCGCACGCATCAAAGCCCTCGATAGCGTCGGCGATGCTCTTGTTCACATTCGCCACCGCCTTCATCACGCCCTTGCCGAGATAGCGGTCTTTCACGCCATCGCGCAGCTCCCAAGCCTCATGCTCACCCGTGCTCGCGCCACTCGGCACAATCGCGCGCCCCATCGCGCCACATGCGAGATGCACTTCGGCTTCGACGGTGGGATTTCCACGGGAATCAATAACTTGGCGGCCAACGACGGCGGTAATGGTAGTAAGAGGCATAGTATGTTTTAGAAAAATTGAGCGCGGCAAATAGTCGGCCCATTCCGAGAAAGCAAGCCTAGAGGTCTTTCCGCGCAAACATTCTCTCTTCCCTAGCCCAAATACCCGGACAACTCAGCCTTCGCGCCATCGGTGAGATCCATGCGAAAGCCCTCCGCCGGGATCACCTTCAGCGGGCGCGAGACTCCAGTGAGCTTTAGCTCTACAGCGCGGTTGCCAGGATGTCGCATGATCACATCCCGGACCGTCATAAAATCACGCTCATCCATCGTTCGGATGTCGAACGTCAGGACAACCGGCCTTTCCTTCGGTGCGGGCTTGGCGAGCACTTCGATCTTGTCGGCAGAAAGGCGCGGGCCCTCTTCCCGGATGTCGAGCCGCCCACTCATCGCGATGACGCGCCCCGCTACAAGCAGGTTCTGGAACTTCGTGTATGCCTCGCTCCAAATCATCACCTCCAGTTGATCCGTAAGATCTTCCACGATCACGATGGCGAACGGCTTGCCGTCTTTCTTCGTGAACTTCTTCTCCACCGACGACAACTGCCCGGCGATCGTCACGACGCTCTTGCTCTCCTTCTCGCGAAGCCTGCCGATGGGGACATACTTCGGTTTCTCCAGTTCCCCGCGATACTCATCGAGCGGGTGCCCGGTGACGTAGAATCCCAGCAACTCTTTCTCATATTGCAGCTTCTCGGAGGTAGGCCACGGCACGACGCGCGATGCGCCCATCTTTTTAACGGGCTTCGCCACAGCCATCATGTCGCCGAACAGCGAGGATTGCCCGTTGGCCTTGTCGCGCTGTGCGCTGGCGGCAGCGGCGAGCGCCGCCTCGACTTCCGAAAACATCTGCGCCCGCTCGGCCCCGGTGAAATCGAACGCCCCGCATTTCACCAGCGATTCTACGACTTTACGGTTCACTTTCTTCGAATCCACGCGGGAGCAGAAATCGTCCACGGATTTGAAGTTTCCACCCCTCGCGCGCTCCTCGACGGCTGCGGCCATCGCGAGTTCACCGACGTTTTTAATCGCAGCGAGTCCGTATCGAATACAGCCGATATGCGGCTTTTCCATACCATCTACGGGCACAGCAGCTCCGGGCACGGACGCAATCGCGGAGGCATCCGCGAGGTCTTCAAAGCGGTGGTTCTCCGCATCGGCTTCCGCATCGGACAGCACCGAGCCCAAGTCGGCATCGGGCGCAATCTCGATCTCTTCCGGCACCTCCTTCGCAGCGTCCGCCTTCACCACGGCTTTACGCAGGGCCTTGAGCGCGGCGATGCCTTCGGCACTCACTTCGGACGGCGCAAACTTCAGCCCGCTCTCATTCACATCCGGCGCAAGGAGCTTGATCCCAAGCCGCTCGCACTCGCTTACGAAAATACTGATCTTGTCCATGTTCGCGACCTCATTGCTCATCACCGCCGACATGAACTCCACGGGATAATTCGCCTTCAGGTATCCCGTCTGGTAACTCACCCACGCATAAGCAGCGGAGTGCGAACGATTGAAGCCATAACCCGCGAATTTTTCCAAAGTGTCGAAAATCTCGTTCGCCGTTTTCTCCGCGATGCCGTGCAGCTTCGCCGCACCTTCGCAGAACTTGATACGCTCTTTCCCCATCTTCTCCTTGTCCTTCTTGCCCATCGCCCGCCGCAGCAAATCTGCGCCGCCGAGCGTGTAGCCAGCGAGGATTTGCGCGGCTTGCATGACTTGCTCTTGATAGACAAGCACGCCGTACGTCTCCGACGTGATGCCCATGAGCAGCTCGTGCGGCGCTTTCACTTTCGCTTTGCCCTTCTTGCGCTTGATGTAATCGGGAATCAGCTCCATCGGGCCTGGGCGATACAACGCAAGGATCGCATTGATGTCTTCGATGTCCGAAACGTCAAACTGCCGACACACATTCACCATGCCGCCGGACTCGACTTGGAAGACCGCAATCGTCTCCCCTCGATTGTATAAATCGAACGTCGCTTGGTCATCCATCGGCACCGTATCGATGTCAAAATCCGGGGTGTGAGTGCGGATGAGATTCACCGCGTCAGCAATGACGGTGAGCGTCTTCAGGCCGAGGAAGTCGCACTTCAACATACCCACATCCGTCAGCGGACCCATCGCGTATTGTGAGACGATGGAGCCATCGTTCGAACGCGAAAGCGGGATGTATTCCGACAGGTCGCGGTCCCCGATCACCACGCCCGCCGCGTGGACCCCGACGCCGCGCGTGAGCCCTTCCAGCTTCGTCGCCGCGCTCCAAAGTTGCGCCGCCGCCGGGTCGTTCTCCACCACCGCCGCGAGTTCGGGGTTCTTGTCGATTGCGCCCAGCACTTTCTCGATCTCGCCCGTCTCCTTGTTCTTCTTCTCGTAGCCGACGAGCGTGATGCCCAGTTCGTTCGGAATCATCTTCGCGATGCGGTCCGCGTCCCCGTATCCCATGCCCTGCACGCGCGCTACATCCCGGATGACAGACTTCGCGCCGAGCGTGCCAAACGTGATGATCATCGAGACCGCACGGTCGCCGTATTTCTTTCGCACGTAGTCGATCACTTCGCCGCGCCGGTTCACGCAAAAGTCCACGTCGATATCCGGGGGCGACACGCGCTCTGGGTTGAGGAATCGCTCAAACAGGAGCTTGAAGCGGATCGGATCGATGTCTGTGATGCCCATCGCATACGCAATCAGCGAGCCTGCCGCAGAGCCGCGCCCCGGCCCTACCGAGATCCCCTGCTTCCGCGCCCAGTCGATGAAATCCCACACGATGAGGAAGTAATTTACGAACCCCTGCTTCTCCAACACCGCGATCTCCAGCGCATAACGGCTCTGGATTTCTTCCGAGTCCCATCGGCTTCCATAACGTCTGCGCATCCCCTCTTCCGTGATCTCGCGCAGATACTCGTTGCGCGTCTTGCCTTCGGGCGGCGTGTAGTCGGGGTACTTCGGGTCCGTGTTGAGTTTGAACCCCATGCGCTCGGCAATCGCCAACGTGTTATCGCACGCCTCCGGCAACTCACTCCACTGTTGCCGCATCTCCTCCGGCGACTTGAAATACACCTCCGTCGTGTAACGCATCCGGCGATCATCCGCGACGTTTGCTCCCGTACCGATACAGATCAGCACATCGTGCGCATCGTGATCTTCCTTATTGAGAAAATGCACATCGTTCGTAGCGACGAGCCCAACGCCAAGCTCTCGCGCGATCTTCGGTAACTCACGGTTCACCTTCATCTGCTGCTCGATCCCGTGGTCGCACATCTCGATGAAATAATTCTCCGGCCCCAAAATATCGCGATATATCCCCGCCAATTCCCGCGCCTTTTTCAGGTCGTCCTGCGCATGAATCGCATACGGCACCTCCCCCTTCAGACACCCGCTCAAGCCAATCAGCCCTTCCGCGTGTCGCGCCAGCAGCTCCTTATCAATGCGGGGCTTGTAGTAAAACCCGTCGAGGTGCGCGATGGACACCAACTTCATCAGATTCTTATACCCCGCCTCATTTTGAGCCAGCAGCGTGAAATGGAAATTGCCCTCCTGCTTGGTGGTCGCGCTCTTTTTCAAATGCGAATCTGGCGCGACATACACCTCGCACCCGATGATCGGTTTGATGCCCGCCTTATTGCACTCCTGGTAAAACTCAATCGCCCCATACATCGATCCGTGGTCCGTAATCGCGAGCGCCGGCATTCCAAGTTTCGCCGCCTTCTTCACCGCCGCCCCCACACGACAAGCGCCATCCAGCGTAGAGTATTCTGTATGGCAATGAAGATGAACGAACGAGTCTGACATGCCGCAAGTTTTGCGAACGAACGCGCTCCGTCAACGTCGCAAAGCACTCCACTTACAACTCGATAGCTGGCATGACACCCGCGACTCACAAGATACTCCGCAACTCCCGGTTCGCTCGCATCTGGCAAAGGAAACACTATCCGCGAAGGTTGAAGCTCCTACACCTATGAAAACACTCGCGCTCCTCGCTCTCACCGCCGCCGCCTGTGCTGGCGATTGGACGAACATCTCCGACGCCACCGCTGCTACCGTAAAACCGGGCTACGCTGGACCGACGGCCGGGGTCGTGACGGACCGCGCGTGCGGCGACGTCTTCATGGTGGTGAGCGATCAGGGACTGTGGCGCAGCGGTGACCACGGTGCAACTTTTGCACGCTGCGACGGCGGAGCCATCGGCGGGCGGTGCGAGACGGGTTGGGCTCTACAGGCAGACCCGGCAGGGAAACGACTGGCGTGTTTCATGATCTACGGAAGCAGCGCCATGACGACGGATGGTGGGGCCACTTGGACGAAGTTCAAAGTGACACACCTCGACTTCGGCGCAGTGGATTGGGCGGATACGGGGAAACGCCTTCTCGCCTTGCGCCACGAGAGCGGCGGGATGCTAACGACGAGCGAGGACGCAGGGGCCACCTGGCACGATCTGGAAAAGGGATTCAGCGCGTGCGGCGTGCTCGACCACTCCACGTTCGTAGCAACGAAAGAGAAGGAGCCCGGTATTTTTCGCACCACCGATTCGGGCACGACATGGGCGAGAGTTTCCGAGGAAAAACCGTTCGCCGGAGTGCCCGTAGTTCTGGAAGGCGTTGCCTACTGGCCCGCCGGGAAGTCGCTCCTCGTTTCCCGCGACAAAGGCGCAACGTGGAGCGCACTTGCGACGGTGGATTGCACACACGGTCCGCTTTTTGGCAAGGACGCCACGCAGTTTGTCGTCGTGGGAAAAGGAGGCATCAACGAGACACTCGACGCCGGTAAGACCTGGCAACTCGCCGCGCCGCTGCCTGCGGGCTTCACTGTTAATCGCGTCGGCCCAAACTACGCGTGGGATGCGAAAGCGAACATCTTCTACGCCTCCACGATGATGAAGCCGACGTTCGCGAAAACGCGTTGATTACCCACGGATGACGCGCGCCGGATTCCCCGCCACGACAGCGCCAGCCGGGACATCCTTCACCACTACGCTGCCCGCGCCGATCACCGCGCGGTCACCGACTTTCACGGGACCGATGATGACGACGTTCGCGCCGACATCGACGCCGTCGCCCAGCACGGGGCAGGCGCTTTGCGTGCCGTCGGCGAGCTGTTTCGCGCCGATGGTCGTGCTTTGCCGCAGCGTGCAATTCACGCCAATCACCGCGCCTTCGTGGACGACGAGCGCGACTCCGTGAAACAGCGCGAGGCCCGGCCCGATCTTCGTGCGGTAGCGTAGCTCGATGCCGAGCGACCACACCACCGTAAGCTCGTACCACACAAGATACGGCACCGTCAGAATCCACCACGGCGACGGCAAACTGCGACACCACGCCGCGAGCCGAAAAAGAATCATCACCACGCGGCCCTTGATGTTTCCTTCGTTATTCGCCCAATCGCAGAAAATATCGCTCATAAATGTCGCAGGTAAATCCCCTCCACCGCACGCGCCATCTTCGCCGCCGAGTATCCTTCGCGCACCGTAACGAGCGCCGCACCGGCAAGCCGCGCCGAGTGCGCAGGCTGTTCTATTAAGGCACGGACAGCGTTGACAAAGAGTGCAGTCTCTCCCGGTGGGACAAGAGCGGCGTTTTCGCCATCTCGGAGAATCTCGCGCATGCCGTCGAGATTGCTCGCAACAATCGGGACACCACACGCCATCGCCTCCAGAATGGTGATGGGCAGCCCTTCGTAGCGCGAGGTGAGTAGCAGACAATCCAAGGCAGGCCAAAGAGACGGCATGTCCGCCACATAGCCGAGGAATTTCACCCTCCGTTCGAGTCCGAGTCGGACAACCTGCGCCCGCAAAGCCGTTTCATCCTCTCCGGCCCCCCCGATTACGAAAAACGCATGGGGAATCTGCGCGGCTATATTGAGAAACAATTCAAAGTTCTTCTGATGCGTGAGCCGGCCGACTCCCCCGACGATGAACGCCTCAGCCGGCAGATTCCATTTCTCCCGTGCAACCGCACGCTCCGCAGGACGCGGCCGGTAAATGCCGGTGTCGATGCCGTTGTGGATCGTCGTCACACGGTCTTCCGCGACCCCTTCGCGACTCAACAAAAACTCGCGCGTGCTCTCAGAAACGGCGACAATGTGAGTGGAAAGCGCGTTGGTAAAAGTGTCGGCCGGCAGCGCCCAAGCGCGTGGGTCCGTCAGCTTGTCGTTGCAGTGGTCGTGGTTGATGCGCACGCGCACTCCGCACATCGCGGCAATCGGCTTTGCGATAACGTTTGCGGCGAGGAGATGAGTGTGAACGACGTCGTAGCTCCGAGTGAGGCAGCGCCACGCGAGACGCGGCACATAAAACGGAACTTTGTGATGATGCGAAAGCGAATGCATCGGAACACCGAGCGCCGCCAATCGGTCCCACATCTGTCCCCGTCCGTGCATCGCAGCGACCTCAAATTCAAACCGTTCCGCGTCTCCATGCCGGATGAGATTTTCCAGCACGACCTGTGCGCCGCCTAGATCGAGCGAGTCGATAACGTGAAGCACGCGATAGCGGTTGGATTGAGGCATTTCTAGGGCTCTTCGTAATCATGCGTCGCGAATTCGCCAAGCACCTTCACCGCGCGGAAATCCGGAGACTACCTTGTTGAAGTGAGCACGGAGGGAATTGGCGGCTATTCTCAAACGGAAAACGCCATCGACCTCAACAGCGTCCAATTTCCTCAAGACACACCTACCGGACGATCTGTGCTTTTTATCCAATCCACGCGGGCGAGCATGCAATCACTCCGCTCGCCGCTGGGGATGAAGTGGCTCTCTTCTTCCGCCCGCACAAAGTCGGGGGCAAAGCGTTCCTCACACGAGTGAACGCTCGCTTTGGCCTCCTGAAATAGCCGACCTACTTCCGCGCCTTGTCGTACATCCGCCGGGCGGAATCGCCCAGCACCGCGAGCGCGCCAACGCGCCACCACGGGATTCCAAATATCGCCGGCGGCCACGCTTTAAGCGCCCGCGCGATTTCCCCAAGACCCGCGCTCCGAGAGAGCGTGAGCAAATTGTAGCCGACCCGCTCGTGAATCGCCGCGAGCGTGCGGCGGAAATCCGGCGTGCCACTCACGCCGGGCCACGTCGCCTCCGAGCGGGCGACGAGTTCATCCAAGAGCCCACGGAAGGCGCGCAGCTTTTCTGGCACGACGCGAGAGCGGAACAGCGCGATAAGATCGAGGTCTGCCTCGCTCGCCGGACTGCCAAACAGCCGCTCGAAGTGCCGCGCTTGCACCCGGCGGATCAGCTCGGGGCGTTTGTGCGTTTGCGTGATGGATGTGTTCACGACGCGCAGCGTGATCAGCCGCTCCGGCAGATTTGCCAGCGCGTGCCGCTCACTCATTCGCGACCACAGTTCGTAGTCCTGCGAGGCCGGCCACGCTTCGTCATAGCCGCCCGCCGCGGCGATTGCGGCGTTCCGAAAAGTCACGGCAGAGTGTGCGAGCGCGTTGTCGAAGAGGTGCGCGAATGCGATGCCGCGATAGCTGAGAGGGAAGTTCTTCTTCCCCAGCGAGCGCCCGTCTTTATCCACCAGCCAAGCTTGCGAACCGATGACTGCGCACGAAGGATGCCCGCTGAGAAAACCAAGCTGGAGCTCCAGTCGTCGCGGATCGGAAACATCATCGGCGTCTTGTCGCGCGATGAGTTCGCCGCGTGCTTCGCGCAGCCCGACATTAAGCGCGGCGGTGAGCCCGATGTTTTGCGGCAGCTCGATGATGCGGATGCGCGGGTCCGTTTGCGTGCGGAGGAAGTCGCGCGTCCCGTCCGTAGATGCGTCGTCGAGGATGAGAAACTCAAAGTCACGAAACGTCTGTGCGAGGATGGATGCGACCGCCTCGGCGAGATACGGCAGTCCGTTGTGGACCGACATCAGAACTGTGACGGCGGGCGTCAATTCAGTAATCCCTCGAAAATCCGGCTGTGTGCGTCCACCCAATCCTGTTTGCGGAACAGCCGTTCCGCACGCGTGCGCGCAGCCTCGGAGCGCCGGGGCCATTCGCGCATGACGCGGGCAACCGCCGCTGCAATCGCCCGCGCTGGCGGGTAGTCGGCTCGGAACCAGTCACACGTGACATCGAGCATTTCGCCACCGTCGGCTCCGACAATTTCCGGCATTCCGCCGCTCGCAGAGGAGACCACCGGCACTCCACACGCGAGCGCCTCGATCGCCACGGTCGGACACGGATCGTGATATTTTAAGTGAAGCAAAATATGCGACTCCTGGTAGAGCCGCACCGCTTCATCCTGAGTAAACGCAGGGCGCATCGTCACCCACTCCGCAAGCCGCAATCGCGTCACGGCGTCGTGGACTTCAGCCTCCGCATTTTGCCAGCGAAGTTCACCAGCGACGGTGAGCGTGGCGCGGTGCCCGGCATCGAGCAACACGCGCAGGGTCTCCAGCGCACCGATGACGCGAAACGGCTGGTAGTGCGTTCCCGCCGCGAGCAGCTTCCACGAATCGAGTGGCGCGGGCGCGGGTTTGAAAAATGCGGTATCAACCGGATTGATAAGCACACTCGACGGACACGAGGCGGGCTCCAGCCAGCGGTCCGCCGACTCGCGGCAAAAGTGGCTTTGATAGACCACATGGTCCGCGAGCCGCAGCAACCGGCGCATTGGAAGATTTGTCTCCCAAGCCCGCACGCCGGCCCACGCCGGAAAGCCCACGCCGTTTTGATTCCACACAAACCTCGCGCCGCGCTTCTTGGCCCAACGGACGAGTTCGCGAGCAAACGGAGGCGGCGCGCTGCTGACGAGGTAGAGCACATTGAACGGATCTGACTCCGGCCACCGCTCGGCAAGGTGCGTGAGCTTTACTCGCCCGCCGGCAATGAGCCCGCCGATATTCCGCACGCTGCCGTAGTTCAGCACCGGAGCGCCCGCCGGCACCCGCAAACTCCGTGACGCAATCTCGCGCCGCGCCGCGAGCAGCGCCGGGATTCCGAGTAGTTGGCGGATGGTGAAGCGGAGCATGGTTCTACCTTTCCGCCAGCACGCGCTGAATAATCTCGCGGTACGCGAGGCACATCCCATCGCCGCTCGGTGGAACGGTGAGGACTTCGCTTCGGTGCCGTTTGTAGTTCGCGATGAACTGCTTCGCCGCATCGGCGAGATTGTCGCGGAAGCCGATGCCGAATTTGCGTGCGAGTTCCGGGATGCCGCCGCCGTCTTCGTGAAAGAGCAGCGGGAGCCCGCATTGCGCGCCTTCGATAAAGTGCATGCCGCCCGGCTCCCAGCGCGATGCGGTGATGTAGCCGTGGCATTGGCGCAGCAAATCCGCGAGCGCGGGCCCGGCGCATGGTCCGAACGTGCGCGCCTTTTTCCACACGATGTCGCTCGGCCAGCGACCGATGATCCACAGCTCCACGCCGGGCAGTGTGCCGTCGGCGATGAGCGAATCGAGCGCGGCGTATTCATCGAAGCCCTTCATGCGATTGTCCGCCCAATGGTGCGTGACAAAGCGGAACGGCTCGCCGCTTTTCCAATGCGCGCTGCCGACCGGGTGAAAGATGCTCGGGTCCGCGCCGTTGAGGATGCACGAATGCGCACGACTGCGGTCGAACCACCGCTCGGCGTGATGGTCGCGCAGCCATTCGCTGATGAACACCGTGTGGTCCGCCAGCGTGTTGAACTTCGCCATCAGCGCATCCATCTCGCCCGTGCCTTTGCGCACGTCGTTGTCGTTGATTCGGTGGACGACGCGCCCGCGCGGGTTCGCTTTGCGCCACGCGGCGAGCTCGTCAAAGCCGATGCTCATCCCGCCCGTCAGGCCGTTGTGCTGGATGATCACGCAATCCGCGCCACCGCCGAGGTCGTGCACCACTTCGTAACCCGAGTAGTGCATGTAGCGGGAAAACTGGAGCAGCCACTGGTTTCCCCCGCCCCACGGACCGAAAATAGGCCGCGTCGTCACCGCTATGCGTGCCACCGCGGGTACGGGTGGACGGACTTTGCGAAGGCGGTGTGCGCCGAGAAATTGTGTGAGTAGTTTCATCGAAGAATTTTTAACCGCTTATCTGCGCTCATCTGAGCTGATGATTCCCAAAATGAAAGCCTCACGTTATTGAAATGAATAAGCGGTGATGAGCGGAGATTAGCGGTTAAAGAGGCCCCTCACATCCCCGGCTTCAGCTTCCCGCGAAGCATCAGCCAGCAGCGCTTCATCGCTGCATTCACGCGCCACGCCGCATACGCCGTGCGGCTGAATTTCCCCTCCTGCCAGTACCACGGCCACGCGATTCCGAAATCGTGCGCCGTGAGCCCGTCGTCCGTCGCCGCATTCACGCGGTTCAGACCGGCGAGGAATGTCTCCAGGAAAAACGTGAGCATTTCCCACGACGCCTCGCGCGGCCTCCACTTCGAGAACGGACGCCCGTTTAGCAAAATCTGCTGCCACCCCGCTTTGTAGTGCACCACGCAAATCTCGTCCGACAGCGGACGCGAATTTGTCTCGTTCAGCCGCGCACACGGCTCCGCGCGCACCCGCACCTTCCTCCCCTCGCACTCGATTTCATAAAGCCCGCGCGGATTCTCCATGCCGAGCATCTGGTAGAGCGACATCTGGTCCGTCCCTCCGTAGGGCTTCGACTGATCGTTCGCCTGCGCAAACAACTCCGGCGTGCGCAAAATCCGCGTCGTCGCATCCCGCCACGCCCGCATGAAAGGCCCCGCGTCGCCGCGAGTGAGAATCACCCCCGTATTCAGCGGCACATCCTCCGGCTTCGTCGTGAAAACCACATCCGCATCCGTGTTAAAAAAAGACGTCAAATCCCGCCGCACCAGCGTATCCCCATCCGCAAAAACCAAATCCCCCGAGTGCTCCTCCGCCGCCCGCGCCCAGCACAGCACCTTCGACGAAATCCGCTGCAACGCATCCCCCGCAAAATCAAACCGCGTCTCCACAAACTCCACCCCCGGAAACGCCGCCCGAATCCCCCCGATGAGCCGCCCCGGCATATCCTGCCAGTAAACCGACACCCCCGCCCCCGGATGCGACCGCGCGATCGACTCCAAATGCGCAAGCAACATCCCCGCATGACGGGAACCATAGTTGGCCACGATAAAACGCATCCCCTATTCCAACCGCGAACGCCAATACCCCGGTCTCCGCGAGCAATGGGCCACCGCGAGAAGATAAACAAACCCCTCATGCACGCGGTAAAAAACGATATAGGGAAACCCCCGAATCACCCGCCGCCGAAGCCCGCCCCGCACAGCCCGCCACCGCAGCGGAGTCTCTACGATGTCCGCAATCGCCTGCTCAATCGCCCGCACAAAGCATTCGCCCACCGCACGGTTTGCACGGGCATAAAAACGAATCGCATCCACATACTCCTCCAGCGCCTCGTCGTGAAACTGGTGCATCATTCCGCAAGAGCCCGCCGCCCCGCAGCAAGTCCATCATTCAGCGGCACCCCCTTCGCACTCCCCTCCACGAGTTCCGCAAACCGCCGCTCCGCCTCCATCACCCACAAATTTTCGAGCTCCGTATCCATCTCATCCCCCAGACTCACCACAAGTTGGTCCGCCAGTTCAGCGCGAGTGCTCGCGGGGAGAGACATCGCCTCGGCAGTGATTTGTTCGACAGTCATTGGCATGGGCGCAGGATAGAGGCGGAAAATGCGGGCCGCAAGTTTCTGTTCACCGGCCAAAGCCCTCCATGTGCTTTTTATTGGTGGCAAGGTCCGTGACTCCCGAATCCACAATGCCGCACAAGTCCTTCATCCGGTCATGAAGACTCAGTTTCTTCGCCTTCGGTTTCTCAGCGAGGTCCTTCGCCAGCGAGTTGAAAATCTTCTGCTTCTCCCGACGAGGAAGCGCCTTCACAGCCGATTCGATTTCAGCGAACTTATTCATACAGGCGAGGCTGGCACACACCTACAAAAACCCTCAAGCGAACAAACGCGATGCACACAGGTTTTTGCAAAGGAGTGTAGGAGAAAAAATCTGCGTCTATCTGCGTAATCTGCGGACAAAAAAACCGCCCCGTCCCCCCGAGAAACGCCCTAGTCGGGTCAATAAACCCGCCAGTCGTCCCACAAAATCGCCCGGTCGAACCACCAACCCCCTCCGTCACCCGCCCAAACGCCCCGGGTGCCTCTGTAAATCGCGCCGTCGGACAGAGAAACGCCCACGTCGTGTATAGAAATCGCCACGTCGGAGTTCCAAGCCGCCCCGTCGTGAGCAAAAACCGCCCGGTCGGCCCTCTAAATCGCCCTGTCGGACAGTTAAATTCCACGTTTTCAAGGGTTTACGACGATACCGCTTCGCCCTCAACGCCGCCCCTTCCTCAAAACAGCACATTCTCCACAAACTCCAGCACATGCGCAGGCGGCTTCGGATTCCGCCGCGTCAGCACCACAAGTTCCCGAGTAAATCTGTCCCCCATCACAAATCGCTGCACCCGCCTCCGCCTCGCATAAAGCGCCAGAGTGCGCTGCGGCACGAGACTCACCCCTTGGCCCAGCGACACCAGATTCACGATCAAATCAAAGCTATCCAACTCCGTCACCACCGCGCCCGGCCAGCCCCGCCGCTTCATCCAGCTCCGCAACCGCGCCCCCGTCTCCGACCCCTCGTGAATCAACAGCCAGCTCTGCGAACGCAACCACTCATTCCACTGCGCCGGTTTTTTATCCGGGCTTGTCGAAGGCGGCAAAAGGTCCGGCGGCACAATCAGCTCAAACACATCCGAAAACCGATGCACCACCCGCAGCGATGGCGGCAACCGGCGCGGCGGACACAGCACCGCCACATCGATCGCGTTCCCATCCAACTTCGACAGCAAAACCTCCGAGCTTTCGTGCATCACCCGCAACCCCACATCAGGACACCGTTTTCGTTGCGCCGCCACGATACCCGGCAAATGCGAAAACGAAATCGTCTTCGACACTCCCAGCCGCACCTCCTTCGCCACATCCGAAAACCGCGCCCGCAATTGCTGAAGCACCGAATCCACATCGCCGATGAGACGCGCCCCCTCCTTCAAAAGAAACGCCCCCGCATCCGTCACCACCACCTGCCGAGTCGTCCGCTCAAAAAGCGCCAGCCCAAGCCGCGCCTCCACGCCCTGCACCTGCCGCGTGATCGCGCTCTGCGTCAGCCCCGCCGCCGCCGCCGCCTTCGTAAACGAACCGTGAGCCGCCACCAATTGCAGCAAATGCAGCTCGTAAATATCGAACGGAACCGTCGCGAGATATTGATGTGTTTCCTGCATGAATGGATGCGACTAATGAATTTCCCGAAACAAACCGCAAGCTGCAAACTCCCGGCGAAACAAAATTACTATGGCTGACAAAAACCAAAAACATCCACTGACCGCCGCCGGACTCTACTTCACCGACGACACCTGCATCGACTGCGACCTCTGCCGCGAAATCGCCCCATTGGTCTTCAAACGCGACGACCAAACCGGCAGTTCATACGTCTGGCAACAACCCGCGACCACAGCCGAACAAGCCCTCGCTAACGAAGCTCTTCACTCATGCCCAACGGAAACCATTGGCACCGACGCGCCGTTGTAGGCGTCACGAGAATGTGGAAAGCCCGCTTGCGCGGGCAAAGCGTAGGCGAGATTTGCAATCTCGCTTGGCGACGTGGCGGTTCGTAATCCTGCCCCATTCTGTGAGAACTACACGCGCGGAGCGAGATTACAAATCTCGCCTACATTGCGCGTATCCCGCTCAGTGCGGTGTCCCGAACGGATGTGTCGATGAGCTGAAACGCATTCTCGGCAGGCACGCCTTCGCCGCGCTCCGCCTCTTCTCGCGCTGTTTGGATACCGGCGAGCAGCTCAATCTCACGGGCAAACTCGTGGAGCGATGCGTCTTCGGGAAGCTTCTTTACGAGGTCTATAACTACGTCTCGGTCACTCTTGGCGGAGACTTTAGTTGAAGGTGAAGGCCGGGACAACGATGACTTTTCCCCAGCGCTATGCGGCGGGCGGCGTCACCACCACCGGCTTCTTCGCCCCATGACCCGCATCGCGAATGATGCGGGCTTCTTTATACGCGGCGATGAGGGAGCGTCCGGCTTCGGTTTCGTTGAAGGCGAGGATGAGGTCGTCGAGCCCTTCAAACTTGGCTTCCACTTTTTTGAACTCGGCGCGGAGGCCGAGCGTGCGGGCTTTGCGCTGGGCGATGCTGACGGCGGGGGCGTTGGCGACTGCTTCGTATTCGTTCACTTCCGTGGTGAACTGTTGGACGAGGGAGCTGGTGATGCCGTAGGCGAAGCCTTGCTGGGTGGCGGCGATGGGGAGGGCGAGGTCGCGGATTTCGCGGGCTTTGAGGATGAGGGTCTGGTCGCGGAGGCCGCGCCATTGGCTGAGGCTGAGGTCGCACTTTGCGGCGTTCGTCTCGTCGCCTTGGTCGCGGAACCATTGGACGTTTAGGCGACCGAGTTTGTAGGCGACGTTTTCGACATCGGTTTCCTCTTTGTCTTTGTCCACCGCAGCGCCGGTGATGTCCACGCCGTGCGCTTGGCAGAAGGCTTCCAGCGCGGCGATAGCGGGGTCGAGCGCGGCGACTTTGGTGGTGAAGATGGTGGGGTTGACGTTGAGCCACACTGCTTTCCTCTCGGGGAGATTGAGGAGGTCGCGGGCGGTTTTGAACATAGTGAGCCGGTTGGAGAATTCGTCTTTCATAAGGATGTTGCGTTTTGCGACGGGGACGCTGCCACTTTATCGCGGGATGGCGAGGGGAAAGTATGGGGGAGATTCGATCACGATCAAGGCATCGGAATCTCAAGGTATCCGCCGGGAGCGATAGAAGTGAGTGCTTGAGTGATTGCGGGGGTGAGGCTGATGAGGAGGCTCAAGCGGTTGCGAGGGAGTTCGATGATTGCGATGCTCCGGTTGGCTAGGTTTTGTTGGTAGCGGAGGTTTCTGTCCGCTGTGACGAAAACTTGGAACCCGGCGGATTCAGCGGCAGCGAGGAGTTCTCCGTTGCGAAGAGCTTCCCAGCCTTCCTCGAAACATGTGCGAATTTCGAATCCTGGAAGTTGGATGCGGAGGGGTTTCGGAACGCAGTGGTCGAACAAGACGCGAGTCATGCCGCTGCGTCGTGGACTGCGAGGCGGGCGGCTTCCAAGGTGCCGACTGCTTGCTCGCGAGTGACGCCTTCAAACGCATCGAGAAATTCATCAAGGCTCATTCCGTCTTCCATATTGCCAAAGAGCGCATCGACAGGAACGCGAGTGCCGCGAAAACAGAGTTTGCCCCCCATGCGCTCGGGATCGCTCCAAACGAAGTGTTCAGGGATGTGAAAATGTAAAGTCTGCATACGTCGAATGTTTGCTCGGGGCATCGTGTGGTCAAGCGGTGATGTTGCGCTGGATGGCCGCTTTCACACGCCCATTCACCACGGCTGCGACTTCGGGGGCGATGTTCGCTGCTTCCATTGCGGTTTTGAGTTCCGAGGGCCGCACGTAGCCCGCTTTAAAAAGCTCGGCGAGATACGCGATGTCTTTTTCGCGGCCCGCTTCGGCTTTGTTGTAGGCGATGTCGAGGGGCGAGAGGCACCAGCCGATTGCGCCGGGAGCGACGACTTTTACCAATCGCTCCTGCCAGCCGGGGAGCGAGGTGAGCATCGTCCATTCGCCGACGGGCTCGATGTAGAAATCGTGCTCTCGGGCAAATTCGCTATCCGGCCCGAACCGTTCGTAAATGAGTTCATTCTTTTTGAGGGTGACGGTTGGCATCGAAAAAACGTCGATGTCATGGGATACCCGGAGGGCAGACGGGGCGGCGGGAAACGAGCCGACAATCGCGACGCTTCCAACTACGACAAACTCGGAGTCGCCAGTAAGCGTCGCGCATTCGCCGAGCGCGAGGAGAAGGTCACTCAGCGAAAGCGCTTTCAAGTATCGCTCTCCTTTCCTCGTCCAAGATAAACGGTGGTCCTATGAACGGACGCGAGGAACGCAGTCGCTGCCCTTCCTCGGTTTGCGCTTCAAGCAATTCGGCAATCGCGGCGACGGGAAGTTTCCGAATGATTTCCTCCCACTCATTATAAGCAGAGAAATCTCGTCCTCGTTCGCGCGAAGCAAGGATTCGCTCGCGGCCTTTTTCCACGAGCGCGGGATTCTCGCGAAGCCTCCGCGCGACGATCCGCGCCATCGCGAGGGCGATCCAGTCGTTGCGTTCGTGTGGATGGGTGAAGGTCATTTGCCCACCATCTCGCGCACGGTGAAGCGCAGTCCTTTTGCCATCGTGGATTCGATCTCGTCGTTTTCATCGAGCACTTGCACTTGGGCGTAGCCGATGGTGGCGGGCTTGCGGAAGACGTGGAGTTGCTTGCCGGCGAGGTCCACGACCCAATACTCGGGGATGCCTGCTTTTGCGTAGGCGCGTTGTTTTTTGCCAATGTCGTAGGCGAGGCTGGAGGCGGCGAGTTCGATGACAAGCAAGGTGTCGCCGGGGCCGGGGTGGGCGGTGCGGTAGCCGTCTTTGCGGAGCTTGAGCACGGCGAAGTCGGGCTGAGGCTCGGAATAGTTGTCGAGGCGGACGGGGTTTTGTGTGCGGAGGCGGTATTGGCCGTGGAGTCGGGTGATGAGTGCTTCGTTGAGCCAGTCGTGGCTGTCAGCGTGAGATTCTCCGATGGGTTGCATAAGGATGATGTCGCCGTCGAGCAGCTCGTAGCGACGTTCGGGGTGGAAAACTCCGGCCTCGCCCATGCGGTAATAGTCGCGCACGGTGCAGCGCATTCGCTTCGGCCCGGTGTCTGCACGGTTTTGTGAACGTGTGAGTGTCGCAGTCATGGTGTGAGTGTATTTTGGGGGGCGTGTTTGGGCAAGACGTTGGTTGGGCTTATGGCCGCATCGTCTTCCAACGTGCATCAACGCCGCACATCTGCGCCATCATCGAGAGCGCCCATACGAGGAGACAGGTGCCTTGCACGTCGCTTTCCTCCAGGCCGCGCGAGACGGGGACGCCGTAGTAGTTGGTCTGCGCTTTGCGGGCGTAGAAGGAGAAACCGCCGTCTTCGTTGGCGTGCGCGGCGAATTGGGCGGCGGTATTTTTGCAAAACGCCACGGTGGCGGCGTCGGCCTTGAACTCGCCTCCGTGTCCGCACAAGGCGCGGTGGATGACGTAGATGGCATCGACGAGGTGACACCCGGTCTGCGCGGGCGGCGCGGCGAGGACGGTGGCGGCGAGGCGGTCGGGGTAGTGGATGGGCATGTCGAGCCAGTCGAGCGCCATGAGCACTTTCATCGCGCCGTTCACCAACTCGCCATGCTCGGGCACGGACCCACGGAAATACGCGCCCGTGGCCGGGTCCGCGAGGCCGGCATAGAAATCGCGGCAGACGTCGAGCAGATCGTCCACATCGCGCTGTGGCATGAACGCGGGAGCCTGCGTCTTTATAAAGACAACCATCCCCGCGCTCTGCCCGCCCGCTCCCCACGGGCGCGACCAGTCTTGCGATTCCAGCCACTGCTGCACGCGCTCGGGCTTTTGCGGGAATCCGCGAAACGGCCTGCGCGCCTCTCCGCCGACTTCCGCAAGCGTGGCGATGGCCTGCTTTGTCTCCGCGAGCAGGATGCTCTGCGGATCGGGACGATACGGCGCTTTGCCGATGAGCCCGAGCAGCCGCGCGGAAATCGCGGGAGGCTTGCGGAGATAGGCGATTTCCGGCGGGTCCTCAAAGAAGCCGTCGCCATCCGTGCGCTGGTAGTCCTGAATGAACTCGACCCAATACTCGCGCTCCTCGCGCTCCAGCAAATCCCACCGCCCGAGCATGTGGAGCGTCTTTAGCACAAAACAGCTCCACCCCAGCCCCATCTCGCGCCCGAGCTGCGTAGCGCCGCGCTTGCAAAGCAGATACCGCCCAGCTTGCTCGCCGAGCTTGAGCGATTTGAGAAACTGCGGAACGCTGTCTTCGATCGCGCGGTAGGTGGAGAGGTCGAGGGTCATGGATCTATTGCGACTCGGGGCCGGACTTCTTCTCAGTGCGATTGGTTGATGCTGTGCTCAATAGCCACACTCCGATGAATGGAACAATCGGCCATAGTCCGAAAAGTAAAATAGCTCGACTTCCGACATATGAAAGCATCCCGAATACGGAACGCTGCAACTTCGATTCGCGCCCACTAGATTGAGCACTACTCCGATTATCACGAAACACGAACACTCCCCACACAGCCACCGTGAGCATCCAACCAGCAAACCAAACTTTCGAGAACACACTCATCCGAACGGGATAATTTTCCGCATCACCGTCCACTCGCCGACGGGCTCGATGTAAAATCCGTGCTCGGTTTCAAAGTCGGACTCCGGCCCGACAGCGCCAAGAATACGTCGATTGATTTCGGCAGTCGCGCCACTCCTTGGGAACAAGTCGATGTCTTGCGAAGTCCGTAGCTTGCTCGGCGCGTCTTCAAACGACCCGAGAATCGCCTGGCTACCAACCACGATAAAATCGACGATGCCCGTCAATTCTCGGCATCGGTCGAGCGCGTCGTGCAGTTCAGCTAGCGTAAGCGTCTTCAATGATCGCGAGTCGTTCAGCCTCCGTGATAACTCCCTTAAACGGATGGGAGCTCCGCAGCCGTTGTCCTTCCTCGTTTTCCATAACGAGTATGTTCGCGATTTCGGCAGCAGACCGCGTATTCAAAATCTCTTCCCACTCGCGGTGCGCAGCATAATCGCGCCCTTTTTGTTGCAATCCAACAATCCACGCTTGGGCCTTCTTCACGAGCGTCGCCTCGTGTCGTAACCGCTCGGCAATTTTCATCGCCATCGCGAGTGCGATCCAGTCGTTTCGTTGATGCGGATGGGTGAAAATCACACTTGGACGTTACTCAAAATCAATCCTGCCGCAACACTCACGCAAAGGGATTCATCCGGCGCAGAGCGGCGGACATTCCTCCGACACAGCACGGCTTTTCCCATTTGCACCACCCAACACTATTGCGACGTCTCCGCGCGCAGTGGCCGAAGTATTTCTTTGCGATTTCGCGTTCGTGCGGGCGGTGGGCGTCGTGCCAGACGATGAGCGCGCCGGGCGCAGCGTATTTCGTGGCGAAGCGGAAAGTGCCGGTGCGACCGAAGTTTTGCGGATGCGCCGAGCGCGGGCCATCGAGGAAGAGGAAATCGAAGGGCTCGCCATCCCAAGGCACGGCGTCTTTCTCCACACTGCGCGGGCCTTCCGGCGTGACACTATATTCCCGCCAATCCACGCGCGGCAGCCACGGCGCATCGGCAAATGCCGTCTTCAGCTCCGCGATCCACTCGGGGTAATTATCCCAAGTCGTGATGCGCGCTTCCGGAGCAAGTTCGGCCCAAAAACGCGTGGTGAGTCCGCTGCCGAACTCGGCGATGCGTTTCGGTTGTGCCGAGCCGACGAGCTCTTTCAAAAGAGCCGTCTCCTCGGGATTCATGGCAAATTGGTTCAGGTCGATGGGCATGTGTGGAATGACGAATGATCCCGATTAATCGGGAACGAATGGCGAAACACGCTCAAATTCAAGCGCGCCTGGTAATTCATTTCAAAAACGGCGATGCATCGACCGTGGCGTATTCGCCACGTCTGTATTTTTCCGCTTTGTAGTCGGACTCGCTCTTCTGCCCCGTCAGCCGCGCAAACGCTGCGCGCAAGCGGTTTCGCAGGCCGAGGCTTTCGGTCACGTTGCGGCGCGAAGTGTTCTCGTCGAGCGAACTGCGCGGCATCCAGCACGTGTGCAGCGCTCGAAACTCAGAGTCGTCCCACGCGACTTCCTTGTACATTTCCCAGCGCGATTTCACTCCGTCCCACCCGGGATTAAAGACGTTGTTTTTCCCGTGCAGCCGATGCTTTGTCGCGGGATCGAGACGCTCGACCGCGGCGAAATTGTAGAGCTTCGTCATGCTCCGGCACGGCGGCGCAAACCAGCCGCTCGCGGTCCGCGCGGATTCATCGAGCACGTCGCAATTCAGCACATTGCCAAAGACGACCCACCAATTGTCCCACTCGCCCGCGTGAAGACGTGCGCGCACTTTCGTGAGTCCGGCTGGATCGTAGATTTCATCGCCGTCCACGCCAAACACCCACGTCTTGGTATTCGCAAGCGGGACGAGCATCTCGTGGGACTCCCGAGGATCGCGAATGCGGTAAATCTCAAACTTCGGCGAAGTGCGCGCGAGTTCCTCGCAAATCTCCGCCGTTCCATCTTGCGACTGATGATCCGCAATTAAAATGCGGTCGCAAAAGCCGAGGATATTGAGCGCAGCCCGCCGGAGGAACTTGTCCTCGTTGCGCACGAGCATGATGGCGACAATTTGTGGGTTGGTTATCATTCGAGGAATGGCGCCGAATGGAAAAACGTCATTTCAATTCAACTATTCAAAGTCCTCCGGCGCACCGACGATTGGCCACACAGCTAAAAGCCATGCTTTCCACCAAGACGGCCAGGCAACCACGAAGCGGTTCTCGCGAAATGCGCGCCAAAGAAAATCTTTCGCAATTCCGCGGTTCTTTGTAAGGGCGGATTGTGCCAGCCCCAGCCAGCGGCGGGCCATCCCGTCACGGCGGGCGCGGCGGTTGGCGGTGATGCGGTTTGGTTCGGCATCGGCGAGCAATGGCGTGAAGAGGCGGTCTTTCTCCTCGTAGATGCGCGCGACGGTTTTCACCGTCTTGGAATCGGGCTGGCGCTGTTGTCGTGCGAGCGCGGCGTCCACATGGTGGAAACGATGACGCTCGCTCATGCGCCACCACAATTCGGTGTCCATGATGAGGTGCAGGTCTTCGCGGAGCGGACCGACTTCGGCGAGCAGGCTACGACGAAAAAAGACAGCGGGCTGGAGAAGGTCGGTGCGCTTTTCCCACCAAATGAGCATGTCCTCGCGGTGCTCAAATCGGGCGTGGCGGATTCGCGGTGGTTTGCCGTCGCAGAGGTCTTCCTCGCAATCGCCGAAGATCACATCGACGCCTGGATTTGCGAATTCCCGCCGTACGATGTCGAACGCGCCTGGCAAATATTGGTCGTCGGCATTCAGCCAGCAGATGATTTCCCCGCGCGCGAGGGCGAAAGCTTTGTTGAGCGCGTTGGACTGCCCACCATCCTTTTCCACACGAGTGATGAGATGCGAATGCCGAGCGAGGACGGACGCAGTGGAATCGGTCGAGCAATTGTCGAAAACGATGTGCTCAAAATCCGCCGAGCCCTGTGCCAGAACGCTCTGGATGCAGCCTTCGATCCAGTCGCCCTGATTCCACGAAGGCGTCACCACGCTGAAAAATGGTGCACTCACAAGCCGATGAATTCCCTCACCCTGAGCTCCATGTCGCGGGCGAGTCCGGGCATCCCAGCGAGTCTCCGTGCGCGGGAGAGCGCATCCGATTGAATGCCGCGCTGCTCCGCTTCATCGGCAATCCACGCCGCAGCCTCGAATGCACGTTCTTCAATCGCTCGATTTGCATTTCGCTCAAAAATCTCCGGCTCGGAGGTTTCGAGAAATGCCGTGTCCACGCCACGCGCCGAGCACCACTCTAGAAAGGCGAGTTGCACCTCCACAGCCTGACGCCTCCCGCGATTCTTGTCCGACGACATGTTTGTCTCGTGAATTCGGCGTTCGACGACGACATCATGGACAAATCCGAACTCCATAACCGTCCCGATGCGGCACCACAGGTCCCGATCGGCAGTCGTGTTGAACAGTGGGTTCCATCCGCCGACGCGCTCAATTACATCCCGTAGAATGATCGCCGCGCCCGGCGTGGCGATTGGGGCTTTCCAGAATGCCACCCGCGCGCCGAGCGGCACCGCACCTTGCATCGCACACGAGCCGTGTTCCATTTCAAAGCGGCCGTTCGCAGTGAAGTCCACGCTTTGCCCGTAAATGCACCCGAGCGGCGATTCAGCGGCGCGCGCCAGGAGCGTTTTCAAAGCATAAGGCCGCAAACGATCGTCCGCATCGAGGAACAGCAACCAGTCGGCGGACGTCTGCGCCGCGCCGAAGTTGCGGGCTGCGGATACACCCGCATTGGGCTGGCGCAGCAGCATCACAGCGTCGCCGAATTCCTTAGCCACCGTCGCCGTTTCGTCCGTGCTGCCATCGTCCACGACGATGACTTGCGCAGCCGGATGCGTCTGCACCAGCGCGCTTTTAATCGCCTCAGCGAGAAATGCCGCAGCATTGTAAGCGGGAATGATGATTGCGGCGCTCATCGAGAATTCTCCGAGCTGCACTTGCGAAAGTAGTCAGCGACTTTTGTCGGGAACACTATTGAGAAGAGAACACCGGGACGCTTCGAAAAAAGTCCGTGGACACAAGCTCCCGCGCTGCGCTGCAAAGCTACGCCGTGCCGACTGAAGTCGCTGACTACTTTAGGGAAACGCTGAATAAAGCGAGTTGAGGCTGGTTGTGAAACGAGGGGTGGTTGAGGTGTGCGTTCCAGGGTGGAAAATCATTGGGAAATCGCTGTTTTTGGTGCGTTTTGGCGCGATGCGGGCAGGGTCAAGCTGCGGGGGCGAGTAATCGGCGCTTGGCTATGAAGAGGTTGGCTAATGCGAACAATGTATGCAGGTGTGCGTCGTTTTTGGGCAGTCCTCGGTATCGGGTTTTGCGGTGCTGGAAGAGATTCTTTATGACGTGGAACGGGTGTTCGACTCGCGCACGCACTTGCGCTTTGAGCCGCTCCAGGCCTTGTGCCAGATCTTTGTAGAGGCCTTCCGCCATCGCTTTGAGTTTGCTCCTTTTGGTGGCGATGTGGAACTCCGCACCCGGGGCTTTTTCTACGATCTCGGGGCGCTTTTGCGCTCCGGTATATCCGGCGTCCATGAAGACGGCTTTTTCTTCGCCGTGCAGCACTTGGTGCGCGGGTGTGAGGTCCGAGACGTTCGCCGCCGTGCTGTGCAGCGAGTGCACCGCGCCGCTTTGCACGTCCGTGCCGGTGTGCGCTTTCATGCCGAAATACCACTGGTTGCCTTTCCTGGTCTGGTGCATGTCGGGGTCGCGCTTGCCGCTCTGGTTCTTGGTTGAGGGCGGGGCCGCGATGATGGTCGCGTCCACCATCGTCCCTTCGCGCATCTGGATGTTGCGTTCGCGCAGCATGGCGTTGATTTCTTCGAAGATGGCTTCGGTCAGGCTGTGGGTTTCCAGCAGATGGCGGAAGTTGAGCAGGGTCGTCGCGTCGGGCACGGCGTCCGCCCCAAGGTCGATCCCGGCAAAGTTGCGCAACGCGTGGCTGTCGTAAATGGCGTCCTCCATTGCTTCGTCGGCCAGTGAATACCAGTTCTGGAGGAAGTAGAGCCTCAGCATCCTCTCCACGCCGATGGGCGGTCGCCCGCGTTTTCCCTTGGGGTAGTGCGGCTCGATGATGGCGATGAGCCTTGCCCAGGGGACGACTTTTTCCATTTCAAAAAGGAACTTCTCCCGCCGAGTGGTTTTCTTTTTTTCGCTGTACTCCGCCGCCGCGAAGCTCGTTTGCTTTTCCATCACCTTTGCTATCACCTTTTCCGCCCGCTGTCCCTCTGTTTTAGAGGGTTCTTCGATTTATTCAGCGGTTCCCTAGGCAGGCGTGCTTCGGCGGCGTTATCGAAATGCGGCGCACTGATCATACGTGAACTGTCTTCAGTTCCCATTTCCCCGAATGCCGGTTGTGGCGCACCACTTTCACCGCACGCATTGCGAACCGATGCCGCCTTTTCCACTGCGCCAATGCACTCGGTCGCCCGCCGCCGTGTGCTGCAAGTGCGCGTTCGGCCTCCGCCATGTATTCCGCCCGGTCGCCGCCGGTCTTTTGATCGCCGTGGAATCGAAATCCACCGAGCGGCACCTCGACGGCGTAAAGTTCGGCGTGTTTGAAAAACCGCGCCCACAATTCGAAATCACCCGCCAACGGAAAACCAGCGCCAATTTGCGCGCCCGCCTTTTCCCAAAGTGAGCGACGCCAAAACGTGCTCTCCTGTTGAATCCAGCCGAGCGAAAAGTGCTTCCCAGCCGGAAGATGCTCGCCCGCGAAATATGCGTCGCGCGAATAGCCGGGAACATTCAAAATCCGCGCCATACGTCCGTCCGTATCCCACCGAATCTGTGCCGTCGTCGTGAGCCATTGCACTGCGGGGAACTGCGCAAAAATCTCCGCCGCGGTCGCAAACGCGCCGGGCGCATACATATCATCGCTGTTCAGCCAAGCCATCACATCGCCAGTCGTTCGCGCAAAGCCACGCGTGATTGCATCGTATTGACCACCATCGCGTTCGCTCTGCCAGTGCGCCAGTCGCGGTGCATGACGCTCAATGATCTCGCGGCTCCCGTCGGTCGAGCCGCCGTCCATCACGATGTATTCGATCTCACCGGGCTGCGTGAGCACGCTCAGGATCGCAGCATCGAGGAATCGAGCTTGGTTAAACGAGGGGGTGACGATGGAAAACTTCACCGACTCTTCTTAATTCTAGCAACGACAAATAGGACGATCCCGACACCAAGCACGGCACCTACAATTCGTCCGACTCGCTCCTCCTGGCTGGCACCGGGAGGGAAGAGTCCGGCAAGCGAAATGCCGCCTTTTTCCGTGCCTCCGGCGTTCGCCGAGAGGATCGCTGTGCGCCAGTCTTTCACCGCGGATTTTGTCCAGGCGACATCTGCATCGCCTTTGTGCTGACTGTAACCATACGCATAGAGGAGTTTCCCATTTGCGACAATGCTGCTGCTAACGTGCGCCATCGCGTTTTCAGTCCCTGCTTCAAGGATCATCGCCGCCTCTATGAATTCGTCGCCCTCTTCCACGACGCCGAGGGGCTTGAGTTTGCCGATTGAAATATCCGCGTTGCCACTTTTCTTAAGCGCGTCGTTGGCTTCTTTCTTGATTCCATCCGCCGACGCACCATCGCCGAGAAGCTTGCGGACCTCGCCACGGAGCGATTTGAAGTCTGAAAGCGTTATCGTTTTACCCGTCGCAGACCGCAGCGTCTGGTGCATGAAATAGCGGGTCATCCCTTCGCCTTTCCCGGAGAGGAGCGCGGCAGCTTCATTAGGCAGGGCAAAGACGGCGAGCCCTTCATTCATCGCCGGGACAAAGCTCTTCAGAGACGCATCTAACGCGGAATCCTTGCCGTCAATTCGGACGAAACCCTCCGGCAATGGGATGGCGATCGATCGTCCTCCGATTGTAATTGTATCGTCAGCATGCGCAGGAACCCCAGTAACGAAGACAACGCTGGCAAGAAAAACGAAGAGAAATCTGGTGAGCATTGAAGGCAACTATGTGAGCAATTGCGAGAGGGCAACCTTAACCTTGCCCCCATGGCGCTTGTAGAGTCCCCGATGAAGCAAGGTGCGCAGCCTCCAAAGCCCGAGCCGCTTGAGCAGCGAGAAGCCGGAAACTCGGGGCGCGACTTCGCGGAATGCCGTCCCCCATTCAGGTCCGGCGTGCTTCTCCACGAATGCGCAAATCTCCGCAGCGCGCTTCGGACTTCCACTGCCGGTTTTGTGACCTTCATGGAATCGATACGTTGATAAGATGTCGTCCACGCGCAAAAAATCGCAGTGCATCGATGCTCGAAGAAACCAATCCCAATCGAGCGTGAAATGCTGCCCAATATCAAGCTCGCCGGTTTTCTTCCACAGCGCTCGCGTCCAAAATGCGCTGGGCTGGTAGATGAGCGCCTTGGTCTTCAGCGCCTCGCGATCAAAGAGTGGTGCATGCCAGTCATGCGTCTTGCCGCTCGCCTCCTGTAAGACACGCGTCCCGCCAAACACCAGTCGTGGCTCGGTACCATCACCGAGCAACGGCGCGATCTTCTCGATAACTCCCGGCAGATAAAAGTCATCGCTATTGAGCCATGCGAGCAGGTCACCTTTCGCCAATCGAAAGCCTTTGTTGATCGCATCCGCCTGACCTCGGTCCGGCTCGGAGACAAAATGCGTCACCGCGCTTCCAAATCGCTCTACCACCTCGCGCGTTCCGTCGGTCGAGCCGCCATCGATGACGATAATTTCCGTGCGCGGCCAGCCCTGCCCAATGATCGAATCGAGCGTCTGCCCGATGAACCGTGACTGGTTCAACGTGGGGACCACGATGGAAAGGAGCGGCGTCACTTTCGGATTATCCGGAGCATCTCTCGCCCGACTTCGACGATACGCGCATCGGCCCATTCACGGGCATTGACCTCAGCGACTGAATTGGGGCCCGGGCTGAAATTGCTCCACGCCTCTTCGAGAAGATTTGCGAGCTCCTCGGCGTCACTGCCGGGGAAGAAACGTGCGCCTGGGGGATTTTGCTCCAGATGCACTGCGAGGTCGCTGAGCAACGTCGGCTTCCCGAGGACTCTCGCGTCCTCCACGACTGTGCTCCAACCCTCGAAGAGCGACGGCTGCACCACGGCGAGACTGCGGCGGATGATTTCGATTTGCAGTCGCCGCGGCACGAGGCCGAGGAGCATCACTTGAGCGCCGACTCCTGCACGGTGCATTTGCTGGAGCAGTCCCTCGGTGTGTTCCGGCTGGCGGAAATCAACGAGCGCTCCGGTGCAGACGACCATCGGGCGGATCCCGCGGGCGGCCAGGATTTCCAGCGCTTTAAAAACGAGCGCGTGGTTTTTGTGGGACCAAAACTGGTTGCACACCACGAAGTAGCGTTTCGGCAGCCAGTCAAGATTCTCGGCTTCGAACGGTTCATACCAGTTTGCATCCGGAAACGTCGCAAACCGCAGCACTTCGGCCTTCGCGGAGTGGGCCGGATAAAAGTTGCGGAAGTCCGTTGCTGCGCTTTCGCTACTCATCACAACTTTTTTCGCTTCGGCGACGACCGCCTGAATGCCCCGGTCACGTTTTCCGATTTCTTTTTGTGTGAACAACTGCGGCAGGTGTCTGTGCTGAAAATCCGGAATCCAAGCCGCCCAACGGCAGCCGATGTCACCGATGGGAAGACTCACGCCGACATTGTAATCATTGTCGTAAGTGAACGGATAAAGGAACTCCACCCCGCTCCCCGTGACGGCACGCGTGAAATCCTTATTCTGCGCACGAAATCGCTGCAAAATACCACGCTTCTTACGGACAGGAACCGTAACCACCGAATCGAAATGGGCTTCGTGCTTCTCCCACTCGGGCCGTTGAGGCTCGCCGCAAAACAACGTGATTCGCGCAGGCTCGCCCGTCGCGCGAATCGCCCGCGCCAGATTGCGGACGTACTCCGAGCCGCCCGCCCAGCCGGCACCGCCTTGCGCTATCAAACCGACGTGCATTCGCTTAAAGACCAAGTTCCGCGCGCGCCCACGATGCGACCTGCGTGAGCCCCTGCTCCAGCGCGACCGTCGGCTGAAATCCAAGTGCCGTGAGCTTGCTCACATCAGCCCGCCAATTCAGGGGATCGCCAGCGCGCGTTTTCCCATCGAATGCCGGCGCGACATTCATCCCGAGCGCCGCGATCAAATGTCCGGCCAGCTCGGCAATCGTCGTCTCACGTCCCGTGGACAGATTGTAGATTTCTCCCTCGGCTGGCGCTTTCTCAGAAAGTAGAGCAAGAGCACGCGCAATGTCTGTCGCGTGGATGAAGTCGCGGCTTTCGTTTCCCGTTCCGCTCAGCGCCAGCGCACCGTTCGTGAGCAACCGCTCGCAAATATCCCACACCACTTGACGCCGCAGACCAGCGCCGTATGCCGAGAAAATGCGAACCGAAACGGTCGGCACCGAGTAGATGCGCGCGAACTCCTGACACACCAATTCGCACTGGCGCTTGTGGAAGCCATACGGAGACAGTGGCGCGACGTGAGTGTTTTCGGAAACCGGCAGCGCCTTCGGGTTCCCATAGACCGCAGCACTGGAGAGCAGGATAAAACGGCAACCGGCAGCGTTGCGCCGCACCGAATCGAGCAGTTCGAAAGTCAGCACCGTATTGTCGTGAAAATCCGCTGCCGGATCCTGCATTGAAAGGGGCACCGAGGCACGACCGGCGCAGTGGAGCAAAACGTCCGGCTTTGCGTCCGCGAGCAACGCGCCAAACTCCGGCGACGGCAGTTTCATCCGCGCGTAACGCACGCCAGCGCCAAGCTGTACGTTCTCCGGCGCGAGGGAATCCACGCCCACGACACGCCAGCCCGCGCTCGCAAAATGCCGCGCGATATGGCGACCGAGAAATCCAGCGATTCCTGTAATTAGCACCGTTTTCATTTCTCCACCTCCACCCAAGGCAGCGCGTTCACCAGCGCCGCTTCTTCCTCAAAATTCGGAAACACCAACTTGCCCTCCGTATCACGCGCTTCGCGGAAACCGCGGCGCACGTAGCCTTCCGCCGCAGTCAACTCGCGCAACGGGCCTGTGAGCAAATCGCGGCGGACAAAGAACGCATTATTGCCTGCGGTGTTCGAGCCGACAAACGCCATACCTTTCCGTTTTCCGAGAGCCACGAGCGCGGCGAGCGATGCGCCGTAGTAGCTGTGTGAATGATGCGCTTTCGCCCGCTGAAATTCTGGATCGTAGGGCACGGTCACCGCGCGCTCGGAGCCGAGCAGCGAATTGTATTCAGCTACCACGATAGCCGGCTGAACGGATGAGATGGCCTCCCAAACCCAATAGTCCACGCCATCGATATCGACGCTCAAAATCCCGATTTCACCGCTGAGTCCCTGCGCCGTGAGGAGATCGTTGATATTCTCCCGCGTGATGAATGCTTGTGCGGCTTTCAGCGGATGCTGCCAGTAAACCGGGTCGCGTCGAATCGTCGCGATGTTGTCCTCGCTTCCGTCGAGCACGAGTCCAGTCCAGCCATCATTCACCAGCAGCCAGCGCGTGTTTGCCTCCACGTACGTCTCAACGCCAAACTCCACGAAAATCTTCCGCGGGACTTTTACATGGCGCAGCAAATGCGCGAGAATCCCATCTTCGCCCCACTGCGAGAACACACGGAATTCCTGCTCGGCGAAACTCGCTCCCGCCGTCGCGGTTTGCCTCGCCTCGATTCGTCCGAGTGCCTCTCGAATCAACGCAGCGTCGCGCGAAAGATGGCCGATGCTTTTCCAAATGGAATTCAGCCGCTTCATCGCGCGCTGGAATGGTTCGAGCAAATTCATGATTCGATGGTTTTCACGATCGCAGCGGGATTGCCAGCCACGACGGTGTTCGGCGGGACATCGCGCGTCACGACGCTCCCCGCTGCGACGACGCTGTTTTCCCCGATGGTCACGCCTTTCATAATGATGACGCCAAACCCGACCCACGCCTTGGCGCCAATCTTCACAGGCTTCGCCGCGATTTGTCCGCGGTCTCCGTGCGCATGCACGGATGCGTAGTCAGCGACCCGCGCTGCGGGATCGAGCGGATGACTGTCATTGTCAAAAATCTGCACACCATGCGCGAGCAGGACGTGTTCGCCGATGAAAATGCCCGCGGACGAACTCAACAGGCAATCGTCGCCAATGTAAGCGCTCGCGCTTATTTCGATCCGGCCTGCGCCGAATTTTTCAATCCGCAGCAATCCCCGGCAGACCACCCCCGCCCCGAGGACGAGTCGGGCTGGATCACCCGCACTGTTTACACACCATGCATTGGGCCCGAGCAGGCATCCTTTTCCTATCTGCGCGCTGCGGTCGAACTGCACCCATGCCGCCGCGGCCCGGCCCTCCGGGGTCCATGGCTTCTCAAAGAACGGCCGCTTTTTCGGACGGGCAAAGGCCAGCCCATCGGCGAAGGCATGATCGCGATCAACGGGCATTGGAAAGGCGGTTGTGACGAACCAGCGAAAGCGGATCGCCGCTCAAAAACGCGCTGCGGAAATCCGCCGCCTCGGGTTGCGCCCACAGGTCTTCGTGCGGGAGCTTCACCCAGGTCCGAAAATCATCCGGATGCGCGGTGAAAATCGTCTGCATGAATGCGCAACGCTGCGTAAGATAGTAGGCCAGCGCTGCATCGTCCCGCTGTTCGAGCGACGGCTTCGTGTCTCCGGAAAGCGCGGAATCGAGCAGCGCGAAGTATTCATCACGTGTGGACGCCTTGTGACAAAAACCGAGGTCTTCGTAATAGACCGCTGTGCCGAGAATCACCGGAAGCCCGAGGAGCGCCGCCTCGATTCCCACGGTCGAAGTGTGCGGAAGAACGACCCGAGCATGCCGAAGGAGATCGTAGCTGTTAAGCGGTTCATCCGCCGCAACAAATCGCAACCGCTCGCCGAGGGCAGCGTGACGCTGCAAAAGCGGCGCGAGGTTATCACTGCCCTTTGCAAAATCCAGGCGCTCTCGCGGATGCTGCCGGATACAGATGGTCACGCCGGGCTTGGTCCCGACCCAGGTCAACACGGCGTCGAGCCAGTCAGCGACGGACGGAAATGCTCGCTGACGCCCCAACGCTGCGGAATCCCACCGGATATTGAGCGGCACAAAAATGTCGTATCGAAGATCATCGCGCCCGGTTGCCGGAGTAACTTGGAAATGCCGGAAGTCCCGCGCGTTGAATCGGTCGTCGAGCTCCGCCCGTCCCATCGCCAGAACGGTCTCGCGTTCCGCCGGCGCGAGTCTTTCACGGAGGCTCCGAAATGCGCTCGGCACATCCGCGAGATGCGCCGCGATTCCTTGTTGGGTGAGACGTACGACGCCCGCACTCCCGTCGAACGTCGCGAACGAGAGAGCCATCTCCCGGGCGATTGCTACGTAGAGTCCACTGAGCCCAAAAATCCCACCGGGAACGAGCAACCGCTCCACCCGAGCCGCCGCGAGAAATCCACGAACTCGCGCGATGTGCGCGGCAATTTTCGCAAGTGCCGCTCTGTTTTCCGCCATGTAATCATCCGCCCGAACCTCGCCACGCGAACGCCAGATGGAGTTCTCCCGAAATATTGGCTCGGCGAGTGAGGCGTCGCCGCCGCCGGACTGCGACACCGCTTTCGTGATGTCGCAGACTTCGAAGTTGCGGAAGCGCTCCGCGAGCAAACGGGCCAGCGCCTCCGAATGCGTTTCGTCGCTCGAGTTTTGAATCAAGTCCGTGGCGTCAAACAGAAGCACCGGAATCCGTCCGGATCGCCGAACCATTTCGGCACACTCCAGCGCAAAGAATGGAACTGCGGTGGAAAGCCATGGCGTGACCAGAATGCCCACGCGCGCGCCGCTTGTCGGGATGATGCCGGGCCATTCCGCGGTGCGTTCGCGAAAGGCCTCCACGAGATCAAGGAACGGCTCATATCGCTTTCGCTTCGCGGGCGAAAACAGGTTGCGCAATGTTTCGAAAAAATCAGTCATCAAAAAACTCTCCCAGAATCGGCGCCAACCCTCGCGCCTGTTTTTCAAGGCGGACGAATTTGTCGTATTCACTGCGCGGGCTCACAATTCCACGGTGCTGGTAATCGACGAGAATCGCCATGGAAAACCATGCCGTCTGTTGCATCATATTGGCGAGTCCCGGCGCAGGCGCTCCGTACGCACCACGAACAGTCGCGAGCCGTTCGCGGAGCACGTCCGTCTTCGGCGCGTCTGCGAGGCAGAAACGCTGGACAAAATACGCAAGATCCCAAGCGATGGGCGCAAACGTCTGCACCGCTTCCTCGAAGTCCAGCAGCACCGCAGCATCGTCGCTGTGACGGAAAAGCACATTGGCCCGATGCACCTGCGCATGAAGGCAATGCGCGTCCGGCATCAGATCGAACCGCGGCTGATAACCGTCCACCATTTCCCCCAGCCACTCGCCATTGTTCCGCGCCCAGTCGGCATCCTCCGAAAATACGCCCCATTCCTGCCGACCCAGCGCCGTCGCGATCGTGTCGCGCACCGCTGCGAGATGGGTAAAGCGCTGCGCTGCGTGCCCGCGCACTTCAGCTGCGCCGGGAAATTCGCGGAGAAATCGATGACAGGTGGCCAGCGCAGTCGCGACTTTGCGGAGGTCTTCGAGCGATCCATCATCATGGCGCGCATCCAGAAGCTCGCGGATATCGAGCCGCAAGTTGTGTCCGCCAAATGCGAGCGAAAGGCCGGCAAATTCCAAATGACTCACCGGCAGTCCGTGACCTCCGAGCCACGCCGTAAGGGACTGCTCCAGCTTCGCATCGCCAATGCGGGCACTCACCCGGACAAAGCATGCGTTGCGCGCGGTCGCGAGACGGTAGCGTCCGATAGCACCATCGGGCGGAGTCAGCGCGTGCAGTTCCGCATTCTCACCAAACTCGGGCAGCACTGCGGCGACCGTTTTCACGATCACAGCGCGCACGTAAGGTTCGACCGGCGTACGAAAAACCAGCTCTCCCGGACGATCCCCGCCGGGCCAGCCAAATTCCGCACGTGGTGGTTTAGTTTCCAAATTGAATGTCCTCCATCCGGATCGGCTCGCCTTGCGCGATCGACCGCGCCGCGGATTGTCCGGCGACGAGCGCCCAGTCCTCGGACTTCACACCGAGCGGCGGCCAGGCGAAGTCAACATTTGTCGGGCCGAGCTTTTCACCGCCGGCGATGTCGCGAGTGGCAACAAGTCCTTTGCGGGTGTTCAGGTCACGCGGCTCGGCAATTTGCGGGAATCGCGAGCCGAGCGCGGCGGAGCAATTGAGCAGCTTTTGGTTGAACGATTTGACCTCAGACAAATTGAGCGCCGATACCACGTCCTGTTCCACTCGGGTGTTGTCATCGACGACACCCTTCTCAATGAGATTCGCGCCGAGCCCGACTGCGGCGTAAAGAATCTCGTCGCCGCGATAGTGACACGAAATTCCCACCGGTACTTCGAAGGTCTGCTTCCACGTTTGAATCACGCGCAGATTTTGCCGATCGGCTGGCGTCGGGTTCGGACCGGGATGGTGATTGATGATCACCGGAGCACCCGCCGTTTGAGCAATACGCACAGCGCGCGCGAGTTCATCGAGATAAACGAGGCCCGCATCGAAAATCACCGGCAGTCCGGTCTTCGCGCAGGATTCGATGAGCGGCAGATGTGCCATATTATGGCGCGCGATTTTCAGCGCCGCACCGCCTTCCTGGACGAAGAAGTCCACGCCTTCCCGATCATAAACCGATGCAATGAACGGGATTCCGAGCGTGCGGCACTCCGCGAAGAGCTTCCCGTAATCCGCGAGCGGGACGGTCTTTCGCTCAATGAGTGCGCGATACGACTCCACTTGTTTTCCCGTCGCGTGGTTGAACGTAATATTCAGTCCGCTCGCCCGGAGACAGACATCAGCGTTGTGGAGGATCTCTGTCTTAAACAGCGGCACCCCGGCCTCGACCACTTGCGCGAGGTAGTCGCGAGCGAGCGCGATGTCCTGATTAAAGTATGTGCCGATTTCCGCAGCGAGTGCGACGGGATGTTCATCGCCGACGGGGACTTTTCCGATGTGGACGGTTTTCATAGGTGCTTTAGGGCAAGTGCCTCGGCGATCTCCCATTGGTGTGGATGATCGAGATCGAGAGCGCGTTCCGGCGGGAGCAGGGTGCCGATAATCGGCGATGCGAAGAACGAACGCGTCGTGAGAAATCGCTCCACCGACCCTACGTAGATGGCCCCGTTCGGATGAAACGCCGGCTTCACCGACTGGCTCTGGGTGCTTCGCGCATAGATTTCGGGTTGCCGCAGATTCAACGCTCCACTCGCGACATCGAAATCACACGCAAATTCAGGTGGAAACTCGTATGCGCTGATGCTTACAACAAAGGTCTCGCCGTCGAGCGTGTGTAGTTCCACCGCTGCACGAATGTCCACCGCATTGCGAAAAGGACATGTCGGGAGCAACGCGGTGACTGTAGTATATTTCCCCGTATTTTCCGGGCGATTGAGGAACTCCTCCAGCACTTCGACAAAACGAACGCGATCACCGCTGAGTTCCGGTGAGCGTCGATCCGCGATCGCTCCCGCTCCGTTCGCGATTCGGAGAATATCTTCGTCATCAGAGGAGACCACGACACTGTCAAAACAACGGCTGTCTTTCGCGGCGGCAATCGTCCATTCGATGAGCGGACGTCCGGCGAGTGAGCGGATGTTTTTTCCGGGGATCCGCTTCGAACCGCCCCGTGCTGGAATGAAGCAGAGCGTCATACAGCGACCGCCTTCGACCGGCGGAGAAGATTGCGCGAAAGCATCATGAACGGCTTTTCGATGCTGAGATAAAGCAGCACGGCCGCAGCGGATGTAACGACGAAACTCGTGACCAGCGCGAGAGGTTCACGCAGTGTCCAGGCAACTTCGCCACCGGCGACCGATTTGAAGCCGTAGAGTGCATTGACCATTCGAAGGATCGGGAAGTGGATGAGATACCAGCTAAAACCGGTGACACCGACGAGCCGCAGCGGACGCCAGTCGCAAAGCCGCTGCAACGCCCGATGCCCGGTGAGCGTGGCGAGCGCTACGATCGCAAATGCAGGCCCATAAAAGAGCGACCAAGATTGCGGACCGAATTTCTCCGGCAATTTCATGATCTGCCACCACAGTTGCTCGTTGCGCCAAAAGCGTCCGAATCCAAAGAAGTTTTCCGACACGAGGAGGAGCGAAACGGACAGGATACTGACGACCATCAATGTCGCGAACATGTGGAGCACGGAGCTGTCTTTTTGCATCTGCGCATTAAACTCCGGCCTGCGGAAAATCCATGCGGAGAGGATGCCGTAAATAAAGACGTCGAGATACTGCGAATGGTGAACGATTCTGGCAACCTTCAGCGAGTAGCGCGCGTCCACTTTCCCGACCTCGATAAGCAAATACCAAATGCCGTATGCGATCGCGGTGACGGCAAAGAACGCCGCCACTTTTCCGCCGCCACGCACGAGCGCGAGAACGAAAAACGGAAGGATGATGTAAAACTCGAACTCCGCAGCAATCGTCCAAAAAACGCTGTCGCCCTGATAAAAGAACAGATGCCGGATGTAGCCGGGCCACCCGTCCTTGATGTGGAGGTTGAAGAGATCGACACGCCCACTCCAAAGCTGGACAGCGAAGACTACGGAAACGACGAGGTAGAAGAGCGGCGCGATGCGGAAAAAGCGCCGGAGATAGAACCCAGTGAAGTTAATGCGCGGGGCGGCGAGGAGCGACCACGTGAGGAGGAATCCACTAAGGACAAAAAAGAGGTAAACGCCGAGGTGCCCGGTGCCGTGAAAGCTCGTCCACGGCGTGAGTCGTTGGCGAAAGCCGGAGCTGTGGCTGAGGAAAACGACCAGCACTGCGATGCCGCGCAAGCCATCAAGAGGCGAGAACTTTGTGCCGCTTGTGGACGTGTCCTCAAGAACACGGTCGGTGAGTTTTTTCCAGAGTTCCAAGGACGAAAGACTACGCAACCGTGTGGTTTTTCAGCGTTTGGGCGGTGCGGACGATGTCGGCAATCGCCGCGCAAACACGGTCCACATCCTCGAGGCGAATATCGTTCGCCGTGGGAAGCGAAAGTCCGCGTGAAGAAACATCCGTGGTCACCGGGAACGCCTCCGCGCTTGCGTAGGGCGGCATGATGTGGAGCGGGAAAAAGAATCCGCGTGTTTCGATTCCCAACTCGCCGAGCCTCGATGCGAGAGCGTCGCGATCGATGCCCGCGAGCGTCGGTTCGACGAGAATCGAGTAGAGCCAGTGGATATTGCGCGCCCACGATGCGCGCGGCGGCAGGACGATTCCGGGCACTTTGGAAAGAACGGCATCGTAGCGGGCAACGATTTCGTCGCGTCGCGTGAGGAAGTGTTCGAGCCGCTCCATCTGCGCGAGGCCGATGGCCGCCTGCATGCTCGTGAGCCGATAGTTGAAGCCGGGGACGAGATGCCAGTAGCGGCGGCTCTTTTCCATGCCGTGGTCGCGGAGGACCTGCATCTTCTGAAATAGCACAGGGTCTCGGCAAATCACCATTCCGCCCTCACCGGTTGTGATGACTTTGTTGGCGAAAAAGCTGAAGCAGCCCACCTCGCCGATCGTGCCGGTCTTTACCCCGCGATACTCTGCTCCGAGCGCCTCGGCGTTGTCCTCGACTACGAAGAGATTGTGCTGTTTCGCAAGCGCCATGAGCGGGTCCATATCGCACGGGTGCCCGTAGAGATGCACCGGCATGATGGCGCGAGTACGCGGCGTGATTTTGCGCGCGACGTCCGCGGGATCGAGCGTCCAGGTATCGGGTGTAACGTCTGCAAGCACAGGTATCGCACCGCAGTGGATGACGACATTTGCGGAAGCGGCGAACGTGAGATCGGGCACGATGACTTCGTCGCCCGGGCCTATGCCGAGTGCGACGAGCGCGAGGTGGAGTGCGGTCGTTCCGTTTGACACTGTGAGCGCATGCGGAACGCCGTGAAATGCGGCGAACGCTTCCTCGAATCGGCGAACGTACGGTCCCTGCGAGGAAATCCAGCCGGATACGAGGCAGTCGCTTACATACTTCAACTCGTTCCCGCCGAGCGACGGCTCCATGATCGGGAGCCTCCACATTTCCGCCCAAGTGATCATCTCCACCGGCCGTCCTGCTTCGTCGAGCAGCGGCAAATGACGCACGCGTTCGTTGAGGAGTTTGAGGTTTTCCTGCCGGGAATCTGCCGCTTTTCCCACGGTGAATTTCCGATTCATGTGCTTCGCTGCGGAGTCGCCGAGCTGGCCATCACCCAGCAGCGCGCGGCGGGCGTCGCCGTCGGTAAAGAGTCCGATCATCGCGCCTGCGTCATCGACGATGAAGACCACGCCTTGGATCCCGCGGTTGAGCGCCATGAGGACGTCTTTCAGCGAGGCGCTGCCCGGCAGGATGTTTTCGGAAATATCGCGGCGTTGGATCATGAAAAGAAAGAGCGCACCACATCGCGCTGCTGCTGGCGAGTCTCCGTCGTGAGACGGTAAACCTCGACGACCATCGGCAACTCACGGCAGTCGCGGAGATGCGGAACAAACCACGAGTCGCGGGTCACGGGCTGGTTCGTGTCGGCCTCGCCGTCGTTGTCGCTCAGATGTAGCGCGCGGAGGTGTTTGCCGATTTGAAAGAACCCGGCGGGATCGAAGCCCAGCGCACCTGCGGAGACTTTCGCGTGAGCCACGTCGAGAAGCAGCCCGACATTTGGATCGGCAAGATCGTCTAGAAATTGGCGGCACTCGGACGGCGCGGTCATCAGCAGCGAGTCGGCGCGACCAGCGGCGATTTGCTTGCGGGTGATGACGTTGTTTTCCAAAAGCAAACCGACGCCGCGTGATTTGGCGAATGACGAGAGTTCCGCGACCGAATCCCGAAAAGCATGATTTGCAGTTTCATGGTCGATGCAGCGGTCCGCACCGAGCGCCGCTTGCTGCGCGGGCTGGCCGAGTTGTTCGGCGGTCAGGTTCATCGCGAAGCCGCTGTGGACGCTGTAAAACGGAGCGCCTATTGCCGCGGTCAGCTCAATCGCACGACGGCAAAGGGCATGGCTCTCTGTCCGGATTTGCGGGTCGGTGGCGGCAAGATTTAGCACGAACGGGATTTCCGGCGTAGGGAAGTAATTGTGAATCAGCAGAGATGGAGCGCGAAGTTGCCGCACTTCCGACTCGAGGTGTGCGCGAAACGGAAAGCTCGAAGTGAATTCCAGTCCCACACCGAGAGTCTCGCACTCCGCTGCGATCTCGACTGGCGAATGGCTGGCGAATGCTCCGCTGGAAAGGAAGATTGGCAAATGAGTGTTCTAGATGAAAGTCGAGGGTGCTCAGAGCGGCGATTCTCGCCGCACTCCAGAGCCTTCGGCGTTAGGCTCACACGATCATTGCGAACTCGATACGTGTCCCGGCGGCGATATCGGCATCGGCGATGCGTCCTGTGATTTCATCGACTCGCAGCGGGCTGATTCCAGTCGCCGGGCGCTGGCAGGTGAGATGGCCCTCCGTGATGACTTCGCCGAGCGCGATGTTACGGCGGGCCACGAGACTGCGGCGCATGTTCGCGGCGTTCGCCATTTCGGCGGCGCACGGCTTTTTTACTCCACTGCCGAGCGCAGATTCCGTCGCGCGGATTTTCTCCACAAGCGCGGCAAATTCGGCAGGCTCGGCGGCGCTCGTGTGATCGGGGCCGGGCATCGAATTATCGAGCGTGAAATGCTTCTCGATCATCGTAGCCCCAAGCGCGACGGCGGCGATGGACGACACATCGCTCTGCGTGTGGTCGCTGTATCCGACCGCGCATCCAAATTCCTCGCGGAGCAGCGGAATCACCCGCAGGTTCGCATCGGCGACGGCGGACGGATAGTTCGTCGTGCATTGAAGAAGCGTAAAATCTTCGTGCCCCACGCCACGCATCGCCGCGACCGCAGCGCCGACTTCCGCGAGCGTCGCCATGCCGGTGGAGACGATGAGATGCCGCCCTGTCCGCGCTGCGTAGCGCAGAATGTGCGGCTCGACACAGTGGATGCTCGCGAGCTTGAACGCGCGCACTCCCAGTCCTTGGAGAAAGTCGATATCCTCTTCGTTGTAGGGCGTGGAGAGAAACTCGATGCCCACTTCGCGGCACAGCGCGATCAATTCTGCGTGAGCGGAATCGGGCAGTTCCAATTTTCGCAGCATTTCGATTTGCGATTCGCCGCGGTCGGTATTGCGGAGCTGATAATCCGCCTTAGGTGCGTTGGCCTGCGCCACGCGTTCGGCTTTGAAAGTCTGAAACTTCACCGCATCCGCGCCCGCTTCTTTCGCTGCGAGCACGAGCTTCCGGGCGAGGTCTAGCGAACCGTTATGATTCACGCCGGCCTCCGCGATGACGTAGGCGCGATTGGTGTGGATGAAGCTCACTGGTGATCGAGAACCTGCGCGAGAAATGGATGGCCGTGATCGAGTCCGATCATCATTCCATCGGCTGCGCGAGTGGCGAAAAATGCGGACGTTTTAAGGTCGGCTTTCACGATGATTCCGATTGGGTTCTTCGAGCGCGGGCAATCGCTCCCGATGCTCGTCCACTCAGCGACGTTCTTCCCTTTCACCGTCATCTCGGGCGATTCCCAACGACCGAATTCCGCATCCACGATAATGACACGGAAACGCCCCGTGCGGACGAACGGATTGATGACGAATGCGGAGATGTGATGGTCCTCATCGACGCGAGCGCCGGGGAAATTTTCGTAATAAAAATCTCCGCGCTGAACACTCCGCGGTGCGCCGAAAATGAAGAAGCTCGCGAGGTGGCCGAACATGCTCCCGTCGGTGGACGAAAAGTGCATATGCACGGGCATCGCGACGTTTGGTGTGGGCGGCGCCATGTCGGGCGTGTGGTTAAAAGCCTCGCCGTATGCGAGCAGCTTTTCCACACCGAGGTCGGCGGCGATTTTTGCGCTGTCGATATTGAAAACATCGTCGATATGCATCGCGCCGCTGTCTGCGCTCCAGACGGGGTTCACCGGATTGCGACCGTAAATCTTGATGGAGGAAAAATACGTCACATCCGCCCGCTGGATGTGCATTGGCGAGTATCGAATCGACGTCGATACGTTCTTGTCGTGCATCACGAGGAAGCACGACGGCACCCATTCACGGACCGGTTTTGTGGATTTTGCCATAGGATTAATGATGCTGTCCCATCCAGGTCCGGGACACTTCGTTGAACCAATAAAAATAGAGCATGACGTGCTGCGGATTCTCCAGCCAGAAGAGCGCAGGGGAACGCTTCTCGGCGGGGATGTGCGCCACTTCGGGAAATAAATCCTCCAGCTTCAACCACGCGGCTCCCATCGGCGGGATGCTCAATTTTGCCGTAAATTTGCGACCATCGACTTTCGCGTGAACCTCCGTGTCGTATTGCAGCCGTTGGCAGTTCGCGAGAGCCATCCAGCATTTCTGGCCGGGTTCAAACGGAGAAGTGTTCTGGAAGAATCCCGGTTCACGAAAGAGGCCAAACTTGTCGTGATAGTGGCACCGGGCGCGAAAATCCGGGACCGTGCTCACCATCACTCCATAAGGCCGGAGCGAGCCCGTCTGAGTGAGTTCCTGATAGTCCACATACAAGCCGCCGGTGAAGTCACCTTTCACATCCGGAAAGAGGTCGGACGGAGACAGTTCAAGCGTCTGATTGTCTGCGACCGCGATCGGGCGTGACGTCGAGAGCTTTTGCCCGTCGTGGCCATAAAGCGTCGCACGAAACGAAGCGGACGCTCCGTTTACGTTCGCCGGATGCTCGGGGAACGCGAGGTTCGACACCACAAGATGCGACTCCATACCTCCGCGCCGCATGAAGAATACCCCCGTGTGATACACCTTCGCGCCGGTGGACTGCGAGTGGTCGAGCACGCGCTTTTTCTTCGCGGGGCGCAGGCGCTTTTTGATTTCGCCCCATGCGAATCCCAGTTCCTCTCGAAGGCCTTCGGGACGCTTTGCCTTGGCGACCGTTTTTTCGGGATGAAGGAGCATGTATTCCTGCAAAACTCCTTTCGCCTCGTATTCACACGAGCTGCAAAGGCTGCCGATGCCGTGCTCCTTTTTCATGTCGGGAAAATTCGGGCACGCCATTTCGTCGAGCATGTGCTCGTAGCGCTCCGCCGTGATCCGCAGGCAGTGGCAGAGATAACCCGTCTGGACGTTGGTTGTTTTTTCCATGTCGCGATTATTTAGACTCCGGCTACGGAGCGATGAAGCATTTTGCGAAAAGATCGAGGACGATACCTACTCCGTCGCGAGTCGCGTGGCGGCCGTTATCGTGATGCAAGTCGTGATACATGAACAACTCGTAGCTGGGTAGGTAGTGGACGTTCGGAAACTCACGGCAAATCTGGCCCGCAACCGCGCGCAAAGTCGCCTTGCTCTCCATGTTTGCGAGCACCACATCGATATCGCGGAAGGTGCTTTCCAGCGCCACTGGCGAGACCGTCAAAATGAGATGTTTTTCGGGAAACCGCTCGAAGAGCAGCTCACAAATGCGGCGGAGGTTCTCGTAGTTTTCTTTGAATCCTGCGACGTGAAGCTCCACGTACGCTGCGCCACCCCCGCCACCCACGCCGGGATATGTGCATGCGTGGAGGCCGTTCGCTTTATTCAGCCATGTCTCAATGAGGCCCAGTGTGATGATGTAAACATCCGCCGCCATGATTCCCTCGGCGATACACTGATCCACTTTCTCGCTCAGGCTGCGGATTCCAGCCTCGTCCGCGGCATACATGTTTTTCCGATACGGGTCCTGCCACACCGTCTCGCGCTTCATCACCCGGTTGATTCCACGGCCCTGCACCGTCCAGAAATCATCCGCATTGAAGTGCGTTCCGGAAAAGGCCTGCTCAAACTCCTGGCGAATCGTGAACGTGTCGTAGTGGTTGATGTTATCGCGGTCCGGAAGCGAATTCAGGATTTGCGTTTCCGGGTCGAAATCGATCGCGTGATACTTTGGAAACACGTCAAAGCCCCGCCGCATCAGTTCATGCCGAATCTCGAGCGCGAAGCAGCTTCCAATGGCAAAAATCTTAGTGTCTTTTCGAATGAGCGGCACGTTACGCACCGTGAATTTCCGGCCTCGTTCGGCACTCTTCCATGCGCGATTCGGCTCGCCGACATTCGCCGCTTTCGCAGCCCGCGCAAGGGCCTCGCGCCGGGATGTTGCGAAATGCAGCTTCGCCGCCGGGTCGTAAGTCGCCGGGTTGACGTGCGGCGGAAATTTTGGCGGCGGCTGGAACCACGAACGGATCATGGTCGTCACTTTTTTCCAAAGAGGACGTAATTTCTGCGCCGCTTGGAATTGCTCTTCTGCGGCAGGAAACCGTCCGACTTTCAGCAGCACTTCGCCGTAGTGGTAGCGGGCCTCCTGCGAGCGAGGGTCCAGCTTGACGGCATGCGCGAGGTGCTCCTCTGCTGCGGGCCAGCGACTGCCCATCGAGAGCGCGCGACCGAGCGCCAAACGCACATCAAAGTCGTCGGGCATTTGCGCGACGGCCAGTTCCAAAAAGGGCGCTGCCGGTTGGTAGCGCTTCTGCGCGAGGAGCCGCAATCCGACGGCTTTCGGGTCCTTCTCCGCCTCTGCGAGCAATCCCGCCTCGTCATCGGCAAACGCGCCCTGATGCCACAGTCCGTCGCGGAGCTGAAAAACAGGCTTTGGCTTTGCTTCTACGGACATGATTTTTCGGCTGGCTGCATTCTCTTTTCGAGCATCTCGTGCCCGGTTGCAGGACAGATTCCCACAAACTCAAACCCTGCGGCAATGTAGATTCCGCGGGCCCGCTGATTCTCCCGCGCGACTTTCAAAAGGACACTTTCCACGCCATTTTCGGCGCACCACTCGAGGGCGAAACGCAAAGACTCCCGCGCGAGCCCACGACCCGCTGCATGCGCTGCGAGGAAGACGCCGTAACTCGGCCTCGCATATCCCGCATCAAAACCCCGCAACATGAAGAATCCTGCGATCTCTCCATCGGTGCAAAGCGCCCAAAAGCGATCGCGGCGCGCGGCGGACAACACTTCTGCAACTGTGCGTTCATCAAATTCGAACGGCGAAAAATGAGCGACGTAATCCGCGCGCTGTTTCGCGAGGAGCTTCGCAAGCGCAGGCGCGTCGCCGGCATTTAGAGGGCGAATCGAAGTCTCAAACATCGGACTCCATTTCCCACTGTGCGGGCACCAGTGAGGTTCCGGAGGGAAGCGCGGGAACCATGCCGGTTCCGAAGAAGTCTCCGGTTTCCACCGTGAGTTCCGTGGCATCCTCCACGGAATCAATCATCTCCGCCTGTCGGTAGCTGGTGGAGATTTGAAAGGTGACTCGATAGGTCGATGCGGGCACAGGCAGACGCGGAATCTTGCAAACAAACGCTCCCCGAGCGGGAAGCTTTCCGAAGCCTTTGCCAACAAGTTGATTCGACTGGGTGAAGACCGGAACACCCAGTTGCGTGTGGACATTAATCCGCGCGTTTAATTGCGGGAACTGAACCTCTCGAGGGTTCTCAAAGTGAAGCCACACAGAAAGGTCGTCGCCAGAGTTCACCGTTTGTACGACGCGCCCCAACCGATTGCGGAACTCCACTTCTACAACTCGGATCTCTCCACTGCCGACGCGGTCAGCGCTTTCCCTCATGCTGACGCCAACAACTGAATTTTGCTCTGCATAGAAGCGCAACGCTTCGGACTGGGTGCCGTCGAAAGCCACCCTGCCCGACCTTAACACGATTCCTCGTTTGCAAAGCGATTCCACGGTCGCGGCATTGTGACTCACAAAAAGAACCGTCCGCCCGGAGCCGGCCACTTCACCGATTTTGCCAAGGCACTTTGCCTGGAAAGCTGCGTCACCGACCGCCAACACCTCATCGATCATCAGCAGTTCCGCGTCCAAGTGGGCTGCCACCGCAAATGCCAGCCGCACGCGCATCCCGGACGAGTATCGTTTCACCGGCGTATCGAGGAACTGCTCCACGCCGGAGAAAGCGACGATCTCGTCGAACTTCGACGCCACTTCGCGATTCGACATGCCGAGAATCGCGCCGTTCAAAAACACATTGTCGCGCCCGGAAAGCTCTTGGTGAAAGCCCGTGCCGACCTCCAGCAGCGACGCGATGCGGCCCTTCAGCTTGATGGAGCCGCGCGTCGGAGCCGTGATGGAACTCAGTATTTTCAGCAGCGTAGATTTCCCCGCGCCATTGCGTCCAAGAATGCCGATAACCTCGCCCTGCTCCACATCGAAACTCACATCCCGCAGCGCCCAATAAACCCCCGGCGCATCCTCCGCTTCCACCCCACCCGAGAGCTTCCGCCGCCAGTCGGCGACGAACGTCTTCCGGCTCAGTTCGCCGAGCTGGTAACGCTTGGCGAGGTTCTCGACTCTTACGACAACGCCCATTTTACACAGTGTCCATCACGTTTTGCTCCGTGCGATTAAACGACATCACGCCCACCAGCATGACCACCAGCGAGACGGCGAAACTGACCGCCAGATACTCCTTCGTCACCGTCCCCTTGCCCGTAAAAGCGAGGCGCATCGCCTCCACAATCGGCACCATCGGATTCAGCATCAGCACCTTTGCCACGAGCGCATTATCCAGCCGCCCCACCGGGAACGCCACCGAGCTGCCGTACATGAGGAGCTGCATCCCGAAGCCCGTCGCCATCGCCAGATCGCGGTAGCGCGTGCTCAGCGCCGATACGATGAGCCCGAGGCCCAGCCCTAGCATCGCCGCTTGTAAAAGGAAGATCGGCAGCAGCAGCACGCGCCAATTTGGGTCGAGGTGGATGGGGTGCGCCGCATCGGGGAACCACTTCTTTTTCGCGCAGTAAAAACCCACGCCCACTAACAGCACACAGAGCTGAATCGTGAAGCTGGCGAGATTCGTCAGCACTTGGCCGATGGGCACCGCCAGCCTGGGAAAATAGACCTTCCCAAACAACTGCGCGTTTTTCGTGAAGGTGTTCGCCGTCTTCGTCACGCAATCGGAGAAGAATCCCCAGATAATCAGCGCGCTCATATAGAAGATAAAGTGCGGCGTGGAGTCCGTGTTCTTCTGATCCTTTCCGCTGAGGAGTTGCCCGAAGATCAGACTGAAAACCACCGTCGCCAGCAACGGCTGGATGACGAACCACATCGGTCCGAGCACCGTCTGTTTGAACTGCGCCGTGAGGTCGCGCAACGCCAGCAGCCGGATCAAATCCCGGTAGCGCCACAACTCCCGCCACGGGATGTCGAGCAGGCGACGTTTCGGGACGATCTCTTTGTCCCACCGCTCTATCTCTGTTGTGCTCGGAGTCATCGGGGAAATTTAGGCAAGCTGCCGCCATCGGTCGGTCGCTTCCGTTTTATGAAAACGAGACCCGTGGCGGATAGATGCCATCGTAGTTTCATGTGTGAGCGCGCCGGGCGGAGCAGCGAAAGAGATACACGACGCCGCACCGTGAGCGCAACCACCACAGCGGACGACGGCAGAAAAGTTTTCCGCCTCGCCCAAAATCTCCCGTTCAAAATTCTGCACGAACACTGTAACATCCACCCGTCGCTTCCCAATACACTGCAAATGAAAACACGTCTTCTCATCGCGCTCATCGCTATCGCAGCTACTGCGCAGGCTGCTCTTGTGAACCGCTGGTCTTTTAATGGCGCGGCTGGTGCAGCGACGAGTGGCACCGTTTTTACCGACGCCATCTCAGCGACTCCGCTCCAGGTCCGCGGAAATGGGGCGACGCTCAATGGCGTGCGCATCACGCTTCCGGGGACGACGAATTGCGACCTGCCGGATTCCACGATTTCGGCATATCTGAATCTCCCGAATGGCATCGTTTCCTCAAAGACGAATCTCACCGTTGAAATTTGGGCAGCGCCGATTGTTGCGCGGTTCTTCCAGCCGCTTTTCGACTTTGGGCGGATGAATATAGCGGGCGACGGCGCGGGCGCGGCGGGCGAGTGGACGGGGACGACGGGCGCGAATGTGCCGAGTTCCCAGACGAGCGACGGCGTCGCGCTGCTCATCAATCGCGACACAAACCTCAACACGCAGCGCCAAGGCTCGACGATCAACGGCGGCACTCCGCTGTATCTCGACTCGAATTTGGCGACGACGGCGGGCACGACTTACCATTACGTCTTCACGTTTCAGGACACGCCCGGCGGCGGCACCGTATCGTGGTATCGCAACGGCGTGCTCGCCGCCACGGGCAGCGTGGCCTTTCATCTCGCTGACATTGAGGACGTGAACAACTGGCTCGGGCGCTCGCAGTGGAACACGCTCGCCGTCGCGAATGCGGCCTACGACGAAGTGCGGATTTACAACCACGCGCTCACGCCCAGCGAGATCACCGCGAGCTTCGCGGCGGGGCAAAATGCGGTGTTTGCGCCGCCCGTGCTTCAGCCGGATTCCGCGACGCTGCATCATCTGCAAAAAGTGCGCATCGCCGTGTTGTCGAACGATGGCGCGGGGACAAACGCCGCGACCGTCGAAGTGGTCGCGCCGCCCACCAGCGGGACAGCGGTGCCAGATGCGAATGGGCGCATTCTCTACACGCACACGACGGGGACTCCGGCGAGCGACAGCTTCACGTATCGCGCAAACAGCGCGAACGGCTTCTCCGCGCCCGTCACGGTTTCGCTCACGTTTGCGGGCGGGCTGCGTATTGAAAATGCCACTCTCACCGTGCCAGCCACGCCGCCCGTGACGACCTACGCGACGACGCCCGCATTTGGCGCGCTCACCTTTTCGCAGCCGATCAATATGGCGACGGTACCGGGCGATGCGCAGCGGCTTTTCGTCGTGCAGCGCGGCGGCATCATCCGCATGATTGCCAACGTCAACGCCCCGACATCGGTTGTTTTCCTGGACCTCGCGGCGCTTTGCACTTCGCGCGGAGAGACTTTGCTGACGAATGTGGACCGTGGCTTGATGAGCATGGCGTTTCATCCGCAGCACACGGCAAACGGGCGATTCTTCGCGTGGTATTCCGTGCAAGTCGCCGGGCAGAGTTACTACCGGATCTCGCGCTTCAACGTGCAGGCGGGGAACCCGAACCTCGCGGACACCGCCTCGGAAGTCGTCTTGATCCAGCAGCTCGAACCGAACGGCTTTCACCTCGGGACGGACATGCACTTTGGCAATGACGGCTACCTCTACGTCTCGGCGGGCGACGGTGGCGGGCAGAACGATTCCCGGCGATACGGCCAGCGCATTGACCTCAATTTCCACTGCGCACTCCTGCGCTTAGACGTGGACCGCCTGCCAGCAAACGTAGAGCCAAACGCGCACGCCTCCGTCCCGCTTTACTCCGGTTTCGCGGCATACAAAGTCCCGGCGAACAATCCGTTCGTCACCGCAAATCCGACCGTTCCTTTCAACGGCGTGAACCTCCCGGCGGCGAATGTGCGCACCGAATTTTTCAGCGTCGGCTTGCGCAATCCCTTCCGATTTTCCGTGGATGCACCGACGGGGGAAATCCTCATCGGCGATGTCGGGCAGGACGCTCGCGAGGAGGTGAACCTTGCGGCAAACGGCGCGAACTTCGGCTGGTCGTGGCGCGAGGGCACCATCGCTGGGCCCAATGCTGGCGAGGCTTTGCCGGGGTTCACTTACACGAATCCGCTCTACGAATACGCCATCGGCAACGGCGAGTTGCAGGGCCACAGCATCACCGGCGGCATCGTGTATCGCGGCGCGAATTTGCCCGACCTCACCGGCGCTTACATCTTCGGCGATTACGTGGACGGCCACATCTGGGCCATGCGCCGGACGCCGAGCGTGAGCGTCACGCGCATCACCGGGAATGCCGGGCAAGTCGCATTCGGCGCGGACCCATCGAACGGCGACGTGCTCATGGTGGACATCGGCGAAGGCCGCATCCAGCGCCTCGTCGCCGGCACCAGCAGCAGCTTCCCGCAGACGCTCAGCGACACCGGACTTTTCGCCGACCTTACCGACCTCGCGCCCGCGCCCGGCGTGCTGCCTTACTCGCCCAACGTCTCGTTTTGGAGCGACTTCGCGAACAAGCGCCGCTGGTTCACCGTGCCCGATTCCAGCGACATGACGTGGAGCCGCGACGGCGTGTGGACGTTCCCCAACGGCACCATCTGGGTGAAGCACTTCGACCTCGAAACCACACGCGGAAACCCCGCCACCTCGCAGCGCATCGAGACGCGCTTGCTGGTGAAAAACGCATCGGGCAGCTACGGCGTGAGCTACCGCTGGAACCCCGCGCAGACCGAGGCCACGCTCGTCGCAGATGGCGGCGAGGCGTTCGACATTAACGTTATCGAAAACGGCAACCCGCGCGTGCAACACTACCGCATCCCGAGCCGCGCCGAATGCATCGCCTGCCACACTCCGCAGGCCGGACACGCGCTCTCATTTAACACGCGCCAGCTCAACTGGAGCACGACGACGAACGGCTTCACCGGCAACCAACTCTCGCTCCTGCACAGCGCGGGATATTTCACCAACACGCCCGATTCACCCAACCTCCTACCGCGCCACGTCCGCGCCGATGAGACGCAGTTTTCCCTCGAAGCCCGCGCCCGCAGCTACCTCGCCGTGAACTGCGCCAACTGCCACCAAGCCGGCACCTCGTGGGACGGACGCGCCCACCTCACCCTCGCCGACACGCTGCTCATAAACGGCACCGCCACGCAAAACGGCGGCAACCCGGCAAACCGCCTCATCGTCCCCGGCGACACCGCGCACAGCATCGTGCTCAACCGCGTCGCCGTGACCAATGGCTTCACGCGGATGCCGCCCCTCGGCAGCAGCGAACTCGACGCCACGGGCATCGCGCTGCTCACCGAATGGATCGGCGCGCTCCCCGCACAGCAGACTTACACGCAGTGGCGGCAGACCCATTTCGGCAACACAACCAGCCCCGACGGCGAGTCCACCGCGGACGCCGATGGCGACGGCAACACCAACGCCGCCGAGTTCCTCGCCGCAACCAACCCGCTGCAAAGCTCCAGCGCCTTCCGCATCACACCGACACGAGTGGGCAACGACCTAACCTTCAACTTCCCGCTGCCGGAAAACCGCAGCTTCATCATCGAAGAATCCGCCGACCTCACCTCGTGGCACCCGCTTGATTCGCCAGAAAACAACGGCATCCCCCGCCCTGCCGGGACCGTCGCCATGACCGTCCTCATGACCACCGCCCAGAGCTTCTACCGCGTGCGGTTGGTGGAAAATTGAGGCGATCGGGCTCCTCGGCTATCTTCGATTCAACAGCGGGGCCTCAGTTCAGCGTGCCCCGTTGCGCCATGAGGGATGGAGTTGGCCGATTTTTCGCCAGCCGGGTTGCTGTTTTTCTGTAGTGGTGACGATGAGGATGGGGGTATCGCCGACTTTTTTCGTGAGGTCGGTCGGGCGCCGTTTGCCGCTGTTGCGGTCTGGGTTGACGGTGGCGGTTTCGCGAGTGGTGAAGATTTCGCCGCTGAGGCAATCGACGATAACGGGGGGCCATGCTTCTACGCTGTGTTGTCCGACTTTTATCTGAATGGTCTCGGAGAGCGTGAGCTCGTAGGGCTGAAATGCGGGTATCTCTAGGCGGATGACGTGGGGGCCGGGTTTGGCGACTTCGAGGACTCTAGGGAGGCAGCCACGCTTGCGCCCGTCCACGAAGAATTTGGTGCCGTTGTCGATGCTGCGGTCGGAGCCGTGCGATTGTTTGATGGGGATGAAGCCGCCGAGGTAGGTGGTGTCGGAGGTTTCAAAGTTGCCTAGGTGTTTGGGTGTGGAGCCGCCGCCGCCGACCGCAGAGGCGGCGAGGAGCGCTTCGATACCGACTTCGCCTAGGGCGACACCGGAAACTCCGTTGCGGCAGATGATGGGCTCGCTGGTGCAACTACTGGTGAAGCAGGTGAGCGTGGCGACGGCAAGTGTGAGGAGGACTCCGGTGGTGCGTTTTGCGCGGGGGTGGGGCGTGAATTTGCGTCTGTGTGATTCTAGCAACGACTTGGATGTGTTCATCGGGTTGGTAGCGAGAATGAGCGCCTGCTCCTCGTTGCCAAGTATTTTTTGAACAGGCCGCTAAGACTCTTCTTTTCACGTGCGACTACACGGCGTAATCATCCATGCACACCATGACTTCACAGACCTTCAGGCCCTACATTCTCACAACCGCCGTCGCCGCGCTGCTGGCGCTGCCTGCGATTGGGGGGACTAACCTCCGCCACAGCATCACGCCGGATACGGAACCCGTGATCGCGGCGATCTCGGGGCGCAAGGTGCGGGTGCGCGTGCCTGCGGGCTTCCGGGAGGTGACGCTCCAGCGGAAGACGGCGCAGAAGAAGCAGCCGTGGGCGACGGTGTCCTCCAGCACCTTGGACGGGGGGGCGAAAGAGGTCGTCTTCACGATGCGCTCGCGAGTCTCGAAGCGCTACCTGCGCGTCTTCGGGCGGCAGGCGGGGGCTCTGCCGCATGCGTTCTATACGGGGACGACAAACTTTCTCGGCGAGCAAGTCGCCGCACAGCCGGGGGGAAATCTATCGCTCGGGACAAGTTCGGGGGTGGTGACGACGTTTGCGGGGAACTCGGCAGGAACCCCCTCGATCGGCGGGAAAGACAGCACGGCCCCGGCACGGACGGTGACGGAGAGCGACATCTGGACGCTCGATGGCGATCACCTGTATTTTTACAACCAGTATCGCGGCCTGCAAAACATCGACATCGCGGATACGGCAAAGCCCGCGCTGCTCGGCACGCTGCGGATGCCGGGCGTGGGCGAAGACCTTTACCAGCTCGATGCGACGCACGTTTTGCTCATCAAGCGCACGCCAAAGGAACTCGGGTGGACGAGCGGCTCGCCGTCTTTCGACCAGATTGATCAAAGCGGAGAACTGCTCGTCTGCGATGTGAGCACGGGCGAGCCGACCATCGTGGCGCGTGTGCCTTTTACCGGGTGGATCAATAATAGCCGCCTCATCGGCACGTCGCTCATCATCGCGAAGACGGTGCCCGCGGCGGGCACGGATAATTGGGGCTGGCAGACGAACTTGGAAGTGACGGGCTACGATTTCTCGACGCCCACCGCGCCTGTCGTGCGCAACACGGTGACGCTCTCCGGCAGCGGATACAACTGGGCCAGCGCGGTCCAGGCGAGCAACCGGTGCTTCATGGTCGCGGAGCCGAATTACGACTACACGTCCGGCTCCTCTGGCGGGTACAAAACGAACGTCCATCTTGTTGATGTCAGCACCCCCGATGGCACCGTTGGAGGCGGAGGCACCGTGACCGTGCAGGGCAGCGTGTATGATAAGTTTAAGCTGCACGAGCGCAACGGCGTCCTGAGCGTTGTCTCGTCCGTGAACGAAAACTGGTGGGCAAACCGGCCGGGCCGGAGCAGCTACACGCACCTCGAAAACTTCGACGCCGCAGACCTCTCCAATCCGACGCCGGTCGGCTCCATCAACGTCGGCGACAACGAAATCACCCGCGCCGTGCGCTTCGACGGCGACCGCGTGTATATCGTCACCGCCGTCCAGCAAGACCCGCTCTGGATCGTGGACAACACGGACCCCGCCAAGCCCACACTCAGCGGCGAGCTGCACGTCCCCGGCTTCTCCAGCTACATCGAGCCGCTCGGCGACCGCCTCGTCACCGTCGGCAGACTGCGCACGGACGATGGCCAAAACCGCGTCACCGTCTCCCTTTACGATGTCGCCGATGCGACAAAGCCCGTCCAACTTTCCCAACTCCCCGTCGGCACGAACTGGACGTACAGCGAGGCGGAGTGGGACGACAAAGCCTTCACCGTCCTGCCCGAAGCCGGGCTCATCATGCTCCCCTACAGCGAAGGCTGGTGGTGGTGGGGCTCCGGCCAAGGCGGCGTGCAACTCGTGGATTTGAACCGCGACAGCCTCGCGCTGCGTGGCGTAATTAAGCACGGCTTCGTCCCCCGCCGCACCGCCGTAAAAGACGACACCGTGCTGGCGATCAGCCAAGCAGATCTACTCACCGTGGACATCTCCGACCGCGACGTGCCTGTGGTGAAAGCGGACGTCGAGCTTGCATGGAACGTCAACCGCGTGTGGGTCGCGGGCAAGCACCTCCTCCAGCTCGGCCAGCACCTCAGCGACCGAAGGCCCGTCCTCTCCGTCTCCACGCAGGAAAACACCGACGACACCCTCAGCACCCTCGACCTCGGGGACGGCGCCGTGCAAGCGGCGGAGCTAAAAGGCGACATGCTCTATGTCGTGCAATCCACCACCGCAGTCGTGCCAGACGGCGCGGCTACGATAATGGCTCCCTATTACTACGGCAACGGCGCGACTGGCCCCGTGAAGCTCTCCGTCTTCTCCATCGCCTCACTCCCGCAAATCGTGAAACTCGGCGAAACCACTGCAACGGACGGCCTTTCCTACGGAAATATGTCGCTCCTTTTCCCCACCGACACCACCGCAGTCATCGCGCAAAAGAACACTTACTACGGCGGCTGGTATGGCGGCGGGATCGTGTTTGCCAACTCAGGGACGCTCACACTCTCGGCGGGCTCTGCCACCGTCGTGAGGCGCTCCGCCGTGCTGGTGGAAGCTCCCGCACTCAGTGCGACAACCTCGGCGGTGCCGCTCAGGGCTGCTGTCGCCAGCAGCGACTCCGCGCAACTTACCACAAGCAACGTCGGAGGCTCTTTGTCCGTGTCCAACATAGTCGCCGGGGACGGTGGTTGTGTCCGCTGGGGCTGGGGCGGCTCCTCCATGCTCACCCTTCACGCCTTCGACATCACCAATCCCCGCAGCCCGCAATTTCTGAACACCACAAAAGTGGAGCGCAAAGCGAACTCTACTTTCAGCGACGCCTTCGCCGCCAACGGCAAGGTCCTCGCCAGCCATTTCAACAACAGCTACCGCTACTACTACACCCTCGACGACACGACGGGCGAACCCGCCGACGACAACCGCCACTTCCTCGATGTGGTTGATTACGCCGACCCCGCCGCGCCAGTCGTCTCCTCGCCCATCAGCCTCCCCGGCGAACTCCGCGCCATCGACCGCAAAGGCGAACTCCTTTACGTCGTCGGCCCCGGCTACGACGCCAGCGGTCACGCCGATAACTCCCAGCAATACATCCACGCCGCCGCCTTCGACGGCACAGCGCATCTCGTGGACAGCATCCCGCTCGGCCAACGCTGGAGCGGCAGCACCTTCCGCTTCGATCGCGGCACCGCCTACATCCATCACAACGAAACCGACACCACCGGCCCGCTCGCTAAACTCGTCCCCACTCTCGACGCGTGGACCCTCACCGACGAAGGTAAATTCACCCTTCGCGACACACTCATCTTCCCCTCCAACACCTCCTACATCTACGACTGGAGCATCGTCGGCGACCTCGCCTTCTATCGCAGCGGAGGCGTCGCCCTCGGCATCGTGAATATCGCGAACCCATCGCAACTCGAAATCGTCGGCACCTACGGCGGCAACAACTGGTGGAGCAGCCCGAGCAGCATCATCGGCGACCTCACCACCGGCTTCTGGCTCCCCGAGGGCGACTACGGTGTGCGCTACATCGCCCCGCCGAACAGATAACGCCATCTTGCGTTTGGCATCCATCTGCGCATGATACGAACATGAGTTTTGCACAAGCCGAAGCCGAAATCCCAAAGTTCAGTGCGGCACAGCAAGAGCGCCTGCTCGCCATGCTGGCAAGCCTCGCTGCCGAGCGTGAGAAGAACTGGGACGAAGAATTGCGCCATCGCCATGCGGAAATGCTGAACGGGAAAAAAGTCGGCGAACAGGAACTGCTCAAGCGGGCAGGAATTGAGTGAATCCCTGCGCGTGGTTTCTTGGCGAGGATGCCACGGAGTCATTCCTTCAACTGTCCCGCACCCAAAAGCTGATCGTGCTCGATTTGATCCGGCATCTCGCAAAGTTTCCTCACCTTGATCCGGACCGCTTCATCCGTGCTGACCGCCGTGATTTGATTCGGGAAAAGACTTTTGGGCGCTGGCAAATCGTATGGTGGGTGGATGAGCCCGTGAGCGAGATCCACATCCTCTCCATTCGAAAATTTGGGGCATGATATTCTCATCAATACCCGCTTCCCACGGGAATAAACATCGCTAGTCTCCGCTCCTACGAACCATGAAACGTATCATCCGATTCACCGCCGCAGCCATCACACTCATCGCCGCCGCCTGCAACGCCGAACCACCAAAAACCGTGAACACAGACTCCACTAAAGACCTCTCCAAACTCAGCAAAGAGGAACTCGCCAAGCACCTCGACCCAGAAGCCTACAACGTCTGCATCATGGGCGGCACCGAGAAACCCTTCGCCAACAAGTATTGGAACAACCACGAGCAAGGGCTCTACCTCGACGTCATCAGCAAAAAGCCCCTCTTCGCCAGCACCACGAAGTTCGACTCCGGCACCGGCTGGCCCAGCTTTTTCCAGCCCGTAGATAAAGACGAAGTCCTCGAGAAAAAAGACACCAAACACGGTATGATCCGCGTCGAAGTTGTCGCCAAAACCAGCAACGCCCACCTCGGCCACGTCTTCGACGACGGCCCAAAGCCCACCGGCAAACGCTACTGCATCAACAGCGCCGCGCTCAAATTCGTCCCGCTCTCGCAGCTCAAGGCTGAGGGGCTCGAAAAATACGCGAACCTCTTCGGCCCCGAGCAGCCCAAGGAAAAGAAGTAGGCTTTACGCCACGCCTTTCGCCCCGATGTCCGTGCGAAACTGCGCGCCCTCGAACGCAATCCCGCTCACCGCTGCGTAGGCTTTAGCGCGCGCCTCCGCCAGCGTCGGCGCGAGGGTCGTGACGCCGAGCACCCGCCCACCAGCCGTGACGATGCGCTCGCCCTCACGCCTCGTCCCCGCATGGAAAACCGTCGCCTGCGCCTCGGCGAGCCCGGTGATTTCTTTCCCGCCTGCGTAAGCTCCTGGATAGCCGCCGCTCGCCATGATGACGCATACGGCGGCATCCGCGCACCATGTGGGAGCGACCGTGGCGAGCCGCTTGTCAATGGTCGCCTCCAGCAGTTCGAGCAAGTCGCTGTCGAGCCGTGTGAGGAGCACTTGCGTCTCCGGGTCGCCGAAGCGGCAGTTAAACTCCAGCACCCTCGGCCCGTCGCTCGTCACCATGAGGCCGGGGAAAAGCATCCCGCGAAAATCCAGCCCGTCCGCTTTCACGCCCGCGATAAACCGATCCAGCACTTCCGTCCGCACGCGCGCCTCCAGTTCGGGCGGCAGCACTTTATCCGCCGGGCTGAACGTACCCATGCCGCCGGTGTTCAGCCCCTTGTCGCCATCTAGCGCACGCTTGTGGTCCTGCGCGCTGGGGAAAAGGAGATAGCTCTCGCCGTCCACGAGCGCGTGGATGCTGCACTCCTCGCCTTCGAGGAACTCCTCGATCACCACCTCCGCGCCCGCTTCGCCAAACTTGCGCTCCTCCATAATCTCGCGAATCGCCGTCTCCGCCTCTGCGTGCGTCTCGGCGATGATCACGCCCTTTCCCAGCGCGAGGCCGCTCGCCTTCACCACGATGGGCGTCTTCATTTTCGCAGCGAAAACACGCGCCGCATTCGCATCGGAAAACTGCCCGCTCGCCGCCGTCGGGATACCGTGGCGGAACATGAACTCCTTCGCGAAGACCTTCGACGACTCCAACCGCGCCGACGATTGGTTCACGCCGAAAATGCGCAACCCTTCCGCATCGAAACGGTCCACGATTCCCGCCGCCAGCGCATCATCCGGCCCCACGACCGTCAGCCCGATCCCCTCCCCTTTCGCAAACTGCACGAGCGCATCGTGCTCCGTGATCTTAATGGGCATGCACGTCGCCAGCTCCGCGATGCCGCCATTTCCCGGCGCGCAAAAAACCGCCGAGACGCGCGGCGACTGCCGTAATTTCCACACGAGCGCGTGTTCGCGCCCACCGCTACCGATGACTAGGACTTTCATGCGCGCGGAGGGAACGGGAACGCGCGCAGCTTGGCAAGCACGCGGAAGGTTGCGCCTGCGCAGCGTATCGCCCACAGTCCCCGCATCATGTCCGAGACAACAGCCAATCCACCGACGCCAAAACGAGTGAACCTGCGCACGCCCGATGTCATGGCCGCCGTGCAAGCGCAGGTCGAGACGCATTACCGCAGCGAAGTCGTAGAGCGCGTGCGCGCAAATGGCGGCGTCCTTTCCGTAGGCGGCGTCACCGTGAAACTCGCGAAGCAGTTCGGCTTTTGCTACGGCGTCGAGCGCGCCATAGACCTCGCCTACGCGGCGCGCAAAGTCTTCGCCGACAAGCGCGTCTTCATCCTCGGCGAAATCATCCACAACCCGGAGGTGAACCGCCAGATCGCCGACATGGGCATCGTCAACATCGTCGGCCACGACCGCACCGCCCACGTCGATGGCCTCACGCCCGACGACGTCGTCATCGTCCCCGCATTCGGCACTGATGTCGGCACGCTCGCTCGCTTAAAAGAAAGCGGCGTGCAGATCGTGGACACCACGTGCGGCGACGTGATGAGCGTCTGGAAGCGCGTGAAACAAAACGCCACCGAGGACATGACCAGCATCATCCACGGCAAAGCCTCCCACGAAGAAACCCGCGCCACCGCCAGCCGCGCAGTCATCGGCGGGAAGGGCCACTACCTCATCGTCCTCTCGCTCGCAGACACCGACTTCGTGTGCGACTACATCCGCAACGGCGGCGACCGCGCCGCATTCCTCGCACGCTTCGACGGCGCGATGAGCGACGCATTTGATCCCGACCAACACCTCAAGCGCGTAGGCGTCGCCAACCAGACCACCATGATGCGCGGCGAGACCGAGGAGGTGCAGCGCCGCATCCTCGCCGCAATCAAAGACCGCGACGCCGGAGCCACGACGAACTTCCGCTTTTTCGACACCATTTGCGGAGCCACGCAAGAACGCCAAGACGCCCTCAACGACATGCTCGTAGAAAAGATGAGCCTCCTCCTCGTCGTCGGCGGCTACAACAGCTCGAACACCTCGCACCTCGCGGAAATGGGTGAGGCTGTCTTGCCCACTTACTTCATCCGCAACGCGGGGAAAATGGAGAGCGGCCAGCGCATCGTCCATTTCGACCAGCACAAGAAAGAGGAAGTCGTCTCTGCCGACTGGCTGCCCGCCGCGCCCGTCGTCATCGGCGTCACCGCAGGCGCGAGCTGCCCGAACAATCTCATCGAAGAAACCATCGTCCGCGTCTTCGACCTCTACGGCATCGCGCGCGAGCAAGTCCTCGCCTGACGCGCCATGGAACCCAACAGCCCCGAAGCCAAACGCGCCGCCCAGAAAGTCCGCAACGGCTTCCTCTTCCTGGCGGCGCTCAACCTCATCTTCTTCGCCATCGTCCTATGGCCACGGGGCAAGAAAAACCCCACGCCCCCCGAGAAAAACCCGCCCGGCGCAACAGCCTCTCCAAAGCGGGATTGACGGAGCCGCGCGCGCATCGGAGCGGCGACACGCTTTGCCTCTTCGCTCCCACTTTGCCAGGTTACTTTTTCTCATTCTCCGACACGATGAACCTCATCGCCGACGTGTATGAGCGCGAACTCGACACGCAAGTGCAAGTCGTCAGCACGCTCATCCCGCCGATAGTCATGGTCGTCATCGCCGTCAGCAGCTCGCGCAGGATGTCCCAATCGTTGGTCAGGGTGTCGCCGTGGAAGATGTCGAACTCCGTGTCCTTCACCCCGCGCAGTCCCGATTTAACCTAAAAACGGCAGTTGAACGGATTTTCAGAGAAAAATGAGCCTTGGACGGGTGAGTGATTTTCAACTGCTCCGCAGTTGGCAATTTCCAGAGTAAAATACCCTATTTTTCGGCCTCAAAAACGGGGTCAACTGCCGTTTTT
>CANIWM010000029.1 GCA_947471505.1 Chthoniobacteraceae bacterium | reverse complement strand
TAAAAACGGCAGTTGAACGGATTTTCAGAGAAAAATGAGCCTTGGACGGGTGAGTGATTTTCAACTGCTCCGCAGTTGGCAATTTCCAGAGTAAAATACCCTATTTTTCGGCCTCAAAAACGGGGTCAACTGCCGTTTTTAGGTTTAATCGGGATTCATGCGGGCGCGGTTGCAGGTGGTCATGTTCCTTTCCTGCCCGTCGTGCTAGAAATCAACGACAAGATCATTTCCTAAATTCAGGCCTGCTAGCTTGGCGGCTAAGCGGACGATCTTGAGTTTCAGATCATTGTTGAGATTTGTCGCGACCAACCACCCGCCGGGTAGCGGCTCGTTGTGCCTCCACAAATCGGGTCGGTTTGGATACAATTCTGCCGCGGTTCGCGCAATATATCGCCTCGTCTGCCCTTGGGCATCGGGATGAATGGCGCACTTTTGAAGAAGAGTTGAATCAGCGGCGGCTAACTCCCGGAGCACGATGAGCATCCCTTCCTTCGCATTTCTATACGCGAATGTTTGGCCCTTGAGCGTTAGCTGGCCACTACGCGTTGCACCCTCGTTGTTTGCGTTTCGATCATCCTCACCAAAACCTTCGTTGATTTCAGTCACCAGTCGAAAGTCATCCGCACCGCCTGGCGGAGGAGCACCCTGAGTTTGGTGCTTTCGGAGCTCTGTCACCTCTAACCTTCTAGCGCCACTCGGAAGAAACACCTCTCGCACTTGTCCCACTTCCAATCCGAGCAATGCTCTCGCGACGACGGTATCCCGGTTAATCAGACCCAAGTCGGGTTTGGATTCTGAATCCACAATCATGTGAAACAACTCGTCGCCCGGAGCGTCCGTATAGCGGTAGCGGACCGAGTCGCCTACTTCGACCTTTGGTGCAGATTGCACCATATTCCGAGGAGGGAGTGAGATTGTTTGGCCGATGGGCTCCGCGCGGACGAGAGGGGCTGTATTCCGATGCGCGGGGGGCGCGGAGCGAACGGAATCCGCGTCAGGTTCTTCCTGTGACATTCTTTCTATTCGCCACCTCTCGCGTATCGCCTCTGCCTGCCGCCTTACACGATCAAGCATCGGCGTTTCCTTCGTTGAAGGCGAATCTGAGGCCGCCCCCAATGGTTCGATGTCGAGGTGCTTCAGCTTAGCAAACACGGGCGCCATCGCAGTGTCAGGATCGCGGAAGAAAACACTTCCGCGTATGCGAACGAATATCCAACCGAGACGTTCGAGAATGGATTGGCGTTCGAGGTCCTGGTGGAGTTGTTCAGGCGTGTGCCATCTCTCGCCGTCGCACTCGACGGCGAGGCGTTTGGTTTTGCCCTCGACAACGAGATCAATCCGGCGCGCTCCAACCGGCCATTGCGGATGCACACGATAGCCGGCGCTGATGAGGCGTTGGAGCACGAGCTTTTCAAAAATGGAATCCGTCCGGTTGCCCTGTTCCTCCATCGCACGCATAAGCGCCTGCGGATCGCGGGCGTGCTCAATGAGCCGACGGCGAAGGTCGCCGCCTTTGAGATGGGTGTCGGGGTCTATCGAATGGACAACCCAAAGCTGATTACGCGCACGGCTCACGGCGACGTTGTATCGCTTCTTGTAGAGGTCTTTTGGCCCGGCGTCGCGGAAGGAGAGTTGTCCATCGTCAGGCGGGCCATCCACCATCGAAAGGAAAACAACGTCGCGTTCGTCGCCTTGAAATTGCGCGGCGTTTCCGCAGAGCAGCCGATGCTTGGCAAAAACATCCGGCGACAGTCGGATCCGCAGGATGTTTTCGATGACCAGTGCTTGCTCGTCTCCAAGAAGTGAAATCACGCCAAAACTCGTTGCCTGACCGAAATCGTTTCGCGCGTAGTCGGGTTCGCCGATGCAGGCGATAACGAGCGATGCGATCTCCTCCGCCTCGACTTCATTGGTCTTGCCGCGCTCATCTCGAAATCCGTTCACGCGATGCGCGACCATCGCGGGCTTCACGGGTGCGGAGTGGGGTTCGCGCAGCGGCACGATGGTTTTGTAGGAGAGGTGATTGCTGAATTGGATGATTTCCGGCACGCAACGGAAATGCTCCCGCAACGCGACCACGCCGCCGAACGCCTGCTCCGCGAGGTCGTAAATCGAAGTCTGCCCGTCGTAGAGATGGCTGCATGGAATTCCATGCAGGTCGGTGGCGATGAGGCGTTGAACATCGTCAATGCGCTGCCCGACGGCATCGGGGGTCACCTGCTCCTTGTCGCCCACAACGATGTGCTCGCGCCCGAGATAGAGCGCGGCAAGCGCGGTCACATCGCTCTGGCTCGCTTCGTCAATGATGACGACATCGAACTTCGTTTCGCGTGCGTCGAAGCTCTCATACACACGACTCAGCGGCATAATCCACACGGGCACTGCGCGGCGGGCGGACGCGAGTAGTTGCCGAGCTTGACGGAGGAGTTCCGGCACTCGTTTTCCGGTGCCTTTGCCGATTTTGCGAATCGTTTGAACGAAACCCATCAACGCTTGCTGCCCTTGAAGGCCGGTTCGTTCGCGCTGCGCGGCCCACGTCTCGTGCTCAATGATTTGTGCGGCCACACGCCGCAACTCGTCCTCCGTTTTGTCGAGCCGTTCTTGTAGCTCCGGCATCGAAACCGCAGCCCGTCTTTCGAGTTCCTGATTCCACTGCCGCCAACGCCAAGCTGCGATTGCGTCGCCCGGTGGCTGCGCGCCGTCGTGTGGCTTGTGCCGTTGCACGATGGCGTGTGACCACGCGGGCGCGACCTCCTCGACTCGCGCAAGCAAAGCCAGACGAGTATCGTAGGCGTCGCGCAAACCTTTGAGCCGGGCGATTTCTCGGCAGGCTTCCTCGTAGTTCTCCACGTCCCATGAGTCTTGCGCAGTGAGCAACACCGAGGCGGCATCGCTTTGCGGGAACCCGGCGAGATACGCGCGCTGATTTTGCAACGCCGCCGATAGCTCTGCCTGTCGCAGCAAAGCAGCTTGCGCCTCGACGATTTCCGCCAGCCCTTGCGAGCCGGCGCGCTGCACTCGCGCGAGTTCGCCGTGGTCGCCAGGCACGGGCGGGTGCGCCGCCAGCCAAGCATCCCAGCGGAATCCGACTGCGCACAATTCGTCGGTCAACGGTTCCCAAACGGTTTCGCGCCATTCCAAGCGACTGCGAATCTCTGCTGCATAACCTTGCGCCGCGCGCTCGGGGGAGCTGGCCACGCTCTCAATTTGCGGGCCGCCGAGACTTTCCACGCCCCGCCGCCAACGTGCGACAAACCGGCTGCGACTTTCTTGTAACTGTGCGAGGGCGCGCAGTGCGCGAAATTCATCTGGCGTCGTCGGCACGCGGTTCTCCACTCGGCAGGCGTCAATGAGTTGATGCCAGTCGCGATGGCGTAGCTTGGTCATCAATCCGAGCGAACCCCCGGATTCTAAGTGCGAGATAATCGCGTTGAGTGTTGCCGCCATTGCGGAGGCGGGTTGAGCGTTGGGCAACTCCGGCCCGTGCTCCATGATAAGCCGGTGTGCAGTGCCCGCCTCGCTCGCCAGAGCGTGCGCGGCGGCGAGCAAATCATTCCAAGCGCCGCGCAAATCGCCGCCCATCCATCCGGCAAAAAGGACTTCACGCAGCCAGTTCTGCTCCTCTGCAAGCACGCCAGCAGCCGCACACACGCGCTGATGAAGCTCTTGAAGGTGCGTCGCGGCGTAGCCTGCGGCAGCGCCGTCGCTCCACAATTCCGGGCGATGCGCTTGCGCGCGCGAATCCGCTCCGGCCTGCTCGTTTGCGAGCAAACGAAAGTCTGCCGACGAAACCAAATCCGCGAGCACGGGCTGCGAAACCGCAAGTTGTGTTTCGTCCGATGGCGTGAGCGTCGCGTTTGTCGCGTAGAGTTGACGAAGTTCCGCGTCCGAGAGCGGGCACGTCACACCGGGTTGAATCGGGCCGGGAATCCAGCCGTCGCGCTCCGCGTCCGCCTTCACACGCTTGGCGACTTCGATGGGACTCATTCCTTCGCCGCCGAGAACGATTTCCTCCACCTCACTGAATCGCGCATCGCGGAGTTGGCGACGCAAAGCCGCCGCCACGTCGAGCATCTTTCGCCGCTTGTCGCGGAGCACACCGGCCTCGCGCCGCAGACTCGCCGCGTTTGAGCGCGAGAGCCGGTCGGCGATTTCCTGTGCCGCACGGGAGAGTTGCGCCTGACTGTCGGCGTCGCCCTCAAGCACGCTCAAGCACAGAGGTTGCAGTGCCTCATCTACTTGCCGCCGCAACACGCGCAGCGCCTTCGTGGTGTGCGCGGTCACGAGCACCGTCTTGCCTTGTGCCAGCAAGTAGCCGAGCAGGTTGGCAATCGTATGGGTCTTGCCCGTGCCCGGCGGGCCTTGCACAAGCACGGCATCCGACTGTGCCAGTCGCTCCGCGATTTCATACTGCTCCGCGTTCGCAGGCTTGCTGAAAAGAATGTCGGGCGTTGGCTTCGGGGGCGTGCGCCGTGTCTCGTCATCGCCGTTTCCGCTCATCCCCGGCTCATCCTCGTCGGCTTCGACGCCGACGATGCGCGACAACCCTCTCGGCGGTTCAGTTTCCTCGTCTTCCAAATCCTCGATGATGTTATCCAGCGTGGTGCTCAATCCGGCATTGCGAGCGCGGAGAAAAATCACGGGCTCGCGCCAAATGCTCGGTCGGTCATCCGCTCCACCGCGCGATTTCTCATCGAGAAATTCGCCATCATTGAAAAGCCCCTGCACGAGACGGCAAAAGAATCCGGCTGCGCTGTCACCGCCGAGCGGCTCGACTGGCTGCGATTCCAGCTCCTTGTCGAAGTGCGCAATCATTCGCCCCTCAATGCTCGGCACCAAGCGAAGCAGCGCACGATGCAGCTCCACCTTTTCCGTGCCTGTCGCAAAACGAAATTCCGGCACCGATGGGTCAAACTCCAGATTTATGCGCTGCATCAACACCGGATGTCGCACCGATTGCGACGGCACGGCGAGCATCCCATCTGCCAAGACGAGTTCGACGCGGTCGCCCTCGCGCTGCATCGCACTCCACAGCGTGTGAATCCGCTCGAAAACCTTCAGGGCCGCAATCGCTGGTCGCTCGGCTACACACCACTTCGTTCGCGCGACACTCCAAACATTCAAAGCCGCAACTCTTTCACCATCATCGGCAAACTCAACGGTGACGGTCTTTTTCTGGTCATCCAAGAAGTTCCGCGATTCGAGCACCGCCGTTTCTGCATCAGCCGCCTGCCAGCCCGGCTTTAGCCAGCCGTCGAGTGCGACGGGTGGTTTCGGGCAAGGCGTGAGACGTGCGCGTTGGATTCGGATGAGTGGTTCCATCTCAGCCTCGGCATCGGCGTCCTCTTCTTCAACACGGTCGCCACGCCGCACCACGATGCACGGGTGCATAGGCCACGCATCGAGACGCAGCACTTCCGTATAGCCCGACAAATCCCGCGCAACGGGATTCCTCAACTCATTGAGTTCCTTGAGGAATTTGAAAACTTGGGTCAGTCGAACTATTGCGTCTGGCATACGGCTTCGCTCCAAAGGTGAAGGTTACGACGCGGGTCACAGCGTTTGTCTTGGCCGTTGGCCTTGGGGTCCACGACGAAGAGGGATTTCTCGATGTCGGGGTTGTCCTTAAGCAGAGTGGAGGCTTTGAAGGAGGTGGGCGTCTTGCCCCTGCCGGTGTTGTGCCAGATGGTGCCGTTGCCGCAGTTTTGGTGGGCGGGGCGAATGCCGAATGCTGAATTGCGAATGTCGAATCGCGCGGGCACGGCATTGCGGGCGTATTTGCGCGGTTGCGTGGTGTGGGTTCTTTGGCTCGGCATCGGGGGCGACAGTGGCGGGCGGTGCGGCGGTTGAAAAGGCGGAAGTTCAATGACGCGGTGAGCAAACGATTAACGTTTCCACCCTCCGGCGTTTGATTCCCTCCCCTTGTACGCTCCGCGTCTCCGCTGTGGTCCACTTTTTATCCCATCCGGCCCAAGCCGGGGGCGCGGATTGAAACTCTGCGATTGCGCTCTCTCGCCCCGCCATTTCTCACGACAATTTCACCGCCTTGGAAATTGCCCATGCGCTGCCGGGTGCTATGTTGGGCGGGTATGAAAACTTCTCGCCTGGAACTACGGTTGCGCTTTGCCGGATTGCGCGCGGGCGGGGTGGATGAGGGGAGGCGCGATGGGATGTGAAACGGACCCGCCAGACTCCGCCTTGCGGCCGACGCCGCGGGCCGCTGGGGAAGGTGCCTTCGGGTGTGCCTTCGGGGCTGGTGCGCGTGCTCGAGGTAGTGGCGCGCGAGGAGCGGGAGTGGCAGGGCTACACGCGGGATGAATTGGCGGCGCTCGCGCGGGTGGATGCGGGGATGATTTACCGGCTGGAATGCGGGCGGGTGGCGGATGTGGGGATGGACTTTGTGGAAAGATTGGCGGACACGCTGGGGTTCCGGCTGCATGACTTCATGAAACTTGCGGCGGACCGGGAGGTGGCCGGCGGCGGTGGAGCATCGGACGGGCCAAGGTGATTGGTATTATGAGCCGATGGCGGGATTCCCGGCGCGGGTGCAAAGTGCCTCCCGTGAACCCAAACAATTCCATTTTTAATCGGACCGCCGCTCCGGTGACTCAGCCGGACTCTCCGGCTGGGATGGGGGAGACTCGGGTAGCCCAGCCGGACTCTCCGGCTGGGATGAGGGAGACTCCGGTGGCTCAGCCGGACTCTCCGTCTGGGATGGGGGAGACTCGGGTAGCTCAGCCGGACTCTCCGGCTGGGATGAGGGAGACTCGGGTGGCTCAGCCGGACTCTCCGGCCGGGATGAGGGAGACTCCGGTGACTCAGCCCGACTCTCGGGCTGGACGTGGGGAGAATACTTTCGGCCAACGCGCTTGCGCCAAGGAGGGGGAACGTCCCGTTCCCCTGCTGCGTGCCGCGCGGTCCGGCCAGGCAACCGCTTTTGCGCACCACTCCGTGGTCCAGGGGGACGAGACGTCCCCCCTCCTTGACGCAAGCGAGACCGCTCATCACCCATGACGCCACCAGACTGGGACGCATCATCATGGGACAGCGGATTTTGGGACAGCCCGTCCGCGCCACCAGTGTTCATCCCCCTTCCACAAACCAAAAAACCAATAAACCGAAAAACCATGGCCAGTAACGCAACACCAGAAGACGACGACGTAGTCATCGCCCTAGCCGAAGACCTCGCCGACGGATGCCACATTCACGAAGTGACAATCGGCATCAAACAAAACACCGAAGCCACCATCCGCGCCGCAATCGCCGGCACCACTGCAGCAAAGCTCGCACTCGGAGCCGCGCGCAAAGCACTCACAAAAGCGGGAGGTTTCTACGACATCATCGAACAAAAGGACGCGGAGGGACTCGTGGTCATCCGCAACTGCCGACTCCGCCTCGTGAAGCTCCTCGGCACCTCGTATAACGACGAATGGGGACAAGCGGGTTTTCCGAATCTCTCCACCGCCGTCTCCGACACACGCGACGCGCGCTTCACCCTGCTCGGCGCGCTGAAAGCCTACTTCACCGCCAACCCATCCGCCGAAAGCGTGGACATGGAGGCGACCGCCGCCATTTGCACCACTGCGCACGCCGCAATCAGCACCGCGCGCAACAGCGTAAATACCGGCGAGCAGGCGGTGACGGATGCAAAAGCTGCCGAGGCCGCTGCGATGAAAACCCTGCGCAAACGCGTGCGCGGGCTCATCGATGAACTCGGCCAACTGCTCGCCGACGACGATTCGCGCTACGAAGCATTTGGCCTGAACATCCCCGCGCAACCGAGCGCGCCGGAGGGCATCGCCTCGCTCACCGCCGTGGCGCAGGGCGGAGGAAAATTCCACGGCTCGTGGCCGTACGCCACCCGCATGACGGGCACGCGCATCATGGGCAAACACATCGGCGTGGACGACGAGCCGCATTCGCTGGGCACCGCCGAGGGTCTGGAAAAGACGTTCACCGGACTCGCCCCCGGCCAGTGGGAGCTCAGCGCCATCTCCTACAACGAAGGCGGCGACGGCCCCGCGAGCCCCACGATTACGATCAACATCACATAACCACAACCACCGCCCGCGCGGCAAAAAGCCATGCCATTTGATCCGACTAAACCAGCCAACGGCTCGCCCAATTCCTCAGCGGAAATGCGCGATCAATTGAACGCGCTAAAGACGCTCATCGACGCAATCCCTGCAGGGCCTGCGGGGCCTGCGGGGCCTGCTGGCCCGGTGGGTGAGGTGTCGAACGCGACGCTGGAGGCCCAGATCGCGGGGACGGCGCAAAATCCGAACGTGGGCACGTTTAACATCGCGCTGAGCGATCCGCCGACGCGGGCGGAGGTGCAGGCGATCCTCGATTTTGTGAACGCGCTGGTGAATTCGCTGACGCGGGTGTAGCGGGGGCGGCGGGGGAAGTGTCGAGCGCGATGCTGGCGGGCGCGATCGCGGGGACGGCGCAGAATCCGATTACGGTGTCGGAGTTGTCGCTCGCGCTGAGCGACCCGCCGACGTTGGACGATTTCGTTCAACTCCTGGCGAAGGTGAATGAGCTGATCGTTGCGCTGCGGCGGTAGGCGCAGCAGGAGGCGAGGACGCTCAGGCAGAGGCATCGCGGCGACGCAGTTATACCATCTTTCACAAATAAAGAGATGTTCCCGGGCGAATGCCGCGACGTAGCTGCGACGCCCTCGTCGCAGGAAGTGCCCGCGACGCCCCGTCGCGATCGGCGCGTGAGCGGCGAGGCGCCGCCGGCACCCACTGCGACGAGGGCGTCGCAGCAACGACTTGCTTGCGCAGCCTCGCCACAAGCTGCCACCACGCGGCGAATCGTCTGATTATTTCTGAAAGATGGTATTACTTCGTGTTCCCAGCCGGATTACGCTCCCACTGGCTGTTGTGTTTCACACCAGAGGGTCGTGCTGCTTCACAGCGCACGAGCGGCGCCCTCAATCGGAAACTCTTCTGCGCAAAGGCGCCGGTTGCGGCACGTCAGGGCTTTGCTTGGAGCGCCTGAGTCGCGGGCGGGCGGTTCGCGGTGCCCTTTTGCCCGCTGCGACCGTCGCCGAGTTCGGCGCGCATCGTTGCAGCGAACTGGGTGAGCTTGGCGACGACTTCGGGGTTCTCCGCAGACACATCGCGGCTCTCGCCGATGTCGCTCGTGAGGTCGAAGAGTTGCGCCGTTTCGATCTTCGCTTGCTGGTATTTCGCGGGGATTCCGTCTTTCGCTTTGGGCGCGTCGCCGAGAGTGCGGTAGGTGCCGGGGAGCATGAGTTTCCACCGCCCGTCGGTGACGCTTTCGAGGTTGTTTGGCGAATACCATGTGGCGTAGAGCCGCTCGCCGGTGCCGACTCCAGTCAGGTCTTCCGTGCGGTTGCGCCCGTCAATTTTCAAGCTGGGCAATGTCGCGCCGGTGAGCGCTGCGAGCGTGGGGAGAACGTCTATCGTCATGGCCATCTGCGCGCTCTCGCTGGCGGCGGGGATGCGGCCCGGCCAGCGCATGATGCACGGGACTCGCGTGCCGCCTTCCCAGCTTGTCCCCTTCCCTTCCCGCAGCGGTGTGGCGACGCCGGAGTGCTCGCCGTAGCTCAGCCACGGGCCGTTATCGCTGGTGAAAATGACGAGCGTCTTTTCATCAAGCCCGTTCTTTTTGAGCGCAGCGAGGACTTCGCCGACGGACCAATCAATCTCCTGAATCACATCGCCATACAGCCCCGCGCCGGACTTGCCCGCGAACTTGTCGCTCACATGCAGCGGGACGTGCGGCATGTTGTGCGCGAGGTAGAAAAAGAACGGGCGCTCCTTGTTGCGCTCGATAAATGCGACGGCCCGCTCCGTGTAGCGCGTGGTGAGCTGGCGCTGGTCGTCGGGCGTCACTTCGTCGTCCACGATCTGCGAGCCCTCATAAAGCGGGAGCTTCGGGTAAGCACCGGGCTTTGCCTCCGGGTGATGCGGCCACATATCGTTCGAGTAGGGCAGACCGAGCCATTCATCGAACCCTTGGTCCACCGGCAGCCAGCCGGGGCGGTCGCCGAGGTGCCACTTCCCGGCCATGCCCGTCGCGTAGCCGTTCGTTTTGAGCATCTCGGGAATGGTCGTCTCAGCGGGATTGAGCCCCACTTTCGATCCCGGCGAGAGCGCGCCGTTGATGCCAACTCGCGCATGGTAGCAGCCCGTCAGCAACGCCGCGCGCGAGGCCGAGCAGACGGCGGAAGAGACGTGGAAGTTCGTGAAGCGCCGCCCTTCCGCCGCCATGCGATCGAGGTTCGGCGTGGTGTAGCGTTTCTGCCCGAAGCAGCCGACGTCGCCATAGCCGAGGTCGTCGCAGAAAATGATGACGACGTTCGGCTTCTCGGCGCGGAGCGTTGCAGTGAGTAGAAAGAGGAAGGCGAGAGTTCGGAGAGCGTTGAGCATGGTCCTAAAAACAGACGCCATCTCCCAATGTCAACAGGCTACCGCCCGGCGGCGCGGATGAGCTGGGCGACGCGCTGGGCCTTTTCCGCGTAGGCGGTTTCCCAATCGGCGGGGAGGCGGGCGCTCCAGTTTTCGGCGGTGACGCTGCCGGGGACGTTGAAGCGGTCGGCGGTGCCGAGGACATCGGTGATCATCGCGATGGCGATGGCAGAGTTGCTGCGGAAGAGGCCCGCGAGGAGGGGCTCGTGGACTTCGTCGAAAGTGAGGATGTGCGGGACTTCGATGCCCGCCCAATCCGCAAAAGCGCGGACTTCTCGCCAGGCGCGTTCATTTTCCGCTGCGATGCGCTCGGGCTCGGCGAGGGCGGCGCGGATGGTATTCATCCACCCTTCCCACATGACGCGGAGCGGGTCGTGATCGTGCGTGGCGTAGGTGGCGATGGTGCAGCGCGGGTAGTCGTGTCCGGGGGTAAGTGGGCCGTCGCCTTCTTTCTCCCACTGCGGGACTTTGAAGCCGGGGATGTCGAGGCTGAGGAGGCTGGGCCGGACGTATTCGGGGACGGTGCCGAGGTCTTCGCCGACGAGCGCGCCGGGGCCGACTTCGGCTTGGAGGACGCGGAGGAACTCTTCGCCTTGGGCGCGGTTCTGCGCGCGGTGCTCGGCGGTGTCGTCGTCGTGTTGGTGAAAATGCGGCAGCTCGCCGCCCGTGCGGGCGCGGGCTTCGTCGTGGGTGAGCGGAGCAAATTCGGCGTTGCGCTGAGGCCGCCACGGGAAGCCGTAGATGCGGTAAAAGCCGAGGACGTGATCAATGCGGAAGGTGTGAAATGCGTCGCCGATTTTGCGCACGCGCTGCCTCCACCACGCGAAGCCGTCTGCGCGATGCGCGGGCCATGCGTAGAGCGGGACGCCCCAGTTTTGCCCCCAGCGGCGGCAGAACTCGTCGCCCATGAATGCAGGCTCCGGCGGGGCTCCACCGCTCCATTTGAGATCGAAAAGCGCGGGCGCGGCCCACACGTCGGCGGAGCTGTAGTTGACGCCAAACGGGATGTCGCCCATGAGCGCGACGCCGCGTTGTTGGGCGTAGGCTTTCACCGCGCGCCATTGCTCGAACGCCTGCCACTGCACGTAGCAGAAGAAGCGAAGCTCTTGGTCAATCGCTCCACGATGGCCGGGCCGAAGGGCTTCCAGCCAGCGTTCGGCGTCGGCGAAGGTGCGGACTTCTTCCGGCCAAGTGTCCCACGCCTCGGTACCGTGGCGCGCCATGAGGACGCGAAAAAGGGAGTATCCTTCCAGCCAGCTCAGCTCTTCTTTTGCGAATGCGGCGAAGGCTTTCGCGCGCTCGTCGTTGCGCTCCCACGAGTGCGCGGAGAAGTTCGCGAAGGCGCGGCGGTGGAGGTCGTGGTGGAGGCGTTTGACGGCGGCCCATTCCACAGAGCCGTGCGAGACGTTGTGCTGCTCGGCGATGGCGGCGATCTCGCCGGGCTGGAGGTCGAGGATGGCGTGCGGGTCGAGCGTGGTGGGCTCGATGGCGACGGAGCTGATGGCGTTATACGGGCTGTTGTCGCCGCCGGTTTCGTTCACAGGGAGGAGCTGGACGAGGCGGAAGCCGTGCGCCGCCGACCAATCAATAAACCGCCGCAGCGCCGCGAGGTCGCCGCAGCCAAAATCCGCCGAGCCGCGCAGTGCGAAAAGCGGGACGAGGACGCCCGCGCATTTTTCCGTGAGCGAGAGCATCGCGGGCTACGAGCGCTTGAGCGGTGGGACGAGGACGCACGCCATGCCGGCTGCGGCTGCGGCTTGTGCGCCGGTCGCCGTGTCTTCAAAGACGAGGCACTTTTCCGCCGCGACGTTGAGCCGGCGTGCGGCTTCGAGAAACGGATCGGGGTGCGGTTTCCCCCGGCTGTAATCCTCGCTGCACACGATGGCGTCGAAAAGGTGCGCGATGCCGAGCGCGCGCAACGTATTCATCACGATGCGATGGTGCCCGCCGCTGGCGACGGCGAGGGGCTTCTTGCCGTGATACTCCCGCGCGAGTGCGACGACCGGCTCGATGGCTGCGATGTCGTGGCTCATTTCGAGGAAGAGCCCTTCTTTATGGGCGACGGTTTCTTCCACCGGGAGATTGTAGCCGTGGCGCTCGTTCAGAATCTCGACGATGCGCGAAGTCGGCACCCCGCCCAGCTCGTAAAACATCGCCTCCGGGAAATCTTCCGCCGCCTTCCCCAGTGCCGTCTGCCACGCCTTGAAGTGCGTAGGCATCGTGTCGGCGAGTGTGCCGTCGCAATCGAAGATAAATGCGTCAAAGTCTCCAGCCGGTAATTCCAAGGGGAATGCGTATGGATTGGTTTCTTGCATGAAAGCGCGGGAACATGGCGGCGTCGGCGTAAAAGGCGAGCGGGAAAAACCGGAATCCTCGCGGGAGTGATCGAAACGCGAGCCAAACTGAAACGTCCAGCTTGCCGAGCGCGACGGTTTCTTCCATCCAACTCCGCACCAATGACGACGCCCGCGATGCAAATAGACATCCTGAGTCTCTTTCCAGGGATCGCCACGGCGATCCTCGGCGAGAGCATCATGAAGCGCGCACAGGAGAAAGGGGCCGTCGCCTTTCGCTCGCTGGACCTCCGTGATTGGACGCACGACCGCCACCACACCGCAGACGATACGCCCTACGGCGGCGGGCAAGGGATGGTGATGAAGTGCGAGCCGATCTTCGAGGCGGTGGAGTCCGTGCGGACGCCGGAGACGCGCGTCGTTTACATGAGCCCCTGCGGGCGACGGTTCGACCAACGCATCGCGCAAGAATACGCCGAGCGGCGCGGGCATGTCGTCTTCCTCAGCGGGCACTACGAGGGGGTGGACCAGCGCGTCCTCGATCACCTCGTGGACGACGAACTCAGCATCGGCGACTACGTGCTCACGAACGGCGTCATCAGCGCGTGCGTCGTCGTGGATGCGATCGTGCGCCTGCTCCCCGGCGTGCTCGGCGACGAGGCGAGCGCAGGCGACGACAGCTTTGCCAGCGGGCTGCTGGAGTTCCCGCACTACACGCGACCGTTCGACTTTCGCGGGTGGAAAGTGCCCGACATCCTCCTCAGCGGCCACCACAAGAACATCGCGAAATGGCGGCGCGAACAAGCCATCGCCCGCACCCGCGAGCGCCGCCCCGATTTACTGCCATGACGCCGATTCTCCACGTAGAAAAACTCACCATCACCCGCGACGGCACGCGCATCCTCGATGCGCTCGATTGGACCGTCCTGCCCGGCGAGCACTGGGTCATCCTCGGCTCAAACGGCTCGGGGAAAACCTCTCTCCTTTCCGCCCTCACCGGCTACCTCACGCCCTCCGGCGGCAGCGTCTCCCTCCTCGGCGAAACCTTCGGCGAAACCGACTGGCGCAAGCTCCGCGAGCGCGTGGGGATCGTCAGCAGTTCCATCCGCCAAAAAGTCCCCGATTGGGACCCCGCCGAACTCGTCATCATCGGCGGAAAATACGCGATGCTCGACTACTGGGGCACCGTCAAAAAAGCCGACAAACGCGAGGCGCTCGAAATGATGGAGCGCACCGAATGCGCCCACCTCGCCCAGCGCGAATGGGGCGTCCTCAGCCAAGGCGAACGCCAGCGCGTCCTCATCGCCCGCGCCCTCATGGCCAAGCCGAGCGTGCTCATTCTCGACGAACCGTGTGCCGGGCTCGACCCCGTAGCCCGCGAGCGATTTCTCGATTTCCTAGAGCGCCTCATTTCACAAAAGGATGCACCAGCGCTGCTCTTCGTCACGCACCACGTTGAGGAAATCATCCCGCCCCTCACCCACGCGCTTCTCCTCGCCTCGGGCCGCGTCTTTGCCTCTGGCAAAAAAGACCGCGTCCTCAACACAAAGAGTCTGAGTGCTGCATTCGGCGCAAAGGTCACCCTCCGCAGAGCAGGCGGGCGCTACACGATGACCGTCGGCGGGAAATAGGAGCGCCTACTTCTTCAGCGCCGTCTTGTCCTCAGTCGGAGGCGGCGGGGTTCGATTGAATTGGATCAGATCGGCGACAATGTTGAGCGTCTCTCGGCGGATTGGGTCCACCTGCGCAGGGGCCTCCACTTCATCGTCCGCATCATCGTCCTCTTTCGCAGTCTTCGGTTCCGTTTTCGGAGTTTCTGCCGGGGCGGCGTTGTCTTTGCCGGGCACAACAGCGACTTCGGGCTTCTTCTCGACTTTCGGTTCCAGTTCTGGCTTTCCGGCGTTTGCCAGCGTGACACTAAAGACCTTTTCTTCCGGCCCCTTTTGCTTGGCACGCTCGGCCTTCCTCGCTTCTTTACGCGTTTTCTCTTCTTCCACTTCAGCTTTCCGGGCTTTCTCGTTGAGCGAGACTTTGTTCTCCGCGACGCGCTTTTTGATGCGCTCCGCATCTTCCATGATCCACTTGAACTCTTGGTCCCCTGTTACTCGCGCCACAGATTTCTGCTTCAACTCCTGAACGAATAGCGGTTTCTCCACCTTGTCGTAAGGCACCGCATCAATCGTGTCGTAGCCCAGTGGCCCCTTGAGCGCAGATTCGCCAATGTCCGACTGGTCCCAAAGTGACGGTAGTTTGATGTCGCTCACCACGCCACGAAGCTGCGTGCTGCCGCCTGAAATCCGGTAGAACTTCTGAATCGTGAGCTTCAAGGCTCCCGCTCCGGTGCTCATCGGGATGATGTTCCCAATGTCCACCATCGTCTGCACCGTCCCTTTTCCAAACGTGGAAGTATCACCCACAATCGCCGCACGGTTATAGTCTTGAAGCGCCGCTGCGAAGATCTCGCTGGCAGACGCGCTCAGCTTATTCGCGAGCACGACCATCGGCCCGTCATACGCCACCGATGGGTCGTTATCCTTGAGCTTCGTCGTGCGGCCCTCGGTGTCCTTGGCCAAGACGACGCAACCGCTCTTGATGAAGAGTCCCGTGAGGTTCACAGCCTCCTCCAGCGAGCCACCGCCATTGCGGCGGAGGTCCATCACGAGGCCGTCGATCTTCTCTTTCTTCAGCCGCTCCAGCAAAACGAGAACATCCTTCGTAGTGCTCTTCGCATCGGCCTTTCGGCTGCGCTCCATGTCGGCATAAAACGATGGTAAAATGATCCAGCCGATACGCTCCACCGTCCCATCAGCCTTCGGATGCTCGATGATCTCCGCCTTGGCTTCCTGCTCCGTCAATTTCACCTCGCTGCGCTTAATCTCGATGACTTTGCGCTCCGATGGATCGGTCGTATTGACGGGGATCACCTTCAGTCTGACGATGGTGTCTTTCTTACCACGGATCATCTCAACAACCTTATCGAGGCGCATATCCACAGTCTCCACAAACGGCTCATCTCCCTGCGCTACCGCGCAAACACGGTCTCCCACTTTCAGCCGTCCGTCTTTCGACGCTGGTCCGCCGACCACAAGCTCGCGAATATTCGCGTAACCCTCATCCTCTTTTAAAACAGCACCAATCCCGACAAGCGAAAGGCGCATGTTAATGTTGAAGCTGTCGAGCTGCGACCGGCTCATATACTCGGAATGCGGGTCGTACGTCTCCGCCAAGACTGTCAGGAACGTGGAGATGATCTCCTCCTCGGTCTGCTCACGCAAATTGCGCAAAAGCTGGTCATAACGCTTGGTGATCACCTTCACTGGCGCTTCAACCTTGTCATTCATCAGCGTCCGATCGAGCATTTCGCCCTCGACCCGGTCACGCCAAATCCGGTCTGCATCGGCAGCGTCCTTCGGCCACGGCGATTTATCACGGCGAAGCTCTACCGAACGATTCCCGGAGAACTCATATTTCTCCTTCAAGCTCTCCTTCACCTTCGCAACACGGTCATCGACCCGCTTCTTGAAAATCTCGTAGATTTCGAGCGCAGGCTTCGTGTTCCCGGCGCTGATGTCATCGTCGAGAACGGTCGCGTATTTTGCCGTGAAATTATCCACATCCTTTTGGGTGAAAAACAAATGATTGTAATCCAAACGCTCAAGATAGTTCTTCAGAAACTGCTTCGAGACGCTGTCGTCGAGATGCCTTTTGCTGAAATGAGCCGTCTCCAAAAGATTCCCCACATTGGAGGCGACTTTACGGAAATCAGGCTCAGGAGCCCCGGTGACGAATGGCACGACCGTCAGCGTTGCTGCAATCGAAGTGAGTAGGATGAAGGAGGTTTTTTTCATGCGTTTTTGTATGTTGGATAAGTCGACCGACAGAATTCGCACAGAAGACCCATTTCGCAAGCAAGTCGCGAGTAAAATCTTTCCAATGGAGAAACTGTCACGCCCCTACTCGCAGTAAACCGAGGCAGATTAAGCCGCGTAGTATTTAGGATACCTGTAATAGTAGTAGTCAGGCAACTCCGTATCAACACAGTTCATAATGAGGCCTAAAACATTCACCTGCCGTTGATACAGCGCATTCAGAGCGTTGCGGGTCAAGCGCGCAGACGTAAACGAGGCGCGAATCACCATCAGAGTTCCGTCAAAATTCGGCGCGAGTGTAGGCGTATCATCCGTCGCAAGGATCGGGGCCGTATTGAAGACCACCAAGTCATAGCGCGCCTTCCATTCATCGAGCAACTTCTGCACGATAGGAAGCAAGAGCAACTCACCCGACTGGTTCGTAACAGGTCCGCGCGGAATGATATGCAGCTTACCGCCTCGCACTTCTTGAACGGAATTCTGCCAAGTCACCTCCCCACGCAGAATGTTCGAGAGCCCCTGACGCCCATCAATATCAAAGAGCGCCGCAATATCCCCTCGACGCAAGTCCGCATCCACAAGGAGAACTCTCGCGCCAGCCGCAGACATCGTGACGGCGAGGTTACTCGCGACCGTAGATTTGCCTTCGTTCGGAATCGCGCTCGTCACAATCAGAGTCTTTAGCTCCGTCTGATTCGGCATGAAAATAAGCGACGACCTCAAGCTGCGAAACGCCTCTGCAAACATGTAGCGGTCATCGTCCTCCTGCAAAAGCGGCAAACCAGCCTCAGTGCGCGTATCCGCCACATCGGGAATCTGCCCCAAAATCGGCTCGGCAAACTGCTCAATCATCTCACTAGAGGAAGCCAATCGGTCATCCGCACGGTCGAGCAAAAACAGAATCCCAAGCCCCAACAAGAAACCGCCAATCAATCCAGTCAACAGATGCCGAACCACTCCGCGAGGTTCCTCCGTCGGAGTCTGCGCTGCGTAATGGATTCCGATGATCTCACCGCTATTTCCCTGCTCATTCTTCATCTTGGCGATTCGATCATCCGTGGTCTTCACTTTCTCCAAAGCCGAATCCACATTCATCTTCAGTTGGCGGTAGCGGAGCATGACAGAGCTCCATTTCACAGATTCCTCTGTAACTTCTTTAAGTTTTATCCGCGCCTGGTCGAGTTCGGTCTCAATCCGCTTAATCTGAGCTTCACGCCCAAGTTTTGCGAATTCAGACAACGTCTTGATCTCAGCATCTAGGGATTCGATCTCGTCAGCAGCGGCGATATACTTTGGGTTTTTGGGCAGCCAAATCTCTTTCTTTTTCGCGAAGTCAGAGTCTTTTTTCGCCCGCAACTGTTTCAATGTTACCAGATTATTGGCTGCGGGCGACGCTGATTCCTCTCCTTTGGTCGTGCCGGTTCCGCGTAAAACCTCACCGTCCGACATCGATTTATACAGGTTCAAATGACTTTCGAGCCCACTAATCGTATCCTGAACCTTGTTGGTCTGGAGTGTGAGGTCTTTTTCCCGTTCTTCGGGAAGCGGGACTTTGATATCTTCTTTAAGCTTAAAGAGGGTATCTTTCGCTTCTTCCGCCAACCGGTTCTCGTCCGCGAGACGTTTATTGAGATCGGCGATGACTTTTCCGTTGATCACAGCAGTCTCGTCCTCGCGGATCGCTAAGAACTCCTTCATCACGGTATCGACGTAAAACTGCGTAAAATCAGGGTTCTGCCCCGTCCCTGTCACAATGAAAAAGAACGTGTTGATTTCGTTCTCCGCGTTTATTTCGATCCGATCGACTTCCCCAATCCATTCGGGCTTCAAAACGGCTACCTGAGCCCTCGCACGCTCCCTCACCTGAATTCCTTTAAGCTGAGAAATCACATGCCCATAAAAACTAGGCAAATTGACCATCCCATTCATCCTCTCGTCGGACCCAGTGAGGCGCACGCTGAGTTTGCCAAAAGACACGAAACGAGTGGGCTTTGAAACGACAACATAGGTCTCATAGAGAAGACCGATTCCAATGGTAAGGGCTAAAATCCACCAATAACGCCTGAGGACAGCGCGGTAACGGTAAAAACGAACTCCAAGTTTTGATCCAAGTTCCGCACCTGCGGCGGATGGGTAGGCTGGCGATTCCATATCAGATTATTGCCTTAAAAGTTCCATTTAAGCGCCGGCACGAATATCCGGTCGCCATCTCTAAGCGGAAAATCGTTCTTGGTATTCCCCTTCTCCAAGATGTCCTTCACATTGTATTCGCGTGTCTCACTCCCCCGTGTTACCCGTACCTTCTCTAAATCAGACCACGAAGTAGAGCCCGCCTCGTTGACTGCTTCTGATAATGTCTTTGGAGCATTCAGGTAGAACTCTACCGCTCCGGGTCTCGCTACCTTCCCAGACATGATGACCTTTGATTTCATCTGCCCACTCATCGGGAGGACATTAAGACCGATTACCACGGTAGCCTTCCCGCGTTTGTAGTAGAGACCTTCAAGGTAAGACTTCACGGCCACCGATGCCTGTGAGGAAGTCATCCCGTTCACATTGACGCGCCCCATCCCTCCGGGAATCTCCAACTCACCAGTATCCGCAACAATTGCACGAACTGGCGCTTCGTTCTCCTCGACAATCTTAAACGAAACCTCCGCCCCAGGAACCAAAGGCGTGTTTGGAGAAACTGCCACTGAGCGCCCTGTATCCGCCGAGCGAATCTCGGCTACTGGCTCGGTTGGCGACACCGCAGATGCACCCGTTCCAGGGCGAGCTGGTGGCTTAAAAAAACTATTGGACTGCGCACTCACCGAACTGGTCGCCGATATAATGAGGGCGACCGCACCGAGGAATCGAATTGGAAAGTTACGCATAGGCCATAGTGGTTTTAAAATTTATAGTAGAGACTAAACATCCCTAAATTCTGTTTGTAATCAGAGTCAGGTCTGTTCGAGTCTTTCATAAGAAAGCGATAATCGAGCCCAAGAGTCAGGGAATTTGACAAAATGTGATGGATCCCCAAAGCAAGCCCCAGTCGCCGAGCCTTTTCTGGCACATTCCCCGATGTCTCGTAAGATTCATAAAAGGCTGTTGGCGTGATGGATGTGCTTTCACGCAAGAGCCAGTCCGCAGAATATTCGAAATGGTAAAGGTCGTAAAAATTCGACCCTAATCCACTCTCAGTCGTGCGAGATGCGGTGATCGAGTGACGGAAATTCTCGCTCGGTCGATTCGTGACTTGCACTTTGAAATACATCTCCTCGCTATCCTGTGTGTCCTCGATAAAGAATGGGGTTCCCGTGACCCCATTTGAGACAGGAACGACTTGCTGTAGTGTGCCGCCGTCAAAATCAGACTTCTGCCATCCGACTTCCGCGTAAAAGTCCGTAGTCTCGGAGACTTTGACCTGCATGTATGGGCCGACGAGCGTCGTCTTACCATCCGCTTGAATGTTCTGTTTATAGTCCGTCCAACTGACTGAACCATTCAATCCAACGGTGAGTCGTGGGTTAATGTCAACGCTTGGACGAATGAAGACGGTATTGATGGTACGGTCTTGCGGAGCAAACGTTTCGTCTTTGGCCCACAGGTCGAAACGGTCGAAGCCCACAGAAACGCGGGCGTATTCTGTCGCTTCCCAGTCAACTTCGATGCCGGATTGATTCTCCCAGCGTTTATAGTTCGCGACGTTGCTGAGAACGGGAAGATCAAACGGATCCTCCTGATACGAGATGCGTTCCTTTAACGTAAAAGTCAGACTTCCCGTTTTTACCGTCCACACAATCGCTGAGGTGGGCGAGAGAATCACCGATTCCGAATCAAATTCGCTGTGGCTAAGGTATTTTGCGTATCCCAAGCCGATTCCGAATCGAAGTGTGTTTAATTCAGACACCCTCAAAATACCCTCGATATTGACCTCGGGACGAAGCACGATATCGCTCAATTCATTGGAGTGCGAGAGGGTAATGTTATCGTTAAATTCAACCCCGATACCCGCAGCGATTACAAAATCAACCAACCCCAGTCGGAAATTATATTTCTCTTCAACGGCCTGTTGATCCACCGCATCGACAGGGGATAGCCCATCAGGCGAATTTCCGGCGAAAACGCCCGCGGAGGGGGTTAAGCGACCGATGCCACTGGAACTCCGCGAAGTGCCGAATTCGCGAAAAAACTCCAGCGAATACGCAGGCGAGGCAATGCAGAGCAAAGCTCCAGCAGTGAGAACTGGGTAAATCCGACCAGCAAGAATCTTCATAATAATTTCAATACCAAAGCAGGCTGAATACCGGATCAATCGATGGATGGCAACCCGAAAAAGCGTTCCGATTTATTAAGGCTACTTCGGCTTGACTGCCGACTTGCCACCCTCCGAGGCCCTTACAACTCGAAAGCCGTAAGTGTCATTACAGGCATCAGGTTTCGCGTTATATCGGCACGACGCGAGCAGTGATGGTTTGATTCCGCCATTGTACCACGAACCTCCCCGCAGCACCTTACTCTCTTTCGCCTCATTAAAATAATCGTTCGTCCATTGCCAGACGTTACCACCCATATCGTTAAGTCCAAATGCGTTGGGCTTAAATTTCCCGACCGGCGAAGTCCATTGGAAGTCATCACGGTATCCTTGGAGTTTCACTTCTGAATTGGTTTCCTCTCCCGCATAATTTCCCGCGCCCGCCGGTGGTGGCCAGTCTAGGCCCCAAGGAAATACCCCATCCACTCCCAAGTCACGATCTTCCGGCGTGGCTCCGCTCTCCGGGGGCAGTCCAACAGCACGACTCCACTCGATGTCAGATGGAAGTCGGTAGAATTCGGTAGGTTTGATAGCTCCCACCTTCCGCTCCTTCTCGGTGAGCCACTTGCAAAAGGCATCCGCCTCTTTCCATGTGACGTTCACTACGGGATGATCTTCCTCCTGGATAAATCCCGGAGTGCGCCAACTGCCACCTTTCAGCTTCTTTTCATTCGCAAAAGCCTCATAATCCTTTCGAGTCACTAGATTCACGGCAAAATCGACATCGTCGATCTTCACAAAACGCATCCCAATGGTGTTTGCACCATTTGTAGTCGCCGCCGACTTCGCTGGAAGTGGTTGAGGTGTCGGAGGCTGGGGCTGCGGGGGCGGCTGAACTGGCGGGATTGCATTGACCGGCACGCTCGCACCGCCAAGTTGGGCGATTTCATCGCGCAACGCTTTAAGTTGAGCATTGGTAGCGGCGATTCGTTCGGAGATGGGCTTCGCGGCAGGGATTCCGGCTTCGCCAATGTCCTTCAGTCGAACAAGGACATCTTCACAGCGCTTGATATCCGCCTCAAGCGGAGCGATTTTTTTCTGCAGGTCTGCGATCTTCGCTTGGTTTTGGATGCGCATTGCCTCAAGCGCGCCTGCTTTTGCTTTTTCGACCGCTGCGTTCAATAGCGCCCTTTCTCGTTCGATTTGCTGAAGTGCGATGGCTGCTTGTTGACGCAGCGCTAGGACTTGCGTTTGATTTTTGCCGAGTTCTTCAGATTGCTTTGCTTGCTCTACGATTTTCTGGCCAAGCTCCCTCAGTTCTTCATCGGCTTTCTTAGCTGCTTCGAGCTTTACTGCGGCTTGCTGGACGAGCGTCTCGTAGGCCGTCTTCGCAGCATCCGCAACCTTGCGCGCCTCAAGAGCCAGCGCTTCGGACCGACTCGCCTCTTCTTCGCGTTTTTTCCGCTCTACGACCAATGCGTCATTTTCCTTCAGCATGGGCGAGAGCACCTTTTTACGCTCGTCGAGTGTCTTGCGCAGGTCCTCCTGCGCTTTTTTGGCGTTGTCCGAAAGGTGCAGGATCTCCTGCTGTGCCTGCTCGGCCTCGCCAACGGTCTGTTTCAACAACACTTCCACATTGCTTCGCTCCGCGATCAACTTTTCCAGCGCTGCAGCATCCGCTCCCGGCGGAATCGTCAATTTTACAGGCATCTGGGGCAGCGGCGGCAGCTTCACAGCCACGCCAACCACCGGTAACGTTGGGATTTTCACGCTAGGAGGGTTCGTGGGCACTTGTGGAGGCGCTTCAGGCTCCACTTTCGGTGGAATTTTCGCTCCTATGATTTCCCGTTTCGATGGCTTCGGAACGGACGCCGTCGCCTTGTTCGGCTCATCACCAGGCAGGCTCGGAAGGGGAGATGTCGGCGAGATGTCGGCGGGATGTGCAGGCGGCGTGGAGACAGGAATCGGAAGGGCGACGACATTTTCCACCGGAAGAGGCAGATTTTGATTGATGGCATTCGCGGGGACTGGCGGGGGCAAACTTCCATCAAGCGGCGGCAATTGCGAATCTCCCTTTGGCAGAGGAAGCGGCTCCACAGCACCACTCACATCGGGCGACACCGCCGACACGTTACCTAAAGCATCATTTGCATCCCCGGACTTGATCTTCTTAATCACGGCAAAGGCGGCCAAACCGACGGCGAGCCCTGCCATTACCACGGGCCATTTTGACTTAGGCCGAGACAGCTCCGGAAAATTCGAGGAAAGATTGGCTTTCGGTCCCGGTTGCCGATTGGCAGGCGCTACAGGCGGCGCAGGCGGAGCCTGTTGTGCCTTTGATGTGGCATTGCTATCGGGGAGCACTGGTTCTGGCGGGAGGGTCGTGTCTTTAATCGCCGCAAATTCTGGCGACTCAGTTACCGGGGCCGGACTGAAATGCGCCGCCGTATTTCCACCAAAAGAAACCCGCCGCTCCGCACCACCGCTCTTAACAGGTGCCCCAGATGCAGGCATCGCCGCCGGACGGGGAGGTGCAGAGGGCTGCACGGGTTCCGCTTCTGCCTTAGCAACAGGCGGCGCTTCCTTAATCGGAGCAGACGGAGCAGACGGAACAGCCTCTGCAGGACCGGCATTAGAAAGAATCACGGCGACCGCAGCACCACACGTTGCCGGGCGCTGCTCCGGCGCTTTCGCCAGGCACGCCGCCACAAAACTTTCCCACTCAGCAGCAACCGGAGCTCCCAGCAAATCCGAAACGCGCGGTGCTGGCGTCGTGCGAATCGCAGGCACCACATCAGACCCGGAAAACGGCAATTTCCCCGAAAGCAACTCACACGCGAGTACTCCAAGCCCGTAAATATCATCACTCCTCGTCGGCTTTTCCCCATCAACCTGCTGCGGGCTCATATAGGCCATGTGGAGTGAATCGGGTGACAATGAACGAGTTCGCTCCATCGCGTCACGAATACACCGTGCAACTCCAAAATTTGTGACAAAGAGCCCCCCGTTCGGCCGCACGTAAATGTTCGACGGCGCAAGATATCGATGAATCAACTGCACACGATGCGCGTCATCCAAGGTCCCTGCAAGCTGTTGAAACCACGCTTTGATCTCACTCGGCTCGAACCTGCCTTTCCGCTTCAACACAGACTCCAGAGACTCGCCATCAAAACGATCCATCGACACTGCCGCGAAACCACTTCCCTCGACAAAATCATACACACGGAGAATGTGAGGATGAATCAATTGGCGATTTCGCTTCACCTCCTGGCGCAGTTCTGCCATCCCTCGCTGATCGTCCAAAATCGCCATTGGAACAAAGTGAAGCGATACCTCTTTTCCCAAAACTTCGTCGTTTGCAAGCCATACGGCAAGACCCGACTCACCCGAAATTTCGCGGTTCAGGACGTAGCATCCTGCTAGTTTCTGACCTGCCACAAAGGCGTTTTGGCTTGGATTGGATAAAGAGTTCGCTTCGTCTTGCACGGCTCGTATGCGCTGATCGTTGACTTGTGTTGAAATGGGCATTCCACGCGGAAAGCGTAGTTCATCTGCTTTCGCAGCTACAATGGTCCTAGTCGGCAATGGGTAAAACGACAATAGAAATCATGCATCCCAAAAATTCCCGGCGCGGACGACCGGCGAGACTGACACCACAGACTGGCGGAAGCGAAGCATCAGCACAGAATCGCCCGCTCAGTGATTTTTAAAAAACAGGATCAAAGTTCCTCCGGCGGACCCACTCCAAAAAACCGTGTTTTTTTTGAACAATTTTCTTTCCATGTAAAAACAGACCCACTAAAAACTTCTCAAACCCTCGCATTTTCTATAAAATATTTCTTGCAAAGAAAACAGAAAACTATACAAACGCCGTAATTTCCATAATTTGACTCCGGCCAGATTCGAAATAAAACCTGTTTGCAAAACTCGAACATCCCGATAAAAACTCACAAAGCAAAAGCCATGAAACACACCATAACAACATTGCTCACACTGGCCTGCGCGGCATGTGTGACTTCTGTAGCCGCAGAAACTACGCCGAGCGCCAAGCAATTGCAGTCTTTTCAAAAGAACCTTGCACGGCAGCACCTCGGCTCAAACCTCTTCCTTTTCGATAACTCGAAACAGGCCTACATACCTACCGAAGCCGCTGCTGCTTGGCTCGATGACGACATCTCCACCGGTTGGCCAGCGCTCGCTGGAAAGCAACACTACGTGCTGCAATTCAGCGAACCCCAAGTCCTCACGAACTTCAGCATCTCGACAGCACCCGTCGAAGGAACAATCACAATCTACTCCGGCGACGAAGTAAAGAATCCCGGTGACGCCTCATGGCACATCGTGGCCAAAGACGTTCCTGTCTCTGCCATCAACCAAAAGAAGCTCGCGAAGAGCTTCAATCGGCAAGCCAAGTGCATCTTGATCGAAACGAACATCCCGAATCCAGGTCCTATTTTCAGCCTCTACGCTTATGGAGAAAGGGTTGCTGCGAACGACGCCATCGTCAAACGCACCAATCAAGTCGAGGTTTCGGCGCTTGGTGAGTTCGTCAATAACCAAACGAGCTTCAACGTCTCCAGCATCTACAGCCAAGGGCTAGTGACCTACCTCAATGGAGGCACATCCTCGGTCGCATGGCAAAAAGCCATCGACGATAATCCGGAAACTTCGTCCGTCCTTAAAGCAAGTACGGACTCGGGAATGGTCATTACATTCGGCTCTAGCCGGACTGTCTCTCGCCTCGCAATGTTGACCGATGTCGCAACCAAGGGGAAGGCCGATATCTATCTACTCGCCGAGGCTCCAGCCGTCGGGCAGCCAGTCTCGCTTGATGGTGTGCAGCCGTCTGTAACCGTCAGCTTCGACGGCTCTAACGCTCGCGCTAGCGTGGACTTCGATGATACAACGGCCGTCGCAATGGCTATCCGCTGGACACCGGAAACGGCTGGACAAACCCTGAACGTTCGGGAGTTGAACACCTTTGCCAACCTCTCACTCGCTGACTACGAGGTAGCCAGCGCGCCCGCCGCAATCGCTGAGGCGCCAGCAGAGGTGGCAAGCGAGCAAAAAACCGCCACAACCAAGGATGGGAAAGAAATCACGCCGATCGTTGAAGGCCGAGACACCGCCGACTACAAAGGCGGCGATGGCAAAGGGGCCAAGGAAATCATCGGCGAGGCACCGCCCGAAGCTCAAGCCAGCTACTTCCCAGGCGGCCTCGGCTTCCCGCCGAATCTCTCGTCATTCCGTGGGCGTAGTCCAGTAATTCTAGTTCCACCGGGCAGAGTGAAACCTCCGGGTAAAAAGTTCCCAAGCCCTTAGTAGGCATCGGAAACCGGCAAGTATTTCGCAAAGAGCGAGGATCTAAATATCCTCGCTCTTTCGCTTTTCATCGGAATGCGCCCTTCGAGCGTTCTGGAATTTACAACACTTCACCTCACGCGCCGACGGGAGAACCAAGCAGTCAACCCCAGAAAAAGCAACGCCGTGGAACCCGGCTCCGGAATGCTGCTGCTTCGCAGCACTACGTCGTTACCTACGCCTTCAAATCCTACTCCCGATTCTCCTGTGTAACTGATCTGGAAAAACTGCCCACTGATCGGAAAAACCGCGCCTTGATTCAGGTTTGCAACGACTCCATTCAAAGATGCAAACACGCCTGTGATGGCATCGCTCCCGTCATTCAGAATCAAATAGAACAAATCAATTCCGGGAACCGGAGCAAATCCCAAATCAAGAGACAAATCTCCACCTGCTAGCGACACAGAACCGACGACAGACACTTGATCGTAGCCTGCCACCGCCAAGGTGCTGTCGATATCGAAACGCGCGCTTCCTCGCGCGAGCAACGACACCGTTCCGACCCGGATCTGCCCTTTCGCACCGCCAGCGGGCGACAGCGTCCCACCGACGCCGACGCTTACCGGCCCTACGGTTCCGGTTCCTGCCAATGTCGCGGAAGTATTCACCGTGACACTCCCTGAAATGCGTCCCGAAACTTGCAGCGTCCCTTCCTGAATCGTCACGTCGGCAAGAAATTCACTTTGGTCGTCACCGATTTCCAGCGTTCCCGCTCCCGAGGTGACCATCAAGCCGTCCCCAATGAGTTGATTCGGATCATTTAAGCGAAATACGCCGCGCTCCACATGAATCTCCCCCACCGTATCGATGACCCACCGTTTCGTATCCGGAAGCGGATCGAAATCACCGGAATCCACCGAAAATATCGCGCCATTGGTAAGGCGAATATCTTTTTGCCCCGAGCCCAGCACCGTCGGATCCGCCGCGCCCGGCCCGTCGATGATCAACTCCGTTCCATCCACCAAAATATCCCCAGCAAACGTATTCGCACTGTTCCCCAATCGGACCGCGCCACCGCCGGAAAAGGTCACACCGAAAGTGCCGACTCCCGCCACGCCGCCGGAGATCACCCGATCCAGCGTCAACGTGGAAGCGGTCACGTTCACCGCAGCGCCCCCAGAAACACCGATGATGAGGGGCCGTCCGAGTGCGACGCTGTTTGCACCTCGGTAAGTAAACGCAGCGACTCCCACTCGGAGCGCCTCGGTCCCCGTTCCCAAAGCCGAAATATCATCGACGATCAACTCACCATCTTGGACGGAAATCTCGCCGAGGTTGCCATTCGCATTGTCCAGTAAGAGCTCCAGCCCGCCGGGGCCGAACTTCGTAAAGCCACCGGCATTGCCCGTATTCACAATGTCGGACGCGATGACCGATGTAGTATTCGACGCGACATACACAAGCGCCTCACGCGTTCCGAAAGACAACCTCCCTCCACGAATCTCAGCACTGCTGCGAAGGATGATCCCCGCCGTGCTACTCGAACCGCCGAGCGTGAGCGTGATGCCCGGATCGATGTTCAAATTACTACCGACCCGCACCGCGAGGGCGGACTCGTTGGCGGATACCGACGACTCCAGCGTGATGTCTGCGACCTCGGCCGTGTTTGCGGGATTCGGTTCAAATCCATCCGAATAGGAGGACTGTTTACTGTAAAAACCGGTCGATGCCGAGTAGCTCAGAAAGTGCGGAGACTCATCCACATCCGAATCAAGTCCCACCACATACGGTGGATAAAACGAGATGCCCGTCGTGATCGATGGGATGCGCCAACGCTCGCCGTCGCTCAACGGCGCACCGAGCAACCCAATCCCGGCCATCCCTGTCACCACCGCCGTGCCGTGGTCCACACGCGACAATGCACCAGTGCTGAGTGTCGCGAGCAAATTGCCGGAGTTCCCGAGCGTCAGCCCGGTATTATCGAGCACCACCTTCACCGCCCCGCCGAGCGTGATCGCAGCAGTCGTCAGCGTCACCGTGTCCAGGTCGGAGACGGGGGCCAGCGTCAACAGCCCATAGTTTAATCGCACAGCCCCGGTCCCAACGACATTTCCGCTCGGAGCCAGCGACCGGAGTTCGCCATTACCGAGCGTGAAGCCGCCCGTCGCCGTCGCTGCAACATCCAGCCTCAGCGCGCCTTTGCCCCATTTGGTAAAAGCACCCGTCCCCGATACAGGCGTGGTCAATAGCCCGAACACCATATCAGAAGCCACCTCGATCCCGTTCGTCGCTCCGATCAAATTGATCCCTCGATCCGAGTCGAAGCCCTGCGTCACCAACAGTCCTCCTCCGCTCAGTCGCACCCCGTTGCCCGACTTCCCGAGGTCGGAATCCGAGTCCACGCTTACGAGTCCGCCGGTCACCACTATAGAACTCGCAGCATCAGTCCCGAATTGGTTGTTCCCGTTCCCAAGCACCAGCGTGCCTGCGCCGGATTTCGTCAGCACTGTGGAGCCGCTCAGCGCGCCGGAAAGCGTCGCGAGACTCCCGCCCGCCACATCCACCGTCGTCGTACGGTTCAGCGCGATATCGCCGGTGAAAGTCGCATGTCCTCCGCGGATCGACACCGTCCTCGTGCCTCCCGTGCCGCCGGACGTAATCGCATTCGCAATCGTCGCCGTGCGACTCACCGTCAGCGCCGTATTTGATGCAGCAGTGCCCAGTTGCACCAACCCCACGCCCAATGCTCCTGACATCCGCGCCTCCACCTCCCCGGCAGAAATCAGCAGTCCTCCCGTCCACGCCGAAGTCTCGCGAAACACCAGCGCCGCAGTGCCCAGCTTCGTCAGCGTCCGCGCTCCACCGATCTCCGAAACCGCGCCGAGCAGCGTCTCCGCATTCGTCGTCAGCGTCGCATTTCCATCCAGCGTCACTGCGTCAAACCCCACCTTAAAGGCATTCCCCGCCGCCGTCGTCAGCGTCTGCGCTCCGATTTGCAAACCGGCCAACTCCAGAATCTTTCCCGTCCCGCCCGTCGCATTCAGCCGGTCCACATTGATCGTCACATTACTCGTTACGCGGACGCGATTGAGCAGAGCGAACTCCTCTAGCGCAGAAGAATTGGCACCGTCCCGACGAAGATTCAGCGTCCCTCCGCCGAGCAGCAATTGCGCCGAGCCCAGCGGACTGCCAGTGCCCGCAGATTGCAGTTGGAGGATGCCACTACTCAGCGTCACCGACTGCCCGGAAGTGAGATTCCCGTTTCCACTCAACACCGCGCTGCCGCTCGACCCCGTGATCGAAAACACATTGCCCGCCACCGTAGAAAAAACACCGCCACTCACCGTCAGCACACGCGTCCCGAGAGCCATGGTATAACCGCCGGTCGTGAAGTTCAGCGAAGTCGCCGAGATCGCCGAGCCCAGCGTCACCACTCCCGCTGTGCCGCCGAACACCGCATCATTCGTCGTCCACTTCACCCCCGTCCCGCCGGTCAGCGCCGTATCCCAATTCAGCGTCGCCCCCGTACTCCACGTCCCTGCCCCCCCGCCTGGATCGCCAGCGATCGTGAAACCATCCCAATAAAGTTGGGCGGCACCGCTCGCCGCCGTGGACGAAAGCAGTGCGAGAATCAAGTAAGAGCGTGGACGAAACATCGGTCCACGAAGATGCGTCGAAACGCGCCGCGTTCAATCCAAGAAATTCCATACCTACGAACTCGCGCTACCGTATCGCCGCAGCGCAAAGAGCCACCACGCCCGCGTCCCGGCGAGCACGATGACCGTGGCCGCCACGAGCGTCGCAAGGCCCACCCACGGGCTCTCAAACGGCCGCGCTAGCAATTTTGCAGGGACATTCGACACCAAAATGATCGGCATGATCCACGTAAAAATAAACCGGAACGCCCCGCGAAACACCGCGTCGGGATACCGCCCGATGTGGAAAAGATTGAAGTATCCGTGGATGAGCGCCTGCCCCCGAATCATCCAAAAACTCACCGCCGCCAGCGAAAACATCACCGCATAATGCACCGCCACGCCCAGCAAGATCGCGAACGCAAAAACCACTACCTGCCAAACCTCCGGCACGACCCCCAGCTTCACCAACGAGAACGCCACGATGCCGATGCCCACGAACGTATTCACAAAAGAATCGAAGCTCACCTGCCGCGTGCTCACCGCGAACTGCGCGTCCACCGGCAGCGCCAGCAAAATGTCCAAACGCCCCGTGCGGATCAGCTCCGGCAAGTTCGCGAGGTTGATGTAAAAGAAACCCTGAAAGACCTGCGAAATGATCTGATGCGTCCCCACGAGACAAACAAGCTGCCACTTCGTCCATCCCGCAATCTCCGTCACGTGCCCATACATCACCTCGATAAAAGCCATCTGGCCGAGGAACCAGCACGACTCGACAATCATCCAAAGGAGAAAGTTCGCCTTGAAATTCATCTCACGAATCAGCGAGTTGCGAAACGTGAGGCGGTAGATGGCGAGGTAGCGATTCATGGAAATGACGCCGCTCGAATGCCGAATGCCGAGCCCACATGTCGAGAGTGCGTTTCATCATTCGTCGCAGCATCAACCGACAAAATGGAGCACGCGTTCGGTGACCTCGGCTGAACCTTGGGCGCAGACGAGCTACAAAAACCGCTCACGGCGCCACAAGCTCATACACAGCGATGCCGAGCGGAGGCATCGTGAGTTTTACCTCGCCGTTGCGGATGGAAAGGGGCGCGCCTTCGGGGTCGGTGAGGTTGCGGGCGTCGGCTTTGGTGAGACTGGGAAATCGGAGCGTCGTTTCTTCCTCGCGGCGGGAATCGTTGGCCACGACGAGGTGGTGTTCTTTGAGCAAAGCGTGGATAGCCGGGTTCGCGGGAACCATAGCGGGCTGTTGCGCGGCGGGCGGGGCGAGGAGGATGGGCGTGAAGGCGCGGAGTTCGGCGAGAATGCTGCGGAGGTCTTCGACTTGCTCGGGGTGCTCCTTCGTGTGCCAGCCTTTGAGGGCGGCGGTTTGCGGGTCTTTGGTGCGCTCGTCCCAATCGAAGAAGCCGAGGCCGTTCGCTCCGCTGGCGATGGCGAGCCAAGCCATACAGCGGAGTTCGACGCGGGTGGGGATTTTCCCGGCGTATTGCGGGAGAATGGTCCAGACGGGCTTCTTCCCCGAGACGGCGCGGACGGAGGATTGCGTGGCATCCACGACGGCGCGGAGAGAGACGTTCGGGACGGGGTAAGGATCAGTGGCGAGGATGTCGGCGCTGGGAGCGGTGTCTTGGAGGCGGGAGTAGTTGTTTTGGATGATGAGGACGGGGAGATTGGGCTCCAGCATTTTGATCGTGTTGTAGCTCTCGGTGAGCCGGGTGAGGTCGCCCCACGGCTCGTCGGCCCCGTACCATAGCAGCATGGCGGGGTGATTTTTCGCGATGGGGATGGTGTAGAGTTTGTTGAACGTGCTGTTCGTCGCGGCGATGAGGAAGAGCTTCGCGGCGTGGGCGGCGTCGAGGCTTTTGGCAAGGAGGTCGCTGTATCCGGCGGCGTCGTTCGGGGCTTCGCGGTTGAGGTTGAAGTCGTTGAAGACGATATTGAACCCTAGCTCAGCGAGCAGTGGGAAGTCCTCGGGCATGGCGTGATAAACGAGGAGGGGGAAGAAGGGTTGGCCGTCTTTGGAGATGGTGTGGTCCGGGTGGAGCATCGTCGGTCCGGCGGGCTTCACGTTGGGAATGCGGAAGTTTTTAGAAAAGACAGCGCGGCCTGCGCTGGTGGCGATGACCGTGATGGTGTGGAGGCTGTTCTTCCAAGTCGGCGTGTCGAGGAGCACGTCTTTCTTCGCATGGGAATCGAGCGAGAACGTGCAGACAGTCTCCGCACTGCCGCTCGCTTTTTCCCAAACGATGGTGACTTCAATCGGCAATGCCAGCGCGGGATCGAAATGGTCAAACGTGAGCAGCACTTGCTCCTGAAACGGCAGCGCGTTCGCATACACTTCCAGCGAGGGAGGAATGAGCTGCGGCCTTCCGAGGTCGAGCCGCAGTGCGCCGATGCGGCATTTTTTGAAGCCCTGCAAAAGCGTGACCGCGCTGCGCCCATCGCACTGGAGCCGCTGCGGGCCGCGATAGCGATAGCGCGTGCGGTCCGTCATACCGTCCATGCAAGTGGTGACGGCCCCGAGCGCCTCGTCGTAAGCCACCGTGAGCCGCACCCATTTCTTCAGCGGGACGTTCATGAAGCCGTTAATCATCTCGCCGCCCACGGGGTAATACTTGAACTGCTGAGGCGTGACGGTGTGGATTTCCTCGGACGGAAAAACCATCCACGCCGTATTCAGTTTGCCCTTTGAAATATCCCAGAAGAACGAGCCGACTTTCATGGCGAAGACCGTGCCTTTCTCCGGCGGCGGCTCTTCAAAATAGACCCACGCATCGAGCTTCATCCCGCCCTCGAAGGAAAGCTTCCCGTCGTCTTTCAACGTGATGCCGTTCTTCTCGCCATCGCCGAACTTCAAGCAAGCTCCCCAAGCCGCGTCGTCGAAAATCGTGCCGCCCTCCACGCTCGGCTGGAAGCGGCCCGTCGCATCCACAAGCCCGCCCTTCGCCGCGTCTGCACGAAGGAGGAAAGCCGTCTGCGGCCCTGCGAGCGGACGCTCCACGCCAAACGCCGCAAAGGGCAGCAGCAGGCAGGTGAGAAGAATCATTTTCATGCCCCAGCGTTGTCGCCGCAAACTCAGCACACGCAAGCCCGGTGATTAAGTTTCCTCCCGCACACTAAAGCAATATAATTGCATTACAGAAATCGGCAGGATACGCCTCTCGTCATGGCTCATCATTACATCACCGCTCTCATTCTCTCTCCCGCACTCACGCTCCTTTCCGTTGCTGCCCAGCCAGAAACCGGGACTCGCTTCTCGCTCAGCGATGTTCTTTTTCCCGCCCTCAATGTGCAGAGCGCCTTCGGCACTTCCACGGCGGATCCCGCCGACCTCGTCTCCGGACATCATGACCCGGATCGGCATGGATTCACAGTTCAGAACCTTGAATTCTCGCTAGGGGCGAAGTGCGGAGCGCTCGGCTTGTTTGGGACCTACGCGGCAAAAATTGATCAAGCAGACCGCTGGAAAGGGACCATCGAGGAATACTATGCCACCGTTGATTCGCTCCCACTTCAGGCCACGGTGAAGGGTGGGCGCTTCTACACACGCTTCGGATTTCAAAATCAAAACCACCCGCACGACTTCACGATGGTGGACCAGTTTATCGCGAATGGACGACTTTTAGGCGAAGACTCGCTGACGGTGCTCGGCGGCGAGCTTTCGCTGCCCATCCTACGCAATCTCCCGACTGGTTGGGAGGATCGGCTCACTTTTTCCTACGGCCAAATCCCCGCTGCCGAGGAGGAAGAAGAACACGGGGGAGCGGAGCCCGCCTTTGAGAGTGAGGCGGCATTCTTTAGCGAGTGGGCGACGACGGCGGATTACACACTCACTTTCGCAGCCACCAGCGCCACGCTGCACACGGGCGGGGTCTCGGCAGCGTGGGGCGATAATCACTTCGGACGGAGCACCCAAGTCTATGGCGCGCACTACGAATACCTCTGGCGAACCGAGGGCGCGCTGCGAGCAGGCGGGCACGATCACCAAGAGACGAGCGAGCACCTACGCTGGCGCTCGGAGGCGATGCTGCGAAGCTTCGGCGCAATCGCCGAGGGCACGGGGAAGCGGCGCGACTTCACGGATTTTGCCGCCTATTCCGTGCTCACCTACGGGCTGCCCGGTGGAAAATGGCAGGGCCACCTCCGCGCAGAATACGCCAGCGGCACCGCCGAGGCGGGCCTGCCGGAGCGCTGGCGGCTTTCGCCCGCAGCGACGTGGTCGCCTTCCGCGAACCTCCCGCTGAATGTGAAGCTGCAATACAACTACGATCACTCCCCGAGTTTCGGCGACGAGCACTCGGTGTGGCTGCAATTCAATCTCCACTGGGGCGATAGCTGTTGCGCCGAGCATTGAAGCCGAAAACCCATTTTCGCAGTTGCCGTTCCGCCGCTGTGTGACAAAGGTTCGGCCCGCATGACACCGCCTTCGGAATATCCAACATCTTGGCAGAAAAAAGTGATCTGGCGCGCCCTCTCCGCGCTTTCCATCGCCTGCATTTTTGCCGTGTCGGTGGGGTTCCTCTACGTCTTCTCGAAGGTCATGTCCTTCATGCAGCCGATCCTCGTCCCGTTCGCCGTCGCGGGCGTGCTGGCGTATTTGCTCGAGCCCGTCGTCACCCGACTCGTGCGCCTCGGCACCACGCGGCATCGTGCAGTGAGCGGCGTCTTCATCATCACGACTCTGGCGCTTGTCGGCATCCTGTTTTGGATCATCCCCGTCATCTCCACACAGACGGTGAAGCTCGCGGTGAAAGTGCCCGACATCAGCTACAAAGTGCGGCTCGGCGTGGCGACCTTCGCCATCAAAGTGCGCGACCAATACGGCGTGAAACTCCTCCCCGAGGAAATGCTCACGCTGCCAAAAAAAACCGTCGCAGCCCCTCCAAAGCCCGCCCCCGAACCTCCGGCGGAACCCGAGAAGCAAGAACCACCCAAAGCCAACGCCGTCGCCGCAGACGAGCCCACGCCAGCCGAAACACTGCTCACCCCCGCGAAGCCTGCCGCCAAGCCCACCGCCGCCAAAGACGCCGCACCGGAAAACCCCGAGGAAATTCTCCACAAACTCGGCACTGGCGACTGGGTGAGTGACGCACTGCCTTCCATCGCCCGCAAAGTCTGGGAATTTCTCAGCGCCAGTCTCGGCGGCTTCCTCGGCTTCTTCGGCTTCCTCCTCTCGCTCGTCATCGTCCCGCTTTACCTCTTCTATTTCCTCACAGAATCGCCGCACATCGCCAAAGGCTGGGCCGCCTACGTGCCGCTGAAAAAGAGCGAGTTCAAAGACGAAGTCGTCTCCTGCCTCACCGAGATCAACGGCTACCTCATCGCCTTCTTTCGCGGCCAGCTCATCGTCAGCCTCATCAACGGCGTCGCCACCGGCGTGCTCCTCGCCTCGGCGGGGCTCGACTTCGGCATCCTCATCGGCTTCGGGCTCTGCTTCCTCGGCATCATCCCCTATCTCGGCATCACCATGTGCTGGATTCCCGCCGTCATCATCGCCTCCGTGCAAGGCGGCTCGTGGATGGTCTCCTCCGACGCCGCGTGGTGGGTCTTCCCCCTCATCGTCACCGGCATCTTCGCCGTCGTGCAGCAAGTGGATGGGCTCTTCGTCACGCCCAAGATCGTCGGCGAACGCGTCGGCCTGCACCCCGTCACCGTCATCTTCTCCGTCTTCTTGTGGTCCCTCCTGCTGGGCGGCTTACTCGGGGCCATCCTCGCCGTCCCACTCACCGCCACCGCGAAAGTCATCCTCAAGCGCTACGTCTGGGACCGCACCATCGGCGCGACACCTGCCTGAAAAATGAACACGCCCACGCCCAAGAAGCCCCTCGTCATCGTCAAAGGGATGAACCGCCGCGACATCCTCACCGCAGCCCTCATCATCCTCGGGCTCCTCGGCTTCATCCTCGCAGCCATCTACTCCACCGGCACCGCCAAAAACCCCAACATGCTCAACGGCATCATCCGCGAAAAATACCGCTCCGGTGAGCAGGTACGCGACATCACCGTCAGCGCACAAAAGGGCAGCCGAGGCATCACCGACAAAATCACCGACAGCGGCTGCTACTTAAAAATCTACGTCCCCAGCCTCGATAAAACCTACGCCGTCATGCTCGCCGAGTCCGAATGGGAGCGCAAAAAAGTCGGCGACAAACTCGACTTCCTCCGCCCCGAAAGCGAACGACAATAGGCCTAGATCCAAGCGTGATTTAACTAGGGCTCAAAAGAGCCACCAGGCCTCGAACCAACCGCTGTTTGAAGGCCGGACTCGGAGTCTGGCGATTGGCATCCAAGCCAGCGCCGTGTCACCGAGCCCACCGCTGGGATACCAAACGAAGTCGCGCGGAAGCGGACGACCCTATCGAACATAGACAAACTCCGTGGAGTTGAGCAGCGCCCAGCAGACGCTTTGGAGGCCGCGGGCTTTGGCGGCGGCGGTGGCGCGGGTGGTTTCCTCGGCGGTGGGGGGGCGGCCGAGGGCGATGCGGTATGCTTCGATGATCCCGTTGCCGGCTGTTTTTTGTGCGCGCTCGGCGAGGAGTTTGGCCTGACGCTGGACGAATGAATTGTTCATGAGTTCCAGCGCTTGCAGCGGCGTGGTCGTGACTCCGCGGCGTGGGGTTTTCACGGATGGGTCGGGGCAGTCGAAGGCTTCGAGCATCGCGTCTTTGCCACTGTTGACGTTTGCGCGATAGACGGTGCGGCGGTTGAACTCGGGCTCGGCGCTGTCTTTGGGATGGTAAAATGCGGCGTTGAATTCCGTGATGGTGAACGGTCGGAAACTCGGTCCGCCCATCGCGGGATTGAGCTGTCCGCTGACGGCGAGCATCGCGTCGCGAACGGCTTCGGCTTCGAGGCGGCGGGGCGTGAAGCGCCAAAGCAGTTGGTTGTCGGCGTCGAGCTTTGCGGCCGCGTCGTTGATGGCGGACGACTGGCGATAGGTCGCGGAATTGACGATGAGGCGGTGGAGCGATTTCACGCTCCATCCGCTGTCGATGAACTTCGTGGCGAGCCAGTCGAGCAACTCAGGGTGGCTCGGCTTTGCGCCGCTCACGCCGAAGTCGTTGGGCGAGGAGACGAGTCCTTGGCCGAAGTGGAAGTGCCAGACGCGATTTGCCATCACGCGGGCTGGAAGCGGATTGCGGGCGTCGGCGATCCAGTCGGCAAACTTCAAGCGGCGCTGCGCCTCGGGAGCGTCGGCAGCGAGGCCGAAGTCGGGGCTCAGATCCGCGACTGCGGAGAGTGCGCCGGGCGTGACGATTTCATCGGGCGTTTTCACATCGCCGCGCTTCAGCCGATGTGTGGGCGCTGGTTGCACGCGCGTGCCGACGTAGCTGACTTGGCGATCCGGCTTCTTTGTGTCGAGCTGTTTGCGCACGGCGGCAATTTTCGCCAGCGCGGCGTCGCGTTCGGCGCGTTGTGCGTCGTTGAGATTTGCGAGTGCATCGGCGAGCGGGATGGAGCGGCCTTGCGAGCGGAATGACGCGTCGATTTCCTCCGCTCTCAATGCACGGTCGTAGAGCGAAGCGCGCTCGACTCCGCCGCTGAGAAATCCATTACCCGCTCCGTGGTGCCGCAGTCCGAGCAGCACACGGGTCTCGCCGGCCTTGTAGGTGCGGAGCGGTTGCGCGGGTGTGTAGGGTTTTCCGTATGGCTGTCCGTCGCGGTAAAACGCGATGCTGTTGTCAGCGCGATAAACGATGGCGACGTGGACGAGCGTGCCCGGCGCGACGGTTTCCTCGGGAGCGTCGAGGTCGCGCGTGCGCTGGAATCCGCCGCTGCCGGGGACCCATTTTTTCGCCTGACGCTCGCCAAACACGATGGCGTCGAAATCGCGACCGGGCTCCGACTCGATGGAAATCGCAGCACCGCCGCCTTGCTTCAAATCGTCGAGCGCCACCCATGCTTCGAGCGTCTTTTCGCGGATGTCGGCGGAGAGCGGCGCGCTTTGAAAATACGAGCCGCTTTCCTTTGTCAGCAAAAGGCGGCCGCCTGCGATCTTCGCTCCGCCTTTGAGTTCGCCAACGGGCGGCGCGCCATCAAATGTCCACCGCGCGAAAGGTGCGGGTCCGACCGGGCGCGGGTCGGCTGGCAGCTTGGCCGCTGCAAGCTTTCGCCCTTCCGCTTCGAGCCGCGAGACGACGTCCTGCGCCGCCGCGTTTTCTTTTTCCAGCGCGGCGCGTTGGTCATTGAGCGCCTTGGTTTCCGTCGCGCTGGCGATGCTGCGTTCGCCGTGCTTCACGCCTTCGAACACCGCCTTGATGCGGTAGTATTCTTCGTGCGGAATCGGGTCGAACTTGTGCGAGTGGCACCGGGCGCAATTGATGGTGAGCCCGAGGAACGACTGGCCGACGACGCCGATGAGATCCTCCAGTTCATCCTCGCGGGTGATCATCTTTTGCGTCGCGTTTGCCTGCGCATTTCCGGCCTGATCCCACGGGCCGCAGACGAGCAGGCTCGGCGCGACGATACCATCGCTCGTCACCGGCTCCATCACGTCGCCGGCGATCTGCTCGCGCATGAAGCGGTCGTACGGCTTGTCGTCGTTGAAGCTCTTGATGACGTAGTCCCGGTAGTGCCACGCATTGTCGCGGATGCGGTCGTATTCAAAACCCTGACTCTCCGTGTAGCGCGCGATGTCGAGCCAATGCCGTCCCCACCGCTCGCCATAGTGCGGCGACGCCAGCAACCGCTCCACGAGTTCCGAATAAGCCGTCGGCGACTTGCTCTCCACGAATGCCGCGACTTCCTCCGGCGACGGCGGCAGGCCGATCAAATCGAACGTCAGTCGCCGAATGAGCGTCGCCCGATCCGCTTCGGGCGAAAGCGCGAGCCCGTCTTTCGCGAGCCGCGCTTTGATAAATCCGTCGATGTCACCCGTCGCCCGACGCAAAGGCTGCAAGGACCAATGCTCGCTCCGCGCGAGCTTTGAATCGTCGGGCCAGTTCACGCCTTGATCAATCCACGCACGCAGCAGCCCAATCTGCGGCGCCGTAAGCCGCTCGCCTTTCGGCGGCATCACCTTTTCCTCATCGAGTCCGGCGACGAGATGGATCAAGCGGCTCTCCGCGCTTTTTCCTGTTTCGATCGCTTTTCCATCATCCCCGCCCTTCATCGCCGCAGCCTTTCCATCGAGGCGCAGTCCGCCCTTTTGCTTCTCCGGCCCGTGACATTTGATGCACCGGTCTGCGAGCAACGGCTGGATGTCGCGAACAAACTCCACCGTCGCCGCCGAAGCCGGGGGAAGCTTCGACACGTCGGGCGCTGCCGCCGCGACCGAGGCGAGCAGCGGATAAAGAAAGAATCTGGAATGGCGGATGGTCATGACGGGCAATCTCAGTGACCAGCGAGCGGGCGGTTTGTTTGTCTCAAAGCGGGTGCTCCCGCACTCCAAGGCGGACAAACGATAACCGCCTTACTGCGGAGCCTCGACTCGCCCCGGAACCGGTGTTGGAGCCGGTTGGGGCGCAGACGGGACAGTCAATGCCGGGGACGGAGGAGTTGCGGGCAGATGAGTCCGGTCCGTCGCCCGTTTCAAAAGGCTGAAAATGTCGCTATCGGTCGAGAGCACGAGATTCGTCGAGGGACCGAGGATTTTTTTGTAAGTCTCAAGCGTCTTGATAAATGAGTAGAACTCGACGGCTTCGGGACTCTTGTTGAACGCACCAGCGTAGATGCGAGTCGCCTCTGCGTCTGCCTCGCCCTGGAGTTGTTGGACTTTTTTGTATGCAGTCGATTGCACTTCGCTGAGGTCGCGTTCTTTTTTGCCACCGATACGCGCGGCTTCACCCTCGCCCTCGCTTCGGAAGCGCTGGGCGCTCTGCTGACGCTCGCTCGTCATGCGCTGGTAGATGCGCTGGAGCACGGCGGCGTTGTAGTTGACGCGCTTCATTCGCACGTCGAGCAGCTCGATCCCGAGCGAGACGAGTTTCGGAGCCGACGCCTCCAGAATATCTTTCTCGATCTCCACCCGACCGCGCTGAATTTTCACCGGCACTGAGCCTGAAACGGTGCCGGGGTTTTGGGGGTCGGCTTTAAGGACGCGGAGCTTGTCGCTGCGGATGATCTCGATGAGCTCATGCCGTGCAACGGCTGCGCGGATTTCGCTGCCGATGATGTCTTCCAGACGCGACTGCGCGCTCCGCAAATCCCGCAGTGCGACGAAAAATCGAGCGGGGTCGTTGATTCGCCAGCGCCCAAACGCGTCCACTTCGATATACGTCTTATCCTTCGTCGGCATCTCCACGGCGGGGCCGTCCCACTCGAGCACTCGCTTCTCCAGCTTGGTCACGGTCTCGATGAACGGGAGTTTGAAATAGAGACCGGGCTCGGTCTTCGGCAGCCCGACGGGACGGCCAAAGCGCGTCACGATAGCGGTCTCCGTCTCCCGCACCGTGTAACCGGACATGACGGCCAAGAGCACGACCAGCCCGACGAAAAACATCGCGAAAAGTGTGCGCGGTTTCATTTCGACACCCCCGTTCCAGCAGGCTGCACGAGCGGCAGGAGCTGCGTCACTTTCTCATCCACGATGGTCGTCTGCCGGATGGTCGGCAGGACGGTCGCCATCGTCTCTAGGAGCATTCGCTTTCGAGTCACGTCGGGCGCTTTTCGGTATTCTTCATACACGGCAGTGAACGCCGCCGCGTCGCCCATTGCTTCGTTCACCCGCTTGAGCTTGTAACCCTCGGCCCCCGAGATTTTCTGCGCTGCTTCGCCCTCCGCTCGTGGCACCGCTTTGAAGTATTCGCCGTTTGCGACGTTGATCATATTTTCCCGGTCTTGCTGAGCGTTGTTTACTTCGTTGAACGACGCCTGCACCTCGCGCGGCGGGTTCACATTCTTGAGCTGCACTTGATTGATGGCGAGCCCGAGCTGGTAATTCTTTGAAAGCTCTTTCAGCCGCACGAGGGCGCGGTCTTCGATTTCCTGCCGCCCGACGGTGATGACTTCGTCCACGGTCCGGTCGCCCACGATTTCGCGCATGGTCGCCTCGGACAAGTCGCGGAGGGTCGAAGCCGGCTCCATGGCGTGGAAGAGGAACAGCTTCGGGTCGTCCACTTGATACTGCACCACCCACTCGACGAGTGCCGCGTTCAAATCCCCAGTCACCATGCTTTTCTCCGCCATCGGTTCGTCGCCAACTTGATCGACATTCGTCCCTCCACGGGTGCCAAATCCGAACTCCAACTTGTGCTGCCGCTTCACGGCCACGAGGCTCACTTCATCAATGCCAAACGGGAGCTTGAAATGCAGTCCGGGCTGATGCGTGTCGTCGTACTTTCCAAAGCGGAGGATCACCCCGACGGAATCTGCGGGCACTGTGTAGTAAGTGGACAGAACCGCCCAGAGCAGGAATATCGCGGGTATCACCCAGGCGAATCGCACGTATTTTTTGAGTTCGGCGAGCTCGAGCGACAGTTTCCGGAAATCCGGATGTGAATCATAATCCATAGCGCACAGCCTTAGCACGCGTCGCCGCAGTGGCAAGTTGCAGCACTGGATTTCAGTTTCTCGGGGGGGATCGGATCGAACCATGCACCTAGCGTGGGTTCTCGATAGCAAGTCGTGGGAGCCCAGCCATTGCGTTCGCTGCGAATCAGCCTTACGAGTCCCTCCGTCTAAATCTTCGGGGAACAATTTCGAGAAAGAAGCCCCTTGGCGGGACAGGAAGAGCACTTGACTTGGTGGGGTGACACACCCGCTCACTACACGTATGCGAAAACTCTTCCTTCCGCTCATCTCACTCCTTCTAGCACTCATGGCACCCACCGGCCATGCGACGTGGTATTCCGAAAACATCGAGAATGGCGCAGACATCATCATGATGGATCTGCGCTGGCCTTGGTGGCCATCCGGAACATATTTCGCGAACTGGAACACGTCATTCAATCCGAAGCCAAACAACATCACATTTTACGCAGGCTTTCTCGGCACGCTGCCGGACGGACCGGGTGCCACTCCGAATCCCGATGAGAAGTTGCAGGACGCATTTCGGCCCGGTTCGGTATGGACCTTCTGGGGTGGAGACAAGGACGGAACACCCGTGCGCTTCACTGATGTCGCGCCGAACTTATACATCAAAAACACATACGGCGGCGAAGGAAGCAGCGGCACGGTGGGCGCGATGCCGTGGCCTTTCGTGCAGCAGAAGCGCTGGTACACGATGCTCGGGCGCGTGTGGAAAACCGACGAGACGCACGGCTATGTCGCGAGATGGATCAAAGACCACGCGGATGGAAAGTGGCATCACATCGGAACGGCGCGCCTGCCGATTCCCGCGACGTCGTTTACGGGCAACTCGGGATTTATCGAGCCGCTCTCGAACGAGAAAGCAGTGCGCTCGCTGCATCGGCGATTTGGCTATTTTCGTAAGGACGGGCAGTGGAAAAAGTCCGACAGCATCTCGATCGACAAGACGCAGTTCGTCGTCGTGAACGTGCTCCCCGAAGACGACCACGAGTATGTGGGAATCGAATACGCGCAGACGCCGGGACTTCTCCCGCAGCGGCTCTCAGGCACGCCGATTTCCGGCGACAAAAAGCACACATTCACCACAAAGCAGCCCGACCTGCCTACGCTCGACAAACCCGCCGTCGCGAACGTGAAAGCGGAAAGCACCGGCTCGCAGGTCGCGGTTTCGTGGGAGATTCCGGAGACGGCGTCGCCAGCATTTGGGTATCGCGTGGAGGTCTTCGACAATCCGAAGTGTGAAGGCGAACCGAAGGCGGTGAAGGAAGAGCGAAATCCCTCCGCGCGTATTGCGCTGGTGGATGCGAAAGTCGCGTCGCCGACGGCGCGGCTGACGGTGACGGATATTTTTGATCAGGTCGCAGAGCCGGTCGTGGCGAAGGCTACCCAGAGCCAACTCGCCCCAGCAGTCGAACCGGGCCTAGATTTGGTTTCCGGGCTGGACTACACACTCCACGGAAAAGACGAGAAGCAGAGTATTCAATATTTTTACCACCCCCTGCAAAACCCCAACGAACAGCACTTCTGGCTTTCACTATCCGACAACTGGGGGGGCAAACGGATCCGCTCGGGGCTAGCCAAAGGCTTTGACCTCAGCGTTCGGGAACAGCGGACGTCGGGTTACTCAGTAGGCTTCAGCGGCTTTCTCCGTGCGCCCGCTGACGGGCTCTACGTTTTGCGGGCGCAAATCGATGGTGCCTTCAAGGTGCTCATCGACCACGAAGAGGTGCTCATCCGGGACGCGCAGCATGGGACCACCGAGAAATCAGCAATCATAAGGGTGCGCAAAGGCGACCACCGTCTATTCGTTTTCAACCGCTACGACGAGCTCCCTGCCAGCAACTTTAGCATTGAATGGGAAGGCCCCGGCATTGCGAGGCAAACGATTCCGCTCAGTGCGCTCGTCACCGAGCAAGTCGACTACCCGGAGGTAAACCTCAACTGCGCTTCCGACGGCGACGGCACTGGTCGCGCGACGGTGTCGGTGAATGCGGAAGGTCAGACAGTTCTGAAGACCGTCCTGTATCTCGGAACGCTTCAACTCGCGGAAAGCAAAGGACCGGAGCTGAAATTTCATGACCCTCTGCCGCGCGGAGACAACACGTTTTGGGCGCGCGTGACCTACGACAAAGACCACACCATCGACTCCGACCACGTCACGCTCAACGTCACAGGCCCTCCCGTGGACCCGAGCTGGACGCCCCGCAACGTCGGCGATGCGAAGTCTCAGTTCGGACTGTATCAGACCGGCGAGCAGGCCTTTCGCTTTTTTGGAAACGGGATGCATACCGTCACGCGGAAGGTCAGCGGCGATTTCACCGCGACCGTCCGCGTCGACGACTACAACGGCGCGCGCGGCGAACCCGTGAATCGCAGTGCTTGGGTAGGGCTCACTGCCCGCGAGCAAGGCGACAAACTCGACTGGAATTGGGGCCGCGATTTTCACCTCGTGCAGACCGCAGGCAACGGCCTCCGCGCATCTGCGGACTTCACCGATTTTGGCTCGGGACGCGTCACGTCCTACGAATTGCCAAAGGGCCGGCCGTGGCTTCGTATCATGCGTGGAGGGAGCATCTGGACGGCGTGGAGTTCCGTCGATGGCAAGGCGTGGGAACTCGGCGCGTATCAGTTCAAAAAGACGCAGCCCTCGATGGATGTCGGACTCTTCTTCAGCGCGCTGCCGCAGGATGCGCGGGCACATTACCACGCCACAGTATCGGAGTTTTCCATCGCGAGCGGCGTAGCTGCCGATTGCGTCGTGCCCGCGCCGCCGGTCGCGCAGAATACCGGTGGCAACCGCATCACGGGCGTCGTCATGGCACGGTCCGATGCGAATATTGTCGTCGTGCGTTCGAGCACCGGACTACTCCGCAGCATCGACGGGGGACAGACATGGGTCGCTGTGAACGGGTCGGTCACCGACCTCGCCGTGCGCAGCGCCGCGATTCATCCGACCGACCCGCAGACGATACTCCGCGCCGGAGCGACGGGGCTTTGGAAAACAACCGACGGCGGCAAGACGTGGGCGCGGCTCGCATTCGACGGCGACTTCGATGCCAGCGGCCCGTCTGCACTATGCGGCGAAGTCGTCGCGTTCGATCTCCGCGATCCACAAATCATCTACGCCGGCAGCGAGTCGCGCGGCTTTTTCAAAAGCACCGACAACGGCGCAACGTGGAAACACATGGGGCTCACCGGCGAGCGCATCACAGCAGTGAACGTTTGGGCTTGGGAGCGCTACTATCCGGCGCCAGCAAAAGGCAAAACCCATCTCTGCGTCACCACGTGTCCCGATCGTTGGATGTCGCTGCTCGGTCGCGGCGAACCCTCCACGAAAACCACCGCTACCACGAGCCGCAGTTACCTTTCACCCGACAGCGTGCAAACGCTCTCCGTGTCCGATGAACGCAGTGACACCGGATTCTTCAACGTCGCCTTCGACAAGGCCCTGCAAAGCGTCAACGAGATGCGCTACGCCACGGCCCACGGCTACCAGGCGCAAGTCTTCGCCGGCTCGCACATGGCGCTTTACCCCGAACAAAAACATCTCGAAACGCTGCGCCCATTCACCGCCATCTCCGCCGCCGCGATGGGCGATCAAAAGTTCGGCCGCGTCATTACGCAAGCACTCAATCCCTCAACACCCGGCCGCCTTTCGCGCAGCGAGCGCTGGGCATTTGAGTGGCACTGGCTGCCGACAAAAGGCGACGTGCCAAAAGGCGGGCTCATCGGCGTGAGCGGCGACGTCAATCTCGGCGAGCGATGGTGGTTCGTCTTCACGGATGGACTCTATTTCTCAGCCGACGGCGGCACGACGCTCGCGAAGGTGCTGGATGAAAGGGGCGCTGCCGTGAAGTGAGTTCAGTGTTTCAGCGCCTTCTCAAAAAACGCCCACACTGCGGCGTTCGATTGCTCATCCGGGGAATGGTCTCGGCGGTTGGTCATCGCCACGCGGCCCGGTGTTCCGAGCAGGGCGTTCACGGCGATTGCGTGATTCAGCGCAGTCCAGCGCTCGGGCGGGTCTTCGCTTCCGCCGCTCACCAGAAACGGCCTCGGCGCGACGAGCGCGTGCAGGTCGGTAAGGTCGCGCCCGTCTTTTACCAGCCGCGCATACGGCCCGGTGCGCGGGTTATCGTCGGAGGGCACTCCCGCTTTAACCCTCGGCTGCGCGGGGTCGAGCCCGAGATACCAAGGCTCCCAGTAATTCACGTTCGGGCGTTTCTCGTCCCACACGATTCCGGGGTCGCTCACCACTACGCACGCAAATTTCTCCCACAACGCTCCGGCGAAAAGCGACCACTTCCCGCCGTAGCTGTGCCCCACGATTCCGATACGCGCGGCGTCCACGCGGGGCGTCGCGGCGAGTGCTTTCCAGCAGTTTGCCGCGACGTAAGCGTGAAACGACAGCGGCTGGCACTGCGCCACGCCGATGTCGGGTTTCCAAGCGTTACCGCCGGGCGAGCCAATGCTCAGCGTCACGAATCCGCGCCGCGCAAGCTGCACGCCGTAGTCGCGAAAGCTGTGCTTCTCCGGCGCGTTGAGGGCGACGCTCGTCTCGGGCTCGTAATACACGACGAGCACTGCCGGAAACGGACCGTCCCCATCCGGAACGAGCAGCCAGCCTTCCTGCTTTTGACCCGGCGCGGTGTCCACTTTCACGCGGCGCTGCGTGAAGTTCTCCCGGCGCTCCTCGCGCAACGTCGCCAACGTCGGCGCTTCGAGCAGCGGCGGCCACGCACCCAAGATGGCGTCCCAATACTGACGGATCTCCGCACGCCGACGCGGCCAGTCCAAAGCCTCCGCAACGCGCCTCCCGTCATCGAACACCAGCGGCGAGCGATAGCCACCCAGCTTCGCCGCAAACTCCGTCGGAGGCTGAAAAGCAGCGGCAAGCGGGCTGGCAACGTCGTCCGCAAATACAGACACGGCGGAAACGAGTGCGGCGAGAGTCTGGAAGAGCGGTTTCATCGGTCAACCGTTACGAGCAGGTGGATGCGCGAGTCAATCCGTCATGCCGCGTCGCGCCCCACTGCGACTCCCTCTTCGATCGCTCGACGAACCCGGAGCGCCTTACGCAGAAATCATCGCCAGCGCCGCCTCGACGCTTGCGCCGTCGTGGACCATCGCCATCAGCGCGCGGACGATTCCGGCGGGGTTGGCGTGCTGGATAATGTTGCGGCCATACACGATTCCGCTCGCACCTTGCGCCAGCAGGCCTTGGGTGCGGACGAGGATTTCCTGGTCGCTCACCTTCCCACCGCCACGCACGAGAACCGGGATGCCGCTCGCGGCTTCGATGACTTTGTGGTAGCGCGAAACGTCGTCCGTCGGGTCGGCTTTGATCACGTCGGCACCGAGTTCCACGGCTTGGCGAACGAGGTGGACGATCTTCGTTTCATCGCCATCGACCATGTATCCACCGGCCTCGGAATTCGGGCGGAAAACGAGCGGCTCCACCATCATCGGCATCGCGTAGTGGTCGCTCTGCACTTTGAGTTTCAGGATGTTCGTGATGCACTGTTCGGTGACCTCGGGCGCGCCGGGAATCTGGAAAAGATTCACGCAAACGCACGCCGCATCGAGGCGCACCGCTTGCAGCATCGCGTCTTCGATCATCGCGCTAAACGCCGCCCTTGGCAGCTCCTTACCATAGACGTTTGCCGTGTCGGTGCGCAGGACGAGCCGCGGCTTGCCGTGCCCGAGCACGCCTTGCAAATGACGCGCCTGTCCCGGCGTGAGCTGAATCGCATCGGGCCCCGCAGCCACGAGCGTCTGCACGGTCTTCGCGATGTTTTCGATGCCGGCGAGAAAGCCGGGCTGGTTGAAGAATCCATGATCCACCGCGACATCGAAGCAGCGGTTGGACTTGGCGTTAAAAAGGCGGTTGAGACGAAATTGTTTCATAGTGTGTGGTGGATGACTGCCCGCGAAAGATGCGAAAAGGCGCGAAAGGAAAATCATATTCGCGCACTTTCGCCCATTTCCCGGGCCGAAGAATGGTTACCGAATGCCCATCAGATGCTTGAGGATGTAAAGCTCCAGCGCTTCGTAATCTCGCGCCTCACGGAATTGCACGACGAGCGTTTCGTCCATCGTGCGGACCTTCTCCACGAGGTGCAGGAAAAGCTCGCGGCTGTTTTTCAAATGATCCGTCACCGGGAATCCCCGCTGCGTGCGCATCGCTTTCACATCGAGCCCGATGAACTCCCCTCGGCTGCCGTAGCCGCTCTCTTCCAGCACGCGGACTTGGTTAAACGCCGCGCGCAGATTTGCTCCGCCGAAGTTTTTGTCCTGATCGTACTTCAGACCGTTCTGATCATTGAGATGGACGCTCGCGAGTTTGTCGTGTGCGAGCGCGAAGGCCATCTCGTCGCTGGCGTCGAGTCCCGCGAGCATCGCGTGAGCGCTCTCGATGAGCCCTTTCACGCGGCTGTGGTCCTTCGACGCATACGACATCGCGATCGCGTGACCGATGGTCGGCACATACGCCTGGTCCGTCGGCTCATTGGGCTTCGGCTCGATCCAAATTTCGATCGTCTTATCGTAATCCAGCATCGCGTTCACCGTCTCCAGCAAGCGCTGATACGCCAGCTTCGCGTCCTTCGCCTCGCGGATGTAAGTGCCCTCGCGGGAAAGCCACAGCACGATCCCCTTGCAGTCAATCGCCCGCGCAATATCGATGCACTTCTTCGTGCGGTCCCACGCATACGCCCGGTCCGACTCGCTGTTCGAAGTATAAGCCCCGTCCGTCGTCTGCTCCGCAAACCACAACCGCGGCGCGACGAACTCCGGCGTCAGCCCTTGATTCGCCAGCATCGCCTTCACCTCCCCCGCCTTCGCCATCAGTTGCGCAGGCGTCAGCGCATCCATCCCCGGCACCACATCATCGTCGTGAAACTGCGCGCCCTCAAAGCCCAGCGGGCGATAAAGCGCGAACTTCTCCTCGTGCGGGAAAGCCTTGCGGACCTCGACGCCAAAAGGGTCCGCGCCTTCGCTGATGTTCCAGGGTCCGAATGAAAAACGATAGTTTGTAGGTGTGCTCATTTCCCCGACCATCGCACGCCGCCAGCCCCCGCCGCTACGCCTCCCCGCGCAAACACTGACACTATCGTCTCAATTTCACTGCTTTGCATCCGACGATGCTTCGCCAATCATGCCAGCTATGCCCGTGCAGCGTGAAGATATCCGACTTGCTCCCGATGAGACGTTCCGTCTGCTCCGATGGACGCGGGGGGTGGATCGTGTGAGCGTGATTCGGGGCGGCGTGGCGCGGGCGATTCAGGGGCAGGGAGACCATTGGCATTATCATCGGGCGACGGAGTTGACGCTGATTCAGCGCGGGTCGGGGACGCGGTTTGTGGCGGACCATATCGAGCTTTTCGACTCGGGGGATTTGGTCCTCATCGGCGCGAACGTGCCGCATTACTGGCATCAGCATGGAAGCTCGACGGGGATGGCGCTGCAGTGGGATTTCCCGATGGAGCACGGGGTTTGGAGCTTCGGCGAGGCGGTGGAGCCGCTGCGAACGCTGGCAACGAAGGCGCAGCGCGGGCTACATCTGCGGGGCGAAACGGCGCGCGCGGCGGCGGAGATGATGGGCGAACTCCAGCACTTGAACGGGCTGCCGCGGCTGGTGGCTTTTTTGAAGCTGATGAGCCTGCTCGCGAGCGCGCCGACTCGCGAAATGCGGGCGCTGGCGGCGCGTCCGTTTGCGCTGGATGGCACGGTGGAGCAGCAGGACGCGATTCAGCGGGCGGTGAGCTACATCCTCGCGCACTACCGGGAGCCGATTCGCCTCGATGCGCTGCTGCCGCTCACGGGGATGAGCCGTGCGACGTTTGCGCGGCAGTTCCATCGCCACGCGGGCAAGTCGTTCTCGACGTTCCTGAGCCAGGTGCGTCTTCAAGCGGTCTGTCGCGCATTGCGTGGAACGACGGATGCGGTGAGCGCGATCGCGTTTGGAAATGGGTTCAATCAACTGTCGTTTTTCAATCGGCTCTTCCGGCGGGAATTTGGAATCAGCCCGGGGGAATACCGGAGCCGGGCGCTGGCTGGTTAAACCCGAATGCAGCAACCAAGAGGCCAATCACTCGCCGTCCTGCGTTTGGCAGCGCGAGGGGAAATCCTAAGCAGGCTGCGATAAAATCGACTCAACCCCGTTGCTCTACTTCATCCGGTCGAAATTCCGTTGAAGAATCTGCCAGTCGGGAACACCCGCGAGCTTCGCACGACTGTCGGTGATCAGCTTCGCCTCGTTCGCGTTCTTTGTCGCGCGGTCCACTTTGTAGAAGGTGCCGAACACTCCGGGCCATGGGGCGTCACAGAGTTTGTAGGCGGCGTATTCGTCCGTCACGTCGTGCTCGGCGGGAATCTCGGTGAAGGTGCCGCCTTTGCGTGGGATGGCGGCGTCGAACGCGCCAGGGAAAAACTCAATGCACTCACTGAGGCATTCGATAAACGAGAAGCCGTCGTGGTCCATCGCTGCTTCCATGAGCTTGAGGAGATGCGGCAGGTTCGTGGCGGTGGCACGACCCACGAAGGTGGCTCCTGCGCTGATGGCCTGCTTCATCGGGTTTACCGGACGATCCGTGCTGCCGCCTACGTCGGTCTTCGATTTGAAGCCGATCGGTGAAGTAGGCGACGTCTGCTTTTTCGTGAGGCCATAGACGAAGTTGTCCATGACGACGTAGGTCAGCTTGATGTTTTTGCGGGCGGTGTGCGTGAAGTGGTTGCCGCCGATGGAGAACGCATCGCCGTCGCCGCCGAAGACGAACACATGCAAGTCGGGCCGCGAGAGCGACACGCCGCTGGCGAATGCGAGAGCGCGCCCGTGGATGAAGTGTGCACCGTGCGCTTGCACGAAATACGGGAAGCGCGACGAGCAGCCGATACCCGCGACGGTGCAGATGTTCTCATGCAGCATCTTCCGCTTCTCGATGAGCTTGTAGTAAAGTGCGAGAACACTGAAGTCGCCGCATCCGGGGCACCACGTCGGGTGATCGGCAGCGGTTTCTTTTTTGGTAAGCGGTTTACGGTCTGCGTCGGCGAGCGGCGCGGGCGCGGGTAACGTGGCGGCGATGCCGGTGCGTGGGAGTGTTTCGTTTGGAATGGCGATGGTGCTCATGGAAAAATGTTTCAGTTACTTCGTGAGTGCGAGTGCGCGTGTGAGGATGTCTTTCACCTTCCACGGGAGTCCGTCGGTCTTGGTCACGCTCTTAATGCGCGGGTCGCAATAACGCGAGCGGAGCAGCGAGGCGAGTTGCCCGTGTCCGTAAAGACCTTCATCATTGATCTCGCAAACTACGACATGGGTGAACCCATTGAAGAGATTCTCGAGGCCGTTCGGGAGTGGGTTGATATATTTAATGTGGAGACCCGATACGGCTTCGCCCTGCGAGCGTCCAAGTTTCACAGCCTCTTCGATTGGGCCTTTGCTGGACCCCCAACCGACGAGCAACACGTGACCTTCGGTAGCCCCGTAGATTTTCGGGACCGGGAGTTCCGAAGCGAGCTTGCGAAGCTTATTGCGACGCTTGGCATTCATCTGCGTGTGGAGCTTCCCTGAGCCGGTGGGGTGGCCGAGTTCGTCATGCTCAAGGCCCGTGGCGACTGGGTATTTTCCGCTCGCGACGCGGGTGCCGGGCGCGATGTGGCGAGTGACGCCGTCGGCAGCCGTCAGATCATAAGGTTTGTGATCCGCGACGGGCGTGAAATCGGGGGATATGTCCTGGCAGATGTTCTGCAAATCAGGGCAAGGAAACGCCTCAATGCGCGTGGCGATCGCCTGGTCACTGAGGATTATGACTGGGGTGCTGAATTTGCGCGCGATATTCACAGCTTCGATCGCTGTGTAAAAGCAATCCTCGACGCTTGACGGCGCGAGCACTACCCGCGGGCTGTCCCCGTGACCGCCAAAGCACGCAATGTTGAGATCGCTCTGCTCCTGATTGGTCGGCATACCCGTACTCGGTCCGCCGCGCTGCACGTCAATGACTACGACCGGCATCTCAGCCATCGAAGCCCAGCCGAGCGCCTCAGTCTTCAACGAAATCCCAGGCCCGCTCGATCCGGTCACCGAAACGCGACCAGCGTAGCTTCCGCCAATTGCCATCGAGATTGCCGCGATCTCGTCCTCCGTCTGCACAAACATGCCACCGTATTTCGGCAACTCGCGGCGGAGCAGTTCCATGATTTCGCTCCACGGGGTGATCGGGTAACCGGCACCAAACCGCACGCCAGCCGCGATGATTCCGTAGGCGAGTGCCTCGTTGCCGCTCATCACCACCTGTGGCGCACCCGTCTTCTCCGCGTGCTCGAAGCGGAACGACTCGATGAGTCCCTGAATCTGGTGTCCGTAGCCCCCGTTAAAACAATTAAGCGCATTCGCGACGATTGAAGGATCTTTCCCGCCGAAACGTTCCTCGATGAGTTTCGTGAGTTTCGGCACGTTCAGATCGAACATCTTCGCGATAAGCCCGAGAGCGTAAATATTCTTCCCCTTGTCACGCCCAGTGCCGCCGATGGCCTCAACTGTAAGGCTGGAAATGGCAACCCCGACGTGGCGATAGACAGAAAGCATATCCTCTTTCGGCGTCACATGGTCACTATCGTAAAGCACGATTCCGCCACGCTTCAGCGAGCTGATGTGATTCGCATAGCTGTGGTCGTAAAAACACAGGAGCACATCGGCCTCGTCACCGGCGCTGAGCACTTCGCCCGAGCCAATGCGCACTTGAAAAATCGAAGGTCCGCCGGAAATCGTCGAGGGAATAGTCATGAAGGTCATCACCTCTTGCTCGCTGCGCCCAGCAAGTCTGGCGAGAAAGCCGCCGATTGCTTGGATGCCGTCCTGCGAATCCCCAGCAATACGGATGACGCTTTCGGTGATGGCGGATGTTCGTGAACTGTCGTTTGGTGTGGCGGTGGACGTGTTGTCGCTCATGGTTTTTAAAAAGGAGAAGGACGATTGGGACGCGAACGCTACCAGCGAAGATTAAAGCGTCAAGAATTCCGCACTGACAGAATCCAGTAAATCGGAGCGCACAGGCATTGCCGCGCTTTCCCGCTGAAGCCGTGCAGCGTGCCACGCTCCTCAAATACGGTCACAGGGCATCCGCATCTAAAGCCGCACGAGTCAATATCGCGATCCTTGCGCCTCGCCTTCAGCGCATGTATTTGTCGCCACTCTTTCCATGAAACAACTCCTGCTCACGCTGCTTGCTGCCGCGGCTCCTTTATTCGCTGCGCCGGGCGTGTCGAATCTCGCTCCGGCGGGGGTGCCGACGGGGTCGAGCGTTTACACGAATGCGCCGGCGAGTCAGTTCACGGATGGCAGCGATGGGAATCGGGATGGCAACTACTTCGGCGGCCTGTCGGTTTTTCACACGGCGGGCGCGGAGACGAATCCGCCGACCTTTTGGGAAGTGGACCTGGGCGCAAATTTCCGTCTCGACCGCGTCATGATTTGGCCGCGCACAGATGCGGCGCAGAACACGATGGAGAACTTCAAACTCGTGGTCCGCGACAATGCGAACGTGATTGTGTGGCAGCAGAGTTTTCTCCCGACGGCGGCGGTGAATACTGTGTGGGGCACTTCGGCGATGCGCGGGGTGATGGGGCGGCGGGTGCGCATTGAGAAGCTGGACCAAAGCCCGAATTTCATGACGTTTGCGGAGTTCGAAGTGTGGGGCAGCGTGCAGGATGGTCCGGTGAATTTGGCGACGGGAAAGCCGGTCACGTCATCGCCGGCGGCGTTTGGCACGCTCGCGACGAACGGGAATGATGGGAAGCTGGACGGCAATTACACGCTGCCGGGAAATCCGATCTACCACAGCGCGTATCAGAGCGCCGGGCAGTTTTGGGAGGTGGACCTCGGGCAGGATCGTCCGCTCGATTACGCGACGATTTTTAATCGCACCGATGGCGTGACGACGACGTCGGTGCGCTTGAGCGTGCGCAACGCTGCGGGCACGGAGGTTTACTCCACGACGCTCGGCGATATCTCGCGCAATGTGACGGTGAATGGCGGCGTGCAGTTTGATGTGACGCACGATTTCCCCGGCGTGATAACGGGGCGCTACGTCCGCGTCGAAACCACGCTGGCGCAATATCTGGCATTCACGGAACTGGAAGTGTTTGGCCCGGTCGTGGACACGCTCGCACCGACAATCTCCTCGACCGACCCGACCGCCGGGACGCTGCTGGCGGAGCTTTTTCAAACGGAGGTAACTTTTAGCGAAGCGGTGGCGGGTGTGAATGCGGCGGACCTTTTGGTGAATGGCGTGGCGGCAACCGTTGTGACGCAACTGACTCCGCTGCGATACGCGTTTGGCTTTCCTCAGCCGGCAAATGGCGTGGTGAATTTTACGTGGGCCGCGGCTCATGGAATCGCGGACACGGCGGGCAATCCTTTTGCCGGTGCGGGCTGGAGCGTGACGCTGAATACCGCGCTGCCTGCGCCGCGTCCGGTCATCAGCGAATTCATGGCGGACAATGCGGGCGGTCTGCGCGATGAAGACGGCGCATCTTCGGACTGGATCGAGATATACAATCCGGGGCCGACTCCGGCGAATTTGAACGGCTGGTATCTTACCGATTCCGCAACGACGCTCGCAAAATGGCGGTTCCCCACGCTGAACATCGCGGCGGGGACCAGGGTGATTGTTTTCGCTTCGGGGAAAGACCGGGCAGTGGCGGGCGCGGAGTTGCACACTGGTTTCAAGCTGAAAAAGGAGTCCGGCTTTCTCGCGCTGGTGAAGCCGGACGGGGCAACGGTCGCGAGTGCGTGGACGTATGGCGCGCAAAAGCAAAACGCGAGTTTCGGCACCGGCGCATTGCTCGGCGGCACACCGCTCATTACCGCTGGTGCTGCGGTGAAATGGCTCGTGCCCGGCGCGGCGGTGGCCGGTTGGGAGAGCAGGACTTTTAATGATGCGCCGTGGACGAGCGGGACGGCGGGGCTCGGCTTCGACCAAAACATCGGCGGAGGCGGGATGCTCGGATTTTGGAATTTCAACGACGCGAGCAACGCGGCGTCGGCTGCGGATGCGAGCGGCAATGGCCGCACTGGCACGCTCACGACGGCGACCTACACTGCGAATGCCGGCGGGAGAACCGGCGTGGCCGGGGACCGCGCGATGACGTTTGGCGGCACCGGCTTTATGAGCGTGCCGGCCGCTGCGAGTGGTGCTTTCGACAGCAGCGCGACGAACGACGCCATCTCGCTGAGCCTTTGGGTGAACGGCGACGCGACGCTCCAGCCCAGCGGTGATTTCATTTTCTACGCGGGCTCAAACGCCGACGGCGGCGGCTCGCGCAGACTCGCCGCGCATCTGCCGTGGAGCAACTCGGTGATTTATTGGGACACGACGGATTGTTGCGATCCGTCTCTGCACCGCGTGTCCGTCGGCGAGCCAAACACGGCACGCTGGGAGGGGCAGTGGAATCACTACGTCTTCATCAAGAACGGCGACACGAAGGAAATCTGGCAGAACGGAACGATGCTCCACAGCGCGCAAAACACGGCGGACTTCGCTGCGTTTCGCAGTCTGTTCCTCGGCGCATCGCCCGGCGGCGGTAGCGGCTACCACGGACTCGTGGACGATTTCGCGGTGTGGGATAGCGCGCTCGCGCCGGGCGAAATCGCGGCAATCGCAGCGGGTGGTTCGCCGCTCGCTGCTCGGAGATTCACGCCGCACGTCGCCACGGATGTCGGCGCGCAGATGCGCAATGTGAACGCGTCCATTTGTGCGCGGCTGCACTTCAATGTGGCGAACCCTGCGAGTCTCGATGTGCTGCTTCTTCGGATGCGGTATGACGACGGATTTGTCGCGTATCTCAACGGCGTGGAAGTCGCGCGTCGCAACGCTCCCACGACGCCGGTGTTCAACTCCGCATCAGCATCCGTGCGGGCCAGCGGCGCTGCGCTGACGCAGGAGCAAATCGACATTTCCGCATACGCGCCGCTGCTCGTCGCCGGCGACAATGTGCTCGCCATCCAAGGACTGAACAACTCCGCAGCGGATGGCGGTTTCTTGCTCCAGCCGGAGCTGGTGGCTGGCACATCGCTCGGCGGACGCTACTTCGCATCGCCCACACCGGGCGCTGCGAACGGCGCGGGCTACAGCGGTTTCACGGGCGATACTTCGTTCTCGGTGAAGCGCGGCTTTTACGACACGGCGCAGACCGTCTCGATTACGTGCATCACTCCCGGCGCGACGATCGCCTACACGACCGACGGCACCGACCCGTCCGCGACCAATGGCACGCAGTCCGCATCGCCCGCAACTGTCGCGGTGACCACGACGACCATCCTGCGGGCGACGGCGTTTGGCAATGATCTCGCGCCTGCGAACATCGACACTCATTCGTATATTTTCCCAAACGCCGTCGCATCGCAGATGCGCCCCGCGAGCCTCGGCGCGACGTGGCCGAGCGGTCAGCCGACCGATTTCGAAATGGATCCGCGCGTCTATTCCGGCGCTCAGCCCGGCTACACGGTGCGCGATGGTTTGCTGTCGATTCCCACGCTCAGTGTGACTGTCGCACCGGACGGATTGTGGAGCGCGGCAAACGGCATCTACTCGCTATCCAGCGCGCGTGGCAGTTTTTACGAGCGCGTGGCGAGCGCGGAATACATCGTGCCGGGTCAGCCGCTCGCGGGCTTTAGCGTGCGGTTCGGCCTACGCATGCACGGCAACATCTCGCGCGACAAATCATTCACGCCGAAGCACAGCTTCAAAATGTTCTTCCGCGGCGACTACGGCGATGCGCGCTTGAACTACGACTTGTTTGGCGGCGGCGTGGATAAATTCGATCAACTCATCCTCCGTGCGGGCAGCACGGATACCTGGGCGTGCAGTGAATGGGCGCTGGTCGGCATCGGTCCCGGCGGGTCGAACGCGTATCGCTGGCTGCGTCCTTGGTCGAGCTTTGTGCGAGATGAGTGGGTGCGCACGACGTTCGTCAATATGCAGCAGCCATCGCCGCGCGGACGCTTCGTGAATTTGTACCTCAACGGCATTTACTGGGGCGTCTATAATATCGCCGAGCATCCCGACGATGACTTCTGCGCCGACACGATCGGCGGTGATGCCGACCATTGGGACACGCTCAAAGATTTCGCCGAGCTCGAAAGCGGCAATCTCGATGCGTGGAATCAACTCGTCTCCCTCGCCGGCGCGGGCCTCGCGACCGATGCGCAATATCAGCGTCTGCTGGGGCGCAATGCCGACGGGACGCCGAACCCCGCCTACAACGTGTTGCTCAACGAGGACAGCCTGATCGACTACATGCTGCTGCACATCTTTATCGGCGCAGACGATTGGCCGAATCACAACTGGTGGGCGGGTCGCAAATCCCGTGGCACGACGCCGGGCGATGGATTTCACTTCTTCCCGTGGGATCAGGAAATCTCGAACGAAAACCACACCTACGAACGCAGTTCGTGGGGTGTGATTTATCAAGATGCGAACGCCGCGAACACACCCACGCAGGTGTACTTCGCCGCGCGCAGCAACCCGGAGTTCCGCCGCCGATTCGCCGATAGAATCCAGCGTCACATGTTCAACGGTGGCGCGCTTTCGCAAACCGCAAACGTCGCGCGCTGGGCATCGCTCACAGGACAGATCGACAAAGCCGTCGTCGCCGAAAGCGCGCGCTGGGGCGACCATCAGCGGCCCGCGCAGCCATACACTCGCGAGACCGACTGGCTCACGCACTTGTCCTACATGAACGGCACTTACTGGCCGAACATCAACACCGCCGTGCTCGCACGCCTCACCGCCGCAGGCCTCTGGCCCGCCAGGGTGGCACCAGCATTCAGCCCGTTTGGGGGCGCGGTGCCCATCACGCACACGCTTTCGATCACAAATCCCAACGGCTCCGGCACGCTGCTCTATACACTGGACGGCACCGACCCCCGCGCGTTTGGCGGCGGCATTGCATCTGGTGCTGTGACGTACTCCGGCCCCATCGGTGTGAACACACCGCGCACCGTGAAAGCCCGGGTCCGCACGACCAGCGGCGAATGGAGCCCGATGTCCGAAGCGGCATTCACCATCATCGTGGACAGCGACAACGATGGGCTCGGCGACGAATGGGAACTCGCCAACGGCTTCTCGCTTTCCGCCAACGAAGCTGCGCAGGACACCGACGGCGACGGCCACAATAACCTGCTGGAATATCGCGCAGGCACGGACCCTCGCTCGCCGGGAAGCCTTTTGAAGTTCAACGCCATCACCCGCATCGCGAATACGGTGACCCTTACATTCACCGCACGGGCAAACCGAGCCTACACGCTCCAACGCAGTGCCGACCTCGTGACGTGGACCGAAGCCGCGACGCATGCTGCGGAGTCCGCCGACCACACCGCGACATTTACCGATACTGTGATCGAGCCGAAAACCTTTTACCGCCTCGCGCCGAGCGTGCCGTGACGCAGGCTTTCGCGGCAGGCGCTATTGCTTCGCCGCCTGGCGCTTCGCTTTGCGCTTGGCTTTCTCCTCATCGGTCGCGGCGCCCTCCTCCGAGTCTCCGCCTTTGCCTTTCAATTCCGGCACATTGGTCGTCGGGAAATACTTTGCGAGTTCGGCCTTCAGCGCGGCGTGCTCGGGTTTTGCGGCGAGGTTTGTCCACTCGTATTCGTCGTTGCTGTGATCGTAGAGCTCCTCGCCGCCGTCGGCGTAGCGGATGTAGCGCCAGCGGTCGGTGCGGACGGCGTGGTTGTTGATTCCGTGCGTGGTGAGCGCCGGGGCGGTCCATTCGGCTTTCGGGTCGGCGAGCAACGGGCGGATGTTGAGTCCCGTAACGTGCGCCGGTTTTGCGAGTCCGGCGAGGTCGCAGAGCGTCGGGTAGATGCTCATGAAATCGACCGGCTTTGTGCAAACTCCGCCCGCCTTCGTCACTCCGGGCACGACCCAGATGAGCGGAGCGCGAGTGGTTTCCTCCCACAGCGCGAACTTCCGCCAATGCTCCTTTTCGCCGAGGCTCCATCCGTGGTCACCCCACAGGCAAATGATGGTGTTGTCCTTGTAAGCGGACTTCTCCAGCGCATCGACCACGCGGCCCACTTGCGCATCGAGATACGAAATTGCGGCGAGATAGCCCTGCACTGCTTCCTTCCAGCGGCCCGATGCCAAAACGCGCGCGTGGTCGCCGGATTTACGCGCCATTTTCACTCCAGCATCCGGCATATCCGCGAGGTCGTCCGCCTTTATCGGGGGCAGCTCGATTTCTGCGAGCGGGTGCATGTCGTAGTATTTCTGCGGGACATTCCACGGCATGTGAGGCTTGTGAAAACCGGGCACGAGAAAGAACGGCTTATCGTGCTTTTTGCCCAGCTCGGCGACAGCCCAATCGGCCGTCGCGGTGTCCGGCACGCATTCGTCGCCGCCAGTGATGATTCCGAATTGGATCCCGCCGATGCTGCGGTCATCGAGCTTCCCGCGTTCGACGGATTCCTTGTTCGTCGCCGTCCACTGCTCGGGAAAGCCCAGACCACCGTGCCACAGCTTGCCCATTCCGAGCGTATCGTAGCCCGCGTTTTTGAACTGCATCACGAGCGACCCCGCCGCCGACACGCCCGCGCCTTTGGAGAAATGTACGCCGTTGTCGTAGATGCCCGTCGTGCTCGGACGAATGCCGCTCAACAGCGCAGTGCGCGACGGATTGCAAATCGGCGCTGCGCAATGCGCGTTGGTAAACGTGACGCCCATCTTCGCAAGCCGGTCGAGATTCGGCGTCTTTGTCTGCTTGTTCCTTCCGAGATGCCCGACCCAGTGATTAAGGTCATCGATCGGGATAAAGAGAACGTTGGGCTTCTCCGCCGCGAGCGACGAACCGCAAGCCGCGATGAGGAGGGTGGAAATGATGAGTAATGATTTCATGGATATTTGTTAAGACGACCGCGCACGATAGAATGGAGTTCGTTTTCGTTAGTGCGATATGATTTTGACGTTTGTGACGCTCCCCTTGATCGGTTTGGGCGCTTCGTGTTTTCAAATCAAATCCCAACGGCTCCGGCACGCTGCTCTACACGCTCCAACCCAGCGCCCATCTCGTTCCGTGGCTGCGCTGATGCGAGATTCTGCGAGGCGATCCATATTACTGCGGTGCGTTCCCCGGTTACTCGACGATCATTTTGCGCAGCTCTTCCACCGCGCGCGCCATGAGAGCGAGGTCGATTTCGTGGACTTCGTGGCGGGCTCCGAGGCCAGCGGGGAATGTGACGGTCAATTCGCCACCGAGGTGTTCCTGGAAGTCGCGGAGTCCTTTGAATACAAGGTGCTCGCCTGCGGAGTCGCGGGCGTCGAGTTCATCGTGCCAGAGCGGGAAGCCGCTTTCTTTCAAGCCGCGCGCGATGCGGGCGAGGTCTTCGTCCGTGATCCATCCCTGGTAACTGGCGTAGATGCTATCGAGCAGGACGCCGCTCGCTACGGCTTCGCCGTGGCTGATCTTGAAGCCCGACATAAGCTCCAGCTTGTGCGCGCTCCAGTGGCCGAAATCGAGCGGGCGGGCGCGTCCATACTCGAATGGGTCGCCATTCGAGCGGATGTGCGAGAGGTGCTCATCGGCGCAACGGAAGACGAGTTGCTCCATCGCGGCGGCATCGCGGGCGGGGAACTTGTTCGCGTTATCGCACAGCCAATCGAAGAACGTCGTATCGCGGATGATGGCGACTTTCCACGCCTCAGCGACGCCGCAGAGCCAGTCGCGCTGCGGGAGGGTGATGAGAAAGCGAAAGTCGTTCAGCACCGCAAACGGCGGGGCGAAGCTGCCGACGGCGTTCTTTCCACCGAGGTAGTTCACGCCGTTTTTCACGCCGACTCCGGCGTCGTTTTGCCCGAGCACCGTCGTGGGCACGCGCACTTGGCGCAGGCCGCGATGGACGAGCGCAGCGGCGAGGCCGACGGCATCCATCACCGCTCCTCCGCCGACGATGACGACGAACGATTGTCGGTCGATGTGCCGCTCCAGCATCAGTCGCATGAAGCCTTCGACGAGCGAGAAGTCATTCTTCACCGCCTCGCCGCCCGGGACGACGACGACCTCGCCCGCCAGCTCCAGCGCAGCCGTGTGGGCGGAAAAATACGCCGCGATTTCCGCGACGAGATTTGGGCGAGCAGCGGCGACGTGGCCATCCACGAAGACCAGCGCACGGGCGCGTCTTTGCTCATGCAATCGCCCGAGCGTCTGCACGAGCACAGGGTTTTGCGCGTCGAACAGTCCGTGCGTAAATGTCACGGGGAACTCCCACGAGACGGCGATACTTTGTTGAATAGTGCGGGTCTCCGGGATCATCGGCGGTCCATCCAGTTGCGAACCTCGCGAGAGAGATCGAGTTGCGTTTTCGGCGCGGTGGCGAACTTCAGCGAAGACGACCACGCGACCTCCATGCCTTTGCGGTTGCTGCCGTGCGTGCCGTGGATTTTGTCGGTGTTAAAACTCACCGTCCCCGGCGGCCAGCCGAAGTACAGCTCGCACGGATCGTAGCCCGGCTTGTTGTGAATATCCACGTGCCCGGCGAAGTCCGGCGCTTCCGCCTTATCGGTGAACCACGGATACGCGAACCACGTCCCCGGAGCGGCATTCAGAATCAAGTCGCCGCTCCGCCGATGCGCGAGTCCCCTCTCCTGCTGCTGCGCTTTATCCCAAATCGACTCCACACCCGGCAGAGTCGCCAATGCCTCGCGCGCTGCCGCGACGGACGCCGCATCCTTGCAATACACATGCGCCAGCCCGTGATCGCTCACGGCGAACGCCCGCCCATTATAGAAATCGGGATACGCCATCCCGCGCACATCGCGCATCCCGAAGAGCCCAGCTTCGCGCAGTCGGCGGTTCGGGAAAACCGCGCCGTGCTTCACCGTCTCGATGGCATAATCGCCAAACACCAGCCAATCGTAGCCGCACGCTTCCGCCGCCGTTTTCAGCCGCGTGAGATAGCCGAGCGTCACGTCCAGCGCCTTATCCGCCTGCCTCGAATGCGGGCCGTGGCGCTGCAAATCGTAGTCGAGATGCGGGATGTAAGTGAACAGCGCATCCGGCGCGACATCCGGCATTTCCATGACGGCGCATATCGCCTCCACGATCCAATCGCTCGACTTGTGATTCGCCAGCGGCCCCCAGTAATTCATCAGATTAAACGGACGCCCCACACGCTCATTCACACGCTCCTCTAGGCTCGCAGGCTGCGTGTGGCAGCTCTGGATCATCCCGCCGCTGTGCTTGTGTACAGGCCACGGCGACATCACGAGGTCCACATTTTCCCCCAGCGATTGCTGCCAAAACATCATCCCCACTGAGTTCCCGCGCGCCCGGAAGTCCTCCCAAATCCTCGGCCCCTCCACGAGCCGCGCCGCCTGCTCCCAGAACATCACCTTCCGCAAATCCTCAAAGAAGAGCCCATTCGCCACCAGCCCGTGCGCGCCCGTCGGCTGCCCCGTGCGGAAGCTCGCCTGCACAGGGCAAGTGACGGCGGGAAAGATAGATTCCGCCGGTTGAAATTCCGGCAGATGCGACACCAGGTTCCATCCCAGTGCCGCGACATCGACGATGAGCAGCTTGCGTTTATCAGGCATTGTAAAAGGCGGAGAGAGAACCAGCTTCCGCGAAAAATACTAGCGGCGGTGTCGGGAAAGTTTCCATGGGCACAGACTGCACAGTGCCGTTCCCGCGATTTCCCATGCTCCGGTGTGACTAAAAGTGGAATGGTGCGAAGCACCCAAGGAGCGGCGACATTCCTGTCGCTGTCCCCATAGCGCGAAGCGCCCAATCCGTTTCGCACGGCTCTGGGAAACTGCACGGTGCTCGAAATTGGGCGCTTCGCGCTTTCAGGACAGCGACAGGAATGTCGCCGCTCCTTG
>CANIWM010000028.1 GCA_947471505.1 Chthoniobacteraceae bacterium | reverse complement strand
TCAAAATGTAGAGAGTCTGGTTTCGGCGCATGACAAACTCGCCCGGCGTGTGCTGGAGTTTGTTCATTCCGAAAGGAAGGACATCGAATTTGCAGAGCCACCCGTGCGCGGCTGTGACGGGATCATCCCCATCCGCAATATCGTCGAACTCTGTGAGGAAGCACGGGAGCAAAGGAACTGTGTTGCTTCACTTGCGTGGAATATTACCGACGGGAAGATTTTCATTTATCGCATGATCAGCCCGGAGCGTGCGACCGTATCTTTGCGTCAAAAAAACGGTATTTGGACACTCGATGAAGTCGCCGCCGCCGGGAACCAGCCAGTATCCACCAAAGCACTTGCGGCAATCACAGACTGGCTTGGGATAGAGATGCACACGAAGGCCACATCAGCCTGATAGATGCGGAATTCGGTCCTTTCGAGACGGAGGTTCCAATGCGCCGACAACCCACGATTCCCGGAAAACTCTGTGGATGCTTTCAGCTCGCCGGATAGCTCACGCCAAGATTTTCGCCAGCAGCGCATCGACTCGCGCCATATCGACACCGAGCTCGATCGCCAGCGCCTGGATCCTTCCGCGGATCACCGCTGCATCAAGTGGAGTTTCGCGTGAGACGTAGCCGCTCTCTTCACAATACTCCCGAAACCGTTCAATCGTAGCCTTTTGCAAACGCGGGATTTCACCGCGATTCATCGCGTTAAGCAGTCGCTGCGCGTCGCGACCAAGATTGCAGGCGACCTTCCATACACGGTCGATGAAATTTCCGCTCACACCTGCCTCGGTCAGCGCCTCGCGCACGAGCGCACGACCGCGTCCGTGCTGCCAGCAGAGGCAGAGTTCCTCGATCAACCGCGCATTCGCACGCAGCCGCGCGGAGCTGCCAATCAGCTTCTCGCCGTTGTGCCGCAGCACGTCCTCGATCTGTCCCCAGCGCTCGAAACCCATCGCGAGCAGCCCGTGGAGTGTCGCGGTGTCCTCACACATGTGCCACAGATGCACCGCGCCGATCGAACTTTGTGGATCGAACTGCGGGACTCCCACAAGCAGGCTATATTCATCATAGGAAAGCTCGCCGGGCGGCGGCGCCGAGATCGGCGGCGGCTGGGCGATGCGCTCGAAGTCTGGAGTCGCGGCCTCGCCACGCGCCACCGCGAGATCGGCGATGTGGTGCGGAACCTCCGAGTGTGCTGAAAAGAATTCGCGCCATTTGGCAACCTCGTCCGCCTGCGCAGTGAAGTAGAATATCTGTCGTCCGTCGCGGGCGAGTTCAGCGATAGCCTCGATGATTTGCTGTGCCCGTCGGTCGTCGCTATTGGCGAGCGTCTCATCAAGGAACAACGGAAGCTGCACATCGAACGCGCGCTCCTCGCCGGCGACAAACGCAGCGCGCACTGCGAGCAGCAGTTGCACGCGTGTGCCGCTCGAAAGCTCGTCCAGGCCGCGGCTCGCCCCGCCCGCGACGGTGTCGCGTGCGCGAAAGACACCATCCTCATCCGGCGGTACCAGTTCCCATGCATGCGCCGTGAATCCACCAAAGAACTCGCGTGCGCGATCGAACACCGGCCCCATTGCTCGCTCGCTCATCTGCTCGCGCAGGTGCGTCGCGATGAGTTGGCCCCCCAGCGCATCGAGCTTCGCGTCGCGATCGTCGAGCAGCGTGCGCTTGCACACCTCGCGTCTGGCAACCGCATCTTCGAGCGCCGTGCGCCGCTTCGCCCCGTCGATCTTCGTTTCGATGGACGCCTTCTCCTCGACCAGCGCTTCGACGCTCCGGCCGAGCGCCGCCGCCTCCTCGCGTTCGAGCTCGAGTGCCTCCACCGGCGGGGATTCAAGTCCGGCGTGCTCGCAAAAGAACTTCGCCGCTTCATTGCTCAGCCCTCGATGCGCATTCTCCGCGTTGCGGGCAGCCTTGAAATTATCGAAGCCCTCCAGCAGTCGCGTGAGCGCTGTTGCGTCGGAAACCTGCGCGACCGCGAAGATCGCGGCGATCTCGCCCTCGATGCGCGCGCTCTGCCGCCCGAATTGTCCGAGCTCGCGCTGCCGTGCCATAGCTTCCTGTCGCGCAGTGCGCCAGCGTTGCGCGCGCGCACCCAAATGGTCGATGGAAGCCGCCGCTGCCGCGAGATCGCGAGGTGCCGTCGCCTCAAAGGGCGCGAGAGTTTCGCGAATCGCAGCCATCGCGGTATCCCGCGCTACCTCGATTTCCGCGATCTTTGCGACGAGTGTTGCTGACTCGGCGCGCGCCTCGCGCCATGCAGCGAGTTGCTGGACGAAGGTGGTGAAAAGACGCGGATCGAACTCGCGTCCGAGTTCCTCGCTTAGCGTGCGGCGCTGCGCTTCAAGCTGCTGACGGCGCACTGCGAGTCGCTCGCGCTCCGGTTCGCGCGCGTCGAGTGCGCGGCGTCTTTCCTCCGCGACTAGTCCTGCGGCGACCGCGCGCTGAATCTCCTCGAGCCGCTCCTGCACCGCCCCAGTCTCCCAGGCGTGTGGCGGCTCGACCCCTCCGCTTGGGAACATCGGCGACGGAGATGCCGCGACTCTCGCGCGCAGTGCAAATGCAACGGCGAGAACGGCGAGTCCCAGCAGGAATCCAATCCATGCCGCGCGCACGCCAGTAAGCGCGAGCGAGACGCTGCCAAGTGCGATGAGCGCCCCGAGCGCGAGCAGGGCCGGAAGCAGCCAACGCGGGCCATCTGGAGGCGCGGTCGGTGAGCGGAGCCATTGCCCGAGCACAAACGCGGCTTCGCGAAGCGCGTCGATCGAAACGGACTCGCCCGGTTCGCCGAGCCATTCGCGCCAGTGCTGCGCGGCGGTCTGATCGAAGTGCAAATCGTCCCATTCGCGAGAAAATGCGGCAATCTCGCCCAATGCCGGGAGGTCGAGCGCAGCACATTGCTCGTCTGCGCCGAGCACCTGACGGGCTTGTTCCTCGCGCGCCTGCGCTGCGGCGGCGTCATACTTAAGCCTGTCGAGTTCGACATCTTTTGAACGAAGGACGTCCAGCCGCAGGTGAAGTTCGGTGAGTTGAGCCTCTGGAATACCGCCATCCGGCAGATGGCATTCCGCGATTTCTGCGTCTGCCCCGGCGATGGCGTCTCGCGCGGCGTCCGCCTGTTCGCGCAGCGCCTCCAGCGTCCGCTGTTTTTCTTCGAATTGTATCAGCTCGTTGCCCGCGACTTTTTCGAGGCGCGCATCAAAGCGCGCCAGCTCCGCCTTTGCCGCATCGTGTGCCGCGAGGTGACGGCGCTTTTCGATCGCCTGCGCGACGAGCCCGGCCCGATCCCGCGCAAGTTTCGCCGCATCGATTCGATTCGCGAGGTCCCCGAGCCGAGCAGATTCCGTTGCAACAGCGCGCAAGTCCTGTTCGATCCCTTGCACCTGTCGCTGCGAGGCGTGGAACTCATCAACAATGCCGCTCGCGAACCGTGCTCTCTCGTCGAATCCGAGTTCTCTGGCCACCGCGTCTATGTCGAAACCTCCCGCAGCCTCGCGGAGTATCTCGCGGGCGATTTCGTCATCACCAGTTTTCAGCAGGTCGTGCAGCGCGACGTTGCAGCGTCCGCGCATTGTCTCTGCCGCAGGCATTGGTGGACGCTCGGCTGGCTGGCCTTCGCGCTGAAATATAGCGTGCCCTCCGTCGATCTCCGCATGCCATGTCGCACCCTCCAGCGAAAAGCTCGCAACGATTTCCGTGCGCGGTTCGGCGGTAGCTGGCCACAGCACCGTCGTCAGTGCGCGCGCGGTAGTTGTTTTACCAGACGCGTTCGGGCCGACGATGACGTTAATGCCGGGACTGAGATTGCGCAGCCGCCAGCCCCGCGCGCAGCCGGGCGCTCGCCGCAGATCGACTTCAAGAAAGTGCAACGCGCGCGTCGTCATGGCGCGGGATCGACGAGCTGACCGAGCATTCGGTGGCCTTGTGTGAGGAGAAGCGCTCGCACGCGCGCAGCGTCGGGAATTTCCTGCGTCGGTGCGGCCTCACCGCCGGGCTCGCTGTCGCCGTCGACGGACATCTTGCGGAAGGCGGTCTCGATGTGCTGCTGCGCTGCACCGAGCAGCGGATGATTTTCGCCACGCTCGAGTGCGAGGAGCAGCCGCGCCAGAAACGATGGCGGACTGGTCCCCTGCGAGAGCACGTCGAGATCGAGCACGGGACGCGTGTCCACCTCGACGCGCTCGATTACTGCGGTGACGCCTTGCGCGGTGCGGCAGAGCTGATCGATGCGCGGCCAGCCGTGACGCGCGAGGTGAGAGTGCCGCTTTGTGCGCCCTTGCAGCCGTACACGGCAGGTCAGCAGTGCGAGCGGCCCGGCTTCGGCAGCGCCCGCGCGTAATTTTTCTTCCAGCAAGCCGTGCAACGCGGCCTCGATCATGGGCTCGTCGTCGCATCCGTCTAAACCCAGCGCCAGCGTCTCATAACGCATTGTTGAAAGAGGACAGTGCCGCAGTGCGGGCGGGCTTCCAGGCGGCCAGTCGATGACCCATGCGCCATGCACGCCGCGTTCGCCCGGATCAAGCGCCTGCGGAGAGCCGGGGTAAAATGCGATGGCGGAACTCGTGCTCCATTGATTTGTCCGGTGAATGTGGCCGAGCAACCACAGCGTCGGACCGGCGGACAGCAACTCCGCGGGAGAGCACGGCGCGTATGAGCTGTAAGCGCCCTCTACGTCCGAATGGAGCAGACCTAGCACCGGCGTGGCGTCGCGCTCGCAGCGATAGCCGAGCAGCGGGTTCGCACGATGATCGGCTGCGCGAAAGGACCAGCCGTCGATGTGGAGCCGCGGGACACCTTCGCGTGCGAGTGTATGGCGCTGCCACACTCCGCCGCGGCCGAGTAGATGGACACGAGGGTCTCGGAATTGGTCGCAGAAACGCGGCAACGAATCGAAGTCGTGATTTCCAGCGACGAGGAATGTCTCGATCCCTGCGCCCGACAATCTGCGCAATCCCGTCTCGAGTGGGCCAAATGCCTCGAAATAATTACCACTCGCGTCGATTACGTCACCTGCCACTGCGACCGCGTCGACTTTCTCCGTCAGAGCCAGATCTACCACACGCAGCCACGCGGCGCGGGTGGTGAACGCGGTCGAATCCGTTCCCTCTCGCAAGCGCGAGGAAACTCGGCCAATGTGAAGATCTGCGGTGCAGAGAATACGCACGCAGTGTTTCTACAAATCTTCGCGGCGCTGCGACAGCAAAAATATGCACAAAACGGGCGTTCGTGGTCCCATGCAGATTCCCAATGGCCCTCTGCTGTTTCCGGCATGTTTGTAACTTTGGGCCTGCGTTCGCTACGAACACGCCTTCTGTTATGGATGTGAGGCACGCATCCGAGCGAAGCCGAGGGGGAGTTCTTACCGCCCACACAAGCAATCTTTTACGGGAGAGCGACTTACATTTGGGAAGGGGGACCATCACCTCAATTCTATGAGGAAGCCATTTTTTACGTTCCCACTTTTTTAGGGGGGCATTCGTTCAAAAACCGGCTGCAAACGCTCCTTCAATGCATCGCCCATCTATCTTATAGAGAGGCGTTTGCGTGCGAATAAAATGGGCTTGGAAGGTGTTTTCACAGGCGCGTGCGATAGTGGGAACGTTCCCACTTCGTTCCCACTTTTCGTCAGGTGGTTGACGGTGCATTTCAAGCATGGACACCATACCGCCTGACATCGCCAAGAAGCTGCTCAATCGAGATTTTGCCAACCTCGTTCAGCGAGTGCAGGGTGGCGGCAAACTCAATCGTTCCGAACGTGCGATGCTTCAGGGCATGGCTGCCAGTGCGGGCAATGCCGTCACCGTGGCGGAAAACTTCGTCGAATTGGCCAAGGCACTTGGGGTGACGCGACGTGCGCTCCAAAACTGGCGCAAGCGCAAGGACGCGCCGAAGGCAGCGGCGAACGGGTTTCATGAAGTGGCGGCGTGGCGCGAGTTCATGGAGCGCAACGGGCTGGAGGGCGAAGCGGCTGCCACGGATGTGGAGACGGCCCTGCGTGCGCGAAAGCTCTTGGCGGAAGTCGAGGAGCGCGAACTGCGTCTGGCCGTGAAGAAGGGCGAATACGTCGCGATGGAGGAAGTGCGGACTTCATGGACTGAGCTGGTGGCGCGGGCCAAAGATATGTTTCGCCACAAGTTCGAGATGGAGTTGCCGCCGGTGCTCTCTGGGCTGGATGCCACGGCGATTCAAGCGGAGTGCGCCAAGGCGTTGGATGAAGTGTTCACGCTGCTCCACACGTCCGGCGGTGGCGTGGGGTGATTGAAGTCGGATGCTCACGTTCGCACATGCTCATGTGCGAACATCATCACGTTTCTACGTGGAGCACGCGGCGGATGAGTCGCTCGACATTGGGCGCGGTGATTTGCGTGGAGGTGAGGCGGACGACGGTCCAGTCTGCGAGGAATGCTTCAAAATACTTCTCGGCGTCGGCGATGAAACCGGCGGCGCGATTATGCCGCCCGCCGCCTTCCACAAAGATGCCGCCTTCGATTTCGATGAGCGTGCGGCTGGCGATGTGGGCGAAGTCTGCACGCCATTTGCGCTCGGAGTGAAAGCGAAACTCGCGCTCCAACTCCGGGCCGCCGAGCGACCGCCAGTAGAGCGCGAATTTGGCTTCGATGCGAGAGGGCGGAGTTTTGGCGCGATAACGAAGACGAGGCATGGCCTGCGCCGCGCGTCAACGGTCGCCAGTGGCGTGTGAGTCGGCCAGTGAGAACATTGGCGCGTTACAGCAGCTTCGGCTGCTGCGGGTCTTCGACTTCACTTTCGATTTCGTCGCTGAACGTTTTCGAGATCCGGCACGTGACTTTGAGTTTTGTCGGTGAATTGCCCCGGTCGAAGGTGACTTTGAAACCGATGCCGAATTTACCATCGTCGTCCTGTGCGTCCTGGGCTTCGCGCCAGTGGGCGCTCATCAGTTCGCGGATGTGGTCGATGGCTTTCTGTTGTTCGAGTTCGTTGATGTCTGCGGTCATAGTTCGTTGATGATTTCGATGATTGGTTGAAGGTCGCGTTTGAGCGCTGCGCGTTGCTCTTTGGTCGCGGTTTTGAGCCAGCCCTCGGCTCGCATCCGCCCCCACCAGCCGACGAGCCGGTTCACGAACGGGATGTGGTTCACGATTCCGGCGTCCGCAGGGTCGGCTTGCAACTCCGCGCTGGTGAGCACACGCCCGACCTCGATGGAGCGTCGCAATCGGCGCACGCTCATGCGTCGACCGGCATCGTTCTCGGCGAGGGACGTGGCGATCCATTCCCGCTGATCTGCCGCGTCCAGCCGGGCGAGCGCGCGGTGATGGTCGAAAGAGAGCAGTTCGTGCCGCACCGAACGCGGGACATTGCGCGCGACGTAGGCGTAATTTTGCAGCGTGGTGATGTCGAGACGGGTGGCGAGCAGCGCCTGTTGGTATCGCTCGTGCGGAACTTTTCCCGGCATATTTTCAAACCCCGGCAACACGCGCTGCGGATCGAAGCGTTCGCCGTAAAGGAGCCAGTCGCCAATGGCGAAGCCGAGCGCGAGTGCCGCGTCACCGAAATGCGGAGCGAACTGGTTCCACTCCTCGAAAGTCATGTCTTCGGCGATCTCTAGGCCGAGCGTTCCGATGCGGGCTTTAGGTGTGATGGTTTCCAAATTGTTCATAGCTTTTGCGGGTTGAGATCTGGGCTGCTTGATAAGCGCGGCGGGCTGTCAAAGAGCGCATCGCACGCGAGGGATGCAGATTCAGTCGCTCGATCAGCTCCACGCAGCGTTTGCTCACCGCCGCGCGAGTGACGCAGTGCCGCCGGGCGATGTCGGTCATCGTGCCGCCGAGGTACGAAAAGCCGGTGGCGAGCGCGAGGCACTCAAGGCTGAGGCGGGCGTTGCGCTCCGCGAGCAACTCGCCGATGAGACGGCGCAGAATATCGAGCACCGTCTCGTTTTCGATGGCGGCGACTTTCTCCGGCAGTTCCTCGGCTTCGAGTGGCAGCTTGGGTTTTTCGGACGCCTCGGGGAAATCCGCAGCATCGCTGTCGCCCCAGCCGTAGCCATCCACTTCGCGCAACGGCTCGGCGAGGCCCAGCTCTGCCATGCGCCGCCGCTCGTCGGGCGGAAGCGAGGCAATCCATTCGCGGTATTCGTGCGCGTGGGCTGCGTCTTTGCGCGTCTGGCGTTTGGTGTAGTCGTCGTCCATTATTTGTCTCCCCAGCTCGCGCACACGTTTGATTCAACCTCGACCGGAACCTGCGGGAACAGCGCCGCCATCGCCTCGATCATGACCGCCTCCACCGTGCGGCGGATGTCCTCGGCTTCGTGCTCCGGTGCCTCGACGATGATCTCGTCATGCACCGTGCTGACGATGCGTGCGGATGGCGGCAGCGCGGTGGCAAGCTGAACAAGGGCGCGTTTCATCCCATCCGCGCAGCCGCCTTGAACGGGCGTGTTGACCAGTGCGGTGAATCGTTCCCACGCGGATGCCTCCTGCGGGACGAGTCGACGACGACCGAGCACGGTGCGGATTTCGCGCACGCCTTGCTCGGCGCGGCGATGACTTTCGCCATGCCACTGGCGAAGGCTGCCGTAGGTGCGGAAAAACTTGGCCCGGATTTCCTTCGCGTCGTCCTCGGGCAACGTCACGCCGTAGCTGGAGGCGGCGTATTTCACCAGGCCGGGTGCGGACTGACCGTAAAGTAATCCAAAATTTATAGCCTTCGAAAGCTGGCGGTCTTCCTTCGTCACCGTCTCCATCGTCTTTCCGAGCACCGCTGCCGCCGTGCCGCGATGGAGGTCTTCGCCGCGCTGATACGCCTCGATCATTTTCGTCTCACCGGCGATGGCCGCTGCCGCGCGCAGTTCGATTTGTGAGTAGTCGGCGACGACGAGCTTGGTGCCCTCGGGCGCGATGAAGCACTCGCGCAACGGGCCTCGCCCGATGTTTTGGAGGTTTGGTTCACGGCTGCTGAAACGGCCGGTCGCGGTGCCAGTCGGCTCGAAGCGACCGTGGATGCGTCCGTCTTTGGAGATGCTCTCGATGAGCGCGACCGCCTGTTGCGCCTGCTTTTCCGCTCCGCGATACGCGAGCACGAGCGGCACGAACCGCGTGTCGCCGCTTTCCTTGAGCGTTTCCTCGTTCGTGCTGGCGACGGTGACTCCGGCCCGTTGAAGCGCCGCTTGGAGCTGCTGCGGGCTCGACACGTTGAGCGCCGGTTCGTTGAGCGCGATCCGCAGCTCCGCCGCACGCGCCGAAGATTCGGCAACACCGGCGGCGCGGATCGCATCGAGCTTGGCGCGGTCCACGGCGAGGCCCGCAGCTTCCATCTCCACGATGACGGGGAGCAACTGCATTTCGAGCTGGGCCACGGCATCGAGCGCAGCGGCGGCGATCTCGTCCATGAGTTTGCCCCGGAGCGCGTGCAGGTGACGCACGTCGCGCCCAGCGTAGGCGAGCTGGTCGTCGGTCAGGAACATCCCGCCCCAATCCGAGGTGCTGTGATCGTCACCCGGCGCGATGCCGAGGTAGCGTTCTAGGCAGCGGTCGAGATCGTTGCCGGGCCGCGTGCCGGCGACGAGCAGCCGCGCTGCGGTCAGCGTGCAGAACACTCGCGGCAATTTGACGCCGCACTTCACACGCAGCCACAGCGCATCAAACTTCGCGTTGTGGGCAATGACCTCCGCATCGGCCAGCGCCGCCCCGAGCGGTCCAAGGTCGTAGCCCGTCGCCTGAAGGTCGAGCAGCCACGGCTCGTGCCCTTCGACGCACAGACTCAACAGCCGAATCTCACCGCGCCACGGATCAAGTGCGTCGGTCTTCCGCGCGCCGAATGTTTCGATGTCGAGCGCGACCAAACCGGCCTCACGCACGAAGCCCGCGATCTCGCGCAGCGCGTTTGCTCCGCGCAGAAGTCGCGGCACCGGGCCGGTTGGGAGGTTGGAGACGTTGGAGACGTTTGCCCTAGTTGGTGTACTCATGGATGTGTAATTGTGTGTCCCATTTGAGGGATGAATTAATTTGTCTGCGGTCTGACGGATGGGGGCAACGTCTCCAACGTCTCCAACGTCTCCACGGTGGAGGTTGAAAAGATCGGCGATTTGGTAGCCACGCGTCGCTTGGCGGCGTGCGAAACGAAGTTGTCGGCGGTCGGAGCGCCCGCCGCTCGCATCAATTTCGAGCATCACGCCGCTCATCTCACGGCCGCGGAATTTGCGAAGCAGAAGGCCGATCTTGGTCTTGGTGCCACGTGCCTCGCTCTCGGCGAAACTGCCGAACCAGCCGAGGGCGTCGTTGTCGTCGCTGTTGGCGACCAACTCGAAGACCATGCCCTTGTCGATCCACTGCTCGGGATGCGCCTCGAAGCAGAGCGCGTAGAGCGCCCGCATCGCGCGGTCCTCGCGGTCGCCGCCGACTTCGAGCCCGTCGTCCTGGTGGGGCAGGCACGGATCGCCTAGGCCGCCGGCGTGGAGGATGCCGCCGACAACTGCGGCCCATTCGGGGTATGAATTGAAGGGTGTCGGCCCGGACGGACAGCCCGCGTCCATCCAGTTCCGCACGAACGCGCCGACCGCGCTCAGGAGCTGGCCACGATGCGCGCTTACCCAATCGTGAAGGCGCGGATTTTTGAACACGCGGCCGTTGGCGTTTTCCTCGCCGAACTCGAGGGCGATCTTGCGCGTGCGCGGTTCGAGGTCGGTGCGGAACGTCAGCCCTTCGTTCGCCGACAAGCTGAACTCCAGCTCGTTTGGCAGGATGAGGTCGGCCTTGGCGTCGGTGCTACCGAGCGCGCGGGCGGCGAACGTCTTGCTCGTGATCGAGCCGATGAACACGGCGTCCTGAATGTAGCCCTGGCAGTTGGCGAAGTGCATCGTGCGCCGCCCCGCGACCAGTGCCGCCGTGATGCGTTTGCGCGTTTCTTCGCTGTCGATTCCGAGCGGCGCGTCCTCGCAGGTCCAGCCCTCGTAGAGAAGCTGGGTCACACCGGCGAGGTAGTCTTTCCCGGAGCGTGGGCGGTTCGCCATAAAGGCCCAGACAGGAAAGCGAGCGTCCCAGCCCATGAGTCCGCGGCAGAATGGCGTGAACAGGCGGGCGATCTGGTGCGTGGTGCTCTGCTCATCTTTGAGGCAGAAGCCCTCGTGCAAATCGAGGAGCCACTGGCGCGCTTCGTCGAGCGACATGAGCCGCAGTTCGGGCGAGTTCGGATCGGTGTAGGTGTGAAAGCGCGGGTCGTAGCCGGGCTTCGGGAAGACGATGCCGCCGCTCTCGGTGCGAATGGGCAGACTCACGTTGAGGATGCGGAGGATGACGGGCAGGCGCTCTTTGAACTGCGGCGCAGCGAGCAATCCACCGGCGCACTCGCGCGTCATCGTGCGGGAGCGAAAGACGAGATCGCCGGAGTCGCGTTCGAGCGCGAGGAAGCCCGTTTCGACGTGCTTCTCGATGGCGGTGCGCGCCTCGACCGGTTGGATCGTGCGGAAGGCGAGTGCACGGACTTTTTCGCTGAGGCGTCGCAATTCGACGGAGACGACGGCATCCGATTTCAGGAACCATTCGCGCTTCGGTTCAAGCACGACGCCCAGCTCATCGGCGAAGACGGAATCCGGGCGGTCATCGGCGGGAAGCAGGGTGCGCGGACGCCCGGCGGCGTTCGTTTGCCCTTCCTCCCATACGCGGCGCTCGGCGCAGTGCGCGTCCACGCAGCCGGGCTTGCGCGCTTCAAACCAAGTGCAGATGTCCTCGATCTTCCGCTCCGCGCAGTGGCCGTGGAGGCACTTGAAGGCGGGGAAATCGCGTTCGGCGAAAATCACCGTGTCGCTCGCGTTCGCCTTCCAGTCGGTGCCACCGTTGCCGTGTTCCTCGGCCCACGGACAGCGCACGGCCCATTTGCCGGTATCGGGATCGAGACATTCGCCGAGCATCGCCGCTTCCCTAAAGATTGCGGCGAGATCGAGCGTGCTGAGTGCGCCCTTGAACACCGCCCACCACGCGCGCTCCTTTTTCGGGCGACCGCGACCGTTCTTGGGCACGCTGCTTTGGTCTTCGGCGATGGGAAACACCGTGGCCTCGGCGTTGCGTAAAAGGTCGGGGTCGTGCGAGACGAAGCAGAGCCTCGTCGGCTCCTTTACCTGCGGGTCGTGTTTGAGGCCGTAGGTGTCGGCGAAGTATTTGGCGGCGGCGCGCACGCTTTCGTCGTGCCGCGAGCCATCAATGCGGAGCAGCACTTTGAGCCCGTCACCGCTTGGTGAGACGAACGCGGCGGCAACGTGCGGATCGCCAGAGATTTTTTGCCGCGCGGCGGCGAGCGTCCCGTTGAGTCCGTCGAAATCGATTTGCAGCAGGCCCGTGTGCTTGAGGAGGCGCTTGCGGTCGGCGGTCGTGCCGGAAACGCAGAACGCCGGGAGCCTGGTCTTCGCGCGGTCGTAAGCCGTCTTGCCATCGCGCCCAAGCACGCGCCGCAGTTCCTCGATTTCCGAGCGGAACTGGCCGGACTGAATCGCGTCGAGGACGGACGCGATGGTGTCCACAGCCGGTGACCCCGGCGACATCGCGTTCGGGTAGGTCGTGACGTCGGGGGTGAAGATTGAGGGGACATCAGCAGCGGCAGAGGGGACATCGGAGGGGACATTTGAATCCGTGGAGGGGACATCCGCCGATGCGTGAGGGGACATCGGGGGGACATTTGCGCTCGTAGAGGGGACATCCGCCGGGGCGTCAGGGGACATCGAGGGGACATTTGCGGTCGTAGAGGGGACATTTTCGGTTTGCGATGTCCCCTCACCAGCGGTGCATGTCTCCTCAGTGCCTTCCGTCGAGGGGACATTTGTCCCCTCTGCGCTCTGCGATGTCCCCTCGATGTCCCTCCACCGCTGGCGCTGTGCGCGTTTCTTGAGAGCTTCGATGGCCACGCCAAATCGCTCCGCCGTCGCCTTGAAGCTGCGGCAGTCGAGGTAGAAAAGTTTGATCGCGTTCCAGTCCATCAGTTGCCGTTGAGGTGTGCGTAGAAATCGGTGGCCGCTTTGCTGACGAAGACGCCGGAGAACCAGTCCTTGAGGTGCAATCCAGAAAGTCCACGCAGCCGCGAGAGTGCCACGTAAGCCTGCCCAGGTTCGCGCGCCGCACGCACATCGATGTAGGCGGAATCGAGGGTGAGTCCTTGGGCTTTATGAATGGTGACCGAAAATGAGAGCCGCAGCGGGAATTGCCGGAAGGTGGCGCTGTTTTTATCGCGGCTGTCGTAGGGCCAAGCGAAGGGCTCGACGGAAATTTGTCGCCCCTCGGATTCGACCATGATCCGTCCCCAAGCGAAGTCCGTTACGATGCCGGTCTGCCCGTTGACGAAGCCGCCCTCGCTGCTGTTGACCGTGAACATGACACGCGCACCGCGCTTGAGTTCGAGCTGCTGTGGGGTGAGCAGATTGTTGATGAGAAACTGCTGCTGGTGTTCCGGGCCGCTAAGCTCGGCGTCGAAGACCTCCGGCTCGCTGTCGATTTCGCCAAGCCGGTAAGCGTTCCACTTGTCCACCTGCGCGTTGTGCGTGAAGAGCCTCGTGAGGTTGGCGTCGGGAAACTTGGCGACGCGCGAGCGTAGCAGGCGGGCGTTTTGGCCGGTGACGCGGCCAAAGCGAAACTCGGAAAGGGCACGGATGAAATTAGCGTCGTTTTGCCGGTGGATTTTGGTGAGGTGAACCACTTGGAAGTCCGCCTCCCTCCACGAGCGGGATTCAAACGCCCAGTCGTAGGGCGCACGCGGGTCCTTTTTGACCGGCGGGAGCTGGCAAAAATCGCCCGTGACGATCATCTGAATGCCGCCGAATGGACGATCATTTCCGCGCAGTCTCCGAGCGAGGAAGTCTAGGAAATCGAGCGTCCGCCCGTTGAGCATTGAAACCTCGTCAATGACGAGCGTTTCTACGCTGCGGATGCGGTTAAAGCCCGCACGCACGCTGAAGCGTTTGTCCGCCATGAGGTGCGCGAGATAGTCCTCGTTGGTTTCGCCGTTCTGTGGCCCGAGCATCATGCCGCTCCATCGGTGGAGGGTGAGTCCGCCGATGTTGAGTGCGGCGATGCCGGTCGAGGCCGTGACAGCGAAACGAGCGGGATTACCCGCGATCATCCGCCGAGTTCGGAAGCTCTTTCCGGTGCCGCCCGGGCCGGTGAGGCAGACGTTTTCGCCCGCGTTCACCAGCCGCTCGAATGTGGTGCCGTCGTCGATCATAGCGGTATGAAGCCGCGCACAGCCCAGCCGAGCGCAAAGCCGACAAGCAGGAAGAGAATGCGCCACGGCCAGGTGTATCGGCGGCGGTTGCGTGAGTGAGCCCGTGGTCCGACTGGCGGGTGATGGAGCTGCGTAAGAAGAATAGATTTCATCATGTTTGAGCGTTCCGTTTTTTGCGGTGTGCCGATTGAGGCTTGAGGAAGGAATCGCCGCGGTCTGGTCCGAGTTTTTCCTTCACAAGAGTTGCGAAGACTTCGCGAGACATCCGGGCACGCCACCTTCGATTCGGCGTTGATGGAGCATCGAGCCATTCGAATGTGATGCCCTCCCGGATTTCGATGTCGGTTTCAGCCATGTCGGTCAGGCAGCGGTTGATTCGATGGGGCAGTATCCCTTCATCCAGACCCACAAATTGCGGGCGTTGATGAAGGCGTGGTAGTAGGCCGTTTGCTCTTCGCGAGGCCAGACCTTCGGCACCACCGGCACCGGCTCGATGGAGCTGATGACCAGCGAGACGATGTCCTGAGGTTGCTTGCGCGCAGCCTCGACGAGGATCGCCTGGCGGTAGGCCTCAAGCTGAAGCGGCCACGTTTCGTAGAACGTCGGCTTCAACGCGCCTTTCGCATCGCGCTTCATCTTCTGCGTTTTGAAATCCACGACGGCCCAAGAGCCCGTGCTCTTGAGCTTGGCCACCATGTCCACTCGCCCGCCGTAGCCCCACTCGGGGTGAGTGACGACACGCTCGATGCAGTCAATCCGCTCGACGTCCCGATCAAACCATTCGCGCACCGGGGCGAACAACGCGGCGACTTCCGGGCTTTCCGGCAATGCCTTCGAGGTCGCGTAAACTTCGCACGCGGCGTGAATGGCGCTGCCGAGATCGGCGGCTTGGGCGACCTGCTCCGACATGTCGGTGACAACACGCTTGGCGAAGGCGTCGAGGCTTTCCTCTTCCGGACGCGGCAACGTGAGCGCTGCGAGAATGCCCTGTTCGATGCGCCAAGCATCAAGGCCGGGCTTGGCGAGGATGCTGAGGATGTTCGTGACACTCGGAAATGCGCGAACTTTACGCGCATCGCGGAGGGTGACCGAGCGCAGACCTTTGCCGTCAGCGCGCTCGGTTTCGTGGAATGGAGTGCCGTCGCGCAGATACCAGTGCGACGCGGATTCGCGTTTGATAAGAATCATGGCGTTGGGTTCCGGTTAGTAAGGGATGTTGTCGGGGTCCACTTCGCCATCGGCAGTGAGTGCTTTTTGCGCCGCTTCGAGCGCCGCGATGAGTCGGCGGTCGTCGGCCAAGAGCTTCGACTTGAGTTTCACCTCCGGCAGCCAGTGCTCGATGAGTGCCTTCACCGCAACGGTGTCCAGATCGCCAAGGTCGAGCCCTTTGTGTTTGCCGATGTGAACCTTCGTGCGCCGCCAATCGTCCGTCTCACCCGCATCCTCCGATTGTTCAGTCCGGCGATACTCGGCGTCTGGCGCTCCGTTGGTCTGTTCGCGATCTTTCAAGCGCTTGAACTTGCCGCTTGGCTTCATCGCCTTGCCCGTTTTGTCCGGGCGGATGAGCGCGATGTTCGCGTAGGTTTCCCCGGTTTTTCCTTCCTCGTGGACGACGGTGATTTCTGCCGTCTTCCCGAGCAGTGCTTCGGTGTCGAACTCCGCCTCCTCTGCGGCAGTGAGCGCGCGTCCAAACCACTTGCGAAGGAACTGAGCGAAGGCCGCTTTTTCGTGCAAGGAAGGCGTGAACCCCCGGCTCCAGACACTATATGGCGTCCCATCCTCGCGAAGGAGCGGCGTTTCAAAGACAATTTTAAAAGTCTCCTTCGGCCCGTAGGCAGTTTCGACTTTCTTGAGCGGCGTCACATCGACGACGACGGCGAGGCCCGAAAATTCCGGGCACGGTTCAAACGACTTGTTATTTTTACTGAGTTTCATGGTTTTGTTATGTTTTTTTTGGTGTTTCCCTCACGCAATTTGATGATGCCTCCGATCCGGCGCGCGAGGAGCGAACCGGAGGCGAAAGGATTCAGTTTTTTTGGGGGAACTCGCGGGCGAGGTCTGCTATGGCGCAGGCGGCGTTGTCCTCGTCGCCACCAAGCGCGATGTCGTTGAGCTGTTGAAATCGCGGTTCCGTTTCGGGACTCAGCTCGGTGCTTTCGGGGGCGTGGTTCTTTGGAGTGCGCCTGCTTTTCATGCCATTGCTCCGATGCGCCGTGGGTGCTGATGGGCCAACCCCCCACGAGTGTTGAGTTCCGCGACGAGCAACCGATTGACGAGATCAGAGAGCGATGTGTTCCGCCGAAAGGCGTGCTTCTGAGCCGCTTCGAGCGTTTTTTGATCCAAATAGAGCGTGATGTTGCGGCCTGTGCGGCCAGAGCGAGGTCTCGGCATATGCGTTGTTTTGTGCCCGCATTATTACCATGGTAAAAATACAGGCAAGTATTTCTTGCCGATCTGTGTTAATACACGTATAAAAACCCATCATGCCTCGCCCGCGCACCAATCCTGACAAGCACCGGAAAAATGTGGCCCTCACCATTGAGCCGGATCTCCTCATGCGATGTCGCGCGCTCGCGGCACAAAAAGGGCGTTCCCTGTCTCAGTTGGTTGACCAGCTTCTCCGCGAGTGGTTGCAGAAGGTGGGGCCGTCAGATTCCGAGATTGAACATGCCATTGCAGAGTTCATCGAGGGCCACGAACAAAAGCTGAGTCAACGGGAGGCGCGGAAGCCCGCGAAGGCCGCAAAGACAACTCGATAAATGCTGCCTACGCTCACCGAACACGGGTTTCTGCCCGTCCCGCCCACCGTGCATGTCGTCAGAATTGATGAACTGCCAGGCTGCTTCGGTGTCAAACCGGCTCGACGGGAGTTGTGGCAATCGTTCCTTGATTTTGTCGGTTGGCTGAAGACCAACACTGCCGTCGCCGAGGTCTATTTGGACGGGCGGTTCCTCAGTGCCGCCGACGATGTTTCGCACGTAGAGGTGGGCATCGAACTCACTGTCGATCTGGTAAAGAAGAGCGGGCTCGATGTCTTCAAGATTCCCGCCTTTGACGAATTCAGCGTGAGGGTTCGATACTTCGCTCCTTTCCGACCGGCGGAACACAATTTCCACGACGAGTTCCAGACGCCAGACCCGGAAATTCGGCTCCGAGAGGCACCGTCTGATCTGCGCAAAGGCTACATCAAAATCCGGCTATGAGTTGGGAGCAACGAACACTGAACAAGGCGCGATCGGTGCATTCCGAGATTGCAGAACTACGACGGTTCTTGGCCGGCGAAGGCACGAACGAATCGAACGCTGGGCATCTTTTTGAAGGGCACTACTCGGCGCTCCACGAACTCTACCTGGAGAGAATGCCGATCGCGGTCGCGTTGGATGAGTCAGACTTGGTTCTCCAATATCACGGCTCGCTGGTGAAACACGGCTTCTGCCCGTTAAGACGTATGCACAGGATATTCGACAACCTGCGCAAGGAACTCGTCCACGTCACTAAGACGCACCCGAATCTGTCAGCCAAAAGTTTCCGTTGGAAAGGTGACATGGACCTCGACGTCACCGTGGCGAATCCGAAGCTGATGTTCGGCTTTCGACTGCCGCAACCCGAGCAGTCTGACGATGATGTTCGGATGCTTCGTGGATTCTCCGATCCGCTATTTCAGGCCGTAAAAGACTCGATGGAACTCATGGGGGTTGTTTCCGCTTCACTCCAAGATGAACGTCCCCGGGAACGTATCAACGATTTTGCGCGGGGCCGCCCTGCAATTGACGTTGCTTTGATTGACGCTGCTCTTCATGCGGCTCGGCGGTTCATCCCTCTCAAGGAGCCCAAGATTGAGAGTGTTGAAGTCGGGGGCCGAATGGTTCCAGATGGACACCCTCTCGACATGGGGAAAGAGGAATGGAGCCGCGCAACCGAGGCGCTAAAAGAGACGCGCATCCCGGAGGATTTGGCGGAGGTTTGCGGCAGCCTCATGGCGGTGGACTATGAAACCATGCGCTTTGAACTACGCGGGATTCAGGACTGGCAAGTGCGTTCCGTCAGATGCCAGTATCGCCCCGAGCACGAAGAGATCGTCAAAACGCATGGCAAGAAACGGGTATGGGCCAAGGGCCTCGCCGAATTCGACCGCGATCAAAATCCTCGTTACCTGATCGTCGATGAACTGAAGACCCTCGAGTGATGGACTGGCTATCTATCTATCGAGAGCCGAACGCATGATGGAAATAATCGACAACATCAACCACCTGCTCGGTGACAGCCTGAAGCAGACAATCACGCCCGGAGCGAAGCTCAAGATCGCGGCGTCGTGCTTCTCCATCTACGCCTTTGAAGCCCTCAAGGCCGAGTTGGAGAAGATCGAGTCGCTTCAGTTTATTTTCACGTCGCCCACGTTCGTCCCCGGTGAAGTCACCGACCGGCTGAAGAAGGAGCACCGCGAATTCCACATCCCGAAGCTCGAACGTGAACGCAGTCTTTACGGCAGCGAGTTCGAGGTGCGCCTTCGCAATGAACTGACCCAACGGGCCATCGCCAAAGAGTGTGCGGAGTGGATGCGGAACAAGGCTGTTTTTCGCTCGAATCGCGGGCGCGCCCCGATGCAACAGTTCGCGGGCGTCAGCGCAGATGGAAAGGAATCCGTTTATCTCCCGCTGCACGGGTTCACCGCGGTGGATCTCGGCTACGAGAAAGGCAATGCCGTTTCCAATTTCGTGAACCGGATGGATGAGCAGCCGCTCACAACGACCTACCTCTCGTTGTTCGATCAGATTTGGAACGACCCCGAAAAGCTTGAAGACGTGACCGCGAAGCTCTGCGAGCACATCGCGTCCGTGTATCAGGAGAATTCGCCGCAGCGCATCTACTTCCTGATGCTCTACAACATCTTCAGCGAGTTCCTGGAGGACATCAGCGAGGATGTTTTGCCGAACGACCGCACCGGCTACGAAGACAGTCTCGTTTGGAAAAAGCTCTTCAACTTCCAGCGGGACGCCGCCACCGGCATCATCAACAAGCTGGAGACTTACAACGGCTGCATCCTCGCCGACAGCGTGGGACTTGGGAAGACGTTCACCGCGCTGGCCGTGGTCAAATACTACGAGCTGCGAAACAAGTCCGTCCTCGTCCTCTGCCCGAAGAAGCTCGCAGACAACTGGCTCACCTACAAAGGCAACCTCGTCACGAACATCTTCGCCAAGGACCGCTTCGGCTACGACGTGCTGTGCCACACTGATCTGCTCCGCGAGAGCGGCTATTCTTTCGGCCTGGCGCTGAACCGCGTGAACTGGGGCAACTACGACCTCGTGGTCATTGATGAGTCGCACAACTTCCGCAACAACACCGCCTTTGAGGAGCGCGAGACGCGGTATCAGCGCCTCCTGAATCAAGTCGTCCGGCAGGGCGTGAAAACGAAAGTGCTCATGCTCTCCGCGACGCCGGTGAACAACCGCTTCGCCGACCTGAAAAACCAGCTCGCGCTCGCTTACGAAGGCGACCCGGAAAACCTCAGCACGAAGCTCAAATCCGAAAAGCACATCGACGAAATCTTTCGTCGTGCCCAAGCCGCGTTCAACGCTTGGTCCACACTTCCGCCTGAAGAGCGCACCGCCGCCGCGATTCTCAACACGCTCGATTTCGATTTCTTCGAGGTGCTCGACAGCGTGACGATTGCGCGCTCCCGCCGCCACATCCAGACCTACTACGATACGAAGGACATCGGCACGTTCCCGGAGCGACTGAAACCGCTCTCTTTCCATTGCCAGCTTACCCACCGCAAGGACGTCATCGGCTTCAACGAGATTTTCGAGCAGTTGAGTATGCTCACGCTGGCCGTGTATGCGCCGCTCACCTACGTGCAACCGAGCCGTCTGTCGAAATACCAGGAGCTTTACGATCCGGGCGACGAGGTTGGCCACGGGAACCTCGGGCAATCTGGACGCGAAAAGGGAATCCAAGCGCTCATGACCGTGAACCTGCTCAAGCGGCTCGAAAGCTCAGTGCATTCCTTCCGCCTCACCCTCAAGAGTCTCGCGGACAATCACGAGCGCACGCTGGAAAAAATCGCCGCGTTCAAGAAGACAGGGCGCGACGCCACCTTTGCCGATGTGTCTCCCGCCTTCGCCGACGTGGAGCCAGACCAGGACGACGACATACCCGACCCGGATGACGCGCAGATCGGCAACAAGGTGCAGATCAACCTTTCGGACATGGACCTCCCCCGCTGGGAGCACGAGCTGCGCGCCGACCTCGCCATCCTCGAAGCCCTGCTCGCCGAGATGCGGAAAATCACGCCGTCCGACGACGCGAAGCTCCAGCACATAAAGACGACGATCCTCAGCAAGCTGGCCTCGCCCATCAATGCGGGGAACAAGAAGGTCCTCATCTTCACCGCCTTCGCGGACACCGCGGATTATCTCTACGAGCACATCGCGCCCTACTTTTTGGAAAGTGCGGGACTTCATTCCGGCAAAGTTACCGGCGCCGCCAGCCCGAAGAGCACGCTGAAAAAGAGCTACGACTTCCAATCGCTGCTCACGCTCTTCTCGCCGCGCTCGAAGGAGAAAGCGGTCATCCTGCCCAAGGAGCCCGGCGAGATTGATCTCCTCATCGGCACCGACTGCATTTCCGAGGGCCAGAATCTCCAGGACTGCGACTACCTCATCAACTACGACATCCACTGGAACCCGGTCCGCATTATCCAGCGATTTGGCCGCATTGATCGCATAGGCTCGCAGAACAAGTTCATCCAGCTCGTGAACTACTGGCCGGACATCACGCTCGACGAATACATCAACCTCAAGGAGCGCGTCGAAAGCCGCATGGTCATCGCCGACGTCACCGCCACTGGCGACGACAATCCACTCGATGCCAAGGCCAACGATGTCACCTACCGCCGCGAGCAGCTTCGCCGGCTTCAAGAGGAAGTCATCGAGCTGGAAGACCTCAAGACCGGCATCTCCATCACCGATCTCGGGCTGAACGATTTCCGCATGGACCTCGTGAACTACGTGAAGACACACGGCGACCTCGCCAGCCTGCCGAACGGAATGCACGCCGTCGTCCCCGCAGCTCCCGAGCGCGGCCTCGTGCCCGGCGTCATCTTCGCCCTGCGGAACCGCAACGATGGCGTGAACATCAACCGGCAGAACCGCCTGCATCCCTACTACCTCGTCTATGTCGCGCAGGACGGCAGCGTGATCGTCAATCACACCGAGGCCAAGCGCCTCCTCGACCTCGCTCGCGCCGCCTGCAAGGACCGGAGCGTGGCGATGCCCGAGGTGTATCAGGCGTTCAACGACGCCACCAAGGACGGCCGCCGCATGGACGCCTACTCGGCCCTCTTGCAAAAGGGCATCCAGTCCATGATTGCGCTGAAGGAGGAGAAGGACATCGACAGCCTCTTCACCGGAGGCAAGACCACCGCCTTGCTGAACACGATCAATGGACTCGGCGACTTCGAGTTGATCGCCTTCCTCGTCGTTCAGCCACGTGCCTGATGCCGCATGTTTGCCTACCCGAAACAAGCCGAGTTCAACCGCGTGGTTCCGAAGAACAAAATCTACGCGCACGCCAAGCCCTCGAAGCGGATCAGGGAACTCTTCGTGTCCGAGGTCGGGGAGATTCTTTGGAAATACAAACTCTCCCCGGAAACGACCAATCTTCCCGCCCGGCACGGCATCACCGAAATTGAAGTCTTTGAGATCGCGCTCAGGACGCCGGAACTCGACGAGGCGGTGCTCCAGGCGATGGATCGAGCCATCCCATTTCCGCTGCTCTTTCAGTTCACCCACGGCGACCAAATCCGCTTTGCTGCTTCTTACAAGCGCCCCAGCGATGCGGATTCGTCGAAGTGGGTCATCGAGGCCAGCTTTCAGACGGAGCCGCAACCGCTGGCCGCCGAGCGTCCACCGCTCCCGGTCGCGCTCGATCTCGCTGGGCTCTACGAGCACATCGTTCGCCGCCACATCCCGCTGCCCCCGCGCGCAGGTGAGAGCCTCGCGGACCACGTCTCCCGCTTCCGGGCGCTTGAGGCGAAGAAGCGGGAGCGTCAGCAATTGGAGGCCCGGCTCGAACGGGAAAAACAATTCAACCGCAAGGTGGAGCTGAATGCTGCGCTTCGTTCCGTCTCGCACGAACTCGAGAACCTGAAACAACTCTGAACCGACTCTGCTATGGACAAACTCAAACTGCACACACCCGACCGCACGACGGCGAATATCGAGAAACTGGCTGCACTCTTTCCCGGTTGCGTCACTGAGACTCGAGACGAGAAAGGGACGCTCACCCGGGCAATTGATTTTGACCAACTCCGGCAGGAGCTGTCCGACCACATCGTAGAAGGTCCGCGCGAACGGTATCACCTCGACTGGCCGGGCAAGCGCGAGGCGCTGATCGCCGCCAATACCCCCATCGCCAAAACCCTACGCCCCTGTCGCGAGGAGAGCGTGGAATTCGACACCACCCAAAACCTCTTCATCGAAGGCGATAACCTCGATGCGTTGAAGCTGCTTCAGGAGACCTATCTCGGGAAGGTGAAGCTGATCTACATCGACCCTCCCTATAACACGGGGAATGACTTTGTTTACGACGATGATTTCAGTGACGACCCGGAAAACTATTTCCTCAGATCGAATCAAACGGATCCGAGAGGCAATCGAATGGTCGCCAATACCGAAGGAAATGGTCGATTCCACTCAGATTGGCTAACGATGATGTATCCCCGTTTGAAACTGGCGCGAAATCTATTGGGAGAGAACGGCGCAATTTTTGTTTCTATCGACGACAATGAATTCGCTCGCCTCCGTGAGGTGCTCGACGAAGTTTTTGGCACAGCAAACTTCGTCGCGACGATCTTGTGGCAAAAAGTTTACGCACCAAAGAGCAGCGCAAAGCACTTTTCCACCGACCATGACTATATCGTCGTTTACGCACGGAATGCTGAAACGTGGAGGCCAGTTCTGTTGGATCGGACAGAAGAGCAAAATGCAGTCTATAAGAATCCTGACAACGACCCTCGTGGTCCGTGGCGCCCAAACAACCTAGCTGCGCGGAACTATTACAGTAAGGGGACCTATTCAATTACTTGCCCAAGCGGACGCATTGTAGGGGGGCCACCCGCTGGCTCATATTGGCGAGTCAGCGAAGAAAAGTTCTGGGCGATGGACAAAGATAAGCGAATTTGGTGGGGGGCGGATGGAAATAATATTCCTGCGCCAAAGATATTCCTTTCCGAAGTCAAAGCCGGGCGTGTCCCCCAAACGCTCTGGTTCTACAAAGACGTTGGACACAACCAAGAGTCAAAGAAGGAGCTCCTAGAGCTTCTGCCGCTCACAAGTTCAGACTCCGTTTTCGAGACGCCGAAACCGACACGCTTAATTCGGCGGATGCTCGATATTGCGACGGACCAGACAGGGGACGACATCGTTCTCGATTTCTTCGCTGGGAGCGGAACCCTCGCGCACGCGGTCATGGCACAGAACGCGGCTGACGGAGGACGACGAAGGCATATCTCCGTCCAAATTCCGATGGCACTAGAGGTTCCTGCCCAAATCACTGGCGGCGCGCGATTGGACACGATTTCGGATTTGGCTCAAGAACGCATCCGCCGCGCTGGAGCAAGAATCAAAGCCGAGAACGCAACCAACGCCCCAAGTCTGGACACCGGCTTCCGCGTTCTGAAGATCGACACTTCAAACATGGCGGACGTGTATTACACGCCGGATGCGGTGAAGCAGACCGACCTCGTGGCGCACACGGATAACATCAAGCCCGACCGCACGCCCGAAGACTTGCTCTTTCAAGTGCTGGTGGATTGGGGCGTGGACCTGTCTCTGCCGATCACCCGAGAGACCATTGCCGGAAAGAAGGTGTTCTTCATTGACGGCAACGCCCTTGCCGCCTGCTTCGATCCGAAGGTGAGCGAAGACCTCGTGAAGGAATTGGCCAAGCGAAAGCCGCTGCGGGCTGTCTTCCGCGACAGCAGTTACGACAGCGACAGCGTGAAGATCAACGTGGAACAAATCTTCAAGCTCCTCAGTCCCGAAACCGAGGTCAAATCGCTGTAGGCCATGAAGCTGAAATTCAAACAGCAGGCATTCCAGACGGATGCCGTGAAGGCGGTGGTGGATTGCTTCGCCGGACAGCCGAAGAGCCAGGGCCACAAGTATTCGCTGGACCCAGGCCGGGCCACGGCGGGCAGCACGGTCGCGCTCCCCGGCATGGAGGGCGACGGCTTTGCGAACGACAAGCTCGCCATCCCGCAGACGCTGCTTTTGGAAAATCTCCAAGGCGTGCAGCGGCGGCACAATCTGCCCCTTTCACCGGAGCTGAAGAAGACGCCCGTCTGCGACGTGAACCTCGATGTCGAGATGGAGACGGGCACGGGCAAGACCTACTGCTACATCAAGACGATGTTCGAGCTGAACCGGGACTACGGGTGGAGCAAGTTCATCGTGGTGGTGCCGAGCATCGCCATCCGCGAAGGCGTGCTGAAGTCCTTCGAGATCATGGCGGAGCACTTTCTGGAAACCTACAGCAAGAAGGCCCGTCACTTCGTCTATAACTCGAAGCAGCTTCACAATCTGGAGAGCTTTTCGTCGGACGCTGGGATCAATGTGATGATCATCAACGTGCAGGCGTTCAACGCCCGCGGCGAGGATGCCCGGCGCATCTATCTGGAGCTGGATGATTTTCAGTCGCGCCGACCGATCGACGTTATCAAGAAGAACCGGCCCATCATGATCCTGGACGAGCCGCAGAAGATGGAGGGCAAGGCCACGACGGAGAAGCTGGCGGAGTTCGACCCGCTGATGATCCTGCGCTACTCCGCCACGCACAAGACGGAGCACAACAAGGTGTATCGGCTCGATGCCATCGACGCCTACAACCAGAAGCTCGTGAAGAAGATCAAAGTGCGCGGCATCACCGTGAAGGGCTTGGCCGGGACGAATGCCTACCTTTATCTCGAATCCATCCGCATCGCGACGACGCAGCCGCCGGAAGCCCGCGCCGAGCTGGAAATCCAGCAGAAGAACGGCATCAAGCGCGTGCTCAGGATGCTTCGGAAGAACGACAACCTTTACGACCTCTCCGATGGGCTGGAGCAGTATCGCGGCTTCGTGGTCTCGGACATCAATGCCATCGAAAACACGGTCAGCTTCACGAACGGCGTAGTGCTCTGTGCCGGAGAGGCCACGGGCGATGTGAACGAAGCGGCGCTTCGTCGCATCCAGATCCGCGAGGCGATCAAGGCGCACTTTGAAACGGAGCAGACGCTCTTTACCCAAGGCATTAAGGTGCTCTCGCTGTTCTTCATTGACGAGGTGGCGAAGTATCGCAGCTACGACGAGGCCGGGGAGCAGGCGGGCGAATACGCGCAGATGTTCGAGGAGGAATACAACAACCAGCTCAACGAAGTGCTGACGCTGGAGGACACGCCCTACAACCGCTACCTGCGCGGGATTTCCGCCGCCAAGACGCACAACGGCTACTTCTCCATCGACAAGAAAACGAAGCGGCTGGTGAACCCAGACGTGAAAACGCGCGGTGAATCCGCCGGAGAAGCGGACGATGTGGACGCCTACGACCTGATCCTGCGCGACAAGGAACGGCTGCTGACTTTCTCCGAGCCAGTGCGGTTCCTTTTCTCCCACTCGGCGCTGCGGGAAGGCTGGGACAACTCGAACGTCTTCGTGATCTGCACGCTGAAGCACAGCGACAACACGATCTCCCGGCGCCAGGAGGTCGGGCGCGGAATGCGGCTTTCTCGTAATCAGAGCGGAGATCGCATCGACGATCCAGCCATCGTGCATCAGGTGAACGTGCTGACGGTCGTAGCGAACGAGAGCTACAAGGACTTCGTTAGCAAATTGCAGAAGGAAACCATTGCATCGCTCTCAGCCCGCCCGAATCAGGCCAACTCGGAGTATTTCCAAGACAAGGTGCTCCAGACCCCGACCGGAGAAGTGAAAGTGACACCACAGTTGGCGAAGCTCATTGAGCGCTACCTCGTGAAGAACGATTACTCCGACAGCGACGAACGGATCACCGAGGACTATCACACGGCCAAAAAGGAAGGCACGCTCGCTCAGCTCCCGGCAGAGCTGGAGCCCTACAAGGAGCAGGTCCTGCAACTGATCGACAGCGTCTTCAGCGCCGCCCAGCTCCCGGAGATCGAGGACGACCGTAAGGGCAAGGTGAACTCACTCAACGCGAACTTTGAGAAGAAGGAGTTCCAGGAGCTTTGGAGCCGCATCAACCGCAAGGCCATCTACGCCGTCGATTTCAAAACCGACGAGCTGATCGAGAAGTGCATCAAGACGCTGGATAAGGAACTCAAAGTAACGCCGCTCCAATACACGGTGACCGCCGGCGAGCAGACAGAAGAGGCCACCTACGAGGCAGTGAAAAAGGGTGAGGCATTCGTGGTGAAGGCCAACGTGACCGACCACCTGACCAGTTCCGCGCGCTCCGCCGTAAAATACGACCTCATCGGAAAACTGGCGGAGGACACGAAGCTCACCCGGCAGACCATCGCCACCATCCTGCGCGGCATCAACGTCGCCGTCTTCGCCCAATACAAGACAAACCCCGAAGACTTTATACTCAAGGCGGGCACGCTGATCAACGAACAGAAGGCTACCGTGATCGTGGAGCACATCGCCTACGACACGACGGCCGGCGTTCATGAGGCTCCTGATATTTTCACCGAGCGAAAGGAAGACCTCAGCAAAGGCTTCAAGGCGAACCGTCACATCTACGACTACGTCTTCACTGACTCCGGAACCGAACGCACTTTCGTTGGCGAACTCGATGCCAGCAGCGAAGTCGTCGTGTATGCAAAGCTGCCCAAGAGCTTTCAAATCCCGACCCCGGTAGGGAACTACAACCCCGACTGGGCCATTGCCTTCAACAAGGACAAGGTGAAGCACGTTTACTTCATCGCCGAGACGAAGGGCTCCATGTCCTCGATGGATTTGCGGAAGATCGAAGACGCCAAGATCGAATGCGCCCGCAAATTCTTCACCAAGATCACGTCCGACCAAGTGAAGTATGACGTGGTGAACAGCTACGGAAAGCTGATGGAGTTGGTGAAATAGCGGCCCCTACCGAGTTATGAGAACAACATTTGACAGCACCAAACGCGGAGGGCGAACGCTATGATTGCGACTTTTCTCCACACCGCAGATTGGCAACTTGGTAAGCCCTTCGCCGGAGTTGATGACATCCAAAAACGCACCCTGATCCAGCAGGAACGGATCAACGTCCTTCACCGGATCGCAGAGGCAGCGAAGTCGAATGGCGCTGAGTTCATTCTGGTAGCGGGCGATGTCTTCGATTCGCCGAGTGCTACCAAATCCACTGTCTCCGCAGCTTGCGCTGCAATAGGAGCGATGAAAGTGCCGGTGCTTGTCATCCCCGGCAACCACGATAGCGGCGGGCCGGGAAGTCTGTGGGAACAATCGTTTTTCCAACACGAACGAGACCAACTCGCCCCAAACTTGTCCGTATTGCTGAAGCCCGAACCGCTGGAACTGGAAACTGCGGTTCTCTTTCCTTGCCCGCTCCTTCGGCGGCATGAATCGACTGATATTACCACTTGGCTTCGATCTATCGAATCGGACCTGGAGCGTTTCGGGGACAAACCACGGGTGGTGTTGGCTCATGGTAGTGTACAAGGCTTCGGTTCGCAGGCCGAAGATGACGAGGGGGAGGGCGGGGCCATCAATCAGATCGATTTAGGGCGGCTTTCGGAGCGTGGCTTCGACTACATCGCTCTCGGCGATTGGCATGGGATGAAGCAAGTGGGGCCAAAGGCATGGTATTCTGGGACGCCCGAGATGGATCGCTTCGCTCGCGGTGAAAGCAACGATCCTGGACACGTGCTACTCGTCACCGCCGAGAGGAACGGCGCGCCCAAAGTGACGTCGGCGCGCACAGCTCGGCTCGGTTGGCATCAAGTAGCATTCGACTTTGCTGATGATGCCGGTTTGACGCGCCTCGAGGAAGAGATCGACAGGTTGATCGGACCACATGCCCAGCAGGACTTGCTGCTGCTAGAATTGGGAGGTTCGCTCGGAATAGAAGCGACAACTCGGCTGGAACAAAAGCTGGAGTCGTGGCAGGCACGTTTGCTCCGGCTGAAGCTGGGCAATCGAACCATAATCGCACCTTCACCTGAAGAGATCGAGGCCCTCACGCAGCGGACCTCCGATCCGCTCGTCGCTCGCGTAGCTACGAAGCTCGTAGTCGACGCCTCGGGGGACAATGAACAAGCCGCGTGCGCGCGAATCGCGCTACGTGAACTCTACGCAGCTTGCCGGGAGAACTGACTCATGCGGCTCATTTCAATTACTCTCCGCAACTACCGCATCCATCGCGAGGTAACGATGGAATTTGATCCCGCACGAACTCTGATCGGCGGCCCGAACGAATGCGGCAAGAGCACCTTGGTTGAGGCGGCGCACCGCGCCCTGTTCCTACGGGCGAAGACAGGTGGCGAAGTGCAAAAGGGCATGATTTCCCGAATTCACGGCGGGCAGCCCGAGGTTGAGGTTCATTTTGAAGCACGCGGGCATACCTATCGCCTCCTCAAGCGCTTCAGCGGAGCAAACGGCACGGCAACGCTCACCGAGCTGAATGGCTCAACGTGGAACGGCGATGAAGCGGAAGCGCGCTTGGCAGAGCTGTTCGGTGTTGAAGCAACGGGCGGTGGACGAGGCGCTGGCGAGCGAGCGCGGGAGCAGTGGGCACATCTATGGATTTGGCAGGGTAGCGCTGGCGAAGATCCTACCGAACACGCCAACACCCAATGCGCGTCGCTGCTCGCACGTCTGCAAAACGAAGGCGGGGCTGCGGCGATGCAGTCCGAGTGTGACGCCCGCGTTGCGCGGAAATTCGCGGAGCGACACGAAGCCCTCTTCAATCGGAATGGCGAACCAAAAGCCGGATCGGAGTTGGCACGGGCAATCGCGGACGAAAACGCAGCGACTTCAACACTCACAACTGCGCAGCAGACCCTCGCGCGGCTTGAGCAAGCAGTGACCGATTTTCGTGACGCCGAGCAAATGATTCAGTCGTCCGTGACGGCGCTTGCTCAACTCCGGCAAGACCAGGAGGCGGTCGAGATCAAACTTGCCCGCGTGTCCGTCTTGCGCGGCGAGGAACAGGCGCAGGCACCCGCTGCAGCCCATGCGGCTGAAAAACACGACGCACTTGTTCAAGCCGACGAGCGAATCAGGCAGGCGCGCGGAGACATCGAGATATCCAGAGCCGAACTCGCTCCGAAAGAAACGGAGACGCAGCGTCTTACCGACGAAGAAGCGGATTGCCGCGAGCGCGATACCATCGCTGACGAGGCGTGCCAGCAGATGGTCTCACAGGTCCGCGTTGCGAGACTGCGAAGTGACTTGGCGGCTTCGCACATCCAACGAATTGAGAAGGCGACGCAGCGGGATCTGATCGGCAAGAAGCTCGATCAAGTTCGCGAATTGCGCGTGAGCGTCAGTCAGCTCGAATCCGTGCTCGCCCAGATTCCGGCCATCACTCCTCAGAAGTTGAAGGCGCTGCAAAAATTGGAAGGTGAGTATTCCAATGCCGCCGCAGCCTTGAATGCCATGGCCGCGGGCATCGAAGTGATAGCAAGCGACGCTCCCGTGATTATCGGAGAACGCACGCTCGCAGCGGGTGATTCGCACATTCTTACCGAAGACGCTGTGGTGGTGGTGGGTCCCGCGATTCGCCTGCGCATCCGCCCCGGTGGCGGCACCAGCCTCGCAGACGCACGCCAGCAACTGCAAGAAGCCAAGGAGGCGCTTCAACAAAAGCTCGACGCTCACGGTATCGCCTCGGTCATTGAAGCTAGTGAGGCGGCCGCGCGGCGACAGGATCTGGAGGCACGAATCGAGACTGCCAACGCCCGGCTGGAAAGCCTCGGCTCGGAGACGATCGATCAAGAGTTCGCGGAAGCTGTGAATACTTGCACTGCCGCCGAAGCGGATGTCGAGCGCCGCGCAGCATTGGTCGCGGAGTTTATTGCGCCGACAGGACTCTCGGACGCAAACGTCCTCGCCAAGGAATGCGCGCAGCAGCTTCGTGACGCAGAGGCGAACGAAACTGATGCCCGCAGCACGTGTGAGGCATTAGCGAGGACTCTCCGACAAGCCAGCGAACGGCTCATCGAACACCGACGGGGGTTGGAAGATCAAAAGCGTGCCTTGGCTGACCTTGATGCACAACTAAGGTTGCTACTCGAGACTCACGGCGATGACACCGCGAGAACCCAGCGTCTTGCTGAACTCTTTGCCGCGCGAGGCGAGGCCGAGCGCTGCCTCGCTCTCACGCGCCGCAATCTGAATGAACTGCAACCTGATCTGCTCGAGCGCGACCTCGTCCGCTATCAACGCGCGATTGACCAGCACACTTCCACGAAGAACGAATCGGAACAAAAGCGCGCTGTCGCCCGCAACGAGCTCCATCGCGACGGCACATCCGATCCGCATGCGGACGTAGCGATTGCGGAAGCACAGATGCGGTCCGCAAGTGAGCATCGCTCCATTGCCAAGAGAAAGTCTGGTGCCATTCGTCTTCTTCACGAGCTTTTCATCGCGGAGCAGAGGTCGCTTGCCGAAAAATTCACGCGACCGCTGGCCGCCAAGATTTCCAGCTATCTCGAATGTCTCTTTGGTCCCGGTGCGCGCGCCGTCGTGGACCTCGAAAACAACACGTTCACTGGCCTGCGACTCATTCGCCCCGCGCATGGCCCCGGTGCCTTTGAATTTGCAACTCTCAGCGGGGGCACTTGCGAGCAAGTCGCCGCCGCCGTTCGGCTGGCCATGGCCGAAGTGCTTGCGGCAGCTCACGATGGTTGTCTTCCGTTGGTGTTTGACGACGCGTTTGCCTACTCCGACCCGGAGCGCGTGCAAATTCTGCAGCGGATGCTCGATCACGCCGCTGATCGCGGACTTCAGGTCATCGTCCTCAGCTGCAATCCGTCTGATTACGCTGCTCTTGGAGCCAAACAGACAACGCTGCGCGTCGAACGCAATCTCAGTCCACGCGCCGCGGAGAATGACCATCTCGAATATGGAGGCGGCGACGGCGACAACCAGGACCATCCTGACTCCATTCCTGATGCCAACGTAACGGATCAGCAGCGGCAGGCTCTGGTCACAGCCCTGGAGTCTGAAGGTGGCTCTAAGGGCAACATTTCGCTCCGACAAAGCCTCGGATGGGACGAATCCACTTACGAGGCTGTAAAAAAAGACCTTCTAGCTGCCGGCAAATTGGTTTCCGGCCGAGGGAAAGGCGGAAGCGTTGCCCTTGCGCGCAATCCTTTCGAAGTCATCGCTTGAGCCCCTCGTCTCTCAGGCACTCGATTCAAGACCGACGTCAAAAGGCATCCTCCACTTGTGCGACGAAGCTTTCCGGTTACCGTCCCGCCCACTTTTGCTGCACTCACCCGCTCGCTCACCCATAAAGTCCTCCAGCATTTTTGCCATCGCGTTTTTATCGTTGGCGGCGTCACTGCTCGCCCAATTTCAACCGCCTGCTGCTTACTACGACCAAGCCATTGGAAAAACTGGTGCGCCATTGAAAGCAGCTCTTCACGCAGCAATCAAAGTTCACACCGTCCTGCCATACACGTCGACGAGCACGGACACATGGGACGCGCTGAAGGTCATTGATGAAGACCCGAGCGATTCGAGCAAGGTCGTGCTCATTTACTCGGGCTTCACCGACTTAAAGATCAATCAAGACAACGGAACCACTGGCACATGGAACCGTGAACATTTGTGGCCGCAATCCTACGGGCTTGTTGCTCTCGACCCGAACAGCAGAGCGAAGACTGACATTTTTAATCTTCGACCGATTGATGCGTCGGTGAACAGCTCACGCGGGAACAAATACTTCGATTGGTCCACCGCGCCCGTGTCCATTCATCCAGAAGCACCAACGTCCACGTATGACACGGACTCTTGGGAGCCTCGCGACACCGACAAAGGACGTATTGCCCGCAGCATGTTTTATATGGCCGTTCGTTACGATGGCACGGACGCTGATGCACCCGACCTTGAACTTTCAGACTCTCCAAATCCGACACTCTATCGATTTGGAAAGCTCAGCTCATTTTTAGTGTGGAATCGTGATTTTCCCGTGACTGATGCAGAGCGGCAACGGAACCAACGCATTTACACCGACTACCAGCACAACCGTAATCCGTTCATCGACCACCCGGAATACGCAGAGATGGTTTTTAATGGAACATCACCGGCGCAGGCTTGGAAGAACATCCGCTTTACATCCATCGAACTTGGAAATCCTTTGCAGAGCGGTGACCTAGCTGATCCCGATGGCGACCAACAAGTGAATCTCTTGGAATACGCGTTCAATCGCAATCCGAAGAAGGTTGATCCTTCTCCCGCAGTGACATCGAGTTTCGCCAGCAATTACGTCTATCTGTCCTTCCCTAAAAACAGGAACGCGACGGACGTGGTGATTTCGTGCGAAAGCTCCGAAAACCTTCAATCTTGGGATCCTGTAGCGTCGGAAATCATCAGCTCTATGGTCACTGATTTTGAAACCGAACAGGTCACACTTCGAGTCCCCACGTCCACGGCCCCGTTTTTCGTGAGACTTAAAGTGGTGAGGTAAAAGGGTTGTGTCGGAACTGATGCGTGACGATAACGGAGCACAGTCGGCAACCTCAAGGAGCACCGCCGAAAAAAGCTTGGCAAAGCAGAGCGCAGGAACATGCTCGGAAGCATCTACATGAGCACATCAATCTCCACGGGACCGACGAACAGTTCCTCTCTCCCCAATGCTGATACGCGTTCTGACCGTTTCCGGTGAGGCGGTCACGAAAGCAAATTCCCAGCAGCCAATGATCAAGTTTCAATGCGGCAATTGTGGGCAGCAAATATCGTGCGAAGAAGTAGATTCGGGAACGTCAGGCTTTTGTCCTCAATGCCAATCCCCGGTTGAAGTCCCAGGCTCGGCCATAAACGCTCCGGATGTTGCTGGATCGAGAACCGCAATGTTGTGGTGTTTTGGACTCATGGTTGCGTGTGCGCCATTTGGCCAGATCGGCCTTGTATTTTCTGCATTTTTCCACATCGCGGTTGCTTGGTTTATGTTCCAAACTGCCTCAGCTCTTCGTTGGCGATTGTGGTCATCAATTTCGTTGTCGCTCATCGGTTTGATTCCGATTGTCGGAGCAATCGGATTTTTGATCGTAAATGCCAGAGCCCGAGAATTCCTGAAGCAGCGCCCGAAGGCAAATGAAACAGCCAGTGAACCTGAGCCCAAATCGGAACGTAAAGCAGAACAAAGTCGCGAGGTTTACGTGAGCAAGCGCGTCGTTTTGACTCCAGAGGAAGAGATTGCCTATCGAATTGCCAAGAGCGAGAGATCGACACAGCGCACCATTGAGCGCCCCGACCTCTCGCTAGACGCGCTCAAGAAACTCGTGGATGACGTGGATGCGCAGAGAAAGCAGGAATCCGATCACCGGCTCGCGTGGTTCATTTCTCTGGCAGTAGCAGTTCCACTACTGTTCGCGCTGACATTCGACACGAAGCACGCAAGCGCCGCCTCGATACCGTGGGTGTTTGCTGGATTCTTGTTTCCTATCCACGGAGCGATTCTACTGCTTCGGAGGGGGATTGGATATTCCGCCACGCTCGCTATTTTGATTTTCGTGTCGGTCGTCGGAGTTGGGCGTGAATTTTCATTGCTCGCGGCCAGTCCGCTCATACTGGTTTACCTGATTGCGTTCTGCGAATCCATCTACGTGATGTGCCAGCCCACCGAAACCTCTTCGGCAGGTCCGACATCCATCGCTGCCCTTAAGTGGACGTGCATCACAATTCTGGCGGTCGTCGTTGCGGTCTCATTTACATGGATGAACCGCCTTCAGTTTGTGACCGAACAAAACAACGGGAAGTCGCGGACGCGGGTCTTTAATCGGTGGTCTGGTGAAGAAATCGGTTCTCCGAAACCGTGGGGGCTTTGAGTCAGTATCCGCACAGGAAGCCAGTGCTGTTCTATGGAAACCGTGCTGCTCAACTTCATGCCGAAACGTGCGGCTCATGATGCAAATCTGAAAGCGCACGGCTGGCAAGCGACTCAAAATAAGGCGGTTACGAATTGACACTAAATGACACACAATTCTGTTGTACGGTCCGCCGGGGCTGGAGACGGGGGGCTGGTTTGCCGGTGCGGTGATGACCACGACATTTGTGGAGACATGCACGCGGTCGAAAATGGCCGTCCCCGGCGTGGCTACGCTTTCCGTGGTCCCGGCGCTCATTTCCACTTTCAGCGCGGTGACGGGGAACTCGGGTGCCTCGGTGCGTAGGGTCGTCCACACGACGCCATCGGGACTGGCGCGGAAAGACACCATCGGCACGCCATTTACATCGCCATGCACGATGCTCCAGAAACGATGCTGCGTCGGGCTATAGGGCACGCCCGTCGTCTCGCGGTCGCCCGCTAAGACTTGGTCGGAGATGAGCGTCGTTCCGACTACGGACATGGAGAGATAGTTCTGCATGTCGGCGCACAGTGCGAACTGCGTCGTCGCGCCGGATGCTGGAGCGCCGAGAACTTCCACCTTGGCGGTCGCGTTGGTCAGGTTCCAGAGGTTCTTCGAGACGTAGCCCGCGAAGTGGTCGCCGAGGACGCTCGCTCGCGGCGTGATTTCCAAGCGCGTGTTGACCTCCAGCACCGGGATGGCGGAATCGAACGCGGACGCTCCTTCGTCCACACCGCCCGCGATGGTGCCGATGATCCATTTCGTCGCATCAATCACATTGTCGGTGAAAACGTCCGAGAGGAGCGTCTGCCCGCCGGTCGTGAGCTGGCCGGCAGTCGTGACCGTGGCGGTGTTGGAAAATGCGGACGGCCCGACGGTATTGAACGCTTTGATCTGGTAGCCGTAAGCCGTCGCCGGAGTCAGCCCTGTGTCGGAGAAAGTCACGAGGTTCGGCCCGACCATTCCAATCTCGGACCAAGCGCCCGTGCCGATTCGGCGTTCGATTTTGAAGCCCGCTTCGTTCGTCGAGCCATCGGTCCAACGAAGGTCCACCTGATTCGCGGTACTGCCCGTCACCGCCAGCGCCGTTGGGGCGGCAGGCACGCTCGGAGGTGGGCCGACCGTGCTCGTACCTAAACGCAGAATTTTCGCCACACTGGGGACATTTTGCCCATTCAGGATAAAGAGCATGTAGTAGCCCGGCGGCACGACGAAGCCGTTCATCGGAGCCGTCGCGGTGAGTTGCCCAGTGCCGCGCGTAAAGTCGAGACTCACGTAGCGTTGCCCGGTATTCAGCGAATGCGTAGCCGACGAGAGGCCGATGAGCGTCACCTTTTGCACCGCCGCCGCATCCGGCGTGATGATGGTGAAAGGATTGGCAAAGGGAATCGCGCCCGGCACCGAAGAAATCACAGGCCGCGTGCCCGCGAAAAGATAAGGCGGCGAGAAAATCTCGGCGTTCAAATGCTGGTCCGCGCCCGCAGAAAGGATGCGCCCGTCCGGCAGCAATATCGCCGTGTGGTGGTAGCCGCGAAACTCATTCGGCGTCGCCCAGACGGACCAATTCTCCGTCACCGGATTCCACACCTCCGCAGGCAGCGGCGGGGTCGCCTTATTGTCAAAGCCCGAGCCCGTGCTCCCGTGCGTGACCAGCACGCGCCCATCGGGCAGCATGGTGAGTTGCTGTTGCCGCCGCCCTTCCGTCATCGGACTGCTAAAGCGCACCGTCGGAGTGGATACCGAGAGGTCAAAAAGCTCCGTCGTTGCCAGCGCCGGGTCGCCGCCGCCGGTGTAGAGATACTTGTCGGGCAAATACTGGATGCCCGCGCCGTAGTCGCGGCTGCGGTCGAGGCGGAACGGCCCGCGCGTCCATTTCCCCGTGCCCGCCGTATCGAGCATCATCGTGATGACGTTTGGCCCGACCACGAAGAGGCGACCGTCCGGCATCACTGCTGTGCGAGGATACATGGGGATGACTTGGTCGCTCGCACCGCTGAGCTGCCGCCAATTTCCCGCCGCCGCGTTCCACACTTCGGGCGTTTTGTTGATGCCGAAGGTCTGATCGATCATCCCGCTGATCGCTGTGATGTCGCCGTTGGGCATCGTGATCACGGTCGGATACCAGCGGCCCGCATTGATGTCTGCCACGCGCAGCCAAGTGCCCGTCGCTGGGTCGAAGATGCTCGCTTTCGGCTCCCCGATCCCTCCGCCGCCAATGTGGCCGCTCACCACCATCAGCCGCCCATCCGCGAGGTAAGATTGCCCCGCGCAGAAAGGGTTGTAGCCCACGCCCGGCAGCAGCGAATGCGTGTTCGTCGCCGGGTCCCAAATGCGCGGCTTGTCCGTGTAAGGGAACCAAAACACCTTCCCATCCGGCATCAGCGCAGCGTGGACGGCAACATCCGGCCACGCCTGCGAAGCCGACCACTGGCCAATTTCCGCCGGGGGCTGAGTATCCGCCCAAGCGAGCGAAGATGCGACACACGCAAAGAGGATTCCTTTTTTCATGCTCATTATCTCCAGCAAAATTCGCGCACTTCCATCACCCAGCCGCCATTCTCCGAGCGGAGCGGCCCCGTGAGTTTCGCAGCCCGCGCCGCGACGGTGGACTCGACTTTCAGCTTCACAAAAGCCGACTGCTCCGCCGCTGAAATCTCCACATCCTTCTTCGCGCGCACGTTCCACTGTACCTTCCGCTTCAGCGCCTCCAGCCGCAGCTCCGAGCCCGCATCCAGTTTAAATACGAGCCCGCCGTCCCGCTTCTCCACCTTCCCCAGCAGCGTCCCCTCGAGCCCTCGCACCGTGAACTGGTCCCCATTAAAGCGGTGCATCAGGTCTTTCATCGCCACGAGGTCCGGGAGCTTCCCTCCGGTCGTTTTGAATTGCCCCGTCCACTCCGTACTCACCGCCGTATCCGACACCCACGACACTCCATCCACCAAGGAAACCGGCTCGCGGACCTTGCCCCAGCAAGGCCCGAGGCCGTAGATGCACCGCGTATCAACCCCAAGCGTGAAGACGTTCTCCTCAGCCGAAGCGGAGAGACTCAATGCAGAAAGAATCAACAAAAGTGAACGTTTCATTGTTAGATAGACCGACTTTTACTATAATTTTTAGAATCAAAAGCAAGCTCTTTCCTCATCAGCGTTTCGTTCCTAAAGTCGTTCAGAGGGCGCTATATCATCAAAAACCTCCTCATCAGGAAGTGCCCGCTGGGGCTATTTGCTGTGCTCTTTGAAGAAGCGAACAAGCATCTCGGGTGCCTCGCTCGGGAACAGATGGCCACCACCGTGAATGTAGGAGACGAATGGCGTCCCCTTTTCCGATGGGTAGAGTAGCGCGCCCTTCGTGTTGCCCCACGGCTTGGACTCCGCAGCGCAACCATTGATACGACGCATGACGCTCATGCAGAAGCTCTGCGCGCTGAAGGGGACAATCTCATCCTTTTCTCCAGCGATGTGGAGGGCTGGGATCGGCTTTCCGGCATAAAGCGGGCGGAACCCGCCAGCAGACGATCCAATCGCCGCGAAAACATCGGGCCGCGAGCCCCACAGGAGGTAGGTGAAGGCCGAACCGTTCGAGTGGCCCGTAGAGTAGATGCGCGTCGAGTCAACGGCGTATTCCTTTTTCGCGAAAGCGAAGAGGGAATCGAAGAACTTCAGATCGCGCCCACCAAGATCGTCGGCCTTTTGCTGCCATCCGCGCTTCTCCCCCGCCGGATCGGTGCGACCAGCGGTGGGAAGACCGTCGGCGTAGATCACAATGGCCTGTGGCCAAAGCTCGTGGATACGAAATGAACGGGCAGCGTTTTGCGCACTCCCACCGTGCCCATGCCAGCCAAAGACGAGCGGCGCAGACGCGCTATCCTGCGGGGGCGCAAAGACGAGCGCCGTGCGGGTGACGCCGTCCACGGTGAGTTCCACTCTGCGCGGCTGTGCGCCATGCAGCGAGAAGGTGGCGAACAGTGCGAGGATGGTGAGCAGAAGTTTTTGCATGGACGTTGGAACCAAGGAGCGCTCGGAAAGTTTCCGCGATGCCGTTTGCAAAAAATACTGCCCGCCACGTACACCAGAACGTCACGACCGTTTCCATTACGTAACGTGCAAAGGCCCAATGGCTGCGATAACGTCGGAGCGTTATGAAAAACGAAAATACATTATCCATCGCCGACGCCACTGGGGTTTCGGAGTGGTGGTTCACACGCAACATTATCGCCGCACTGTGTGGCATCGCAGCGAGCCTGTCGCTCGGTTTCGCTCTCGACCGGGGGACTGAAAAACAAACCACCGCAGTCCAAGACGCCCAGACTATGGCTATCGTGACAAGGTAACCGGCATTGAACGCACCAGCGCGGATCCGGGAGAAGGTCCGAAATGCCAACGCCGGCACGAATTCCCATCTCATTTTCTTTGCCCCTTCATTTCGCCTCCGCAAAGAAATTGGTTCGAGGGATGAAATATTGACCGGCGCCACGAACAATTCTCTCAAATGAATGCGTTGTCCTGATGGTTGCACTGCGCCATGAAACCATCTCAGCCATTCCATCCGGACCGAACCTCTATGAAAAAACTCATCCGCAGCGCGCTCGCGGTCAGCATCGCGTGTCTCGTGACTGTGGACTTTGCTTTTGCCGCGAAGGACCCGACGGACGTGACCGCCGCCGTGGCTGCCGAGGTAAAAGACGGGCGGCTTTCGATCTCGGCAGACAACACGAAGTTTGGCGACACCGCCGAGGGCGTTCCGAAGAAGCTGCATGTGGAGTACACCATCGGCGCGGACAAACTGTCGAAGGATGTGCCCGAGGGCGGAAAGCTCGAACTGGCTGCGCCTGCCGGGCAAAAGCTCGTCATTTTAAAAGCCATCTACGGAGCGGCGGATGGCTCGAAGCCTGTGATGACCGGGTTGCTGACTGAGAATCCCGGCGAAGTCCTCGACACGCTCCCAGGTTTCAAAATCGAGCACGTCCTGCGCGCTGACAAAAAGACGAATGGCTCGTGGATTTGCATGGCGAAGGACCCGAAAGGGCGGCTGTTGCTCGGTGGGCAAAGCGGGCAGCCGATTACGCGGGTGACACTGAAGGACGGCAAGAGCGTGAATGCCGAGGTGATGCACATCCCGGTGAGCGAGGCAATGGGGATGCTGTTCGTGGGCGACGTGCTTTATATCAGCGGCAAAGGCAGTCGCGGGTTTGCGCTGTATCGCTGCAAGGACACGAAGAAGGACGATAGTTTCGATGATGTGGAATTTCTCCGCGAGTGGCAGGGCGGCTCGGGCGAACACGGTTCGCACGGGCTCGTGCTTGGGCCGGACAAGATGCTCTACTCGGTGAGCGGAAACTTTACCGGCGTGCCGAAGGACCTCGCGCCGAGTTCGCCGCATCGTAATTACGCGGACGACCTCGCGCTCAAACGCATCGAGGACGGCAACGGCTTCGGCGCAGGCGCAAAACCGCCGGGCGGCTATGTCGCTCGGATGGATCTCGATGGCAAAAACATCGAGATGTTTTCGGCAGGGCAGCGCAACAATTACGACATCGCGTTCAATGCGGACGGCGAGTTGTTCGGCTACGACAGCGACATGGAATGGGACTGGGGCAGCCCGTGGTATCGGCCCACACGCGCGTTTCAGTGCGTGCGCGGCGGCGACCAGGGTTTCCGCGAAGGCAGTGCGAAATGGCCGGAGTATTATCCGGACAGCGTGCCGGCTGCGGTGAATATCGGCGTGGGATGTCCGACCGGCGTGGTCTTTGGCACCGGCGCGAAATTTCCCGCGAAATACCAAAAGGCGTTTTACATCTGCGACTGGACTTACGGACGGCTGATGGCGGTTCACTTGAAGCCGAACGGCGGATGGTACACCGGTTCGTTCGAGAATTTCGTCGCACCAAAATCGCTGCACAGCAAGAGCGGCAAGACGCCGCTGAATCTCACGGATGCGGTCGTCGGCGATGACGGCGCGATGTATTTCTCCACCGGCGGTCGCGGCACGCAGGCGGATCTTTTCCGTGTGACGTATGCCGACCCCGAAGCGGCAGTTCCGCTCGCAGCCGATAAATTGCGCGACAAGGAAGGCAGCGAAGCCCGCGAACTGCGCCGCAAGCTGGAGGCGTTCAATGTTCAACCGGATGCCGCAGCAGTCGCATTTGCGTGGCCGCACTTGAGCAGCCCGGACCGCGCAATCCGCTATGCCGCGCGCATGGCCATTGAGCGCAATCCGGTTGCGGAATGGCAGGCAAAAGCGCTGGCGGAAAAACAGACGGACGCCGCGCTCACCGCGCTGCTGGCTCTTGCACGACTCGGAGCAGCCGACACGCAACCCGCGATCCTCAAAGCTCTCACAGCGTTTCCTTTTGCGAAGCTCACGGAAGAGCAAATGCTCAGCAAGCTGCGCGTCATCGAAGTCTCCATCGCGAGGCAGGGCGTTCCTGCGGCTGACCTCGCGAGTCTCGTGGTCGCCGATGTGGACCCGCTCTTCCCAGCGAAGTCGGAGTTTGCAAATCGCGAGCTGTGCCAGATTTTGCTCGCGCTGAATGCGCCCAACGCGATCGCAAAAACGGTCGCGTTGCTCAAGTCTGCGCCGACGCAGGAAGAGCAGGTCACGTATGCGGTGGCGCTGCGCAACATCAAGGCCGGTTGGAGCGAAGAGCTTCGCCGCGACTACCTGTCATGGTGGAGCACCGGCCCCGTGAAACAGCATCCAGCGCAAGTCGTGCAGTGGTTCACGGATGCGGGCATCAACTACAACAACGGCGCGAGCTTCGGGAACTTGCTGAAGAACGCGCTGAAAGAAGCGCAAGCCGCGATGACGCCTGCCGAACTCGCAGCGATGGGTGATTTGAGCAAACCAAAGCCCGTCGCGAAACCCGCTGCCGAGCCGCGCAAATTCGTGAAAGACTGGAAGACCGCCGACATTCTACCGCTGCTCGACAAGGTCGGAAAAGGCCGCGATTTCGCCCGCGGAAAAGCGACCTTTGAAGCCGTGCAATGCGCGCTTTGCCATCGCTACGGCGACATGGGCGGCGCTGCCGGCCCCGACCTCACGGCAATCGCGACGCGCTTCAAGCGACAGGACATTCTCGAATCGATGACAGAGCCTTCGAAGGTCGTCTCCGAGCAATACATGAGCACGATGTTCACGCTGAAAGACGGCAAGGTCGCCGCCGGGCGGATCGCACAGGAAACCGATGACCAAGTCACCATCCTGCCGAATCCGTTCGACGCAACGGCCAAGGAAACGGTGAAGAAAGCCGACATCAAATCCCGTGAGCTTTCGAAAGTCTCCATCATGCCGCCGAGCCTGCTCAGCACATGCACCGAGAACGACATCCTCGACCTCATCGCATTCCTCGAATCGATGGGCGATCCGAAGCACCCGAACTTCAGCAAGTAGGCCACGAAACAACTCGGCCAGCGCGCCGATGAGCGATTCGCGGGCGAAGGGCTCGGCTATTCTCAATACGGATTTATTCGTTGATTGGTTGAATGCCGAGCTTTCTAAGGTGACGAACACTAGGCATTCGTAACTTCTCAAATCACCAACTTTATGCGCCGCACATTTCTCAGCATCGCCCTCGCCACGACTTCACTCGCCGCCGCCGACTGGCCCCAGTTTCGCGGGCCGGAGAGCACGGGGACCGTCGCCGACGCGGTCATCCCCGCGAAGCCCAAGCTCGACTGGACTGCGCCGTTGCCGGGGCGCGGCTTGGCCAGCCCGATCATCGTGGGAGAGAAAGTGTTCGTCACTTGCTCCAGCGGGCCTTCCCAGGAGCGATTGCACGTCATTTGTTTCTCCGCTGCCGACGGCAAGAAGCTGTGGGAGCGCCAACTCCAAGCGACCGGGCGCACGATGACACACCCGAAAACTTCCATCGCCGCTTGCACGCCGTGCAGCGATGGGAAGAGCGTTTTCGCGCTGTGGAGCAGCAACGATATGGCGGCGTTTGACCTCGACGGCGGGCTGCTCTGGGTGCGCGGACTCACGGCGGATTACCCGAACGCCAGCAACAGCCTCGGCATGGCATCCTCGCCCATCGTCATCGGCGGCACAGTGGTCACTTTGATCGAGAACGACAGCGAGAGCTACGCGCTCGGCCTCGATGTGAAAACGGGGCGCAATCTGTGGAAGCTCGACCGCCCGAAGGCTGCAAACTGGTGCAGCCCGGTGTCTTGGAAAGGCGTGGCGATTTTGCAGTCGTCCAAAGGTCTGCTCGGCGTAAACCCTGAGACGGGCAGCACGCTATGGAACTACGCTGATGGCGCATCTACGATGAGCTCCAGCGTAGTAGCAAACGGGATCATCTACGCCCCCTCAAACGGCATCACCGCGCTCGCTCCAAAGTCAAACGGCGAAGCACCTGAGCAAGTCTGGCGGTCGAAGCAGATCAACCCATCCACCATCAGCCCGCTCGTTTTAGGCGACCGCATTTTCAGCATCAATAGCGCAGGTGTCATCGCGACCGCCGACACTAAGACGGGCGATAACGGCTGGAAACTTCGGCTCACCGGCTCTTTCAGCGGCTCACCCGTCGGCTCCGGCAAGACGCTCGTCGCTGTGAGTGAAAAAGGCCTACTGCAAATCGTGGACACCGCAGCCGAAGGCAGCGTCACAGCGACGCTCCAACTCCCACTCAAAAAAGAGCCCGAAGAACTCATCCTCTCCACGCCCGCACTCAGCGGCGGCGCAATCTTCATCCGCGCCGACAGCGCGCTGTGGCGAGTCGGCGATGGAGCGAAGTAATGACGCTCACCGCCTTTTACCATCCTCGATACGCTGCGCCGATTGGTGAGCATGTGATGCCGATCCGGAAATTCGGGCTGGTCGCGACGGGGCTTGCCGGAGCGCGGGACGTCCGGCTCGTGGAACCAGAGCCCATCGGAGTGCCGGAGCTTTTGCGCGTCCACACACCCGGATACATCGCGGCTATCCGCTCGGGAGAACCGCGCACGCTGGCGGAGTCGCAAAAGTTCCCGTGGTCGCCCGAGCTGTTCCCGAGTGTGTGCCTGACGAATGGCGGTTGTCTGGCGGCGGCGCGGCAGGCTCTCGCGGAGGGTGTGAGTGCGGCGCTTGTGAGCGGTTTCCACCACTCCTGCGCGGACCACGGCGAGGGGTTCTGCACTTTTAATGGGCTCGCAGTGACGGCGGATACGCTGCTCGCCGAGGGAAGCGCCCGTAGGATCGCAGTGCTGGATATGGACCTCCATTACGGCAATGGCACCGCGCAACTCGTGGCGACACGTCCGCACATGTTCCAAGTGTCGATCTACGGAAACGACTATTGGGCGAACGTGCCCTATCGCGATGTGTCCGTGCGGCACCACGAGGATGGCGAGAACCATCACTCCTTCCCCCTGCCTGCCGGATGCGACCGCACGACAATGCTGGCGACAATGGCCCTCGCGCTGCCGCTCATCGCTGCCTGGAAGCCGGATGTGCTGCTCTACCAAGCCGGAGCAGACCCGTATTTTGAAGACCCATATTCCCCGCTGGCGCTCGACCACGCCGACCTACAGGCGCGGGACGAGGCGGTTTTTCGCTTCGCAAAAGGTCAGGGCATCCCCGTCGCTTGGGTCCTTGCGGGCGGCTACACGCCGGATATCGCGAAGGTTGTCGGCGTCCACCTCGGGACATTCGATGCATGGCGTGCGGTGTACAATCACGGCGAAGGGAATTGACTCTCTCGGAGCGGTTCTTAGTCTCAGCCGTTCAAATGACCCGACTCGCAAACCGCATCTTTCTTTCACTCATCCTTGCCTCCGGCGTTCCGGTTTCGCAGGCGTTTGCCGCTCCGAAAAAGGAGGAAGCGCCGACTAAAGACCCTGCGTTTCTCGATGGCGTGGCGGCGACGGTCAACACGGACATCGTCACATTTTCGCAAGTGCGTGAGCTCACGGGGCCGGTGGAGAACAGTGCGCGCGCTTCGTTTTCCGGCCCGGCGCTCGCGGAGAAGGTGAAGGAGATTCGCCTCAATGCGGTGAATATGCTCATCGACCGGCAGTTGATTTTGCAGGAGTTCAAAAAGGGGAAGGGGCAGATTCCGACACACATGGTGGATGAGCGAATCAGCGAGACGGTGCGGACACGGTTTGGCGGGGATCGCTCGGCGTTCCTGCGCACGATTACAGCGCAGGGGATGACCCAGGATAAGCTGCGAAAGATAGAGGAGGAGAACATCATCGTGAAGTATATGCGAGGGAAGGAGATCAAGACTGACTCGCTCGTGTCGCTCGCGGAGGTGGAGAAGTTTTACAACGAGCACCGCGATGAGTGGACGACGAATTCGCAGGTGAAGCTGCGGATGATCAAAGTGAACCCCGGCACGGACTCGGAGAAGAAGCGAAAGCTCATTGAGGAAATCCGAGCGAAGGCCGTGGCGGGCTCGGACTTCGCGGATTTGGCGCGGATATACTCGGAGGATTCTACGCAGGATAACGGCGGCGATTGGGGCTGGGTGAAGCACGGGGACTTGAGCGGGGAGTTGGACCGGCAGGTGTTTTTGCTGAAGCCGAAGAAGGTGAGTGAGGTGCTGACGATGAACGGTGCCTTTTACCTCCTGCTGGCCGAGGACAAGAAGAACGGCACGGCAAAACCGCTGAAAGAAGTGCGCGACGAAATCGAGCAGCGCATCGGCCAGCAGGAACGGCAAAAACTCGAGCAAGCGTGGATGGCGCGGCTGCGGAAGAAGGCATACATCAAGATTTACTAACGGCGAACATGGTGCTCATGGAATCGCACTATGACGTGGTGATTATCGGCGGTGCGCTCGCAGGAGCGAGCATGGGGCTGCTGCTCAAGCGGGCTCGGCCTGCGACGCGGGTGCTCATCGTGGAGCGGAGCGAGGCGTTCGACTTTAAGGTGGGCGAGAGCACGTCGGAGGTCGGCGCGGCGTTCCTCACGCGAGTGCTGGGGCTGGGCTCGTGGATGGCGCGGGAGCAGATCGCGAAGAACGGCCTGCGCTTTTGGTTTCAAAAGGACGGAAACACCGACTTCGCCGCGTGCTCGGAGCTGGGGCCACGACTGCAAGTGCGTCTCCCGGCGTTCCAGCTCGACCGCTCGACGCTCGATACGCACGTCCTCGCGCTGGCAGCGGCGGCGGGCTGCGAAGTGCGGCGTCCGGCCACGGTGCGGGAGATTGAGTTTGGCGGCGTGGGGAAGAATCGACTGACGATTTCGGCGGGCGGTGAGTCGGCCACCGTGACGGCGGGCTGGGTCGTGGATGCGAGCGGGAAAGCGGCTGTCATCGCGAGAAAGCGCGGCACTTTAGAAATCCTGAAGGAGCATCCGACAAACTCGATGTGGTGCCGCTTTCGCGGCGTGCGGGACTTGGACGACGGCACACTGGCACAGCGGAGCGAGTGCTATCGCGACCGCGTCTGGGGCGTGCGTGCGACGGGGACGAATCACCTCACGGGCTACGGCTGGTGGGCGTGGATTATCCCGCTGCAAGGTGGGGAGGTGAGCGTGGGCATCACCTGGGATCGCCGACTTTACGAACCGCCGAAGTTGGGGACGATCCCCGAGCGCCTCGTCGCTGCACTGAAAGGGCACGCGCTCGGAGCGTGGCTCATGGAGAATGCGACTGCTGTGGCGGAAGACGCGCGCATTTACAGCCAACTCGCGTATCGCAGTATGGAAGTCATGGGCGATGGCTGGGTGGCAGTCGGCGACGCGGCGGGGTTCATGGACCCACTTTACAGCCACGGTATAGACTTCATCGGCAATACCGTCTGCGCCGTCCGAGCCATCCTCCTCGATGCGCTGAATGGCGAATGCGTGAAGGAGCGTGGTGTGGACTATTCGCGGCAGTATCAGGCGAGTTTCATGCGGTGGTTCGAGGCGCTCTACCTCGATAAATACAAATACATCGGCGAGGCAGAGCTGATGCGTGCGGCGCTTTTCTTGGACATCGGATCTTACTTCATCGGCCCCGTGCGGCTCATCTATAGCGACATGGAGAAAGAGTTCGCGCTGCTGCCCTACAACGGCCCCATCGGTGCCGCAGTGGGCAAGTTCATGCGCTTCTACAATCGGCGACTCGCCAAGCTCGCCGACGTCCGCCGCAGCAAGGGAATCTGGGGGCGGCGCAATGTCGGGCATCACTGCGTTTTCTCGGAATCGTTCGTCCCATCGCTCGCAGTCCGCAGTCTCATCCTCCACGGCATCTGGCTGTGGATAAAATGCGAAGTCTCCACATGGCTGGCACCGAGTCGTGCTCCGGAGATGGACATCACACCCATACCCACGGAGGTGCATAGTTGACCACGATGCCCTCGCTCACCTTTTCACCAAACGCGACCACTGCCGCAGTGCGTCGAGCAGCAAGCGAAGTCGTGCTGGAAGTGCCGATGCCGCTGCATTCCGGTCCGGCGGAGGAGTGTATCTTTCGCGGGCAGCGAGCGCGCGAGGCGGGGGCGTTTCAGCTCGTCGAGGACGACGAAATTCTCGCAGGTGCCGCCATCGCGCCAGCGGGACTTTCTCCACGAGAAGCGGCGGCGTTTCTCTACGATGAACTGTTCCGCGTCGGCGGCGATCGGCAGCTCTGCCGGGTTTGGAACTACATCCCGCGCATCAACGAACTCCGCGACGGCGAAGAGAACTACCGCGAGTTTAACGCCGGTCGGCTCGACGCATTTCGCCAGCACTACGGCGCGGACTTCCGCCCACGCCTGCCCGCCGCGTCCGCTCTCGGCACATGCGGCGGCGAGATGGCGCTGGCCTTTTTCGCGAGCCGCGAAACGCCCATTCACTTCGAGAATCCCGAGCAAGTCCCCGCGTGCGATTACCCGAAGGACTACGGCGCGCAACCGCCCGCTTTCGCCCGTGGCACCCGGTTGGGCACGCGCTGGTTTTTGGCCGGGACGGCGAGCATCAAGGGCCACCTCACCCTCGGCCAGACGTTCGCCGAGCAAGTCCGGCTCACCCTCGACAACATCCTCGTGATGGAGCGTACAATGGCGCTGCCCGCAGACGTGCAGAGCGCGTGGAAAGTCTTCGTCCGCAACGCCGGCGACCTCGCCGAATGTCGCGCCGCATTTGAAAAAGCGTATCCACACGCAATAGAGCGCACCATGTTCCTGCATGCGGACATCTGCCGCAGTGAGCTGCTTGTGGAGATCGAGGCCGTCTATTCCTCGGCTGATTAGAAAACAGCGGCAACTGCTCGCTTTGTCCGAGCCGCCTCGGTAAATCGCCCGCATGAGTCTCGAAAAAGTCGTCGTCGTTGGGGCCAGCGGATATGCTGGCGAGGAGCTTGTCCGCTTGCTGATCCGCCATCCGCAGATCGAGCTTGCAGCGGTCACATCGCGTCAGGCCGTGGGGCAGACGCTCGGCAGTGTGTTCCCGAAATTTGCAGGGATGCGCTATGCGGATTTGAAGTTCACGGACTCCACGGTGGAGAGCATCCTCGCGACAGGCGCAAAGATCGTTTTCCTCGCGCTGCCGCATGGCGTGTCTGCGGAGTTTGCCGTGCCGCTGGTGGCCGCGGGATTGAAAGTGATCGACCTGAGCGCGGATTTCCGGCTGCGCGATGCGGCGGTGTACGAAGAGTTCTACGGGCAGAAACACCCTGCGCCCGAACTGCTCGCGGGGGCTGTGTATGGGCTGCCTGAGATTCGGCGCGCGGAGATTCCCGGTGCGTCGCTCATCGCGTGCCCTGGGTGCTACCCCACGAGTATTTTGGTCCCTCTCATCCCGCTCATCCGGCGGCAGCTCATCAAGCCGCAGAGCATCTGCGTCTTTAGTATGAGCGGCGTGAGCGGCGCGGGCCGGACGGCAAAAATCGAATACCTCTTCGCGGAGTGCAACGAATCCGTCCGCGCCTACGGCATCCCGAAACACCGGCATCTTTCGGAAATCGAGCAGGAGCTTTCGCTGGCTGCCGGAGAGCCGGTGATGATCAATTTCACCCCGCATCTCATCCCGGTAAATCGCGGCATCCACACGACCATCTACGCGGCACCGGCGGAAGGCGTGGAGCCGTTCGATTTCACCAACGCCTACGCGGAAGACTACGGCGCAGCGAAGTTCGTCCGCGTGCTCGGCGACAGCGGCGCGCTGCCGGATACCAAGAACGTCGTCTCCACAAACTTCGTGGACATCGCCTGGCGGCACGACCCGCGCACAGGCCGCGTCATCCTCCTGAGCGCCGAGGACAACCTCACCAAAGGCACTGCTGGCCAAGGCGTGCAGTGCATGAACCTCATCTGCGGCTGGCCCGAAGAGACGGGGCTTTTCTAAGCGCGGGATGCTGCTCATCACGATTTTCCTGCTCGGAGGCATGGCGACGCTGCTCGCGAATCTCGCCGTGTGGCGCAGCCTCGCGCCAGCGCCGGTGCCGGTGGATGCGCCGATGATTTCCGTGCTCGTCCCCGCGCGGAATGAGGCGCGCAATATCGAGGACTGCGTGGGCTCACTCCTACGGCAGGCTTACCCGAACTACGAACTCATCGTCATGGACGACCAATCGGACGACGGCACAGGCGAGCTCGTCGAGAGGCTTTTCGCGGAGCATCCGGGAGTAAAGACGCGGCTGCTGCGTGGGAGCACATTGCCCGAAGGCTGGACGGGAAAAGGCTGGGCGTGCCACCAGCTCGCGGCGGCGAGCAGCGGTGAGTTCCTCTTTTTTACCGATGCCGACACGACGCACGCGCCGGGGTTGCTGGCTGCGGCGGTGGATCACGCGCGGAAGACTCGGGCGAGCTTGCTCTCCGCTTGGCCGCGACTTTTGACGGGGACTATCGGCGAAATGCTCATCGTCCCCGCGATTGCGCTCGTCGGACTCACGATGGTGCATCACTGGCTCGTCGCGCTGCTTCAGCGATGGCCCGCGCTGGCGAAGCGGCTGGGCTCGCGGGTGACGCGGGTGCTGGGCGGCGCAAACGGGCAGTTTATGTTTTTCACGCGAGCCGCTTACGACGCCATCGGCGGGCATGCTTCGGTGAAGTCGCACGTCGTGGAAGACGTGGCGCTCGGTCGCGAAATCACGGCGCGGATGGGCGAGGGAATGCGGCTCATCAACTGCGACTCGGTGCGCTTCTCCACGGTGCGGATGTATCGCTCGTTTGGGGAAAGTTGGGATGGCTTTTCCAAAAACCTTCGCGCCGCGTTCGACCGGCAGCGTGTGTTGTTCTGGATGTTTGTCGTCTCCCTTTTCTTTGGGTGGCTGCTGCCGTCGGTGATGTGGACCTGGGATGCCGGGAAGCTCGCACTTTGCAACGCCCTGCTCGTCTGGGCGCTGCGCTGGATGGTGACGCTGCGGCTGCGCATGTCGCTCCTCTCGGCGCTGCTGCATCCAGCCTCCATCGCCGTATTCATCGGCATCGCGCTCAATAGCTGGCGTCTCTCGCACGGCAAAGGAGTGACGTGGAAAGGGCGGACGTATCGCCCGGATGTCGGGTGAGCTACTTCCCCTCGGGCGGAAGCGGCGGGAGCGGGTTTTCCTGCGGCACGTCGGGAGCGGACGGCGGCGCTATGGGCGCGGCGTCTTCAGTCGCGGGAGCTTCGGGCTTTGCGCCTTTGGCTTCTGCGTCGAGCTCATCGACGGATTTCCAGCCGTTCGCGGCGGCGAGCTTCTCTGCGAGGCGTAGCGGCCATTCGGGAGATTTGAAGTAATCGGGCAGCGTCACCCGGAGGTCCTTCGATGCGGAAAGAAACTGGTCGTATTGCTCCGAGAATTTCTCAGCGAGGGCGGGATAGCGACGCGTCGCTTCCTTTTGCGCCAGCTCGTTCAGTTGTTTGAAATTATACCGCACCATCGCAAAGTCCGAGCTCACCGTGGCGGTATCCTGTCCCGCTTTGAACGTATAAACTCCGTCCTGAAGCGTCGTGAATTCATACTTCTCGCCCTTTTTGATGAGGAAACGCCGACCGCCGATATTGATTTCTGTGTCCTCGGTAATCTCGATCACTTTCTTCGCGGCTTCGGAAGGCGGCGGAGCCATGAGTTCGCGAACGATGTTGTCCTCGGGTGCTTTCGCCACGACTTTCGGGGGCTCTATCGTTGGCGGTGGTTCGTCGGGGGTGACGGGGGCGGGCGGCGCGGTCTTGCTAGTCGGGGGCGCTGGTGGCGCAACGTCGAGTTTCGGGGCCACCTTTTCGTCGCTCAGGCGCTCGCGGGCGAGATTGTCCAGACTGCTAAACCCGCGCTCGACGAGCGGCATCGCGGCTCCGAAGAGCACGACGACGGTGAGGGCGAGAAAGACACCGTGGCGCTGGCGGAGGATGCGCATCGTGTAGAACAGCCAAATGAGGCCGAACGTGCCGAGACTGGCTATGACCGTGCGTGTCGCGTTGTGGCCGGAAAAGATGAGCGCAAACCAGTATGCGCAAAACGCTGCGACGAGAAAGATGACGCCCCACGCGAGATTGCGCGGTCCTACGGCGCGCTCCGGCGTTTGCGGCACGTCCACGTAGCGCGTCTTGGGCTCTGGTGCCCGGCGTGCGGCGCTTTCGCTGGTCGGTGGTTGAAACGGCACGGTGCGTGAATCGTCTTCTGGATACTCGGATGGCATGGTTCGGACCGCGCACCTTGCCAGAGAAGCGAGCATTGTCGCGCTCAATTTCGGCGTTTCTTCGCGACCCCATCGCGCCGTGCTCCCCGCGACACAAACCAACCTCCGAACCCGACCGAGCGGAGCAAAAAGCCAGCGCCCCCTGCCCCACACAACCCCACTCAAGAACCGGACCGGTGGATCGCGTGAGGGCTGTAAGCCCTTTTACGCGACAACCGTGATGACACCGGGGCACGCCCGGATGCCATCAGAAAAGTTTAGGCGTTTCGGTTCGGTTGCCCTTCTTCAGATTGCACGGGGCGCAGAGTGGCTGGAAGTTTTCGATTCGGCGCAAACCACCTTTGGAGAATGGGGTAATGTGGTCCATGTGAATGTTGCCGTCGGTGAGGAGAATTCCGCACATGGCGCATTTGAAGTCGTGCTTGCGAAGCAGTTCGGCGCGCCAACTCGGGGGGATCGAACGAGTATAGTCGCGATTGCGCTGAGTGGCTCCTGGATCGGCGTTGCGCCTGTAAATCCGCTCTCGGGATGCGATAACTTCCGCGCGCTCCTCTCTCGTCAGTGTCGTCGTGAACGAGTCGATAATAGGCATCAGCACGGGATGAATTGCGGAGACAAGGGATACGTAGTGAGGAACGATGAAATCTGGCAATGCGTCAGCCGATGGAAGATTGAACGACATCTTGGCGGTGAAGTAATCACCGTAGTTCTGTCGAAAGGCTGAGGGGCACACTATAGGGATTTCTTTTTGGAGGTAGGCCTTGATCTCGGTTTGATTCTGATAAAGCCGTACCGCGTTAATCCACAGTTGGAAATACCACTCCCCTGAGTTCTTGAAGATGTGCTCAGGGTCGTGAACTAAGTTGTAATTGAAGTAGCCGCGATGCAGGACGTCCGGCTGGCAGCGATCCCAAACATTGAATTGCAAGACAGTTCCGTGATTGCCGTGGCGCTGAACGCCCCGACTTTTGGTCAAGCGGGAAGAAATGTCCTCCGGCAGCTCCTCCAGCATTCGAGTGTAAGCGTCCAAGCAGAGAGGCGTCAGTTCTTCAGGCGTGTATTTCATAGGACGTGTGTAAGAGGCCTAACGACTGGAGCACCGACAAGCCCGTTGGTTTTACGCTGAGCGCCTTTACAGGCGACTGGTTTGTTGGGTGAGCACAGGTTCTGGCGTTCATGGGGGCGGTTTAATCGCGAAAACGGCATCGGACAATGAAAAAAGCCTTGGCTCTGACACGCAGGGTGGTCTAAATCCCGGGAAAGCGATCCACGACGATGATTAAAGAACATGGACGAGTAGTTCACCACCCTGGACGGGCGGACGGCTGCGGTGGCCTCCTTGGAGGCATCGTAGGTGCGGCCTGGCGGCAGCCGGGAAGTCACCCACGCACGGGAATGGTCGGCTGCGTAAGGCCCGTGTAACACACGCCATGCACTCCGCACTCCCAGCTACGACAGCGCTCCACCACACGGGAGCCGCGTGCGTTTGGGAGGCTCGCCGGAGGGCTCGGGGATGGATAAAAACTATCCGGCGAGGGTCTCGTGCGCTCCGGCGAGCCTCTCGTTTACTCTGGGGAGGGTCTCGTGGGCTCCGGTGCGCTTCTCGCTTACTCCGGCGCGCTTCTCGTTTACTCCGGGGTCCTTCTGGGGGACTCCGGTGGTGGGTCTCGTGCGCCCGGTGGTGGGGTTCGAGCTGTCCGGGGCGGCTCTCGTTTGTTCCGGGGCGGCGTTCGTTCGTTCCGGCGGGGGGCTCGGGCTCTCCGGTGCGCTTTTCCATTTTCCCGCAGAGCATCAACTAAAACACACAAAGCGGGGCTATGAACCCGAACGCCGCTTTGGGTCCGCAGATTGCGCAGATTTACGCAGATTCAGTGTCCATTACAGGATTCCAGAATGAGACAAAAAGATGCCACGCTGGCCGCACTCATCGACCTCACAATCTGCGCAAATCGGCGTAATCTGCGGACAACCATCGCGGCGCTCGGGATGAATGCCCCGCTCCTTTTTGGCCTCAAGGCAAAGCGGGACGGCGCGCTACATCATCACGTCGTCGGCGGTCCACATTTTGTGGTCGGGGCCGGCGCTGCGGATTTCCATGCGGGTGGCGCTTTGTTGGTGGAAGAAGTAGGGTGTGCCCCACGGGTCGCACAGTTCGCCGAGGCCGTTGAGGGTGGCTCCTTCGGGGAGGGGGACTTTGGCTTGTTTGCGGTTGTTGCCGAGGAGGGCGCTGGTGATTTCGGCGTTGGTGCCGACGGGGTTTTCGCCAAGGGCGCTGCGGTAGTCGCGGAGGGCAAATTGGATGTTGTCGAGGACGCGGAGGGTGTTGTCGCGGTCGGCGGGGGTGATGGGTTTTACGGGTGGGATGGGGTCGTCGGGGTCGCGGGGGAGGGCTGGTTTTGAGGGGATGGCGGGGACTAATGCGACGGATGGCTCTGGGGCGACGGGTGCTGGTTGCTCGGGCGGAAGGGCGTCATTTGTCTCTGCTGTCTTTTTCGCCTCTTCGGTAGGTGTCGCAACCACCGGAGCCGCCGCCTTTTTCTCCGGCATCGCGAGCATGACGACGAGGACCGCGGCGAGCGCGGCTGCGGCGATCCAGAGGCCGGGGTTGTTTTCCTTTTCCATTTTGGTTTGTGGCTCCTTCGGAGCGTGGGCGGGGCGCCCACGAGACTTTCACAGGCGAGGCGCCTGTGCCACTACTTATGCCATGAAGCCCAAGTCCGGCACTGCGAAGCGCCCGAGATTTGGGAAGACGTAGGGCATGTTGGTGGAGTTGATGCCGAACCATTTGGCGAGCGTGGCGCTGTATTGGTCCACGCTGGTGGTGGGGATCCAGCGGCCTGTGCTGGTGTCGTTGGGGCCGTTGATTTGGAGGACGGGGAATTGGCCGTAGGTGCGCTTGCCTTTGACTGCGCCGGTGCTGGTGCCGTCGCCGCCGAAGATGATGTGGTGGGAGCCCCAGCCGTGGTCGGAGCCTTGGCCGTTGCTGGGGAAGGTGCGCCCGAAGTCGCTGGCGGTGAAGCCGACGACTTTGTTGACGAGGTCGCCGCCGCCGTAGGCACCCGCTGCAATTTGCTCGATGCCTGCTTGGAATGCGCCGATGGCTTCGCTGAGTTCGTTGAGCAAATTGGCGTGGGAGCCATAGAGTGTGTTGCCGGGGTTTGCGGTGTTGCCGACTTGCGAGGTGTGGGTGTCGTAGCCGCCGACGGAGACGAAGAAGATTTGCCGTTTGATCTTGAGCGTGTCGCGTCCGGCGATGAGGCGGGCGACCATTTTGAGTTGGTTGCCGAGCGAGGTGGTGGGGAATGCGGTGGTGAAGTAGTTCGTCGCTGCGGTGGGGGTGATGGCGGTGTTCAGCGTGTCGGCGGAGACGATGGCGCGGTTCATCACTTCGCCGAAGGCGCCGACTTGGAGGTTGGGGTTGGGTTGGTTGAGCATTCCGAGCAGGGCGGTTTTGCGGTTGGTGTGGGCGGGGGTGCCTGCGGTGTAAGGGCTGCTGAGTGTGACGGCTCCACCGGTCGAGACGTGGTATTGCTGCACGTCGTTGCCGACTTCAAAGGTGTTCGCTCCCGCGAGGCTGGTGCAGAGGGCGATCTGGGCTTGGTTTGGGGTACTGCCGACGTAGCTGAGGTCGTATTGGTAAGGGTGGAGTTTATCCGCTGCGCGTCCGCCCCAGCCGGTCTTGGGCGGTTGATCGGGGAGGGAGGTTTGCCAGTGGGTGACTTGGTCGCTGTGGCTGAAGAGCTGAGGCGGGGTGGAGACGGTTTTTTTCTGATACTGGTCGCGGGTGATGGGGTAAAGGAGCGGGCCGGTGTTGAACATGGTGGCGAGCTTGCCGGCGTTGAAGAGGCTGGCGAGTTCCGTGCAGCTCGGGTGGAAGCCGTATTCGTTGCCGTCGTTGTTGATGGGGAAAATGGAGGTCGGCGCGTTGGTTTCCACGGCTCCGGTGGTGAGCGGGTCGTCGCCGGTTTCGATGGCTTGCAGCGGGATGGCGAGAATCTGCCGGGCGGCGTTGTAGTTCGAGTAGCCTGCTCCCCGTGGGATGATGAAGTTATTACAGTCGTTGCCGCCGCTCATGAAGATGCAGACCATCGCTTTGTAATCGGTGAAAGCGCCGCCGGTTTGCGCCAGCGCGGAGTTGATGAAGCGGAAGTCGCGCAGGGCGTTACTCATGCCGACGGTGCCGACTGCGGCGCAGGCGGCTTGGCGGATGAAGTCGCGGCGGGTGCGCAGGAGGAGTTGGCGGTCGTCTTGTTTGCTATTGGTAGGACGCATATTCGTTATTTCTGGATGGTGTATTCGGACGAGGTGGCGATGAAGTGCAGGATGGCCCGCAGGCGGTCTCGTCGCTGAGTTTCGGTCGAGGTCGGAGAGGTGTAGGCGATGTAGTTCGTGGTGGTGTTGGAGACGTAGTTGTAGATGGCGTCTTCCATCGTTTGCGACATAGAGGATGCCATGAGCAGCTTGCTCATTTCGCGGATGAGGTCGCGGAGGTTCACGGTGTCCGTCCAATACGTCGTGAGCGTTGGGCGCAGGCCGATCCACGGGCCAAAATCCATCATGATGTCCTGAGTTCCAAAGCTGGTGAGGCCGGTGCTGACGTGAGTCCCGTAGATGCCGCCATAGAGGAAGTTCGCTTGGCGAGTGACGTTGGTTTCGGAACTCAGCTCAAACTCCGGCGTAATGAGGCCGTTGTTTTGCAGCGTGCCGGGGAATTGGTAATCGGGCAGGAAGAAGTTGAACACGGTGGGCGAGCGCATCGGCGTCTGCGCGAGGTTCGTATCGCTGCTGCCGACTCCCCAATCGCTGTAGCCGGACGTGGCGATGTCGGTGCCGCTGGTAAGGCTTCCGCGATCCAAAATCGGGTTTTGCGCAGCGCCAATCATGAGTCCGCTGAGGCTGGAAGTGCTGAGCGTTCCGACATCCGGCGTGGCGGTGTAGCGGCGCGTATCCGCGAGCGGGCTCGTGGAGGCCAGCGGTGCGCCGAGTGTGTAAAAGCCGCTCGGGGCTCCGGTGACAGGGAGCGTGGTCTGGCCGGTGACTGGAGTGAAGGTGAGATAGACTTTTTCGCCGTAGGCGAGCCCGAGGTTGGTCGTGAAGGTGAGGCTCATCACCGAGCCGCTGACGCTGTAATTACCACGGACAAATGCCACGTCGCACGCTTGGGTCGTGACAGTCGCCGTGTCCGGCGAGGTGACGGTGAAGCTCGTAGTGCCCGTCGCAGTGGCGACCGTATAGAGGCCATTCACGAGGCCCGCCGTCGCGCCGGTGCGCCAGCGCATGAATACTTGATTGCCCGCGACAAACGGATGCGTGGCGGTTACGGTGATCGTATTGCCCGCCTGCGACCATGTGCCGCGATAAATGTCGCGCGTGCGGACGCTGAACTGCGTCGTCGTCGGCGGGAATGTGCCCGAGAGCGCGTAGTTGCCGCTATCGGAAGTGAGCGCGGGTGTCGGCGTCGCGGTGCTGGAGAATGCGAGTTCCACATTCGGCGAGCCCGTGAGGCGATGGGCGTAAGGCGTGGTATCTACGGTGATGACGCCGCCGTCTTGCTTATACACTCCGCTAAACGAGGCGACTGGGCGGAAGGCGCGGGCGAAGTTCGTCACGCGGACGACAGGCTCGCGTTGCTTGCCGTAGCCCTGCTGCCCTTTCGCGACTAAAGAGCGCGCTTCGTAGTCGAGCAGGATGGCTTTTACCACTGCGCGCATATCGCCCCGGACGCCGCTGCCGTTGTTATTAAACGTGGACACGACGCGGTAGATGTAGCCGGTGCTCGGCGTGCTGGTGACGAGGCGCTGGATGAGCTGGCGGCAGATGAAGGGGCCGCAGTTCGGGTGGTTGAAAAGCTGGTCGTGGATGGTGTCGTTTTCGACCACAGCCAGAGCTTGGAAGGCCGGGTCCGCGAGCTGCGCGGTCGTGGGTGTCGTCGTCGCATACGGGTCGAGCGCCGCGCCGCCTGCGGTGGTGATGCCGGGGAACACGCGATTGTTCAGCGTGCGCTTCTGCCCGGTGAAATGCCGTGCGGGCGTCTCGCGCATCGGCTGGATCATGTTCGACGACGAACTGAAAGTCGTGTGCAGCGCCCCCGTGTAATAATAGTCCCAGCCGGTGAAAACGTGAGCGATGCCGACGATGGCATCTTGGTCGTAGGTCGGCACGGGCAGCCCTTTGCTGTTGAGCACGAGCGAGCCGTCGGGGTGCAGGCGGTTCAGCCCGATGCTAAAGAGCTGCATGATTTCGCGAGCGTAGTTTTCGTTCGGGATGAGGCCCGTGGCTTTGTTCGGCTTGTCGTTGCGCAGCATGTCGAGGTAGCGGCCCATGCCGGGGTGCAGGGTCGCGGCTTTCAGCATGGCTTTGAAGTTACCGGGGTAGTTGGCGAGGTCGCCATCCACGCCGAGCGAGTGCTTTGCCAGCAGATCGTAGAATACGGAGAGCGTATCCGAGCGGTCGTCGAGCGGGCCGCTTTCGGAGATGACGAGGAGCTCGCTCAGCGCAAACGCCACGCGCTGCCGGAGCTGGTCTTGCGCGGAAATGGAGGTCTTCCACCACGCGTTAAACATCAAGTCGCCGCTGTAAGTCGGCGAGTTCGGGTCGGTAACGTTCCGCTTCCGATACACGTCGGTGTAAGTATCCGAGACAGGCAGCGCGAACTGCGCATCAATCCACGCATCGTAGCTGGCGGCGGCTTGCACGGTGGCGATGTCCGTCGCGTTGTAGCCGAAGGTGGCCTGAGAAAGGAAGCGCGCCGCTGCCGTCGCGTCGGTATTTGCTGCGCCGGATTCCGCCGTCCAGTTTGGCGCGGCTGCTGGCGGGGTGAAAGTCTGCGAGCCGTCGAGCCGCTGGAAGTAGCCTTTGATTTCGCCGTTCGGGTAATTCACCGAGTGGACGTTGAAATATCCACTCGTCCCGATGCCCGTCGCCAAGTCCGTCGCGGAGAGCGCACCGACGCCGACGATGTTCCAAATATACGCGCCATCCGCAGTGCGCTCGACTCCCGGTTCATCGAGGTCGAACACGATATTTGCGCCGGTAGGTAAGCGCCCATCGTGAACGTGCATCCCGGTAAAGGCCGAGCCGAGGCCGGAAAAGTTCGGCGTCACATACGCGACCGTCTGATCCGTGCTCAGGCGGATGGAGCAAGTGCCGTAAGCATTCGTCACCGTGCCACCTTGCGGGACGAGATTGGTATAAAAGAGCGTCCCATCCGCGACGCCGAGCGGCACATCTTCGTAGCGCGTCAGCACATAGCCGGGGATGACCTCGCTCGGAGCTGTGTCGGCTTGGCCCGGCTTGCTCCAGCCCACTGCCACATGGTCCGCGCCCGTGCCTTCTTTATGCCGCACCTCGATGTAATACCGGAAGCCCGCCTTCATATACAGCAAGTCCGACTGCGCCGCGCCCGTCCAGTCCGCGCCGGAAGTCGGCGTCAGCAACTCCGCACGCTTGAAGGCGTTCACCGGGTCTTCGTCGTCCGAGACGTAGAGTTCCGCCGCATCATCCGCGCGGAGGAAAAAGCGATACGTTCCCGTCGTCGGCATCGTCACATAGCCACGGATGCGCACGCCGAAATCGTCCGCAACATTCACCGGCGATTGCAGCGAAGTGAGCACCGAAGTCGAATTTGCCGTCGTCCCAACCGGGATGCTCGCCACGTCTGTCCCAGAAATCCCGGTCCACACCTCTCGCGTAATCCCCCCACCCGTCTGCAAAATATCGAGGTCCAAAATCGCCGAGCCGCTCCCCGTCGCATTCGTCGCCGTGAGCACCACCTGCCAATTCCCCACTTGCGAAGGCGTGCCGGAGATGAGCCCCGTCGCCGTATTTACTGTCAGCCCCGGAGGCAGATTCGCCGCGCCGTAGCTCGTCGGGTTCGCACTTGCCGTGATTTGGTAATTAAACGTCGGCCCGCCGATGAAAGTCAGCGACTCCAGCGCGCTCGTGATTTGCGGCGGCACCGTAGAGAAAAGCCGTGACTGTGGGATAATCTGCAACGCCTGATTCGCGCTCGACCAGCTCAGATGCGCCTCGGCATTGCCGTTGTTGTCGTATTGCTCGACGACGATGGGGTAGCGTTTGCCTGCCTCCAGCGGGATGACGCCCGTATAGGTCGCACTCGAAACCGTCGCTGGCGGCCAATTGTTTACCAGCAGTTGTCCATTCACCCACAGCCGCCCCGCTCGGTTCATCGTATAAGAAAACGTGTATATCTGCGCAAACTCCGGCAACACTTCGCCCGACCAACGGCTGGAAAAATTATCGTGCGTGATCGTCGTCGCAGGCGAACTCGGCGACGTCCCCGTCGCCCACACAAAATCCACCGTCGCATCCACCCGCGAGAGCGGCGGATTCCCCGGAAACACCGCCGCCACCGTATCCGAAAGCGGCCCCTCATTCCAAAACTGCGCCCGCAACCCATCGCCCGTCGCCGTCACATTATCCGTGATCAAAATCCCCGCCGCCCCCGGCTGCCCCACCGTATAAGAGGCATTCGCCGTCAGCGTCACGATCAGCGCCTCGCTCGACTCAATCGCCGCATCCGCAATCGGCGTCACCGAAATCGTCGCACTGCTCGCCGACATCGGGATCACCACCGTCCCCGACAGCGCCGTGTAGTCCACCCCCGCAGTCGCCCCGCCGCTCACCGTGTAATGCACCGACAGCGGCGCAAACCCGCCCGACCGCACCACCGAGAACACGCCCGGATTCAGCGAAGTCTCCGCCAGCGTCGGCGTCTGCGCCGCCACCGTCACCACATTCGTCGCCGCCAGCCCCGCCGTCACAAAAGCGAAATCCGACTGCCCGCTTAACCCGTGGCTGTGCGAGTTCTCCGGGTCCATACCGAGCTGAATCTCCTCCCAATTATCCACCCCATCTCCGTCGCTGTCTTTTTCATACACCGCGATGCGGTAAAAAGTCCCCGCCCCCGTCGCCGGGAAAGACTGCATAATTTCCGCCCCCGAGCCATCCAAAAACCCCGTCGCATCGCTCCATCCCGCCGCATTGGAAAGGTCCGTATTGCTCTGCACTTTATACCGCTTCCCGATGATGGAAGGCCAGCGCACCTCCAAGTTCCCGCCCACCAGCGAGAGGTCCGTCACTTTAATAATATCCGTAGGCGACCAAGGGTCCGTGCCCGCCTTCGCCTCATCCGCGTTCGACTTCCCATCCCCATCGGCATCCCCTGCCCCCGTGAGCCCCGCAGCGTTAAACTTCATCCGCCAAATAGCACCGATCCCTTCGCCATCAACGCCCACCACAGCGCGCGCCGGAGTAAGTGCAGTGAAGAAAGCGAGTGCCGCAAATAGACGGAAGACTTGTGATGTTTTCATGGGTGTGTTTGGAAAAGGTGGTTCGGGCGAATGCGGCTACCCGCAACTAGCTGCGAAACTTGGCGACTTCCGCAGACAAGGCAACACACAAAATGTTCCGTTCCGGTCACTTTTCGCTCTGGATTTTACGAGAGCCTCACACCCGGAACCCTGCCCGATTATCCGAGCCTTACTGCCCACGCAACAAGCGCGGCCATCGCGGCGGCGCATGGCAGAGTGATGACCCATGACAGCACGACCTGGCCAACGGGCTTCCAGTGGACACGGCGTGCGACGATCCCCTGGCCGACGAGCGCTCCGACGCTCACGTGCGTGGTGCTCACGGGCAGGCCGCTCCAGTTTGCGGTGCTGACGAGGACTGCGGTGGCGAGGTTCGCGGCGCAGCCCTGGCCGGGGTTCATGCCGGTGAGTTTTCGGGACATGGTATGGGCGACGCGGGCGGATTGCAGAATGCCGCCGAGCGCCATGGCGACGGCGACGGCGATGATGCCCCAGGAGATTTGCAGTCCGCCGGCGACGAGGAGGAGAGCGGCGATCTTGGGCGTGTCGTTGAGCCCGCGGGCGAACCCGACGGCTCCGGCACTGAGAAAGTGGAGAGCGTCCACGGCGGTCGCTGCGTTGATTCCCAGCATCCTGCCCGTGTAGCGCTCGGCACACTCGGCGGTGGTGCCGGTGGTGGCGGTGACTTGGGGCGTCGCGCTGAGGGTGAGCGCTCCTTCGGGCGAAGGGAAGGTCGCCCCGGCGGCTTCCGCCCCGACGCAGAGGCAGCTTTCTTTTTTCACCCCGAGGCCGCGTCTCATCCCGCGCAGGACGGTGTAAAAGAGCGCGCCGGTGACCACGGCAAGGACGGGGGCGAGGAGAAGCGGCATGACGAAATTCGTGCCGAGCGTGGCGAAATTGACCCGCCCCGGCGCGGCGACCATGCCCGCGCCGACGAGTGCGCCGGTGAGCCCGTGGGTGGTGGAAATGGGGAAGCCGAGGCGCGTGGCGAGCATGACCGTGCTGCCCGCTGCGAGAGCGACGGTGAGGAGGAAAAGCGGGTTCGTCGTGAGGGCATCGGGGACGAGCCCTTTGCCGCTGAATTTCTTCAGGAGCCCGCCCGCGACAAACAGCGCGGTGAGACTACCCGCAGCGACGGTGACGGTGGCCCAGGCGAGCGCGCTGCGGAATTTCGCCGTGCCCGAGCCGTAGAGGCTGGCGACGCCTTTGAAGTTGTCGTTAGCGCCGTTGCTGTAGGCGAGGAAGCAGACGATGAGAAAAAGGCAGGCGGTGAGCATGGGGCGTGGTTAGCAAAGGTCCCGGAGGCGGAGCAAGCGTTATTGAAATACTCCAATCGGAGGGCAGAAGAGGCGTGGCGGTCTATGAATCTCCCGCAGTGACGCGCTTCCTAGGCGCACGGGCGGGCTGTGGCCGTCACGCGGATATCGCGGAAGGCTTTCGCGATGCGTTGGAGTTGCATTTGCGCGCGGACGTTTTTTCCGTAGTGTGTGGCTGTGCGAAGCCGTCTTCTTTTTCACCTCATCCTCGTTTTTGTTTCTGCGTTTGCGAATGCTGCGAATGTGCCGCCGGAGATTCTCCAGCAGGCGGTGTCTCCTGCGCTCCGCCGTGGAGGGACGGCGCAGACGGTGGAGCTGGGTGCGCTGTTTCGCGACCCGGATGTGACGGGGAGTGCGGTGCGCGTGAGCTTTCGCATCGGGGCGACGGTGAAGACGATGGATGTGGAGCTTTTCGATGCGACGAAGCCGATCACGGTGGCGAACTTTTTGGCCTATGTGGATGGGGGGCGATATGCGAATAATTTCATGCACCGCTCGGTGGCGGGGTTCATCGTGCAGGGTGGCGGGTTCCGGTGGACGGCGACGGATGGGGTGGAGTCGGTGCCAACATTTGCGACGATCCAAAACGAGCCGGGCATTTCGAATCTACGGGGCACGGTAGCGATGGCGAAGCTGGGCGGCGACCCGAACAGCGCGTCGAGCCAGTGGTTCGTGAATCTCGCAGACAACTCGGCAAACTTGGATGCGCAGAACGGCGGGTTCACGGTGTTTGCGCGTGTCATCGGTTCGGGGATGGATGTGATGGATGAAATCGCGGC
>CANIWM010000027.1 GCA_947471505.1 Chthoniobacteraceae bacterium | reverse complement strand
TAAAAACGGCAGTTGAACGGATTTTCAGAGAAAAATGAGCCTTGGACGGGTGAGTGATTTTCAACTGCTCCGCAGTTGGCAATTTCCAGAGTAAAATACCCTATTTTTCGGCCTCAAAAACGGGGTCAACTGCCGTTTTTAGGTTAAAACGAACGAGGCGACCAACCAGTGGGCATTCTTTCAAGCGAAGGGCATCAAAGGGAGCATTGCGTCTGCGGAGGAGGACATTCTGACCTTGCTTGCGCCGTCGCAGGGCGCGCCCGCCGAAATTGCGAAGAAGGCCGAATTGCTTCGTTCCAAGATGGAGGAATACAAATCCGAGCAGGCGGCGATCAAAGCGCACGCCGAAGCGGCGCAAGAGGACGCAGAACTCGGATCGAAAATTAACGACCGTTGCGACCAGGCCTCGCTCGCTCTGCAAATCGCAATCGTCATCGCCTCGGTCTCCATCCTTGCGTCGTCGCGCGCATTCTGGATTTTGAGCGTCGTTCTCGGTGTGGTCGGGAGCGTGATTGGCGTCATGGCCTTCCTGATCTAGCGTCGGGGTCGTTCTGCGAACGCTCGGTCGGGTGCTCATGCATCGAGTCGGTTCGAGGCTAAATCACTGCTGGTGCGGCTTTTGGCGCGTTGTCGCTGGCGCGGAAGGGTGAGACTTTCACGACGTTTTCGGAGTCGTGGTCTATGAGGTGGAGCCAGTCTTCGGTGATGTCCGTCGGCGGGAAGATGTCGTTTTCTTGGTACTCGGCTTCAAGGGAAATGAGCAGATCGTTCTCGCTGATTCCTTCGTCGCCTCCGGTCGCCAATGCGCGGCGGATGGCGTGGCTTTTGGCGCGCTCGACGATGCTGGCGATGATTGCGCCGCTGACGAGGTCACCACGATAGAGCACTTCTTTGCGCCCGCTGCGGAGCGTGATGTTGAGGAAGCGGTTTTCGTCGCGGTGGGCAAATTGCGTCTCGATGACTTTGCCGACGAGATGCTCGACGACGGCTTGCGCGCCGCCTTTTTCTGCCAGCAAAGCAGGGTCGTAGGGGAGGTCGGGCGTGAGGTAGAGGCTGTAGATTTCCCGTGCGCCGTCTTTCGATGGCCGAGCGACTTTGATTTTCCGATCAATGCGTCCGGGCCGTAAAATAGCGGGATCAATGAGGTCGGCGCGGTTGCTGGCGATGATGATGACGGCGTCGTGCAGCGATTCCAGCCCGTCCATCTCCGTGCAAAACATCGGGACGAGCGTGCTGAGGATGCTGCTGAATCGCCCTCCGCGCCGGGTGCCGAGGATGCTCTCGGCCTCATCAATGAAGATGAACGGCAGGAAGCCTTCGCGGCGTTTTTCGCGGGCGGTGGCGAAAATCTCGCGCACCATCCTCTCGCTCTCGCCGACCCACATGTTCAGGATTTCCGGGCCTTTGATGTGCATGAAGAACTCCTTCATCTCCTCGCCGGTCTTCGCACGAAGTTGCTGAGTGAGGTTCCACGCGGTGGCTTTGCCGATGAGGGTTTTGCCGCATCCGGGCGGGCCGTAGAGGAGGAAGCCTTTGGGTGTGGCGTGGTGGAACTTCTCGTAGAGGTCTGGGTGCAGAAGCGGGCCTTCTACGGCTTCGCGGATGGCGCCGATTGCTTCGCGCTGGCCGCCCACTTTCTCCCACGGGAGCTCGGGCACGGTGTCGAGAAAGTAGTCGTTTTGCTTCGTGCGAGCGATGGCCTCCAGCGCGACGCGGAAGCCTGCATCCACGCGCACTTCGTCGCCCGCTTTGAGCTTCTCTTTCGCGATGAGGTCGCTGCGATAGACGATGGTGGCTTGGTCGCCGACGCCAGAGCCCACGCGGAGGCGGTCGCCTGCGAGCAACTCGCTCACTTTCACCACGGGTCCGGCGCGGTCGTAGCCGAGCTCGCCGATGATGACGAACGCCTCGTTGACCAGCACACGAGTGCCGCGCCGGAGCGTGCGCATGTCCACGCGCGGATCCACGTTGCAGTAGTATTCCTGCCCGCCGACGACGATGTTCGCGAGCATCGTGGGGCGTCCGTTTTCAAATCGCGGATACGCCGTGATGAAGATGCCGATGCGATTGGCCGGGGCGGTGACTTTTGCCACGACGGCTTCGAGTTTCTCGATGGTTTCGCGGGCTTCATCCATGATGTCCTCGCGCTCTTGGAGTTCCGCCGAGAGGCCGAGAAGCTCGGCGCGGACTGGGTGGCCGGGGTCGAGCTGGGCGACCAGTTTTTCAATCCTTCCGACTAGGCCCATGGGCTCCTGCGGTTCCTCTTCAAACGGCGGCGTAAAAATTTCGTCCATCGGTGTTGGCGGACGATACATCAAGCGAGAGGCTGCGCAAACATGAGGATCGAGAAAAGCGCGACGTCCGCGCTTGTCGCCAGATTTCTCGTCGGATACGTAAGGCCCGTGCAAAAAATCCGTCTCAAGGATGTCGCAGCCCGTGCGGGTGTCGCCGTCAATACAGCCTCTACCATCCTCAATCGGCGGCCCAATTCATGGGCATCGGCAGCGACGGAGGAGCGCGTGTTTCTTGCCGCGGCAGAGTTGGGCTATAAGCCGAACCGTGCAGCACAGTCGCTGCGTCGGGGGCGCTTCAATGCCATTGCCTTCGTCATCGCAGATTTAAATAACCCATTTTACACGGCGTTCGCGGATGCGCTGGAAGAGGCGGCGGGTGAACGGGGATACGACGTGATCATTGAGACATGGCGGAACGATCTCTCGCGCGAACGCCGAATCCTCGATGAGTTGGAGAACCGGCAGGTGGATGGCATCGCGGCCTTTCTGAGCGACCCCGAATCGCACCGCACATACCTCGGTGCGCTGGCACGGCAAGAAACGCCATTCATCGTGCTGAGCAGCACGGGCACTGCGGCATTGCCGGTGGATGCTGTGCTGGCGGATTTCGAGAGCGGGCTTGCTGTGGCAGTGGACTCGCTGGCGCAGCTCGGGCACCGGCGGTTTGCGTTTGTCTCTGCGCTGGCGGAGGGGCAGTTCGCGGGGAAAAGGCGGGAGCTTTTCCTGCGCTTGCTTGCTGCTCGTGGGCTCGTTGATTCGGCTTTTTCTGTCATCGACTGCGCGCCTACTGTAGCCGGCGCGCATGATTCTGCGGCTGCGCTTTTGCGGAGCCCAGAGCGCCCCACGGCCATCATCGCGATGAACGATATTGCCGCCATCGGCGTGATGCGAGCGGCGACAGATGCGGGGTTGCAGATACCGCGTGACGTGAGCGTGGTCGGGGCGGACGACATTCCGCTGGGCGTCTTTTTGCCTGTGTCGCTGAGCACGATCGCGCAGCCGATCGGGGAGATGGCGCGATTTACTGTCGAGCAGCTCATTTCTCGGATCGAAGCGAAAGAGTTCGAGCCGACCCCAGTCACGAAAATTTTCCCCACGCGCTACATCGCCCGAGAAAGCGTGGGGCCTACGTAACCTTCCGCAGCAGCCCCTGCATCCGGGTGAAATGCGCGTCGTCGAAGCCCGTCGCGCGCTTCAGTTGGTAGTCGCGCTCCAGGATGTTCGGGTGCGACTGCCATTTGCGATAGTCGGCCCACGAGACGAACCCGCGCAGCGCTGCCCACAGACCGGAGCATGGGACGGGGTAATCGCTTCCGTGCAGCAAGCGGTCGCGCAGCAGGCCGGGCACAACGCAGCGCGCGGCGTGGCGGCCTCGCAGTGGGACGTTCCATGCGCTGGTGTCGCCGTAGAGATTTGGGAAGCGGTCGAGCATTTTGACGAAGTCGTGGAAGTATTCGGGGTCCATCGGCCCGCTCTTGGTCGCGGCGTGTGCGGCGATGCAGGTGACGCCAATTTCTAGCGGCTGAACGAGCACCGCTGGGTCGGAGTATTTTGGCTCGATGACTTGCACCGTATGCTCGCCGCCGGTGTGTGCGAGCAGCGGCAGTCTGGCCTCCGCCATGCGCTCCCAGAAACGCCGGTAGCGTCGGTCGTTGCAGTCCACATTGTGGCAATTTGGCAGGAGCTTCAGCACGGCAGCGCCCTCAGCCAGACAGCGTTCCAGCTCATCCATAGCATCGGGCCGTGCGGGGTGGATGCTTACGGCGGGAACAAACTCGGGATGCTCTTTGCAAAGGCGGAGAAGGTAATCGTTGGGGACGTAAAACGATCCTGCGTCGAGCTTTCTGCCATCAGACGAATAGACCTCGTCTTGAGCGAGTAGGACGATGCTGCCGAGGGATGACTCGCGCACGAGTTTCAGCAAGTGCGCGACATAGAGATCGTCAAACTCCGGCGACTGGAGCGAGACCCCGCCGAGGCCGATCTGCCGGAGCATGAAGGCAGCCATCGGCTTTTGCCACCAAGTAGCGCCCAGCTTCACCCAGCAGCCAGAGTCACCCTTTCCGTTGCCCACAAGGTGGACGTGCATGTCTATCGGTTTCATAGTGTGCGTGATTTGGTCCCGCAAAGGTGTCGCATTAAGACGCTCATTCAGCGACTTCAAAAGATGGTGAACTTTGTGAAATGCAGCCTTGTTCCTTGCACTAGGGGCGCGGCTGACTACTTTGCATCCGGCAATGTCCCAACAGCAAAGTATTGAAGCAGCAAGGGCGCGGATTCAGCGCTTGGTAGATGAGATTTCCGCTCTCGCTAAGTCGGAGATGCGGTCAGAAGAGTTTTACGCGCAATTTCTTCAGCGTGCCGTGGCCGCGTGCGATGGAAAAGGGGGCGCGATCTGGCTGGTGGGTCAGAAGACGGCAGATGGGAAGAATGAGCTTCAATTGGCCGCCGAGGTGGAGATTGCTTCGTCGCTTTTCCAGTCCGACGAGCAGCAGCGCGGAGTGCTCCTTCGGGCGGTCGGAGAGGTCGTGCAGACAAAAAAGCCGCTCGTCCTTTCCGCAGAATCGCGAGCGGAGGATGCGCAAAAGCCGGGCTCGCTCCAGTCGCAACTCTCGCAGATGGGCGGGCAGTCGCAGCAGTCGCAGCAGCCTTCGCCGAACAAGACGCCGTATCCTTTTGTCCATGTCCCGCTCTTTTTGAAGGAGCAGATTCTCGGGGTCCTGCAAGTGTGGCTCCAGCCGTATGTGGCTCGGGAGAATTACGCCGAGTTCGCGACTTTCCTCACCCAGCTTGCGGCGCATGTGGAGACGCATCTCCAGTCGCGGCAGGTGGGCAATCTCGTCGTGGAGACGCAGCGTTTGCAGCATCTGCTGAAGTTTTCCACAGATCTTGCGGGCTCGCTGGACCCGCTGGAAATTTCGCGGTTGGCGGTGAATTATGCGCGCGACTTGCTCGGCAGCGAGCGCTGCGCGGTGCTGCGGTTGCGCGGGACGGGCTGGGAGATGATGGCGATTTCCGGGCAGGAAGTCGTGGAGCGAAGGAGCACGATGGTGAAGACGATGACGGCCTTCGTAGATGCCCACACGCCGCGCGAGCCGATGCCCGTCGTCGTGCCCGAGGGACAGCCTGCACAGCTCGGCCCGTGGGTGATCGCGCTGAGTCGCAAGGAGCTGTTGGAGCTGGCCGAACCGGGGACGGTGCCTGCGCCGGAGCGCGCGCTGGTGGTTCATCCGCGTGGGCCGACGGAGATTGCGGACACCGCGTATTTTGAAAACAGCCAGGTTGCGGCGGCGCTGATCGTGCAGATTTTGGATGCGGACAAAAACGTGATCGGCGCGCTGCTGGCGGAGAGCACGGTGGACGCGGCGTATGACATGCAGCCGGGAGCGAAGCAGCTCCCGCCAAGCCACCGTCTTGGCGAATGGCTGGGGACGAATACAGGTCGTGCGATGCGTGGAGCGATGGACTATCAGGATTTGCCCGGGCTCTTCGCAGCGAAGCGTCTGCGCGAGGCGAAGCGCGCGCTGACGGGAAGCGAACGGCGGTGGAATACCTTCAAGCTCGGCGCTTGGCTGGTCATTATCGGCGGCATCCTCCTCTTCCCGTGGATGGAGGAAGTGGAGAGCGATTGCACGCTGGTGCCGCATAAGCGCGTCCAAGTCGTGCCCGAAGTGCGTGGGCGCGTGGAGCAGATTTTCGTCAAAGAAGGCGACCGTGTGAAGGCAGGGCAGAAGCTCGGGAAAATTGATACGCACATCGCCGAGTCCGAGCTGGAAGGCGTGCGCAAACAGAAACTGAGCGCATCACTCGAAGCGCAAAACCAGCGCGCCAACGGCCACGAAGCCGAGGGGCAAATCGCCGAGAAACGTGCGGAAGCATACGGGATTCAAGAGGCGAAACTGCTCGCCGACATCGCGGCGGCGACGTTGCTCAGCCCGATGGACGGGGTGATTTTGACCAAGGACATCGAGTTAAGGAAAGGCGTGTTCATGGAAGCGGGAACGGAGTTTGCGACGGTTGGGACGATGGACTCGTGGGACATGCTCGTCCATTTGAACGAAAAACAAATCGGGAAGGTCGAAGCCATCCACACGGAAAAAGCGACGGTGCCGGTGAACTTCATTTTATACAGCTTCAACACATACCAGATTTCCGCGCCGTTTAAGGACAGGAGCCAGCTCAGCCAACTCGCCTACCCGCACGAGCGCGAGAGCGCGATGAAGGAAAACGCCTTCATCCTCACGCTGCCCGAGGTGGAATTGCCCGAGCAAATCCGTGGCGCGATGCGACCCGAACTCACAGGCCGTGCGAGCATCCATCTAGGCCGCAAGCCGCTCGCACTCATCTGGGCGCGAAACATTACGCAGTGGGTTCGGCTGAAGTGGATTTGGTAAGTCGCCACTATGCTTTTCATGAAAATCAGCTCCGTTTTTACAGCCGTAATTCTGTCCACCTCCCTGCTGCTCGCCGAGCCAGCGAGCGTCGCTAAAAAAGAACGCAGGATTCCGTCTGGCATCGTAAATCCAAACGCGACTGTAGAAGTCAGCTCCACCGTGCCGATGGAGATTATCAAGGACATGCTCGTGGATGAGGGCGCGAAGGTGACTAAGGACCAAGTGATCGTCCAACTCCGCAACGACCGCGAGAAGATGGACGTGCGCATCTCGGAGAAAGCCATTGAGTTAAAGCAGTTTATCGCACGCGGGCATGAGCGGCTCTTCAATGAAAAGATGGGCAGCGAGGAGAAAGCGCTCGAGGCGCGGACGGACCTTGAGCTTTCCAAGATCCAGATGGAGGCCAAGAAGCTTGCGCTGGAGGAAAAGACCATTCACTCCCCGATCAACGGCATCGTGGTGAAGAAATACAAACAGACCGGCGAGATGGCGACGCAGCAGTCGCCGCTGCTCCAGATCATTGATATAGACACTGTGGACGTGACTTTTCCGCTCAGTGCGAAGTTCCGTCAAACCGTGCAGGAAGGGCAAGTCATCCAGATCAAGATCACGGAACTCGATAACGCACAGTTTGAGGGGAAGGTCAGCTTTGTGGACCCGCGCAACGATGCAGGCAGCGGCACCGTCCGAGTGAAAGTGAAGATCGAAAACAAGGACCACAAAATCAAAGCCGGGATGAAGGGCATAGCGGAGGCGTGGGAGGAAAAGGACTAAATGGCCGCAGTCGCCGTCAAAGAAACAGAGCTGACCAAGCCCGCGCCGCAGCAGGAAAACGTCGTCCTGCCGCAACTCCGTGCCGACTTGGTCATCAGCAAGCAACTGTTTGAGGGCCGCAGCTACTACGTCGTAAAAGACCCGATCTCGCTCCAGTATTTCCGCCTCACTGCCGAGGACTACGACCTCGCGATCCTATTCGACGGCAAGCGCACCTTTGGCGCGATCCGCGACGGCTGGGTGCGTTCGCATCCGCACCTGCGACTCGAATACACGCCGGAGGAACTCAATGAGCGCGTGCTGAAATTTGCCAATGACCTCGCGCTGCTCCAGTTCCTAGCCATTCAAGGCCAGCGCACGAAGGCGCGCATGGATGCGGCAAAGAAGCAGAAGAAAAAAAAGGGCGGACTCTACGCACTGGCGAACAACATCTTCTTCTTCCGCCGCTCGATGTACGACCCGGATGTGCTCTTTGGCCGTATGGCGAAATCGGTCGGCTGGATTTGGACGAAGACGACCTTTTGGGTGTCGTGGGCCATCATCGCGCTGGGCGCTACCGTCTTCCTTTATAGCGCAGAGGGGCTCGATCACGCGCTGGCGAATCTCTTCAACTGGAACAACCTCGCGCTGATGTGGGTGACCACCATCGTACTGAAAAGTGTCCACGAACTCGGCCACGGGATGACGTGTAAGCACTTCGGCGGCGAGGTCCACGAGATCGGCTTTATGAGTATGGTCTTCACGCCCTACTTTTTCGTGAACGTCTCCGATGCTTGGACGATGCCGGACCGTCGGCACCGGATGCTTGTTTCCTTTGCGGGCATCTACGTGGAGCTTGTGTTTGCAGCCTTCGCCACGTTCCTGTGGGCTGTCGTTCAGCCGGGGTGGTTCAAAGATTTCCTCTTCAATATCATCGTCATCGCCAGCGTCAGCACGCTCATTTTTAACGCGAATCCCCTCATGCGATTCGACGGCTACTACATCATGATTGACGCCATCGAGACGCCCAACTTGCAGCAGAAAAGCCGCGCGCTCGTGCAAAACAAAGTCACGAGCTTGCTCTTCGGCGCATCGAGCAAGGGCGACATGCTCTCGCGGATGCCGATGCCAAAAAAACGGCTCTGGCTCTTTTACAGCTACGCGGTGCTCTCGTGGATTTACGGCTACTACGTCATTTACAAGCTCATTGCCTTCATGGAGCCGCATCTCCAGCCGCTTGGATTGGAGGGACTTTCTGATTGGTTCGCTTTCCTTGCTTTGACGGGCTGGGTCGTCGTGCCACTGTGGCATTTCGTGCAACAACTCCATTTGACTAAAGAAGACACAAAATCCGGCGGGCGCTGGTGGCGCATCGCCAAAGTATTTGGCATCCCGCTGCTTGCATTCGGCGCCTATTGCTTCGTGCCCGTGACGACGGAGGTGCTGCGCCACAGCGCTGTCGAAGTTGCAAATCCCGAGATCATCCGGCCTGAAACTATCGGCTTCATCAAGCGCGTCTTCGTGAAAGAAGGAGACCGCGTAGAGGCCGGTCAAATCATCGCCGAGCTGGAAAATCGGGACCTTCATCAAGAACTTGCCCAGCAGGAAATCGCGCTCCAAGACTACGAACTCCGCATCCGCGCCGCACTCGGCGTCGAGCGCCCTGGCGAGATGAAACAGATCGAGGCCCTGCGCGACGGAGCCAAGGCCCGGCTGGAAAAAGCGCGCCGCGATGTCGAGCAGCTCACCCTCCGAGCGAAGACTGCGGGCGTCGTCCTCAACCGCGACCTCGCGTCGCGGGTGGGCCAGCTTCTTCGTCCGCCCAACGACACTTTTTGTGAACTCGCGCAGCTCGACCCGATGCAGATCAAAATCCCGCTCAACGAGCAGGAAGTCCGCGAAGTCCGCGCCGGTCATCGCGTCACGCTGCTGGCGGATTCGTTTCCAGGGCGGAAGTTTGAGGGCGTCGTGAAGAGCGACCCGACCCAGCTCGATGAGCACAATTTCCCCCTCGCTTTCAGCAAGCAACGCGGCGGCGATGTGCCGACTGTGCCCGATGGCACGGGCCGCGAGAAGCTGCTGGAGCACACTTATGTCGTCACCGTCGAAGTCCAAAACCCCGATAACCTGCTGCGCTACGGCATGACCACGCGCGCAAAAATCGAGACCGGCAAACGCCCTTTTGGGAAGATCGTTTTGCAGTGGATGGTGGACTTAATTAGCCTCGACTACCGCTTCTGATGCTTCTCCGCCGTTGGTGTATTCCACTCATCTCTATCGCAGCGCCCGCCCTTTTCGCTGCCGACGAACCCGCACCCGAGCTTCGCGCCACGCCGCCGCTTCTCGCGCTGCAAATTGACGCGCCCGTGCCTGCGGATGCTCCCGTCCCGCCGCCAATACCCATGACCGAAAAGCCGCCGGAGAAACCCTCCGCGTCGGACTACTTTGGCAAAGGCACGAAGATCGAAGTCATCACGCTCCAGCAGGCCATTCAGTCCGCGCTGAAGAACAACCTTGATGCGAAGATCGAAGAGATCGGCATCGCGATTGAGAACGCCCGTGTGAAAAACGCGTACGGCGAATTCGATCCCGTGTTCAGTTTCAGCGCACAGCGCCAGCGGCTCAAGACGCCCGACGCTACGGATAACATCCGCAACGCCGATTCGCTCCTCCGTTTGCAAGATGTCGCGCTTGCTACACAGGTCGTGAATGGCGGCATCGCGGCGTTTAACTCCACCCAGCAAGGCGTCGCCAACTTCCTCGCCGAGATAGACGGGCGCATCCAAGCCATCTCCCAGCAAGGCGTGCTGAACTTCAATTTGCCTCGGCTGAACTTCCAGCCGCAGTTCGCGGCTCCAATCGTCCCGCCGACGTTTTCCAGTAACATCGTCACGTTCACACAGGACGTGGATAATGCCGAAGCGGGCATCCGCGCGCGGACTCCACTCGGGACGATTTTCGGTGTCACTGTCCGTGGAAATAAGACGCGCCTTTCGTTTGTCGGCGACACCCGCGATGTGCTCCCGACCTACGGTGCCAGCGCCACGCTAGAGTTCCGCCAGCCCTTGCTGAAAGACGGCGGGCTGAATGCGAGTATGGCCGATATCCGCATCTCGCAGAAGAACCGTGCGGCGCAGGAACTCACGTGGAAATTCCGCATCGAAGTCGCCCTGCAAGGCGTCGTCGCGAACTACTACGACATGGTGCAGGCGTTCGGTGATTTGGAGAACAAAGGCGACGCGATCAACGCCGGTTTGAGGCTCCTCGCATTCAGCCAACGGCGCGAGCAACTCGGCTTTTTCTCGCCGTATGAAGTCGGCCAAGCGCAGGTGCAGCTCCAAGATGATCGCGCCACGCTCTACGGTGCGAAATCCTTCCTCCTCGACCGCCAGATTTTGCTGAAGCGGCAGATTTTACCCGAGTTTCAAGCGGGCGACATTCGCGTCTTCCTGCCTGAGATGATCCCGCCGCTCGTCGTCCCGAAGCTCGATGAAGCAGACTTGCTCCGCCTCGCGTTCTCGAAAAGGACCGACTACAAAGCCCTGCTCATTTCTGCCGAGAGCGAAGATGTGCGGCTGAAGTTTGCGAAGAACCAAGCGTGGCCGCAGCTCGATGTCGTCGGCAGCTACGGCTACTCGGGCTTGGACAGGACGTTTAGCGACGCCACCGACCGCCTCTTGGAGGGCGACTCGCCCGCATGGTCGCTCGGGATCAACGGCTCCGTCCCACTCGGCGGCATCCAAGGCCGCGCACAGATCGAGGCGGCCAAAGCGCGCAAGGTGCAGGCCATCACGCGCATCAAGCAATCCGAGCTGGAAATCGGCCTCTCCGTGCAACGCTCCATCTTCAACATCCGCAACGCCCACCAAGCACTCGCCGCCGGGAAAGCGACGAGCGAAGCGGCGAAGGAACTCGTCCACGTCGGCCTCGTCCGCATGGAAGCCGGGCAGCTTTCCAGCTTTGAGCTGATTGACCAGCAACGCCGCCTCTACGTCGCGAGGTCGCAGGAACTCCGCTACCAAGCCGCGCTGAACAAAGCCATCACCGAGCTTTGGCTGGCCACCGGCACCGTGCTCGACCAGCTCGGCGTCATCTACGAAGACACTGTGGACGAGCGCAAACTCTGGGAGAAAGTCACACAGTCTCCACCGCTCGTAAAGCCCTTCCTAGAGAAAGCTGGCAAGCCTGCAGAAGCCCCCACACAGCCATCATTCACGCAGCCCGCACCGAAGCAACTCGAGCCGGAAAAAAGGGCACTCTTTGGCCCCCGCAAGCAGCTCTGGAAGTGAGGACGCGTCATTTGCCGTAAGCGTCGCGTAGAATTTGCATCGTGTGCCGCACGGCGACTCGCCCGGCGAGGTGGGCGCGGAGTTGCGTCATGCAGCCGATGTTTCCCGTGGCGACGAGCTCTGCGCCGGAGTCGAGGACGGCTTGCGCTTTGGCTGCGCCGAGCCGGGCGGCGATGTCGGGCTGGTCTATGTTGTAAGTCCCGGCGCTGCCGCAGCAAAGATGAGGGTCGGCGAGTTCGAGGAGTTCTAGCCCTGGCACGGCGCGGAGGAGTTCGCGGGGGGCGTCGCGGACGCCTTGGGCATTGGCGAGATGGCAGGCGTCTTGGTAGGCGACGCGGCTTTTTCCCCCAGCGGGAAACTCGGCGACAAGGCCGATGCTGGCGAGGAAAGCGGACACGTCTTTCACTCGATGGCGGAAGCTCTCTGCGCGCTCGGCCTCGGGCTCTCCGGCGAGCATGAGGTGATACTCGTGCAGACCGCTGCCGCACCCGGCGGCGTTTGTGACGATTGCATCTACGTCCGCAGGGAAAGCGCGCAAGTTTTGCCGTGCAAACTTCCGCGCACTGCCGAGGTCGCCGATGTGCCAAGCCAGCGCGCCGCAGCAGCCTTGCTCGGGGGGGACGAGGACTTCGATGCCGTTGCGGCAGAGGACGGCGATGGTGGCGGCGTTAATGTCTGGCTCCAGCACTTGCTGCGCGCACCCTGCGAGCAGCGCGACTCTGCCACGGCGCTGGCCGATGGCGGGGTAGAGCGGCTGGAGCGGCTGGGCGGGCGGCAAGTTTGCGGGGAGTAAATCGAGCATCGGTCGCATCGAGCGCGGCATCAGCGGGGCGAACGCCTTGCCCGCTTTCCCTAGCCACGCGGCCACTCGGAAGCGCGCAGGATACGGCAGCGTGCTGGAGATCATCCATCGGCGCAGACGCTCTAGCAGCGGGCGTTGGCGGTCCTTTTCCGTAATCGCGCGGAAGGGCGAGATGAGGTCGCGATACTGCACGCCGCTCGGGCACACGGGCTCGCAGGCGAGACAGCCGAGACAGGCATCCACATGCGGCAGCGCGTCGGCGACGGGCAGCGTGCCTTCGAGCACTTGCTTCATCAGCACGATGCGACCGCGCGGTGAATCCATCTCCTGTCCCAGCTCTTTATACGTCGGGCAAGCGGCGAGGCAGAACCCGCAATGCACGCACGCTTGCACGGCTGCGGCCATCGGCTTTCCGAGGGGGCCGTGTGCTTCCGGGTGGATCGCGTGGAGCATCCCTTCGTCAGCCCCGCGCCTGCTTTACCATCGCTACGTCTTCCTCTACGGCGTCGAGAAAGGAATCATATTTGGGCCGCCAGCCGAGCCCGCGCAGCTTGGCATTTGAGACGCATTTGTTCGTCACGCCGCGTTTGCGCCCTTCATCCACTGGCCCGAAAGGCGGGCGGGGGAGTTTGAATTTCTTGGCCAGCCAATCGTAGATTTCAAACTGCGGCGAAGGACGCCCGTCCGCCACGTTGTAAATGCCGGACCCCGCATTCTCTACCAGCAGCGCCAGCGCGCTGGCAGCGTCGTCGCGATGAATCTGGTTCACCCATCGCCGCCCATCTCCCTCGATGATGGCTTCGCCGGAAAAGAACTTTTGCAAAAGGATTGAGCGTCCGGGCCCATAGATGCCCGCCAGTCGCGCCACGATGCCCGCGTGCTTGAGTGCGAACTCCTCCGTTTCCCGTAGGATGAGACTTGTGTTGCGGGTGGGCTCTGCCGGGCTCGACTCGGTCACCCAATCGCCTTCCGTCTGTGCATAGACACTGGTGCTCCCGCAAAAGACAAAGCGCTTGGGCCGCAGATGCTCGATGAGGTTCACGGTGCCATCCAGATACACTTCGCCGTATTTCACGGGACCGCCTTTTCCCGAGCTGGCGCAATGAATGATTGCCGCTGGCTCGCAGCCCATATCCTCCGCAAACCGCTCTACACTTTCGCGCTGCGAAATATCACACGGAACGACGAGGAACGGCTCTCTTGCAAGCGCGGCGGCGGATTCCTCGCTGTGAGTGAGGCCGATGACTTCCTTCTGCGCTGCGTGCAAAATTCGCGCGAGCGCGACTCCGAGATATCCGCAGCCAGCGATGATCACTCTCATAAATAAACCTCTGTCTTGAACATATGCGCGACTTTCTAGCAGGCGCCTCAGCGAAACTCAACGCGCTTGGACAGCATTTTGTCGCCGTCGAATTCGAACCACCCATCAAACGATTTCCCCGCCAGCACTTGCGGCAGCCAATGCTGGTCGTCCTCCCACATTTCCCCGTAAGGCACCGCACCGATGGGGAACCACAGCGGAATCGCCTCCGCCGTCTCCACCGGCTCGCCGATGAGCCCATTCGCGATGAAAACCGTTACGTGCAGACTGAGCCCGTCCACGAACTGAAAGTACAGCACGCCCCGATTTTCCAGCGCCAGCGGAGTCACGCCCAGTTCCTCCTGCACCTCGCGCACAGCGGAGTCGTGCGCGCTTTCGCCGGGGTCGAGCTTCCCGCCGGGGCCGTTGATTTTCCCCGCACCGAGTCCGCGCTTTTTGCGAATGAGCAGCACTTGCCCGTCCTTCACGATGAAGCACAGATTGGCGATGATGCGCGGTGTCCAGTTCGTCCAGTCCATAATCAAACCCTCAGCGCCCCCCGGAACCCCCTGGCGCTATAATAAGACTGCGCGCCATTGTGCCCTACGAAGATGCGGCCATAGCGGCGCTCGCCGTAGAGTGCGCCGCCGAGTTTCCGGACATCAGCCGGGGTTTTCACCCAGCTCGATGTCTTCAAGTCGAACTCTCCGAGGCTTTGGAGCTCGCGGTATTGCTCCTCGGTCAAAAGCTCGATGCCCATCGCCGTGGCCATATCCATCGCGGTGTTTTCGGGCTGGTGCTCCTTCCTCGATTCCAGCCCTTCGCGGTCGTAGCACACGCTGCATCGGCTTTTCGGAGTCGCCGCTGAGCAGTCGAAAAAGAGGACTTCGCCCGTCTTTTTATCCTGCCCGACTACATCCGGCTCGCCGTGCAATCGTTCCATTTCTTTGAGCGACCACAGTTTGCCGGGATTGGCCTCCAGCCTTGCTTTGACTTGCGCCCACGAGATGCCTTTGTGGCGGCCCATGTTTTTCTCAAACCGCGCCTCCAGCGTGCCGAGTAGTTCTTCGCGTTGCTTGGGCGACAGTTCTTTTTTTGCTTCGACGTCTTTCATTGTTTTGATGCTGGGATCAGTCCGACTTTTTGGAGAAGAGCCGCCGAAGGACGTGCCCTTTCCACATCAGAATGCCCGACAGGAGCACGACGGGAAGGTAGAAAAAGCGGAAGAATGGGAGGTATTGCACAGTCTCCTCCGGCGGACCATAGACGAGGCCGATGAGCGGAAGGCCGAAGACGATGTGGATGCTGCGAAGGATCGTGCGTTTGGTGGTGTCTTTCATGGTCGGTTTGGAAATCGAAAGGGGAGTGCGCTCTTCGTGGCTAGTCGAGCACTTTCCCCGGCTGGTAGTGCGGGAGGATGAAGATGCGGATTTTGCGCAGGGTGCGGTCGCCTTGTTTGATCTCGAACTCGGCGAACTGCCGCCACGGGGCGCTCTTTTGTTTGCTCCAGCGGGGCTCACCTTCGGTTCGGGTGAAGAAGGAGGGGAGCAGGACGCTGGCGGGTTCGCTTTCTTCGCGGTCGGTGATGTAGAGGGCGGTGCGGCCTGCGAATTTGTTGATGCCGTACTCGCGGGAGTCTTCGTCTTCGTTCACGGGGACGCCGGGGTTGAGGGCTTCGTATTCGTCGTAGCGGGGCCAAAAGTGGAATTGGTTTTCGGCTTCGGGGCTCTCGGGGACATAGACGGGCGGGTGGCCGGGGGCTTCGATGCGTTTTTCCGGGAGGTAATAGCACAGCGAGGCGGCGGTGCCGTAGTCGTCGGCGATGAGGAAGACGCGCTTGCCGGTCTGCGCCTCGATGCGGTCGCGGAAGTCTTGGACGACTTTGGCCGTACTGGCCCAGCCGGTGAGCCGGGTGCGGACGCGGGGAGTGCTGAGGGCGATGAGGGTGATGCCAGCGGAGAGCGCGATGGCGGCTACGGCGGTCTTTTTCCACACTCCGCCGCTGGCGATGCGCTCGGCGAAGAAGCTCACCGTGAGGATGGCGAGGGAGAGGGAGGCGGGGGCGGTCCAGTTCACCTCGGCGTCGTGGTGCAGGGCGATCCACAGGTAGAGGGCCACGAGGGGGAAGGCGAACGCGATGAGAAAGCGCGGCTTCCAGTGGATATTGGGTTCGTCTTTGAGAGTGGCGACGGCGATGAGCGCGGCGGCGATGCCGAGGGCGAGGGCGAGGGTGTGTAGCTCGGAGCGCTCTAGCGCGTTGCCGAAAAAGTAGAGCCCGAGGAGCGTGCTGGCGGCGGCGATCCAAGCGACGGGGTGCTTGCGCAGGCTGCCGGGGAGTGCGGGGAGGGACCACGCGAAGGCGCTCGTCCAGCGGGCGATGCTGTCTTTGCTAAAGACGATGAGCGTCCACAGCAGTGCTGCGAAAATGAGCGGCCCATACACGAGGAAATGCAGGCCGACGAATTGCCCGAAGTCGGGGAGGTCGAGCTGCCACCAAGCCGTCGCCAGTCCGCCGCGCGCGGCGAGGTGGTGGGTGGTGGGGGAGCCGTGCAGTTCGTTCCAGCGGTAGATCGGCCATGCGAAGAGGAGCGGGATGATGACCACCGTCCAGAAGCCGGGCCGGAGTAGTTCGCGCCGGTAGCCGGGGGTGAGGGCGAGGAGGAGAAAGAGGCTGAGGAGCTGCATGGCGTTGGTGAACTTGCAGAGGAACCCGAGGCCGATGAGCAGCCCAGTGGCAGGCCACCAGACGGAGAACGTGTTCCTTTTCTCCAAGGCCAGCCACGCGGTGCAGAGGGTCGCCGTCCAAAAGAAAATGGAGAGCGGATCAATCGTCATGATGAGCCCGCAGGCGTTGAAGATGGGCGTCGCATTCAGGAGGACGACGGTCCAGAAGGCCACACGGGCGTCGAAGATGCGGCGGGCCAGCCAGTAAAGAAGAAGGCTGGTGCCGAGGGCCAAGATGGGGGCGAAGAAGCGCACGCCAAATTCGCTGTGCCCGAAGATCGCCGTGCTCGCCCGCATGGTGAGGGCGATGCCGGGGCCTTTGCTGAAGTAGCACGTATCGAGGCGCTGGCTCCATTCGTGGTAATAAGCCTCGTCGGGCGAAAGCTCGATCTGGCCGATGTAGGCGAGCCGCAGGCCGGTGAGGATGAGGAGTGCGATGATCAGGTGACGGAAGTTCATTATGCGGACAAGAGAGACGGATGGCGGGCGACGGCGCGTGGTGCAAACCTTTCCCCAAATCGTCGCCAGCTCCACTCGGCGAGCGCCAGCGCCACGAGGCCGACGCCCGCGCCGATGCAGATGCCCGCCGCGACATCGCTGGGCCAATGCGCGCCCGTGTAGATGCGGGAGTAGCTCACGATGAGCGCGGGGAAAAAGACGAGCCAGCCGAGGCGAAAGAGCATCGCCGCGATGAGGGCGACGGCGGCGGTGTTCGCGGAGTGGTTCGAGGGAAACGAGCGGCCTTCCTCCTCGGTGGAGTTACCGAGGGAGACTTTCGTTTTCACCGGGAGGAAGAGCCCCTTCCACGCAGGGCGCTGGAGGTCGAGCTGCCGGATGCCCAGCTCGCTCTGGTGCGGGCGGAGGCGGGCGACGCTGTGCTTGATGCTGCGCCCCACCACGCCATCCGTGATGCCAAACGCCAGCAACGCCACGGCGACAAACACCCGCCCGCGAAACCCGCCGCGCCACGCCAGCCACACGACCATGAGCGCCAGCGGCACGCCCCAAAACGCCACGGACGACGCGAGCGCCATGAGCTTGTCCAGCGCAGGGCTGGACCATTCGCGATTTATGAGAAAAAGGAGCTTTTGATCCATCCGTGCTTGGCCGACTGTCCGCCAGCCTATGAGCACTTCCATTCGTGTAAAGAGCCGACTCGCCGCACTCGCCGTGATCTTTGTTTCCAGCGTCAGTTTTGCCGCCGACAAGCCGGATGCGCGTGAGCTGCTCAAGGATGCGCGAGTGGCTCAGGGGAATGCGAATTTGAAGTTCACGGGGCATCTGCGCGTGGGCGCGGGGTCGAAGAAGATTCCTTTTATCCTGACGATTTCCAACGGCGTCGTGTGCTACGAGTTTCAGGATACGAAGGACACCATCACCCTCCGCCTCGGCGAGAAGGAGTCGAAGCTGGAGCAGACGACGGGCGGGAAAACGGAGCGAATCACTGCCGCGAAGTTCGACGATGCGGTGCGGAATACGAGCATCACGTATGAGGATTTGGCGATGCGCTTCCTCTATTGGCCCGACGCAAAAGTCGTGGACTCCGACGCCATCCTCACGCTCGATTCGTGGGAGGTGGAAATCCGCCCGCCCGCTGGCACTGCGACGCAATACAGCCGGGTGAACGCGTGGTTTTCCAAAGCCAATAACGCGATGATGAAGATGGAGGCTTACGACGCGGCGGGGAAAGTCATGCGCACCTTCACCGCCCGCAGCGCGATGAAGCGCGACGGTGACTATTTCCTAAAGCAGATGGAAATAGTCGGCCCCGACGGGAAGAAGCGGAATGCGACGTATCTGGAGCTGGAAGACTTGGTGAAGTAAGCGCGAAAAGGCGAATGGGAGCGGCGGCATTCCTGCCGCCGACAGCGAGGCCAAGCCGAAAAGCGCGATGGAGTGAAAAGGCGAGGGCCGAAGGCCCGGCAATATAATAGCCCAGGGTCAGCGACGTAGGAGCGCAGCCCTGGGTTTGGATGGATGAGGGATGCAGCCCTGAAAGGGCGGCACATTACCGTGATTCACACTCTTATGGCGCCCTTTCAGGGCTTGGCTCCCATTTCATCCAGTACCCAGGGCTGCGCTCCTACGTCGCTGACCCTGGGCTATTACATTGCCGGGCCTTCGGCCCTCAAAAGCGCCGTTGCCGCTATCGCGGCACGCACGGGGCTTAGGAAAGCCCCGCTCCCATTCGTTTTCCCTCGGTGTCAACAAACCGGACCAGCAAGGCCCCAACCGCTGTCGCACTCACACGACCCTTGACGAAACCTCATAGGTGCTGCGGCGCATGGTTCGGCGATTGTTTCATTTCCAAAATCGCCACCACGACTTCGCTTTAGTTGGAGGCTCCTGCAATCTTGTGACCGCAAAATCAATCCCTTTAGCACGAACTGCCTCACCAGCAAGTTCGATGAAGCGAACAGCATCGCCCTGTGGTGGAAAATACTTGCAGACAACTTCAATCTCGAATTCGCGCCCCTTAGCGTCTGGTCGCCTCTCGTAAATCTCTCCCGACTCAATATAGGCTAGATAGTCGCTGATCTTGTCATGGAGCTTGTCAATATGTTCCGGGTCATCCCACGGCAGGTGATCGGAAATAATGAGCGTGCAACGCCCGTTTTCCTTTCGAGTCGCGATGAAGTCGATAACATTGCGTTGTTCGATACTCATAGTGTGTTTAATCGCCTACCTTCCCACCATCCGACTGGAAACTTCCTCCAGTCGCATAGCGGACGACAGGGAAATGCGCGTTCTCCCTGTCGGAGTGGTTGTTTCGGTGGAATGATGCGCGCATGGGTGCTTTTTAGCGGAGCGATGGGTGATGGCGAGAAGTTTCCCCCGGCGAACGCCTACACCCCCACGACCTTGCTCACCGTCGGCGATTTGGAAAGTGTCCCCCTCGCCGGACAAATGACTGGATAGAAGTGGTCCCGCAAGAGTGCTGCGATGATGTGCGTCAGCCCGAAGAAAATCGTAACCATGATAAAGAGAAGTCGCGTGGGGGTATAAGGGTCAACCCAGTAGTCCGGTTGCTTCTGCCGTTGGACGTTTCCCCACTCGGTATGCACCTCTGCCAGCGCCAACCCGAGGCACAACAATCCAAAGAAAAAAGCCAGTCGAACGCAACGTCGCTTTGTTTGGGTCGAGGAAGATAGAACATTGAAAAGGCTGTCAGAAAGGCGATCAGACATACTGGGAGGTAGAAACTAATCCATTCCGGCGTCTCTCGGTATTCACTAATATCAATCACACGTTGACTCGGTAAACACTCCATCGCTCCGACTATCATGAAGCCCATTCCAATAAAGAGCGGGCATGCAAACGTGGCGAAAATAAAAATACGCATCCTGGTTGGTTAAGGTGATGGAATGTCGGGCGCGGGGCGGACGCATTTCCGCCCCGCGCCGCTTGAAATCTACACTCCCACGACCTTGCTCACCGTCGGCGAGGCGGGGCCTGGGCCGCCGTCGTTCATCGGGACTACGTAGGCTTCGATGGTGCTGCCGGGCACGAGGTTTTTCATCGTGTATTCGAGGTCTTTGGGGTCGTCCACGTTGATGAAGTCGGCGTCGATTCCCACGCGCTTGATGAAGACGCGGTAGTATTCTGCGCGCACGGCGTAGAGCCAGGAGAGCAGCTCGCGGCCTGTGCCGGCGGCGGTGATGGTGAGGGCGCTGACGCCGAGCGGCGGGTTCGGGTTGGCGGGGATGTTGAGGCCGAAGATTTCCCACAGCGGGTCGGTGTCGCTGAGGACATCGTGAAGCTCGCTGATCGTGTCGGACACTTCGTCGTAGAGCGCGTCCACATCGGCATCGCGCGCGGTTTTCGCCATGGTCTGCGCGGTGGTGGTGGTGGTGATGAGCGTCTTCGCGGTCTGCATGTCCGTTTGCAAAACGAGCGCGCGGGCGGCACCGAGGAGGACATGGCGCTTGTCGTGGCTACGGGGGACGGCGGTGGTGCCTTGGGAAAAACCGGCGGCTTCCCAGCCTGCGTTGGGCTTCTTGCCGTGAACGCCTTCCATGATTTTGCGGTAGCCTTCGAGCCAGGTTTTCACGGTGGTGTCGCTCAGCGCGATGAGGGCGGCTTGGGCGTCGCCAGCGGTGTCGATGGCGTCGCGGTACACGAGTTGGCTGCCTTTGTTTGCCGCGCTGCCAAGGGCGGCGGCGGGGTCGCCTTCGAGTTTCTTAATCGCCGCATCCATCGCCGGGGCGAGGTGGTGGTGGAGGCCGATGGTGGCTCCGTGGGAAATCTGCCCGGTTAATATAGTGCGGGCGAGTGATCCGAGGATGGTGCGGTTGGTAGGTGTCGCGTTGCTGCTCATAGTATGTGTGTTATGTTTTTGTGGTGAAATAGTGCCGGGAGCCTGCTGCGGGGCGATGTAGCCGGGGTCGCCCAATTCGAGGACGTAAGACGGCTCGCCCCAATATGCGTTCGGGTCATCAAATCGCGTACCTTCGTCCCATCGAATCGGTCTCATCAGAGTAAAACCCTCCTCGTAGTGACAACGGAGCGGCGGACAAGCCTTGCGCACCACTTCGTAGTGACAACGGAGCGGTGGACAAGCCTTGCGCACCCCTTCGTAGTGACAACGGAGGGCCGGACAAGCCTTGTGCGCCCCTTCGTAGTGACAACGGAGCGGCAGACAAGCCTTGCGCGCCCCTTCGTAATGACAACGGAGGGGACACCAAGCCTTGTCCACTCCGTTGTAATGGCTGCGGTCCCGTCTCCTCTGCCCGCCTGCCGCCCATCCGTGCGCCCCTCCCGGACGACGAAACGCGGCGGCATCCTAGTAGGCGCAGAATTGTGGTGGGTGGGGCTGTTCCATTGTATGGTGCTGATAACCGGGGACTGGGTCGCGCGGCTGGGAGTAGCCGGTTCCTCGCTGACATTGTAGGTGAAGCAATCCATACGCGCCGGGGCTTTTTCTCGGATAGGAGGGCGCTGCTGTCAATCGAAAATCGTCGGAAAAATGCGAAAGGGAAGCGTGGATCGGGTATTACCAGCCGGAATCACGGACCGGTCACATCGAGGCGAAGGAAGCGTTGCGAACTTCCGTTTGGCGGAGCGGAGTCGCGGACTTTTACTCGCGTTCCTCCTGACTCGGCGACGCGTTCGATTTCGACTAGGTTGTCCGTAGTCCACTCGATGAGATTCGCGGATGCTTTGACGGTGAAGGTGAGGTCGCCAGTTCCGGTGGCTTCGAAATATTCCAGCGTGACGTAGCCGTCCACGAGTCGGAGTTGCGGACTGGTGGAAGGTGCCAGAGGCGATTGGCCGAGCGCGCGCTCCATCAAATTCGGCAGGCCGTCGCCGTCGGGGTCGGCTAGGGGTCCGGCGATCGCGGGATTTCCTGCGTTTGAGCCGAAGTTCGCGAAGAGCCAGTTTTGCATGGGCGGGTCGATGAGCGAGAATTCGGCGCGGCTTGCGGTGGAGGTTCGCCAGCGGCTTCCCGATTGCACGCCGACGGTGGCGGTCTCCGTGCCCTCCGCGAGGGAGTCCGGCTGAGGGGAAATCTGGAACGACACGGATGTAACGCCAACGTCGAGACTGACGGAGGAAGGAGCGCCCGTGAAATCTATCCCAGCCTGCGCGCTCCCGGTCAAATCCATCGGGACCGTCCACGCCTGCTCCAACCCGCGAGTGCGGGAAACCGTGATGTTTACGGGAGCGCCGCCGTTTTCGGCAGTGGCCGAGGCGGACGCGCTTACCGTCACCAGCGGAGCCTTCGAGATGGTGAACGAGTCCCGAAGGTTGCCGTTGATGTCGATCATGGTTGCGTCCAGTCGGTCGCCGTCAACATCGATGAAAAAGGATCCCATCACAGCGAGTCCGATGACGTTTGCAGGGTGCCGGAGTCCGTAGGAGCCACCCGCCGAGCCGGAGTGCCCGGCGACGGTATAGACGGCTCCGTGGTTTGCGCCGGGGTCCTTTCCATAAGCTCCCGAGCCGTTCCCATTTCCGGTGCCGGGGTCGATTTTCATCGAAGGGACGAGGGTCGAAGAATGGCCGTAATGCCCGTTCAAGAGACAGGATCTTTCGTAGGAGTGACTATGGCCGCCGAGAACCAAGTCCACGCCTCCGGCCTCAAGTATCAGCTGGATGTTGGTCCGCATCTCGACGTGTTCGAACTCGGTGTCGGAATTATGCGTTCCCTTCGTGTAGGGGGGATGATGGTAGAAGGCGATGATCCACTTCTGCGTCGTCGCGGAAAGGTCGGACTCGAGCCATTGGGCCATCGGGCTGTTGGGAGCGCGAAGTTCGTTGGTCATGGAATCGAGGCAGACGAAGTGGATGTTTGCGCGATCGAAAGAGTAGTAGTGCTCGGAGCCGCTCGGTATGCCGCCTGCCTCTGCATTCGTGGGGAAATTGAATATCTCGTAGTAAGGGAGCGGGCTGAGACCATTGTAGGTCTCGTGGTTTCCCATCGTGGACCACAGGATGCAGTTGCGCAGAAAATCCGGATACGTATCGAAAACCGCAGCCTGATACTGTGAGTCAAAACCGCTGCCGTACGCGTTGTCACCGAGCATCAACCACACATCCGGATGCTTGAAAGACGGCGAGTTTTTGTAGGCGTTTGCGACCTGCCGCGCGGGAGAGGTCTGCGAGCCACCGCTCGTCCCACTGTCCCCAAGCACCCATATCCGCGTCGGCTTCGCGGTGCCTGCGAGAGGGGCGGTGTCGAAAAAGGTATTGGCATCGGCACCGCTGAGGACATGCGCAGCATCGGCGATCGCATAAAAGTAACGCGTGTCCGGCGTTAGGCCGGTGAGCGTCACGGTGTGCTCCGTGGTCTCGAATGGGTCGCTCACCGTATTCGTGAGCAGGTTTGGCGCGCTTCCAAAGTTCACCACGCTCGCGGCGGGGATATTCGTGCGCCACCGGATCACGACGCCCGTCGGCGTCCCAGAGTTCAGGTAAGGGCCTCGGGTGACGTTCGAGTGGATGAGTCCTTCCAGGGTAAACGCAAAACTCGCATCGCCCTCGTCGTTTGCCGCTTGGTGTAACTCGACAGCGATCACATTTTTCCCAGCCCTCAGAACGGTCGCATCAAGTATGAACGTGGCATATTGACTCTCGGCAGCGCCCGAAATCATCGTGCTCGCTGGCGTATTGAATGAAGGCAATCCGTCCGAAAAATTTGAGAGCACTTGAGGCACCCCATTGATCCAAATCACCGCGCCGTCGTCCCGTTTCAACCGAACGCGAAGACCATGGTAAGTGGATGGATTCGGAATCGAAAACGAGCGGCGAAAATAGGTAGTGATCGTCCCCGGCGGGGGATCGAGGAGTGTCTCTTCGTCCCCGTCGCCATAGCCAAACTCGCCAATCCCGACAGCCCACTCAGAATCGTCGAACTCAGATTCCTTCCATGCCGATCCTTGGTCGCTGCCGTCGGCGGAATACCTCCACGAGTCATTCTCCGAAACGAGCGGCAGATATTGCGCTAGCGCGGTCGCCGCGAGGCACGAGAGAATGATGAGCAGTTTCATCGCGGAGAAAGAGCGGCGTCGATGCGGGCGCCCAGCGTCGTCATTTGAGGGGTGGATTGCCGGGTCGGAGGGAGAGCGGAAAATTCTTTGCGCGCCTTCTCCCACGAAATCCGAGCGTCATCGAAACGGCCGGCTTTTTCCAAAAGTTCTGCGCGGCGCACGAGCCATGTTTCCTTCCTCGGAAGGATTTCCAGAAGGGCATCGATGCGGGCAATCGCAGCGTCGAACCGGCCTGCGGCGACTTCCAGTTCCACCGCTGGCACTACGAGCGAAACCAGCTTCCCGAGTCGCGCAATCCCGTTGTCCAAGGCTTTCAGCGCGCCAGCCGGATCGTCGGCCCTTTCAAATGCCTGCGATTGACTGACAAAAGTCGAGACGTCCGGTTGTGCGGACAACTCGGCAGCCCTGCCAAATGACGCGGCGGACGCTTTGAATTCGCCGACCGAAAAGAGCACCCGACCTAGACTCCCGTGTGCGGCGGAATTTTGCGGCTCCCGGGAAATAAGCGCCTCCAGTTCCTTCCTCGCCTTTATCCAATCACCGGCCATGGCGAAGATCTCGCCGCGCAAAAGGGCGACGGAATTTGAGCCCGGTGCAAGGACGGCAGCGCGATCCAAGTCGGCGTGGGAAGCGGGCCAATCTTTATGCTGCGCGTGCAGCCACGCACGCGAAGTGAGCAATTCCGCGTTGGTCGGTTGCTTCGCTATTTCGGCCGTCGTTGCCGCAATCGCTTCATCCAAAGGGCCGTGCGCCCTAGCGGGATGCGTACATCCGCAGAGCAATGCGAACAGAAGGGCGATCGGCGGGCATGACGTCATGTGAGTGACGCGATTTCTAATCTCGCGTAGAGCGCCGCGCAAGTTGTGTTCGGTTTGAACATGTTTGAACGCGCTGATTCTTTACTAATCGCAGTTCGTGGATTACTTGATGCGACGTAGCCTGCCAAACGCACTTTTTACTCCATGACCATCCGAGGCACACCAAATACGGGACACCGCTTTCACTACAGAATCGAACCGCTTGAAGCTCGGATCGCTCCGGCGACTTTCCTCGTTACGAGCGTTGCGGATGCCGGTCCCGGAACGCTGCGGCAGGCGATCATCAATGCGAATGGGTCCACGAATGTGGCGGTGCCGGATGTGATCAATTTCAACCTCGGAACTGGGCCGTTTAAGATTCAGCCGCTCACACAGCTCCCGGACGTCACGGAGGCGGTGATTATTGACGGCTATTCGCAGTCGGGGGCGACGGCGAATACGCTGCCTGTGGGCTCGAATGCGAACGTCGTTGTCGAGCTGAGTGGGGCGCTGCTTGCTTCGGGGAATGGGCTGGTTTTAGCGGGCGGCGTGGGCGGGAGCACGGTGAAGGGGCTGGCGATTAATAGCTTCGGCACGGGCGTCAACGAGTCGGGATACGGGATCATCCTGAAGTCGAACAACAATCACATCGAGGGGAACTTCATCGGGACGAACGCGCTGGGCGTGGCGAGTGCCGCCACCGAGAATAAAAATGCGGCGGTGAGAGTGGGGGCGTTTAGCGGAACGACGCCGTTTTACGCCGGGAATATTATCGGGGGGACGACTGCGGCTTCGCGAAATTTGCTGACGGGAAATGCCTATGGTGTGCAGCTAGACGAGCAGTCGGCGGGGACGCAGATTTATGGAAACTTGATCGGATTGGATAAGGCCGGGAATGCGGCTTACGGGAATCTACTGGCGGGCATTTCGGACTTCGGGGCGGCTAGTACGGTCATCGGCGATAACACAGCGAACGGGCGCAATATCATCTCGGGGAGCGGGGGGCCGGGTATCGCGCAGGCGGTCGGGCCGGGCATCCAGATTCGCGGGAACTACATCGGCACGAACGCGGCGGGCACAGCGGGACTGGGGAATACGGGCGCGGGAATCCGAATCACGAACGATGCGTCGGGCGGGCTGATCGAGGGGAATTATATCTCGGGCAACGTCGCCGGCGGCATCCAGCTCGGCAGCCCGGTGGGCGACGGCGGGGCGTCCAGTTTTGACGTCCGGGGGAACTTCATCGGGATAGGTTCCGGGGGCAGTGCATTACCGAATGATGGGCCTGGAGTTGCGTTTTTCCAAGGTGCGTCGGGACACACCATCGGCAAAACGGGGACGGGCCAAGACAACATCATCGCGTTTAACAAGGGCGCTGGAATCCAAGACTTCGGTGGTGGGAAAAATAACCGATTTTACCGCAACAACATCAACTCGAACGGTGGGCTGGAGATCGACCTCCTGGGTTCAGCCGAAGACTTTTTCGGCGTCACGCCCAATGATTCGCCGGACTCGGACGGAGTGACGAATTGGCCAGTGATCCAGACGTTCAATAATACGGGCTCGGCGGTGACACTGACGGGCGCGCTCAATGCGCTGTCGAATGCGACGTATCGCGTGGAGTTTTTCTTGGCCCAGCGCGCTCAGGTCGATGTCTCGGGCCACGGTGGAGGTGTCAGCTTTATAGGCTTCCAAGATGTCACGACGAATGGATCTGGCGCGGGGACTTTCAATTTTAACATTGGGCTTTCCGCTCCAGCCGATTCGTTTTTTACCGCGACGGCGACGCCAGCGGCGGGGGGCTCGACTTCGGAGTTCGGGCCGACGAAGGGCCCGACGGCCAGCTATACGTGGACGGGGGCGACGAATAGCGATTGGTTCACGCCGGGGAACTGGTCGCCTGCGGTGGTTCCGAGTCCGCTGGATAATGTGACGTTTGCCAGCGGATTCATCTCGCTGACGGGGCCGGCGGCGGTGGCGAACTTCACCCAAACGGGCGGGACGCTCGCGGGGGCTGGCGAGCTGACTGCGCTAGCCGCGCTGACGTGGAGCGGCGGCACGCACACAGGCGGAAAGCTGCGGCTGAACACGGGCGGGACGGGGACGATTGGCGTAGGTGGCGCAGCGCTGATTTGGAGCGGCGGGGTGCTGGAGAACTACGGGGCGCTGACGGTCGGCGGACTCGGTGTGGATTTTAACCAAGGCGACTTTGTGAATGGGGCGCAGACCGCCGTGGTGACGCTGAACGCGAGGCTGACGGATAGTGATGGCGCGGGCACTGTGGCGACGGTGAGCAACGCGGGGACTATCGTAAAAATGGGCAGCGGGTCGTTCGGCTTTGGCGGGATCAATGTGAGCAACTCGGAGACGATCCGCGCGGTGGCGGGGACGCTGGTGGTGGGCGGGATCACGCAATCCTCCGGGGTGCTCGAACTGGCGGGCGGGGGTATCTTTTCGACAGGGCCGATCTCGCTGAACGGCGGCGAACTCGTGGGCGACGGCACAATCACCGGCAATGTGTCGAACTCCGGCGGGACGGTGTTCGTGGGGCCAAAGGGTGCGGCAGGGACGCTGAATATCACCGGCAATTACTCGCAGGGCTCGACAGGGTCTTTGTCGGTGGACCTCGGCGGCACGACGCCCGGCACGCAGCACGACCGGCTGAACGTCTCGGGCAACACGGCCTTGGACGGCTCGCTTGAGCACGAGTTGCTGGGCACCTTCGTCGTCCGAGTGGGCGACACGTTTAATGTGCTGAGTAGCGGCACGCTCGGCGGCACATTTACCTCGACCATCGGCTCGCCGCCGATCCCTACCGTCTATGCCGGTGGGCTGGTGAGTCTCGCGGCGGTGGGCTTCAATGTCACCAATACGAACGACTCCGGCGCGGGCTCGCTGCGGCAGGCGATCCTCGACGCGAACGCGCAATCGGGGCTGGACTACATTTCATTCAACATCCCCGGCGGCGGGCTTAAAACCATCGCGCCACTCACGGTGCTGCCGAGCATCGGCGGCGATACGGTGATCGACGCTTATTCGCAGCCCGGCGCGGTGGTGAATACGCTCGGAGTCGGGACCAATGCGGCGCTGCTCATCGAGCTGAGCGGCGTGAACGTCCCCGGCACCGGGGGCTTTGAAAGCGGCCTCGTCGCGGCTTCGGGCAACGTCACCATCAGCGGCTTCATCATCAATCGCTGGGCAGATTACGGCATCATGGTGACGACGCCGACCAATGGCTCCACCATCACCGGCAACTGGATCGGCACTGACTCGACCGGCAACTCCGCGCCCACGAATACGCAGACGGGCGTCTTCATCGAAAACGCGCCGTTTATCAGCGTCGGCTCGGCGCTTTCGAGAGGCAGGAATCTGATCTCCGGCAATAATGGCTACGGCGTCCATGTGTCGGGGTCTTCGTCCACTCCGACCTTCATTCAGGGCAACTACATCGGCACCAAAGCAGCGGGCGATGCCGCGCTGGGGAATGGGCTGGATGGTGTGAGAGTCGAGAGCGGCGGCAACTTCATCGGCGGCTCCGGGGATGGGCCCGGCAATGTGATCTCCGGCAACGCGAAAGCGGGAATCGTGATCATCGGCGCATCGGCAACCGGCAATACGATTCAAGGCAACCTCATCGGCACGAATGCCAGCGGGACGGCGGCGGTCTCGAACAACGATCGCGGCATCAAGCTGGTGTCCTCCTCAGCGACCACCATCGGCGGCTCGTTTGGCGGCGCAGGCAACGTCATTTCTGGGAATCTAGCGGGTGCCTTTCAAGGCGAAGGCATCCTCGTGGATGCGAGCAATAACAACTTCATCCAAGGAAACTTCATCGGCACAAACAAGGCAGGCACAGCATCCATCGGGCTGCAAAGCTACGGCATCGAGTTGGCCAATGCCTCCACCGGCAACCATGTGGGCGGTTCGGCAAACTCGGGCGGCAACGAGGGCAACGTCATCTCCGGCAACCTCAACGGCGGCATCATCATTTCAGGAAACTCCGATGGTGCTATCATCGAAGGAAACCGGATCGGCACGGATGGGTTCGGCGTCGGAGCCTTGGGCAATGGCGGCGCGGGCATCGCAATTATCGTCTCAAACAACTGCATCATCGGCGGAACGCCAGAGACGGGGAACATCATCGCTTTCAATGCAGGTCCGGGCGTTCAGGTCATCGATGCCAGCGCGAGCGGCAATACCATCCGCTTCAACTCCATCTATTCCAACACCGGGCTCGGCATCGATCTCGGCACTTCGGGCGTGACCGCAAACGACGCGCTCGATGTGGACTCTGGCGCAAATGGACTGCTCAATTTCCCCACGCTCACGACCTACACTGCCGGGACGACACCGACGATCTCCGGCAGCTACAGCGGGCTGGCCAACCAGACGTTCCTGCTCGATTTCTACGCCAGCAATACCGCCGACTCGAGCGGGAATGGCGAGGGGCGCTATTACCTCGGCGCATTCATGGTGACTACGAACGGCTCGGGCACGGCATCCTTTACCGCTCCGCTGAACGGCTTCATCCCAGCGGGCGGCGTGATCTCGGCTACTGCGACGCAAAACAGTAACTTCAATACGTCGGAGTTCTCCGGCATCGTCTCCACCTCCACGACGCGGACTTGGGATGCAGGCGGCGGCGGGAACACCGATTGGTTCACAGCGGCCAACTGGTCCGGCGACGTAGTGCCCGGCGCAGGCGACACGGCGATCCTGAACACGAATGTGACGATTACGCTTTCTGGCAATGCGAGCGTCTTCACGTTCACGCAGAGCGCGGGCACGCTCACTGGCGCGGGAACCTTAACGGCGAGCAACGATTTCGGCTGGTCCGGCGGCACGCAGAGCGGGACGGGCACGACGAAAATCCCGGTGGGCGCGATGTGGAATCTCACGAGCAACGCCCCCAATATGGTCCTCGACGGACGCACGGTGAACCTCGACGGCACGGCGAACTTCACGGGCAGCGCCAGCGCGTTGCTGAATAACGGCGCGACAATCAACAACGCGGGCACGTTCCTTTTTGCGAACGACAACAAGCTCGGCTCCAATGGAGGAGCCAGCACCTTTAATAATCTCGTGGGCTCCGTCTTCCGAAAGGTGAGCGGCACGGCTGTCACGGAGATTGGCTCGCAAGTGAACGGCGATGTGGCTTTCACCAATGCGGGCACCGTGGAAGTGCAGAGCGGCACGCTGCAATTTAGCGACACTTTCACGCAGAGCGCGGGGATAACGATTTTCTCCGGCGGCGGTATCGCGAGCGCGGGCGGGATGACGTTTGCGGGTGGCGTGGTGACGGGCTCCGGCGGCTTCAAGGGCACCATCAATAACACCGGCGCGATCTTCCGGCCCGGTGGCACTGGAGCGGCGGGCTCGATCCAGATTTCTAGCGGCAGCTACACGCAAGGCGCGGGCGGTACGCTGGAGGTGGAACTCGGCGGCACGGGGGGCGGACAATTCGATGTGCTGTCGGCAGCGGGGAATAGCGTGACGCTCGGCGGCACGCTGAATATCGCGCTGATCAACGGCTTCTCGGTCGGCGCAGGCAATAGCTTCCGAGTGGTGCAGTCGGGCAACAATCCGGGCACATTTGCCACGCTCACGGGCGCGACTGCTGGCCTCGCGCAGGCGGCGGATGCGGGCGGGCTCGTGCTCGCATCCACGGCATCGGCCACCTACATTTGGGATGGCGAGGCGAGCAACGATTGGTTCAATCCGATCAACTGGAATCTCAACAGCGGCGTGCCCGGCCCGGCGGATACGGCGATCCTGAATATCAATGCAACCATCACGCCCTCTGGGTCGGTGACGGTGGGCACTTTCCAGCAAGCGACTGGCAGCATCGCGGGCGGCTCATCGGTGATGGTGCTGAACGCGTACGATTGGTCTGGCGGCACAGTGCTCGTCCCGCTGACGCTCGCCGGTGGCAGTAGTTCCAGCATCAGCGGCACGGCGGCGAAACTGATTTCTGGTTCGGGCGGCTCCAATGGGATCGTGAACCAAGGCACGATCAATTACAGCAGCACCGGCACGTTGGATTTCCAAAATGGGGGCTTCCTCAGCAATGAGGTCGGCTCGACTTTTAATCTGACGAGCGATGCCACGATGACGCACACGGGCGGCGGCGGCTCATTTTTCGGAGTCGCGGGCACTTTCAATAAAGCGGGCGGCACTGGGGCGAGCACGTTTGGCACGACGAACTTCTCCAACACCGGCACGATGAACGTGCAGAGCGGCAGTATGGAAATCACCGGCGTCATCGCGACAGGCGCGGCGGGTGGGCCGAATGGCAGCTTCAACGTGGGGACTGGTGCGACGGTCACTTTCACCGGCGATGCGAACTTCGTGAATACGATTTTCTCCGGCACGGGCACGAAGCGCTTCACGGGCGGGAACATCGGGCTTTCCGGCAACATCGTGGCGGGCGGGCTGGAGATCGCCTCCGGCAATTGGACGGGGACGAGCACCATCACCGATACGCTGACTTGGACCGCTGGCAACCTCGTCGGCCTGCCCACGATTGCAGTGGGCGGCACGCTGAACTTGAGCGGCTCGGGCTTGAAATTTATCTCCGGCTCGGGCGGCTTCAACGGCTTCATCAACCAAGGCACGATGATCTGGAGTGGCTCGCGCAACTTCCAGATCGAGAACGGCGGCTTTGTGAGCAACGAGGCGGGCGCGACCTTCGAGGCGCGCGCGAATGCTGCGATGATCCAGCTCGGGGGTGGCGTCTCGAACTTCGTCAACTCGGGCACTTTCATCCGCACGGTCGGCACCGGCACTGCTTCGATCTCGGTCAACTTCATCACTACAGGCGTCGTGCGCCCAGAAAGCGGCACGCTCGCTTTCGATAGCTACACGCCGACGAGCGGAACGACGATGCTCGCAAGTGGCACGTTGAGCAGCCCGAACACGATGAACTTCCAGGGCGGCGAACTGCGCGGCGCGGGCACCATCGAGGGAAATGTGAACAATAGCGGTGCGACGGTGCGGCCCGGTGGCACAGGCGTGGCGGGCACCATCACGATCACCGGCAACTTCACCCAAGGCACCACCGGCACGTTGAGCGCGGAACTCGGCGGCGCGGGCGGCGGGCAGTCCGATGTCCTCAGCGTCGGCGGCTCGGCGACGCTCGGCGGCTTGCTGGAGGTCAGCTTTATCAATGGCTATGCGCCGGCGTTTGGCGATACGCTGAACGTCATCACGGCGGGCGCTCGCAGTGGCACTTTCAATAATACCCAAGGCACGAGCCTCCTCACCGTCGGCTACACCGCCACGCAGGCGCAACTCGTGCGCAGCGCTGTGAGCTTCTCGTGGGATGGCGGCGCCGGGGATACGAACTGGTTCAACCCGATGAACTGGAACCCCGATTTCGTCCCCACGGCGAACGACAATGCAGCCCTCACCATCAACGCGGTGATCAATCTCCCGTCGAACGCCAGCGTCGCCTCTTACTCGCAAACGACCGGCTCCCTCGGCGGCTTAGGCGACCTTACGGTGACTGGATTTTTCAACTGGAATGGCGGGCAGCTCGATGGCGGTGGCGGCAAGCTCATCCTGCCCAACGGCTCGGTCAGCGGGCTCTCCACGGGGCCGTGGGACTTGCGGCGCTCTGTCGTACAAGGAGGGACGTTCACCGTTTACGACAGCACGGATTTGACCTTCGTCGGCGGGCTCCTTTTCGAAAATAGCGGCGGTGTCGTGTTTGGCGGCAGCAACTTCACCATCGAAGCGCGCAATGCGGGCGGTGGCACGTTCCGCAATTTGGCGAGCGGTACGCTCGTGATCAATGCGCCTGGAGAGGAAATGCTCGGCGGCACGTTTGAGAATAACGGCACGGTCAATTTGTCGGCTAATACTTCATTCAAAACGACGAATGGCACTTCTAGCGGAATGTGGAATCTCGTTTCGGGCAGCACGTTTATTTTCGACCACAGCGGCCTCGCGACGACGCTGAGCGGTGCCACTTTCAGCGGCTCGGGCGCTGTGGTAGTGCAGGGCAGCTCATCCCTTTCTTTCCCCATCGGCTCTCCGACGACGTTCACATCGGGCGTGAGTTTCACGCAGACAAACGGCCAGCTCGTCGGCCCCGGCTCCGTGCAGTTTGCGGGCACTGCCAGCTTCACGGGAGTGGCGCTCGGCGGTGGAGTCACCGCGACATTTACCGCGACCTCCACGCTGACGAATGTGAACGGTGGACTCTCCGGCGGCTCGGCGCTGAACACGGCGGGCACGTCGTCCTTCAACGGGGGCTTCACGTTTGCCGATGGCTCGGTGCTGACGAATAGCGGCGCGCTGACGATTCCCAACGGAGCCATCGCGGACTTCATCAACAGCTCCGGCGGCGGTTCCATCGTGAACGCCAGCGGCGCGATGTTCATCAAGCTCCCGAGTGGAAATAACACGGCGATCCAAGTGCCATTTGCCAATTCCGGCATGGTGTCTATCTCCGGCCAGATGACGTTCACCACGTTCACGCAGACAACGAGCGGAGCTGCACTGGTGCTCAATAACGGCGTCACCAGCGGCAACTTGCTGCTCAACGGCGGAGCGTTCTCCGGAGTGGGCACACACAGCACGGGCTCGGTGACAAATGCAGGTGCAACCGTGCGGCCCGGCGGGCTCGGCGCGCGGGGCACGCTCCACGTCAACGGCTATGAGCAGCAGAGCAGCGGCACATTGGAAATCGAGATCGCATCGGTGAGCGACTTCGATGTGCTCGACCTCACTGGCGCGACCACGCTTGGCGGCGGGCTGAGCATTGATACCGTCGTTCCTTTCCTCCCGGCCACCGGCAACACGTTCCGCGTCGTCACCACCGCCGCGACTCCGAGCGGGAACTTTGCGAGCTTCACCGGTGACGTGACGCGCCTCTCGCGGTCCGTGGACGGCGCGGGTGTGCTGCTCTCTTCCACGACGCTCACCTACGTTTGGGACAATAGTTCTACTGACGGCGATTGGTTTAACCCGCTGAACTGGGACCTCGACAGCGGCACGCCCGGTGTGGCGGATACCGCCGTCGTTAACATCCCGACGACCATCTTTCTCTCCACTGGCGTCACCGTCTCCGCCTACGTGCAAAGCCTTGGCACCATCAATGGCCCCGGCCAACTCACCATCACCGACGCGCTGACGTGGAGCGGCGGCATCATCCGCGTGGATGTTACTACCGGAGCAGCGAGCGTGAACACACTCGGCGGAGGCACAGCGACCACGCTCGATAACTCGCTACTCGACCTCGGCGGCACGACCACGCTGAGCGGCTCCGAAGGCGTCAACCTCGCAGGCAACGGCACTGCGGAGCTACGCAACAGCGGCGCGTTCGCCTTCACGGGCAGCGCGGGTATCACGGGGACGGGCACTTTCCACAACATCGCGGGAAGCACGGGAGTGACGAAAACCGTCGATGTTCAAGTGACCATCGAAGCCACATTCCTGAACGGCTCGGCGCTGACGGTGAGCGACGGCTTCTTCGCGCTCGCAGGCGGCGGCTCTTGGCTCTCCGGTATCTCGGCGACTGTCGGTGCCACTGGATTCCTGAGCTTCACCGGTGGCACGCACATTCTCGCGGGGGATAATCAGTTTCTCGGCGCAGGCACTACCCGGCTGGACGGCGGGACGCTGGAGGTCAACGGCAACGGAGCACTCGTGGATGCGGCGCACACTTTCCAGCAACTCAGCGGCACGCTCAGCGGCACCGGCGACTTCGTCGTCAATGGAGCATTCATTTGGAACGGCGGCGTGCAAGTCGGCCCCGGCACGACGACCTTAGCCTCGACGAATACGACCGCCTACATCACCGGCAGCGGTGCAAAAACTCTCGACCTGCGCACGCTCAACGTCACCTTCGCTACCGGACTCGTCATCGATGGCGATGGGCAGCTCGACATGATGAACGGCTCCCAAATCTCGGTGAATGGCGCACTCGCCCTCAACGCCGGGATGACCATCAACGACGCAGGCGGCGCTCCCTCTTCCATAGACATCTTCTTTGGCGCTGCCTTCAGTAAACTGGACAACGGCACGTCCACCATCGGTGTCCCATTTTCCAGCGCAGGCACGCTCAACTTCAGCAACGGCACGGTGAACTTCCAAGGCACGTTCACGCAAATGGGAGGCACGTCCACCCTCAGCGGCGGCGGCATCGGCTTTGTCACGCCCGGCGAGCTACGCGGCGGCACCCTCACCGGCAATGGCACCATTACGGGCAGCCTCAACAACACCGGCGGCATCCTCAATCCCGGCAACGGACCGGGGCAACTCATCCTCACGGGCGACTACATCCAAAGCTCCGTCGCCACGCTCCAGCTTGAAATTACTGGCACCACTGCGGCCAGTGGTTACGACCAGCTCCAAGTCGGCGGCAACGCCAGCCTCGATGGTTCCGTATCCGTATTCCTCGCGGGCTTCACCCCGGCGCGCGGCGACAACTTCCGCATCATCAGCGCGGGCTCTGTCAGCGGCACCTTTTCCACGCTCCAACTCCCGCCCCTTTTCGAGGCCGACTACACCGCCATCTCCGTGGACCTGAGCCTGCCCTTCCTCCCGCCCGGAGTCATCAGCCTCGGCGAGCTAGACGGCACGAACGGCTTCCTGATCCCCGGCCTCACGAATGGCAGTGCCACCGGCAATTCGGTCGCCGCCATTGGCGACATCAACGGCGACTCTATCGGCGACTTCGCCATCGGCGCACCCAACGAGAACGGCGGCGCGACGTATGTCGTATTTGGCAAAGCGAACGGCTTTGGCGCGACGCTCGATCTCACCACACTCGATGGAACCAACGGCTTCACCATCATCGACAGCGTCAACGGAGGCCGCAGCGGCTTCTCCCTCAGCGGCCTCGGCGATGTGAATGGCGACGGCATTGCGGACATCTTCATCGGCGCACCCGATTCCGCCGTCGCGGCGAGCAATGCCGGTGCGGCCTACATCCTATTTGGTAAAGAGACCAGCTTCACCGCCACCGTCGATCTCGGCACGGCCACGGGCAGTTCCGTCCTCCAAATTATCGGCGTCAACGCAGATGACCTTGCAGGCTTCAGCGTGAGCAACGCGGGCGACATCAACAACGACGGCGCGAGCGACATCATCATCGGCGTCCCCTTCTCCGACCTAAACGGCGCAGACTCTGGTGCAGCCTACGTCGTCTTCGGCGCGAAGATCGGCGCGGGCACGCTCCCCTCATCTATTTCCCTCTCCGGGCTCGACGGCACTGCCGGTTTCCGACTCGTCGGCGAGCAAGCGAACGACCACTTCGGCACCTCCGTCTCCACGGCCGGCGACATCAACAGCGACGGCTTCGACGACATCCTCATTGGCGCGCCCGATGCCGACAGCGTCAGCGGCATCACCGGCAACGGAGCAGCCTACGTCTTCCTGGGGAAAGCGACCGGCTTCACCGCCTCCACCGACGTCTCCACGTTCGATGGGAAGAACGGCTTCAAGCTCGAAGGGCTCGCGGCGGGCGAGGCTTTCGGCAGCAGCGTAGCCACTGCGGGCGATGTGAACGGCGACGGCGTCAGCGACATCATCATCGGTGCTGCCAACCACGGAACGGGGCAAATCGGCGTGTCGGTTACAGGAGTCGCCTACGTGGTTTTCGGCAAAGCCAAAGCCTACAAGCCTACGTTTGACCTACACTTGCTCGACGGCAGTAACGGCTTCCGTCTCACCACCGCATTCGTCCGGAGCAACAACGGCATTAGCGTCAGCAGCGCGGGCGATTTTAACAATGACGGCTTCGACGACGTCGTCGTCGGCGCACCCAGCGCGCTAGGCGACGCAGGCATCACCTACGTCCTCCTTGGCCGCAAGACCGGCTTCGCATCCGCGCTCGATCTGGAGGCACTCACCGGCACCACCGGCTTCCGCTTTGTCGGCGGAACCGCAGATGCACTATCCGGCACCAGCGTCAGCGGCGGCGACATCAATGGCGATGGGTTTGACGATATTTTCATCGGCTCACCACAGCCCGGCAGTGAATCGCAGTCCGCAGGCAACGGCGGTGCCATCGTGCTCTACGGACACGCCACTCGCGCCATTCCCGTCGTCCCAAATACGAACACCACCGCGGTTTTCGAAGACGGCGACCACGACAAAATCACCATCACAGTCACCGGCGGAAAAATCACCGCCGACATGCTCACTTTCGGTGCCGATGGCGGGTTGCAAATGGTGGACCTCACCGACGGCGGATACAAAGACGGCGCAAGCATCACCTTCTCCGTGAAGAAGAAGGTAGGCGACGGCATCTTCAACGTCGGAGCCATCGACGCCACCGGCATCAAGCTCGGCAAAGTCTCCGTCACCGGCGACCTCGGCCAGATCGATGTCGGCAATGGAGACCCGCTCAAGAACGCCATCAAATTCCTCAACGTCGGCAGCCTCGGCGCGATGGGTGGCACCACACAAATCCCCGGCACCGACGACCCACTCATCAGCACCATCCGGGGCGCGCTCCCGAAAGTCATGGTGAAGGGCAACGTCACCAACGCCACCCTCAACGTCCTCGGCAAACTCGGCTCATTCACCGTCGGCGGCTCCTTCACCGGCACCGGCGCATTCTCCAGCTCCCAGCTCGCCGGGCTCGCCGCACTCGGCCACGGCCAAATCGGCCACGTCTCCGGCGGCACCACTCTCGCGAGTTCCGGCCTTACTGCTGGCAGCATCGGAAAACTCACGGTCAAAGGCGGGCTTACCAACTCCGCCATCAGCTCCTCCAGCAGCATCAGCAGCGCAACCATCAACGGCGACTTCACCAAGAGCGCACTCGTCGCCGCCACCACGACCGGCGCGGTGAAAGTCCTCGGAAAACTCATCGGCGACGCCACCACGCCCAGCGTCATCTCCGCCCGTGGGCCCCTTAACCCTACCTCCCAAGCCAAGTCAGTCGCCATCAGCTCCCTCACTATTAAAAAAGACGTCGCCAACGCCGAAATCCTCATCGGCTACGACAAAACATTCGTCCCCACCAACGGCGACGCCAGCATCGGCACCGTCACCATCAATGGCAACTGGACCGCCTCCAGTCTCGTCGCCGGCATCAAAGACGACACCGACAACGGCTTCGGCCTCGACGACGTACCCATCCCCGGTTTCGACGCCACGCCGACCGTCTTCTCCCGCATCGCCAGCCTCATCATCAAAGGCACAGTCACCAGCAGCCCATCCGCCACCGACACCTACGCCATCACCGCCCAACAGATCGGCAAAGTGAAGATCGGCACCACCACCATCGTCCTCGACAAGCTCCTGCCTGACAACCTCCTCATCGCCCCCACCGATGACTTCCGTCTCGTGGAGGTTTTCTAAGAGGCTGTGAAAACAGTCAGCGGCACCAAGCCCGGCTTCGACGCGGTGAACATCTACCGCCGCATCAAAGGCCAGGTGCAATGGCAGCTCGTCGCCGTGCGCAAGCGCCGCTTCCCCTACTTCGACGAGTCGGACCTCGCCGTTGCCGGCCAGCCCGAAGTCCGCGAGTACATGGCCATCGGCGTGGTGAACGACGAGGAAATCGGCCAGATGAGCGAGATCAAAGAGGTCGTGTACGCCGGATAGAGCGAACGCACCAAGCGACGAGGCGCGCGGGCCGGGATCATTTTCAGCGAAAATATCCCGCCCGCCGCCAAAGGAGCCGCAATTGTATTGCGAGGTTCCGTCAATTGCGCCTAAAGCAACCCGCATGAACGCCCAGCCCTGCAATCGTCCAGCAAATCGGTCGCCTAAAAAGGTGATTGTCGAAAACCTGCGGGCTTGTTCGCGATCCAATAGTTAGCCGTCATTCGCACGTCATGGACATTCGCATCACCAGCACTCCACCAGGCGAAGCGCCAGAGCACGTCCGCGCAGCTTGGATTGGGCTCGTCCTGCCGCTCGCCGTCTCTGGCGCTCACACGATTGAGACCGTTGGTGTCCTTTCACATCCGAAGACACGGCTTGGTTTGTTTTTCGCCCGACTCTTTGGCAGGACGAAGCGAGAGAACGGTTTTGTGGTGGAGGCGCATCGAGCGGTTGAGATACTCGCTGCACATGCACCGGACGCCGCGAAGTGGTGGCGAGAGAGCGTCCCAATTTCCATCCAGCCCGGACAGTTGTTTGTCTTTGCAGCGGACGTTTGTCAGGAGATGACACCATGACGGCTCCCCGCGACGGCGGTTGGGTTGCTAACCAAGCGCTGTAGTGCTGACCGGGACGAATGTGGATGCGACGTTTGTGAAGCGCGCGGGCTACGGCACTTCGGCTTCGCGACTTGAAACAAAAGTTGGAACGCTCAGCATGACCCACCTGTCCCTGACTCGAAAGACACTCGCATGAAACTGCTCATCTCCATCCTTACCGCTTTAATGCTTGCTCCGCTGGCCGCACTCCATGCCGCTGATAAGCCGAACATCCTGTGGCTCATCGCCGAAGATTTCGGGCAACACCTCGGCTGCTACGGGACGAAGGAAGTGAGCACGCCGAATCTCGACGGTCTCGCCGCCGGGGGCGTGCGATACACGCATTTCTACAACGGCATGGTCTGCTCGGTGAGCCGCTCGGCTTTAATGACCGGCATGTACGCGACAACCATCGGCGCACAGAATCATCGCACTGCGAACAAACAGGCACTGCCCGACGGCGTGCGTCCGCTCACCGGCTGGTTGCGCGATGCGGGATACTTCACCGCCAATCTCGTCGAGATGCCGGCGGGGTGCGGATTCAAGGGCACCGGCAAAACCGACTGGAACTTCCTCACGGCGGAAAAGCCTTTCGACTCATCCAAGTGGGGCGACCTGAAATCGCATCAGCCGTTTTATGCGCAGGTGAATTTCCACGAAACGCATCGCGTGAATAAAGCACCGAAACACGCCGACCCGGCGAAGGTGGAGATTCCGCCCTACTATCCCGACCACGAAATCACGCGTCAGGACTGGGCTGAGTATCTCGACGCTGCAACGGAGCTGGACCGTAAAATCGGCACAATCATCGAGGCGCTGAAAACGGATGGTCTCGCCGACAACACGATCGTCGTTTTCTTCGGCGATAATGGACAAGCGCATGTGCGTGGAAAGCAGTTCTGCTACGAGGAAGGGCTCCTCGTGCCGCTCATCATTCAGTATCCGAAAGCCATTGTCGCGCCCGCGCATTTCAAGCCCGGCAGCGTGGACGAGCGGATGCTGCAAGGCATTGATCTCAGCGCGACCACGCTCGCCATCGCGGGCATCGCGAAGCCGCAGAAAATGCAAGGACACGTATTCCTGGGCGAGCGTTGCGAACCCGACCAGCGCTACGTTTTCGGCCATCGCGACCGCTGCGACATGACGGTGATGCGCCTGCGCACCGTGCGCGACGAGCGCTATCGTTACATCCACAATTTCACGCCGTGGGTCCCGTTCCTCGCGTTCAATGAATACAAGACGAAGCAGTATCCCGTGTGGACGCTTCTGCCGAAACTGCACGCCGAGGGAAAGCTCACGCCCGCGCAGGAGATCCTCTGCCAGCCCACGATGCCGGAGGAAGAACTCTACGACATGGGCAGCGACCCGTGGCAGATCAACAACCTCGCCAAGTCCGACAGGCCCGACGCGAAGGAAGCGCTCGTCCGCCTGCGTGGTGTTTTGGATCAATGGATCGAAGACACGAATGACCAGGGGCGCCGTTTCGAGACGCTTGCCGAGCTGCAAGCCGCTGAGCCGCGTTTCGTCCCCGCACGCGACTGGCGTCCGCAACCCGGGACGAAGGAAGCCGCCGAGGCCGAGTTTCTGCGTGCTGCTGCGAAGGAGCGACCCGCCGTCGAGGAAGCGCCGAAAAAGAAGAAAAAGAAGTCGCAGGAGTAGCGTCCAACCCCACAGGTGCCCCTCGTTTCTTACTCCACCTCGCTCCAGCACCGCTCCACAAACCCAAGCACCAGCCGGAACGGCGTCGCCGTGTAGCGCCCGAACTCGGGGCGTTTTGTCAGCTTTGCGCGACTCGTCGCCGGGCTCGTGAGTCCGCACAGAAATCGCGTGAGCTGGCGCGGAGTGCTGAGCTGCGCCAGCTCCTCGAAAATGAGCGCCTGCACTTCCTCCCCGTCCGCATCCGTGAAAGGCGGGATCGGCGTCGCTGGGAGCCCCACCGCCATCGTCGGCGTGCCGGTGCGGCAGAAGTGGCAGTGTCCGCAATTTTCATCCGCCAGTGCCTCGCCGAAATAGCCGAGCAGCCGCCGCGTGATGCAGCCCGGCTGGATGGCAAAATCGAGGATTTGGTTCAGCCGTTGCGTCTCACGAGCTTCGCGCTGGGCAAATAGGTCGGCGAGCTGCGCAGCCACCGTCGCCGGGTCGCGGTGGGCCGCATCGCCACACAGCCGGAAGCCGTGCCGCAGCCCAGCGGGCTTCTGTGTGATGGCCCCCGTTTCCTCCAGCCAAGTGAGCGCCTTCACGATTCGCTCGCGTGGCTCGCCGAGCTGTTGGGCAGCGGCTTCCAGCGTGATGGTGAGATACTTCGGCCCTCGCCGTCCGGCGGAAAAAAGCCCCGCGAGAAAGCGCCGCCGGTCCTCCGTGTGCCCGCTGAGAATCGCGGATTCTGGGCGCTGAAACTCCACCTGCGTGCTCTCGTAGAAAGTGTGCGTCGGGCGCAAAAGACCATCGAGTTCCAGATACGTGATCACCGTCTCCACCACGAGCGGACGGATGTCCGTCTCCTGGCTCAAGTCATAGCGGCTCACGTCGAACGACTCACCCGAGCGCAGCATCTTGCGAACGAGCGACTCCACAGCCTCGGGCGTCGGCGTATCGCCGAGCGTGAAGTTTTCCAGCGGCACCGCATCGTCCGCACACGCCAGCAATTCACACAGCGCAGGTTGCCCATCGCGCCCCGCGCGCCCGATTTCTTGCTGATAATTCTCCAGCGTTTTCGGCAGGTTGAAGTGGATGACACTGCGGATGTCCGCCTTATCAATGCCCATGCCAAACGCGATAGTCGCCACGATGATTTCGCACGCCCCGCGCATGAACGCATCCTGCACCGCATCGCGATCCGCCGAGTCCATCCCCGCATGGTAAGCCCGCGCCGAGAGCCCTGTGCGGGCGAGATACGCCGCGACGTCCTCCGCAGTTTTCTGGAAAGTGACATACACCACTGCCGGGCGCACTTTCGCGCTGGCGAGACGCTTCGCCAGCACGTCGAACCGCGCCTCGGCGGAAGTCGGAGTGATGCGGAGGTGCAGGTTCTTTCGCCGAAACGAAGTCTGCACATGCCGCTCGTCTGCGATGTGGAACGCCTTGCAAATATCCCGCGCCACGTCCGGCGTCGCCGTAGCCGTGAGCGTGAGCACAGGCCGCAATTGCAACTCCTCCGCCACCCGTGCAAGGCGCAGATATTCCGGGCGGAAATTGTGCCCCCACTCCGAAATGCAGTGCGCTTCATCAATGGCCAGCAGCGAGATTTTCACCCGCCGCAGCCGCTCAAGAAACGTCTCGCCCGAGAGCCGCTCCGGGGCCACGTAGAGCAGCTTCAGCTTCCCCTCGCGGAGGTCCGAATACACCTGCATCGTCTCCTGCGCCGTGAGGCTGGAGTCCAGCCGCGCCGCCGCCACCCCGCGCTTCCGCAGCGCATCCACTTGGTCCTTCATCAGCGCAATCAGCGGCGAAATAATCAGCGCCGTCCCCTCCATCATCACCGCCGGGAGCTGGTAGCAAATAGACTTCCCCGCCCCCGTCGGGAACAGCGCCAGCGCCGACTCGCCCGCAAGCAGCGCACGCACCACAGCCTCCTGGCCGGGCCGGAAAGAATCGTGACCAAAGTGAGTGCGGAGCGCGTTCAACAAATCCATGCGCTGGCAGGTAGTCGCTCGCTTGGCACCGAGCAAGGAAAACGCAAATCGCTTTTGGCAAAACGCCTCGCCATCCCCGCCGTTCGCCCCGTAGCTTCCCGCCGAATGTCCACACCTCAACTCGAGCTTAACGCCTCCCGCCAATTCGTCTCATGGATGCGCGAGCAGCGCCTCTCGCTCGCCTTTACCACGTACCAGACCGGCAAACTCTTCCTCCTCGGCATCCGGCCCGACAGCAAGCTCAGCGTTTTTGAGCGCACCTTCGAGCGCTGCATGGGCCTCGCCGTCTCCGGCGCGCGGACGCTCTGGATGTCCTCCCTCTACCAGCTCTGGCGCTTTGAAAATGCACTGCCGCCCGGCGAATCCGCGCCCGGTGGGTTCGATGCGTTTTACGTCCCCCAGCTCGCCACCACCACGGGCGATGTCGATGCCCATGATGTCGCCCTCGATGCCGATGGCCGCCCTGTTTTCGTCGCCACACTTTTCTCCTGCCTCGCCGCGCCGAGCGACACTCACAGCTTCCGCCCGCTCTGGCGGCCGCCGTGGATTTCCCGCCTCGCCGCCGAGGACCGCTGCCACATGAACGGCCTCGCCATGCGCGACGGAAAGCCCGCATTCATCACCGCCGTCAGCACCACCGACGTGCATGAAGGCTGGCGCGAACACCGGCAATCCGGCGGCGTCGTCTGCGATGTGCAGAGCAATGAAATCGTCGCCCGCGGCCTCTCCATGCCCCACTCCCCCCGCTGGCATAATGGCCAGCTCTACGTCCTCAATAGCGGCGCTGGCGAGTTTGGGCGCGTCGATCTCGCCACCGGCAAATTCGAGCCCATCGCCTTCTGCCCCGGCTACGCCCGCGGCCTATCGCTCGTGGGAAATTTTGCCGTCATCGGCCTCTCCACCTGCCGCGAAAACCGCACCTTCAGCGGCCTCCCGCTCGACGCCGCGCTGGAGAAAAAGAACGTCACCCCCCGCTGCGGCGTCCTCGTCGTGGACCTACGCACCGGGGACGTCGTCCACTCCATCACCATCGAAGGAATCGTCCGCGAAATCTACGATGTCGCCATCCTCCCCGGCGTGACGATGCCCAGCGCCCTCGGCCTGAAAACCGACGAGATTCGCAGGACGATCACCCTGGAGGAGTAGCGCGCCATCCCCGGCGGGTGTGATTGAAAGTATTCAGTAAGCAGTGATCAGTGATCAGAAGGCGTCACTGATTACTGATCACTGATTACTGACGACTGACCACCGACCACTGACCACCGAAATCTTCCCAAATAGTCACCGAAATACCATTTGCATTCCCGAGAAAACTCCACACCCTACATTTCAGTTTTTTAATAATTGGCTCCGATTGTGGGCGTCAGCCGGGAAAATCCCGTTGACTTTCCAGAGTCGGACGCCTTCATAAAGGCCGACATCCGCAACCACGCCCGAAACTCACCGCTCACCGCTCACTAAATGAATACCACACGCGATATCGCTGCCCCTGCGCGTCCCCTTGCCGGGATGTCTCGCGGTGCGGCGTTTGGAGTTCCGCCTTTAGGCGGCTGCGTCTGCGTTTTACGCGGGCGGGGGGGCCGCCTAAAGGCGGAACTCCAAACGGGGTTCGCGGGCAATATGGCTCTCAGCAGACACATTGCTCGCGGGTTTCGCACTCCGGGGCTTTCGCGGACGGCTCGGCGGGCGGGTTTTGCACTCCGGGCCTCTGCCGAACGGCTCGGCGGTCAGGTTTTGTCCTCCGGGCCTCTCGCGAACGGCTCGGCGAGCGAGTTTTGCACTCCGGGCCTCCGCCGAACGGCTCGGGCGGGAAGTTTTGCGCTCCGGGCCTACGCCGAGCGACTACTTTGAGACTCGGAGCCTCTGGTATTCTCAACAAGAGGCTCTTTTTGGCGATTTTTGCCCACTTTCACAAAAACTGACACCCGAACCCGTAACCACACCCGTTTATGGCCACTAATATCCTGCCGCACTCCATCGCCGAACTGCTCGACCTCGGCAATTTGAACATCTCCGGCATCGCCGCGTGCGGCTCGGCCATCGGGCTCTTGCAATACACCGTCGCAAACTACACCCCGAAAGTTGCCGATTTGCAGGCCAAGCAAGACGTGTTTAACGGCCAGCGTGCCTCGGTCGCCGAGCTCTCCGCCACGCGCATCCTACGCATCGCGGATATGCGCAAGGGCTGCCTGCTCGCACGCACGCTCCTCGCCATTACATTTGGCAAGGACTGGAGCGAGCAATGGGTGGCCGCTGGGTGGACGGATCATACGACCGAGGTGCCGCAAAACGCCGGTGAACTCGAAACCCTCTGCGGTGCCGTCGCCAAATTCCTCATAGCGAAACCCGAGTACCAAGTCGCCTCGTCGAAGATTAATTTTAACGCCTCGCTCTACGTCGTCCTCAAAAACGACTACAACGCGGCGGACTCCGCGTTCCGTGCGGGCAAAGTCTTGCTCGGCAACGCCCGCGACGGCCGCAAAGTCGAAGAAGCCGACCTGCGCAAATCCATGCGCGGCCTCGGAGACATCCTCCCCGACCTCATCGGCCCGATGGACCCGCGTTGGGACCTCTTCGGCTTTAACCGCCCCGGCGCAACCGTGAAGCCCGGCAAGCCCGAGGGCCTCACGTTGGCCAAGCTCGCGGGCCAAGCCGCCGTGCTCGCGCAGTGCAGCGCGGTGTCGCTGGCGACCTACTACCGTTGGTTCTCCAAGCTCATCGGCGTGGACACGGAGTTCCGCTTCGGAGGCCGCACGAACGACCCGCTCAAAGAATTCCCCGACCAACCGACGGCGGGCATTTTGGAAGTATTCTGCGAAGCCGCAAATGAAGCCGGACCGGGCGTGGAAAGCGCTACATCCAGCATCAATCTCGCCCTGTAAATTTTTTTCAATCCAACCCGACCACCTTTTCGCCAAACTTTAGTAACGACCTTTTATGAATATCAACTCTTCGACCCGCTGGCGGAAATTCCTCCAATCGCTCAAAAAACGCGAGGTCGCCGCACTACCGTTGGGGAAAAGATTCACGATGCAGCCCGAGGCGCTGGAAGGCCGTATCGCGCCAGCCGCGTTTAGCTTTTCGGGTCCGGGTGCGAGTAATGTGGACACCGATCCCTCCACTACGACATCATTTACTGTTGTCTCGGCTGAAACGATCGCCGACCTAAATCTAACCGTAAATATCGGCACACCCTATGCCGACGACATTGATATATTTTTATCCCACGGTGGTGTTACGGTGCAGATTTACGATGGAGTAGGAGACACCGGTAGTTCATTTATCGACGCGACTTTTGACGACGAGGCGGCATCGCTTCCTCCTACTAACGGAACGGTTTCGGGGACATTTAAGTCGAATCCAGGCCTACTCAGCGCGTTCGATGGACTTCCTCTCGATGGGCTCTGGTCTCTGATAACACACGACACAGTTGTCCAAAACGACTCCACCCCACTCATTTCGTGGAGCATTAGTGGTGATACTGGCTCGGCTGTCATGTCTGAAACAGAAGTGGCTCTATCCGGAGGAAATCTCCTAATCACCGACGCAAACGGTGGAACGAGCAACGACACAATCACGTTCTCCCGCGTCGGCGGCAACATTCGTATCAATGACCCAGGCCATACCCTGACTGCAGGTTTTGGCGCGACGCAGGTGAATGCGAACACAGTGGACGTGCTATTTGAAACCATCACGGCCGGGCTGACGTTTAACGGCCTCGGTGGAAACGATGTGTTGACCGTGGACTTTACCGGCGGGAATCCGATCCCAGCTAGCGGCATCGTCTACAATGGCGGCGCGGCAGGTAACGACTCCATGGTCATCACCGGCGGCACGACTGGCACGGTAACGCACAGCTTTACAAACGCGAACGACGGCAGCGTGACGCTCGCCGGTGCACTCGCAGGCACCATCACCTACACCGGCCTCGAACCCATTACCGACAACCTCGCGGCGACGGACCGGGTGTTCGACTTCACCGGCGGCACCGAGAGCATCTCGCTCGTCGATGCAACGGGAGCGACGATGACGATTGATTCGTCGCTGGCGGAAAGCGTGACGTTTGCAAACCCGACGAACTCCATCACCATCAACGCCGGAAGTGGCGACGACACCATCACCATCACCTCGATGGATTCGGGCTTCACCGGCGCACTCTCGATCTTCGGCGACGCCGCAAACGACAGCCTCACGCTCACCTCGCTCTCGTCGCTCAGCGCACTGACGACGAACACCGAAACCCTCGCCACGCTCCCCGCGATGACGATCGGGGCCGGAGGTCTGAACCTCACGACAACCACGAGCGGCATCACCTTTGGCGGCGCAGTGACAGTTACCGGTGGCGGCAGTATCACCGCAAACGCAGGAAGCACGATCAGCCTCCCGAGTGCGGCAAGTGATTTGGCGACGAGCGGCACAGGTGCGATCTCGCTGACGACGACGCGGGATATTCTGACGGGGAGCGGATCGAGCATTTCGACGGCGGATGGAAATATTACGCTCTCCGCGAATGTGGCGGGAAGCGGCGTGGGTTTTGGCTCTGGCATCAACCTCACTGGTGCGGCGATTACGAGCAGTGGCACCGGTGGCATCGTGGTGACCGGCAGAGGCGGGTCCGGGGCTAATTTCATCGAAGGGGTCGCACTGAGCGGCTCGGTGATCAGCGTTGTGGACGGCAATCTCCAAATCACCGGCACCGGTGGAACCGCGACTGGACTGTACGATTCGGGCGTGCGGAATTATGATTCGGTAATCTCATCCACGGGGTCGGGCAATATCCAGATCGTGGGAACGGCGGGAACGGGAACCACCGAACATTATGGCATCTCCATGGGAGGCGCCGCCTCATCGGTGACGTCGTCCGGGACCGGCACGATAACTCTTCAAGGCACCGCTTCGGCGGCGACGATCGCGTCGGGAGTCCAGCTCGGTACGTTTGGCGCAGTGGCCGTGACGTCGTCCGGCAGCGGAGCGGTGAACCTCGTTGGTGACAGCATTACGATTGATACGACGAACGCGACGGTGAACGGCGGCGCGAACACTGTCACTCTCCGGCAGCTTACGAATGGCACGCTGATCAATCTCGGTGCCGCTGATAGCGCAGGCACGCTTGGCTTGACCGACGCGGAACTCGACCTCATCACCGCAGGCACGCTGCAAATCGGCAACAGCAACAGCGGGGCAATCACGGTGAGCGCGGCGATTTCGCACGCGAACAACCTCTCGCTCACCACCGGGGCGGGTGTGACTTTCGACAACGCGGTGACGATGGCGGTGAACAAGAAATTCACGGTCAGCGCACTCGGCACGAGCAACGGGACGATTAGCCTGCCGAATGCGACGAGTGATTTGACGGCAAGCGGCACAGGCGCAATCTCGCTCACGACGACGCGGGATATTCAAATGGGGAGTGGATCGAGTCTTTCCACGGTGGACGGGAACCTCACGCTTTCCGCGAACGCGGCTGGGACGACTTCCGGGAACTTCGTCGGAGTGAATATTGCGGGCGGGCTTGTGCAGGCGACGGGGACTGGCGTGGTGTCGGTGACGGGGCGCGGTGGAAATACTGGCGCGGGTAACTGGGGCGTCGGCGTGTATCTCGGGGGCGACATTATCGGCGGGACGACTGGGACCACGCTGATTAGCGGCACAGGCGGCGCGGCCAGCGGCGATGGCAATGTGGGTATTCGGGTCAATGGCGCGGGATCGTCGATCACCAGCAATGGCTCGGCAGTTTCGTTGACGGGCGTTGGCGGCGGTTCGGGTGCTTCGGCGATAAATTGGGGAATCGGTATTGATGAATCGGCGCTCGTCTCTGCCGGCGGCACGGGCGCGGTGACGGTGCATGGCACGGGTGGTGGCACTGCGGCCAGTGGCAACTATGGCTTGGTTCCTCGAACCGGGGGCACGATTACGTCTGGCGGCGGGAACGTGAGCGTCACCGGCATCGCTGGAAGCGGGAATGCCACGGCGCAGACGGGCGGCATTTATCTCGATACCGCGACGATCACAGCGGGTGGATCGGGGAGCGTCACGGTCGTGGGCACGGCGAGCGCGGCAACGGTGAATGTGAACGTTGGCGTGGATGTTCGCTTTTCTGCGACGATCACTTCAGCGGGCGGCGATGTGAGCGTGACTGCGACTGGTGGCATCAGTTCCATCGGAACATTCGGCGCGGGCTCTGGCGTGCGAGTAATCGCAAACGGGCTGATCTCGGCTGGAGGCACCGGAAATTTGACGGTGACAGGAACCGGCGGCGCGGGCGCGAATGATCAGCATCAGGGTGTCGTTGTGAATGGATACAGCCTTGAAGCGAACCTCGCGAGAATCGGCGCAGGGAACGGGACGACGACCGTCACGGCCATATCCGGCAATACGCTGAGCCATGCACTCGAAGTGGGCGCGAACAACACTGGGCGGATTTTGCCCGGCGGAAACAACGCGATCATCATCAACGCGGACAGCATCGCAGTAGGAGCGTCTGGCACCATCAACAGCGGCACTTCAACGACGACGATCAACACGCGGACAGCGGGAACTTTGATCAACCTCGGCGGCGCAGACGTGCTGACCGGCAGCCCGCTCACCCTCGGGCTCACGGATGCGGAACTCGACCTCATCACCGCAGGCACGCAGCAAATCGGCAACGCAAGCAGCGGCGCAGTGACGGTGAGCGCGGCGATTTCGCACACGAATACGAATGCAATCACGCTAACGGCGGGGACCGGGCAGAACATCAATCTAAACGCGAATTTCACGACGGCGGGCGGACCATTGACATTCTCGAATGCAGTGGTGCTTGGCGCGAACGCGTCGGTGGACACGACGAATGCGGGCGGCACGGCAGCGGGAGCGGCGGTGAATTTCTCCGGCACCGTCAATGCGGATGCGGCGGTAAATACGCGGAACCTGACCATCACCGCGGGCACGGCAGGAGCCGTGACGTTGGGCGGCGCAGTGGGTGGCACGGCGCGGCCGGATAACCTCGCAATCACCGGACTCTCGGTGAACAGCCTGCCAGCATTGTCGCTGGACGGGACGCTGGGAATCACGACGACGAGCGGCGGTATTTCTCAGACGGGCGTGCTGACGGTGGTCGGTACGACGACGCTGGCGATTGGCAGTGGAAACAACATCACGCTGAACAATGCGTCGAATGACTTTTCAACGTTCGCGGTGACGACGGGGAATAACGTGTCGGTGACGGACAGCAACGCGCTGATTCTCGGGGCCTCGACGGTGAGCGGGACGTTGGGAGTGACGACGAGCGGGGCGATCACGCAAAGCGGAGCTTTGACGGTGACCGGCGCGGCGACGCTGGCAGCGGGCTCGGGGAACAGCATCACGCTTGGCTTGGCGAATGATTTCGCAACGCTGGTGGTGACTTCAGGCAACAATGTTTCGATCACTGATAGCAATGCGCTGATTCTCGGAGCATCGACGGTGAGCGGGACATTTGGCGTGACGACGAGCGGAGCCATTACGCAAAGCGGAGTGCTGACGGTGACGGGCGCGGCGACGTTTGCTGCCGGGGCGGCAAACAGCATCACGCTGAATAACGCATCGAACGACTTTAGCAGCGTGGCGATTACGACCGGGAACAATGTGGCGCTGGCGGATGTCAACGCGCTGACGGTGAATGCATCCACGGTAAGCGGGACGCTGGGCGTTACGGCGGCGGGAATCACAGTGGGCGGGGCATTGAGCCTCGGCGGCGATGCGACGCTCAACAGCACGGGAGGGATCACTTTCAACAACACGGTGACGATGGCGGTAAATAAGAGCCTCACCGCGACGGCGACGGGCACGAGCACGGGAACGATCAGCCTCGCGAATGCGAGCGCCGATCTTTCCGCCACGGGCACGGGGACGATCTCGCTGACGACGGCGCGGAATATTTCGCTGGCGAGCGGGGCGAGCATCACGACGGTGAATGGCGCGCTCACGCTTTCCGCGAATGCGGGAGCGACAGGCACGGGGGATTTCACCGGAATTGATGTGAATGGCGGCCTCGTGCAAAGCACGGGGACGGGCGGCGTCACACTCACTGGACGGGGCGGCACAGCGGGCACGACGCAAAAGGGCGTCCATGTGCGGGGCGGCGGCGACATCATCGGTGGCACATCCGGGACCGTAAGCGTGACCGGCACTGGCGGCACGGGCTCCGTGAGCCGGATTGATGGCGTGACGGTGGAGGGTGCTGGAGCAACGATTACTTCGGGCGGTGCCAACGTGCAGGTCACCGGCACTGGTGGCACCAGTGTAGGCGCTTTTAAAAACAACATCGGCGTCACTGCACTCAATGGGGGTGTCATCACTGCCGGTGGCACTGGAACTGTCACGGTGCTCGGGACCGGGGGAAGCGCACCCAACAACGGCAGCCATGGGGTTTTTACCGAAGGGACCGGGAGTTTGATCACCTCCAACAATGGAGCGGTGCAGGTCACGGGATTCGGCGGGGGCGGCGGCTCAACCTTGTTCAATATGGGAGTTGGTGCGTATGCAGGTGGGACGATTTCTGCCGGCGGCGCAACCAGCACGCTGACGGTGACCGGGACAGGCGGAACGGGAACAGGAGGCAGCCATTACGGGGTTGTTGTCGGAGGTGGTGGGGGTGCGTCGAAGTTCACATCGGGTGGTGGCGCAGTGCAAATCACAGGCACAGCGGGGACGGGGGGAAGTGGTAACTTCGGAATCAACGACCAAGCAGTCGACGGTTCGTTCACCACAGCCACCAACGGCGGCAATCTCACCCTGATAGCCGACAGCATGAATTTCTCGGGTCCCGTGAGTGCGAACAGCAGCAGCACGGTGACGCTGCGCCAGCTCACAAACGGGCAACTCATCAACCTCGGTGCAGCGGACTCCGCAGGCACGCTCGGGCTGACGGATGCTGAACTGGATTTCGTGACTGCAGGCACGGTGCAAATCGGCAACGCGAGCAGCGGGGCGATCACCGTGAGCGCGGCGATTTCGCACACGAATACGAACGCGATCACGCTGACGGCGGGGACTGGGTTGAACATCAATCTGAACGCGAACTTCACGACGGCGGGCGGACCATTGACGTTCTCGAATGCGGTGGTCCTCGGAGCGAGCGTGTCGCTCGATACGACGAACGCGGGCGGCGTCCCGGCGGGTGCGGCGATCAGCGTGGCGGGCAACATCAATCTCAATGCGAACACGCTGACGCACAATGCGGGCGCGGCGAATACGAGCATCACGACCGTCATCAGCGGCACGAACGGCGCGCTGACGAAACTCGGCACGGGCACGCTGACCCTCTCCGGCGCGAACACCTACACGGGCGCGACGACCGTCAGCGCGGGCGTCCTTACTTTTTCCAACCGCACCATCTCCTCGACGGCCGCCTCGATCGCCAGCGGCGCCACGCTCGAGTACGCGATCAGCAGCGGCATGATCACGCAGGCCGGCATCACGTTCACCGGCACCGGCACGCTGCTCAAGACTGGGAGCAGCCGGATCAATTTCGGCAGCGCCGGGACCGTCAACTGGGAGCTCGGCGCCGGGGCGCTCATCGACGTGCAGGGCGGCGAACTGCGCGGCGGCTACTTCAGTCAGGATGTTTGGACGAGCAACCTCTCCGACCTGAACATCGCCTCCGGGGCCACGTTCATAGGCACCGAGGCAAACGTCCGCATCGACAAACTCACGGGCAGCGGCACGCTGACCACCGGCTATAACGGCGCGGGTTACGTCTCGTTCACCGCGGGCGTGAATGGCGGCAGCTCGACCTTCAGCGGCCCGATCAGCGTCGATGAAGGCGTCGGCAATTTCACCAAAGTCGGCACTGGCACGCTCACGCTTTCCGGCGCGAGCAATTATGTCGGCGCGACGACGATCAACGCGGGCACGCTGCTCGTGAACGGGTCGCTGGCCAGCGGCAGCGCGGTCACGGTGGCCAGCGGGGGCACGCTGGGCGGCACGGGCTCGGTGAATGGCTCGGTGGCGGTGAGCAGTGGCGGCACGGTTTCGCCCGGCAGCAGCACCAGCATCTTGAACTCGGGCAGTGTGACGTTCACGAGCGGCTCGACTTTTACCGCCGAGGTGAACGGCGCGACGGCGGGCTCGCTGTATGATCAGCTCAATGTGACGGGCACGGTCACGCTGGGAAATGCGACGCTGAATACGTCGGGCACCACCGCTGGCGGTGGGCCGATTATTTTGATCAATAACGACGGAGCCGATGCGGTGAGCGGCACGTTCAACGGCCTCTCGCAAGGCGCGACGGTCGCGATCAACGGGCAGAACTACACGATCTCTTACACGGGCGGCACGGGCAATGACGTGGTGCTCCTGTCGGGACCCGAAACCGATGTGGCGCTCTCCGGCGGCAATCTCGTCGTCACGGACATCAACGGCGGCACGACGAACGACACGCTCACGATTTCGATCAACGGGACAAACGTGCGCGTGAACGACCCGAACAACTTGCTCGGCGCGGGTGCGGGTGCGACGCAGGTGGATGCTTATACGGTGGACGTGCCCCTTGCCTCGATTAGCGGGAACATTCAGTTCAACACGCTGGCGGGCGACGATACGGTGACGGTGAATTTCAGCGGCGGTAATTTCAGCAAAGCCATCGCGTTCACCGGCGGCACGAATACGGCGGCGGGCGACAAGCTCGTGCTCACGGGCGGCGGCACGTTTGCGACCGCAGCGTTCACTTTCACCAATGCGACGGACGGCAGCATCGCCATCGCGGGGAACTCGACCATCAGCTACACAGGCGGCGAGGGCATTGACTCGGCGCTGACGGTGACGGCGGCGACGCTGAACTACGGCGCGACGGCGAAGACCATCACGTTCGGCGATGCCGGGCCTACTGGGAAGACTATCGTCTCCTCCACGCTTGGCGCACCGACGACCTTTGCGAATCCGAGCAGCTCGCTCACGCTCAATGCGGGCAACGGCAGCAACGACACGATCAACGTGCAGGGCCTCGGGTCGAGCTTCGGCGCGGCGCTGACGCTCAATGGCGAGGCGGGGACGGATACGATCAACTTCCAGACGAACGCGACGACGCTCACCGGGTTGCTCACCGCCACGGCGGAAACGGTGAACTTCACAGCGGCAGTTTCCTCCGCAGGCTTCACGACGAACGCGACGGCGATCAACGTGAGCGCGGCGTTTAACCATGGGGCGGCGAATGCGACGTTCTCAAATGCCGCGACACTGACGGGCACTGGATCGATCACCAATAGTGGTGGGTGGGTGATATTTGGAAGCGGAGCGACGAACTTCGTCGCGAACTTCTCCGGCACGATTGACGACCTCGAATTGTTCCTCGGCGTGGGCCAGCTCACGCTTTCGCAAAACCTCGCGGTGAGTGACGATCTGCTCCTGACGTCGCTCGGCGCGATGTCGGGCTCTGGCGGCAACCGGCAGCTCTTGGTGGGGGGCGATGTGACCGCGAACGACGCGAGCTTCACGAGCCCGAACGCGGAAGTGAGCTTTGTGGGCGCGACGGACCAAATGCTGACGGGCAGCGGCATCTTGGTGAATGTGAACGTGGCCAAGACGGGCGGAGAAATCACGCTGTTCCAAGACTTCGCGCTCACGGACGGGACGCTGACGGGCACGGCTGGGCGGTTCCATAATTTTGGCGGCAAGCTGGTCTTCGGCACGGGCAACTCGAACTACGTGTCGAACTTCGGCGGGACAGTGGACGACGTCAAACTGCTCCTCGGCACTGGGACGCTCACGCTTTCGCAGAATCTCGCGGTGAGCAACACGCTGCTCATGACCTCGCTCGGCTCGCTGAGTGGCGGCGGCGGCGTGCGGCAGCTCCGGGTCGGGGGCGATGTGACCGCGAACGATTCGAGCTACACGAGCCCGAACGCGGAAGTGAGCTTTGTGGGTTCGCCGGACCAAGCGCTGACGGGCAGCGGCATCTTGGTGAATGTGAACGTGGCCAAGACGGGCGGAAACATCCTGCTGCCAGCCGACTTCACGCTCACGGATGGCACGCTGACCGGTACGGCGGGACGCTTCCAGAACACGGGCGGCAAGCTCGTCTTCGGCAATAGCAACGCGAACTACACGTCAAACTTCGCCGGGACGATTGACGACCTCAAAGTGTTCCTCGTCACCGGCCAGCTCACGCTTTCGCAGAACCTCGCGGTGAGCAACACGCTGCTCCTGACCTCGCTCGGAGCGCTGACGGGCAGCGGCGGGCTCCGGCAGCTCCGCGTCTCCGGCGATGTGACTTCGACAGACACGGACGGCTTCACCGTGAGCAATGGCGCAGTCGCGCTCGTAGGCTCGGCGACGACGACTTTCACCGGCCCCGGCAGCGGTTCACAGGGCTCGCTCATCATTGATAAAACGGGCACTGCGGACATCGCACGCCTCGGCTCGAATGCGACGTTCGGCGCAGTCACCGTCACGCGCGGTGTGTTCGATGTGAACGGCAACACGGTCGCCACGCCTGTCTCCGTCGGCGCCAGCGGCACGCTCGGCGGCACGGGCACCGTGAACGGGACGGTGACGACTGTTAGCGGGGGAACGGTGGCGCCGAGCGCGACGCTGAATACCGGCAACGTCTCGATGGTGGCGGGATCCACGTTTAGCGTGGCGGCGAACTTGGGGAACGCGGGCAATATGCTCACTTTCGACGGGTCATCGCAATATGTGCAGATTAGCACGCTAGACATTAGCCCCGCAGCGATTCCGACGTTGACGTCTTCGGCCTGGGTGAAACGGCTGGGCACCGTGAGCGCTTTCGCGGCAGTGGTCTCTAATGATGATGGCGGATACGACCGCGCGCTAATGGTAGGATCAGACCACAATTACCACATCTTCGCGGGGCGCGACATTGACACGGGCATTCCGTCGGTGCAGGGGCAGTTGGACTTCATGTCCGTCTCGTGGTCTTCCACCGCAGTCACAGTCTATCAGAACGGCGTGCAGGTCTTCACCACGTCTGGGGAAGATGCATCGTCGGGCGCCTCGGGGACGGGCATCGGGAAATCGCCAGTCGCTTGGGAATTCCCCGGTTCGATCGATGAAGTTTCCTTCTGGAACACCCTTCGAACACCGGCGCAGCTCCAAGCGGAAAAGGCGAGCGGATTGGTGGGCAACGAGTCTGGGCTGGTCGCCCTCTATCATTTCAACGAGGGAACGGGCAGCACAACGGCTGACGCGACGGGTGGCGGCAAAACCGGAACTCTCGTCAGCTCGCCGACGTGGGCGACCTCGGTGGTGCCCGCGCTGCAGTCCTCAAGTTTGAATGTGACCGGCACCGTTTCGCTCAGCAACGCCACGCTCGACGTCGCCACCGGATTTACGCCAACGGCGGGCACTACGTTCACGATCCTCGTGAACGACAGCACGGACGCAATCTCGGGCACATTCAAAGACCCGCAAGGCGCGAACATCGCGCAAGGCGGCACGTTCGTCAGCGGGGGAAGTCTCTTCATGATTTCCTACACGGGAGGCACGGGCAACGACGTGACGTTGACGACCATCGGCGGTTTTGGTGCTTCGCTGACGGGTGGAAACCTGACGATCTCGGACACCGATGCGACTGGGAAGCTGAACAACATCACCGTGAGCCTGAGTGGCACGGACGTGGTCATCACCGACGCGAACGAGGCATTTATCTCGGCCCCGGCGGGCGGCACGTTGAGCAATGGAAACAAGACGCTGACGCTCCCGATGTCATTGGTCACGGGGCGCATCACGTTTAACTCCGGCGAACTGAGCGACACGCTCACGATTGACCTCTCGGGCGGCGACGCGATTCCGAGTGGCGGCATCTTTTTCAACGGCGGGGCGGGAACCTCCGACTCGCTCGCCATCACCGGCGGTGCGCAAGGCGTGGTGACTTACAATTACACGAACGCGAACGACGGCAGCGTGGTGATGAGCAACTTCGGCACGGTGGGCTACACCGGGCTGGAGCCAATCACGAATACGGGCACGGCGACGGATGTGGTCTTCAATCTCCCTGCTGGGCCAAACACCGTCACGTTTAGCGACGACGGCACCGTCGGCAACGGCCTCTCGCGCCTGAGTGGTGCGACGTTTGAGCTGACGAACTTCGCAAACCCAAGCGGCTCGCTCACCATCAATCGCGGCGACGAGACGGATACGCTGACGGTGAACGCATTGCCGGACTTCGACGCGGGCCTCACCATCGGCTCCGGCGCGAATCCGTTTGGCGCGGTCACTTTCGCAGGAGCAATCACGCTTGCGGCGCATCGTAGCCTGAGCGCGGACGTGATCGGCACGATCTCCTTCGCAAACTCCAGTGCAGACATCGCGACGAGTGGGACGGGGTCCGTCACGCTCACGACTGCGCGCGACATCGTTATTTCAAGCGGAGCGAGCATCGTGATTGCCAATGGCGCGATCGCGCTCTCCGCGAACCAACAGACCACGGCGACCACCGGCAATTTCATCGGCATCGACATCAATGCTTCCGTCGTCCGGGCCACCGGCGCCGGTGCCATCACGCTAATGGGGCGGGGTGGCGATGGTGCGGGGGGCAATCAGATCGGCGTGCGTGTGAGCAACGGTGGCGACATCCTTGGCGGCTTTGGGGAGTTGGCTGGAAATGGTACGATTGGTGTAGGAGGAAGTCCTAGTGGAGTCAGTGTGGGCGGCATTGGCGGAGCGAGTGCCGGCGCGGGCAATTTCGGTGTATCTGTTTCAGACGCGGGCTCATCGATCACAAGCAATGGAGCAGATGTCTTTGTCGCTGGTTTAGGCGGCGGGGCAGGCTCTTCGGCGTCGAATATCGGGGTTTTCGTGATTAATGGCGGCGTCATCACTGCGGGCAGTAATGGCACAGTCATCGTGGAGGGCACAGGCGGGATGACGACTGGGAACGGCAACGTCGGCGTCGCCATCAGCGCGGTTTCAGTGGCGGGTTCCATGATTACCTCTTCTGGCGGAAATGTGAGCGTGTCTGGCACGGGCGGTGGCGCAGGTGCCGCCGTACAGGGCCACGGCGTCATCGTTGCCGACGATGGTGTTTTGACGGCAGGCGGAAATGGTTCGGTCAGCGTGGTGGGGCGCGGCGCTGGGAACTACGGCTCGGATAACTTCGGCGTGAACGTCCAAACGGCGAGCATCACCTCCGACGGCGGAAACGTCAGCGTTACCGGGTTTAGCGGACGGACGTTTGTAGGAGGGGCTACGGTCGGAGTTTATCTTGCAGATGGTAGCGTAAGTGCCGGAGGAACGGGAACGGTCACGGTTGTTGGCACGGGGGAAATGGATGATGAGGATACGGGGGCCCCGAGTGTTGCCTACGTGAACCTTGGCGTTGACGTCCGGTTCACGTCATCGATCTCCTCATCTGGCGGGAACGTGCAGGTCACGGGAACTGCGGGTAATGCTTCGAGTGTGGTGTTCGGTGAAGGGAGCGGCGTCCGGGTTTTCGGCGATGGTCTGATCACGGCAGGGGGAAGCGGAACCGTGACGGTGACCGGTGATGGTGGAGATGGTACCGGCCCGTCGGCCCAAGGGGTGTTCATCTCCGGCCAAGGCTTTAACTCGAACCTCGCACGGATCGGTGCGGCCAATGGCGCAACCACGATCACTGCGTATAAGGGCTTCTTTTCGCAAGGCTTTGCGCTCGTCGTTGGCACCGATGGTGCAGGGCGAATCACCACCGGGAACAATAACGCGATTACGATCAACGCCGACAGCGCGTCTATCGGCGGTTCGGCCACGATTTCCAGCGGCACGGGAACGACGGCATTCTATACGACGACCTCAGGCTTTGAGATCGAGCTAGGCAGCGAAGATGTGTTGAGCCAAGGAACGCAATTCGGACTCTCCGGAGGAAATTTGGCGACCAGCCATGCTGAGTCGCTCGGCCTCACCGGCGCCGAACTCGGACGAATCACTGCCGGCACGCTGCAAATCGGGAACGCGTTTACTGGCGGGATCACCGTTAGCCAAGCGCTCTCGTTTGCGAGCCACCTTTCGATCACTACGAGCGACAAAGTGACCTTGGACGCGGCCCTGACGATGGGTGCGGACAAAAACCTGACGATCAGCGCAGTGAAGGAGATCAAACTCGCCAACAGCGCGTCCGATCTAGCCACCACAGGTGTGGGTGCGATTTCACTCATGACGGCGCGGAACATCACGATGCTCAGCGGGGCGAGCATCACGACGGTGGATGGCAACATCTCCTTGAGCGCCAACCAGCAACTCACGCCGACAGGGGGCAACTTCACAGGTTTCTTTTCAAATGGCGGCCTGATTCAGGTAACGGGCACGGGCGACATCTCGATTCTTGCCAAGGGTGGCGATGATACGGGCGGGGCTCAGAACGGTGTGCAAATCTCGTTCGGCGGCATGGTCGTCGGCGGTAATGAAAGCACGGTGACGGTGCAGGGAACGGGCGGCATACTCGGTGGTGAGGACACCAGCGTGGGAGTCGTGGTCGATGAGGTAGGCTCCTCGATCACGTCTGCCGGTGCGGATGTAAATATCACCGGGCTCGGCGAATACGGAGTCATGGTGATCAGCGATGGGACAATCACATCGGGCGGAGCGGGAATGGTGTCAGTGACGGGAACGGGTATCGGCTCGAACTCCATCGGCGTGTATGTGGCGATCAACGGTCAGGTCACATCCGGCGGGACGGGCGGGGTATTTGTGAATGGAGCCGGCGGTGCGGGGACAAACGCCGTGGGCGTATATGTAGGGCAAAATGCCACCATCACCTCCGGCGGTGGCGGGATCAACGTCACTGGCGCGGGCGGGTCCTCGGGCGCAGCGACGGATAATTACGGTGTCATTCTCTACAACGGCGGGAACGTGACGAGCCCCGGCTCCAGCGACATCACCATTTTAGCCTCTACGAATGCGAGTAACTCGACTGCGTTTGCCACCACCGTGGGCACGAACCGCGTCGGCTTTAATGGCACGAACACCTACTCGGGAAATATCGTCATCTATGCCGATTCGATGAGTATCGCCGATGCCATCATCCGCACCACGAACATCGTGGGCCTTCGGCAGGTGTTAAACAGCACATCGGTAAATCTCGGCGGTGCAGACAGCGCGGGGACCCTCGGGCTCACCGATGCGGAACTGGACCAAATCATCGCCGCGACGACACAGATTGGCGATGCCAACACGGGAGCGATCACCATTACCGCCCCGATTTCCTCTGCGAAAGATCTCTCGCTGTTCACCACGGAATTGACGTTCTCGCCGGGCGGCGGCCTTTCTTACCTCCTCGATGGCTCGGCGAGCACGCCGGTGTTTGGGGCCGTCGGTGTCTTCGGAAGTCAGGCAACTGTGGATCTGACGAATGGGACGCTCGCGCTCACGAACTCGCTGAGCGGTGTGCCTAAAGCACCACTCACGATCCTCGATGTGCCGGGTGTCGCCCCGGTCACGGGCACCTTTGCAGGCCTCGCGGAAGGCGCGCTCATCGTGATGGGAAAGATCCATTTCAACATCACCTACGTCGGTGGAGACGGGAATGATGTGCAGCTCCTCGCCATCGCGGCTCCTCCGCGCGGGACGGTCAAATTGGCCGATCTCGACGGGACAAAGGGCTTCACCATTTACGGGGAAGCGGACGGCGATCGCACCGGGCAAAGTGTCAGCGGCGCGGGCGACATCAATGGCGACACGATTGATGACTTCATCATCGGAGCGAACGGCGGCGCAGGCAGGGCGTACGTCGTCTTTGGGAATTTCAGCGGCTTCCCGAGCAACTTCTCGCTCGCCAGCCTCGACGGGACCAACGGCTTCCGAATCGACGACACAACCAATTCAGCTTCGCTCGGCCTCACCGTGAGCAAGGCGGGGGATGTGAATGGCGACGGACGCGCGGACCTCCTCGTGAGCGAGGCGCAGGCAGACGGGTTGGGAGCAACGTTTGTGGTCTTTGGAAAAGCGACCCCATTCGCCGCTACACTCGACGTCCGAACGCTCGACGGCACCAACGGCTTCAAGCTCTTTGGCTCCACGACGAATGACCAAGGCACCCACGTCGCCAGCGGCGCGGGAGACGTGAACGGCGACGGCGCGGGCGACATCATCATCGGTATCAGCACTGCGGCGAATGACCTTGGCTCGCCGACCGGCGCGGCCTACGTGGTCTTCGGCCACCTCACAGGCATCCCATTCACGGCCAGCGTGGACCTCAGCGGGCTCAACGGCACCAACGGCTTCAAGCTCAACGGCGAAACGGCAGGCGGATTCTTTGGCGGTAGCGTGAGTAGCGCTGGCGACGTCAATGGGGATGGCAAAGGCGACCTCATCATCGGCGCGTATGGCAACGTCCGTCTCGGGGTGAGCGGCGGTGCAGCCTACGTCTTCTTTGGCAAGGCGGCACCATTTGCAGCCAGCATCAACGCATCCACGTTGAATGGCCCCACCGGTTTCCGAGTTTATGGATTCGACGAGAGCCGACTCGGCTACAGCGTCAGCGGCGCAGGCGACATCAATGGCGATACCTTCGGCGACATCGTCATCGGTTCCTCATCCCAATCAGAGGGGGAGAAGGGCGCGGCCTACGTGATCTTTGGCAAAGGCACCGCTTTCTCATCCATCATCAGCCTCGCCTCACTCAACGGTGATAACGGGTTCGAGATCATCGGGGAGTTCTTCGACGACCTCGCAGGCGAGAGCGTCAGCGGCGTCGGTGATTTCAACGGCGATGGTTACGACGACATCCTCGTCGGCCAGCAGGGTGTAGGCGCGGGCACGAGCTACCTCATTTTTGGGCGCCCGAATGCCTTCGCTCCGACACTTTCACTCGCCTCGCTGCGCGGCACCACCGGCTTTAAATACGTTGGGGTCCGGGATTTCGACGCATCCAGCAGCAGCCTTAGCGGAGCGGGCGATGTGAACGGGGACGGTAAGATGGACCTCATCATCGGCGCATTCAACGGCGGACCGGCGCTCACTAACCCCGGCGCTGCATATGTCATCTACGGCACCGGTGCATTCCACGCCATCCCTGTGATCACTCCGAACGGCGGAAGCGCTACCTACGAAGATGTGGACGGCGACACCATCAGTGTCACCGTCAATGTCGGAGAACTCACCGCCGATATATTCGTCTTTAACGAAGACGGCGAGTTGGAAACGGCGGACCTCACTGCCGGGGGAACCCGCATCACCGGAAGCAATGTCATTTTCGGAGTTACGAAAGTGGGCGGCGGCAATGGTGCCCTGGATGTGGGGGAAATCAAAGCAACCGGCATCAACCTAGGAATGGTTGTAGTCACCGGAAACCTCCAGAAAATCGATATCGGCGCCGGCATTTCGAAGAAGCCCGCAGTCAGAGTCCTTACCGTCGGTAGCCTCGGCACCCCGGATGGAGAGATTCCAGACCCAGAAAACGAAGAAATATACACGAGCAATATTACGGGCAATATCGGGAGCTTGAGCGTGATGGGGGATGTGAACTACGCGAACATCAACGTTACCGGAACCCTCAACATGCTCAGCATTGAAGGGGACTTTGTCGGCAGCGGTTCTCTCACCAACACGCAGCTTCAGGGCCTTGCTGCTCTGGGGCGCGGAGCCATCGCGCCAGTCTCTGGCGGAACTACGCTCGCCAGTTCGGGCCTTTCTGCGACGAAGCTCGGCACGGTCAACCTCAAGCAATCCATTGTGAACGCGGCCGTCAAATCTACGAGCAGCATCTCGACCGTCAAAATTGGTGCGAACGTTACGAATTCGGTGATCATAGCGGCTGGAATAGTCAAAACCGTCCAAGTGGCCGGCAACATCACCAGCGACACACCGGGCAAGCCGAGCGTCATCACCGCCCTAGCATCGGTCCTGAACGGCAGTCGCTTGGCATCGGTCGGGATGGGCACCTTCACGATTAAAGGCGACGTGCTTAATACCGAGATTCTCATCGGGTACGACAGCAACTTCGTCGCAACAAACTCTGACGCGCGGGTAGGTAAGGTTATGGTTACCGGTTCATGGAAGGCATCCAGCTTTTCAGTAGGCGTCGCGGATGTTACTGGCGATGGATTCGGCAGAAACGACCATCCAATTTTCGCAGGGATCGACGGCACCGGGCTCGACCCGACCCCCGGCATCATTTCAACAATCGGGGAAATCGTTATTGGGAAAGTGGCCGAAGGCGATGATTCGGACCGTCACTTCGGAATCGTCGCCCAGTCCATCGTGAAAGCGAGGATCAACGGGAAGTCGATTACCCTCAGCAAGACATTGAATGACAATGTCCTTATCGGCACCAAGGGCAACTTCCGTATCGTGGAAGTGATTTAACCTAAAAACGGCAGTTGAACGGATTTTCAGAGAAAAATGAGCCTTGGACGGGTGAGTGATTTTCAACTGCTCCGCAGTTGGCAATTTCCAGAGTAAAATACCCTATTTTTCGGCCTCAAAAACGGGGTCAACTGCCGTTTTT
>CANIWM010000026.1 GCA_947471505.1 Chthoniobacteraceae bacterium | reverse complement strand
CTGCGGAGCAGTTGAGCGCCCCACAACGCTGGCAACGAATTTGGAAAAGAATCCTCGCCCCCTACCTCGCCCGAGGCCTCTCCCCACCCAAACAAAACGCGCTGATTTTCTAAAACAGCGACCGCGCAACCACCGCGCGCAGCATCATCGACCTGCCGCCACCGTGAAATCCAACCCGCGCCGCTCCCCCTCGCCCTCAACCCTCAACTGCCGTTTTTAGGATCACCAGCGTTTTCGGCGAAGTCTCCGCCGACCTCGCAGGCTGGACGCCCACCGCGCCCGACCTCACGGAACTCATCAGCACCGAGAGCAACGGCGACCAGCACTGGCGCTTGAAGTTCGCCGTCCCCGGCGGAACGGCGAAGCGATTCCTGCGGCTCAATATCGCGGAGTGATTACTGGCTCGTCGTGCGACCATCGGGCTCTGCGAGGCCGAAGTGGACGAGGGCTTCGCCGATGAGGAAGAGCGAGCCTGCGATGAGGATGCGCTCGCTTTCTCCCGCTGCGGCGAGGGCGGCGGCGAGGCTGAGGTGCGTGGAAAGTTCGGCGCTATCGGCAAAGGGGCGCGCGAGTTCGGCGAGGGCGGCGGCAGTGGCGCTGCGGGGATTCGCGACGGGGACGCAGAGGATGCGGGAGGCGATGGGCGCGAGGGCTTCGCAGATGCCGGCGATGTCTTTGTCGGCCATCGCGCCGAGGATGAGGACGGCTTTTTCGCCGGGGAAAACTTCGCGCCATGTCTCTGCGAGGCGGCGGGCGGCGTGCGGGTTGTGCGCGCCGTCGAGGATGATTCGTCCGTCGCCGACTCGCTGGAATCGGCCCGGCCATTCGACGACGCGGAGGGCGTTGTAGATGGCGCGAGGGTCTGGGCGCAGTCCGGCGGCGACGATGGCGGCAAATGCGACGGCGGCGTTCATGCGCTGGTGGCTCCCGGCGAGTGCGAGTTCGCAGTTGTCGGCGATGGGATTGGAGATGCGTGTGAGCGGGGCGTCGAGCTGGGCGGCGGTGTCGGCGATGACAACGTCCGCTTCGGGCTCTTGCGGCGATGAGACGACGGGGACGCCGCGCTTTATAATGCCCGCTTTTTCCCCGGCAACGGCGGAGAGCGTGGTGCCGAGGTAGTGCGTGTGATCGAGCCCGATGGCGGTGATGACGCTGACGGCTGGGGTGACGACGTTGGTGGCGTCGAGCCGCCCGCCGAGGCCGGTTTCTAGGACGACCCATTCGGCGTGCTGCCGCTGGAACCACGCGAGAGCGAGGGCTGTCGTGGCTTCAAAAAACGTGACGCTGCGTTCCCAGTTCGCCGTGAGGGTTCGGATGTCGCTGAGCCCTTCGGCGACTTGCGCTTCTGGGATAGGGTTGCGCCCGAGTCGGATGCGCTCGCGGAAGTTCACGAGGTGCGGGGAGGTGTAAAGCCCGGTGCGTTTTCCCGATGCGCACAGCATGGCGGCGGCGAATGCGCAGACGGAGCCTTTTCCGTTTGTCCCGGCGACGTGGATGAATCGGCGCTGGTCGGTGCTGGAGGTCTCGACGCCGAGCGCTTCGCAAAGTCGCTGGATGCTTTCTAGGCCGAGGATGATCCCGTGGACTTGCAGCCCGTAGAGCCAGTCGAGCGACTCGGTATAGGTCATCCCCGCTTTACCGGCGCGAGGCAGCTGATGAGCCCCGCGAGGGTTTCTTTCATCTTCTTGCGATGCACTATGATGTCCACGAGTCCGTGGTCTTTGCAAAACTCAGCCGTCTGGAATCCCGGTGGCAGCTCTTGGTGCGTGGTCTCGCGAATGACGCGGGGCCCGGCGAATCCGATCATGCACTTCGGCTCGGCGAGGATCACATCGCCGACGCTGGCGTAGCTGGCCATCACGCCTGCGGTGGTGGGATTGGTGAGGATGCTGATGTAGGGCAAATGGGCGTCGGAGTGATGGGCAAGCGCGCCGCAAGTCTTCGCCATTTGCATGAGCGAGAGCATCCCCTCATACATCCGTGCGCCGCCGCTGGCGCTGATGATGATGACGGGAAGTCGCGCCGCCGTCGCCCGCTCGATCGCGCGGGTAATTTTCTCCCCGACGACGCTGCCCATCGTCGCCGCGAGAAATTGAAAGTCCATCACCGCGATGCTCACTTCGCTGCCGGAAATGCGGCCCGTCCCACAGATGACGGCGTCCTTCTGCCCGGTGGCGACTTGGTATTTTTTGAGGCGGTCGGTGTAGCTGGCTTGGCCGGTGAATTTGAGCGTATCCACGGAGGTCAAATCCGCGTCGTGCTCGACGAATGTGCCTTCATCGACCACCAGCGCGATGCGGTCCGACGCGGTGAGGGCGAAGTGATGCTCGCACTTGTTGCAGATGCGGTCGTTCCGCTCCAGCTCAAGGTTGTGGATGATTTCGCCACAGCTCGGGCACTTGGTCCAAAGCCCTGCCGGAAGCTCGCGTTTTTTGTCAGAAGTAAAGACGGGCTGATTGAAGATTCCCATGATTGTCTCCGCAGTGTGGCGCAAGAAGCAGCCGTGAGAAGTCTGAAAATGCAAAGACGCGATAAATGCGCACTTGGGGGCGTTCTGGCTAAGACTTTGGCGTGTGCGGTCTTTCCATGTCTTCACTTTGAACATGATCCGCTTTATTCTCGCTACCACGATTGTCGCCACTGCCGTTGCCACGCCGCCTTTTCCTAAAGAGGCGGAATTGCTGAAGGACATCAAGCTCGCTGAGGGCTTAGAGGCGACGCTGTTTTCCGCGCCGCCGCAGTCGAACTATCCTGTGTTCATCGCGGCTGCGCCGGATGGGACGCTCTACGTCTCCAGCGATGGGAACGGCTCGCTCGGGCGCGACAAGGATCGCGGGCGCATCCTGCGGCTGCGCGATACGGACGGCGACGGGCGCGCGGATGAAGTGACGGAGTTTGCGAAGGTGGACTCGCCGCGCGGGCTCGTGGTGGATGGAAATACGGTCTATTGCGTGCATCCGCCGGACGTGAGCGCGTTCACGGATACCAATGGCGACGGCGTGAGCGATGTGGAGAAGGTGCTGGTGAAGGGTATCGCGTTTGATTTCAAGGGCCGTCCGGCGGACCACACGACGAACGGGATGGAGATGGGGATTGATGGCTGGCTTTATATCGCGGGCGGCGACTTCGGGTTCATGGAGGCGACGGGGACGGATGGGCGGAAGCTGCAACTGCGCGGCGGCGGTGTCATCCGCGTGCGGCCCGATGGCAGCGGCATCCAGCTCTACGCGCGGGGCACGCGGAACATTCTGGAGGCGGCGGTGTCGCCGTTGCTGGATATTTTCACACGCGATAACACGAACGACGGCGGTGGGTGGGACATCCGGCTGCATCACTTCACGGGCTTCGAGGACCACGGGTATCCGCGCCTTTTCCAGAACTTCGGCGACGAGCACATCGCGCCGCTGGCGGACTACGGCGGGGGCTCGGGCTGCGGCGCGTTCTGGCTGGATGAGCCGGGCTGGCCAGCGGCTTGGAACAACCTTCCTTACACGAGCGATTGGGGGAAAGGGCCGATCTTCCGTCACACGGTGAAGGCGAAAGGCGCGACGTTCGAGGAGACGGAAAAGCCGACGCCGCTCGTGGGCATGACGCGCTCGACAGATGGCGATGTGGACGCGCGTGGTTACGTCTATGCGTCTTCGTGGAAAGGCCCGGCGACCTTTGCGTGGGCAGGGCCGGAAGTCGGCTACATCGTCCGCATCGCACCGAAAGGTCACGTCCCGCCGAAGCTGCCGAACTTTGCGAAAGCGAGCGATGCGGAGCTGGTGAAGCTGCTGGAGTCGCCGAGCAACCGAACGCGGCTGGAGGCGCAACGCACTCTGCTGCGAAAGAAGCACGAATACCCCGCCTACGTCGCACTCAGAGGACCGCTCATCGCAGTTTTCAATAATCCGAAGAACTCCTTGGAATCCCGTGTGGCGGCTATCTTTACGCTGAAGCAACTCGATCCGAGCGGAACGAATATCGTCTTTAACGACTACCGCAAAGACACTCTGCTGGAGCCATTCATCATTCGCGCGGAGTTTGATTTGGACATGCAGAATTCGCTCTCCGAGGCGTCCATCGGCAAGGGACTCACGAGCGCCGACGCGCGCACTCGCAAAGAAGCCGTCGTGGCGCTGGGTCGCTCGCACGGACTCAGCGGAGTGTGGGCCGATGGCGGGACGCCCAATTTGCAAAAGGTGAATATAACCGGGCTCGCACGGACCGCCGCCGCAATCGCCCCGCTGCTCGGCGACGCGGACCCCATCGTGGCGCACACAGCGATGCAGGTGCTCCGCCAACTCAGCGCCAGCGATGCGTGCTTTGCCATCATTGATCAACCCGCCGCCGCCACGCCGCTCCGAGCTGGAGCGCTGATGGTCCTGCGCGGCATCCACGACGCGAAGACCGTGGACGGACTCATCGCGCGCCTCGGCAAAACGACCGACCGCACGCAACGCGAAGGACTGCTCACCGCGCTCTGCCGCCTCTACTTTATCGAGGGCACATGGAAGACGGACGCAAAGGGCGTCGGCGAATCGTGGGGCACGCGGCCCGATACACGCGGGCCATTTTACCAGCCGGAAGAATGGGCGGAGACGAAGAAGATCGCTGACGTGCTGAAGGCCACGCTCAACGCTTCCAGCAACGAAGAAGCGGCTTTCCTCGCGAAAGAGTTCGGACGGCACCGCATCAAAATGAACGACGCCACGGCCAAGCTCATCGCAATCGCTGCGAAGGATGCCAGCGTCCTCCCCATCCTCGCCAAGCAGCTCGCCGAAGCCGACACCATCCCCGCCGAAGCACTCCCGCTGCTGATGAAAGCCAGCGCCGATGCCGACGACGCCACCGCCACCGCTGCCGCCTTCGCGCTGTGCAAAGCCGACAGTCGCGACGCCACTCACGCCATCCTCGGCACGCTGGCGCGGCTCGGCGAAAAGAAGAAGGACTTCGCCAAACTCCGCGCCGCGTTCTTTGGCTCGCGCCTCATCGAGAATCAGCATCAAGCACTGGAGCAAGCCGCCCCGATGCTCGACGGCACCATGAGCGTCTGGGCCGACGCCGCGCTGCTCAACCTCGCCGCGCGCAAAGTCGGCTCGCCCGAGCCGCGCGAGATGGCCGCCAAGTCGCTCGACGCTGGCTGGGCCGACACGAAACGCCGCGCGCAGATCATCAACGCCGCCGTTTTCGCCGACGATAAATCGCGCGCCGCGCAGATCGCCGCCGCTTTGACAGACCCCGACGCCGCCGTCGCCAAAGCCGCGCAAGAGGCCGTCAAGAAGCTCAAGCTCGACCCCGCGAAACTCGCCGCCAAGCCGACCGGCCCGCTCATTTCCACGATGAAAGTGGACGACGTGCTCGCGCAAGTGATGACGACCAAAGGCGACCGCGCACGCGGCGAAACGCTCTTCACGCAAGCTGGCTGCGTCGCCTGCCATACGGTGAAAGCCAGCGATGCGCCGAAAGGCCCGTTCCTCGGCAACATCGCGGAAACCTACAAGCGCAAGGAACTCGCCGAAGCCATCCTGCTGCCCAACAAAACCATCGCGCAGGGCTTCGTCACGAACCTCTTCACGATGAAAGACGGCAGCGTGCAGATGGGCTTCATCACGCAGGAGGCGGCGGATAAAATCGTCATGCGCAACATCGCCGCGCAGGAGATCACGCTCGACCCCAAGAACATCGCCAAGCGCGAGAAGAACGACAAATCGCTGATGCCCGAGGGACTCGCCGCCGCGCTCACCGTGAGCGATTTAGCCAGCCTGCTCGACTACCTCGAAGGGCTCGCGAAGAAGTAAGCGCGTCCGCAGACGCACAGCTTTTTCATTTGCTGAAAGATTGATGTTGCGGCGAAGGTGAGCCGCTGCCATTCGGATGCACTAGCTGCCTTCGGGCACCTGTCTTAAACCGAACATCACTTTCAACGAACTGACCCAGCGCTGTGGCATCCAACGACGACTACATTTTAGAAATCCTCCAGGAAAACTCCCTCGTGACCGGCCAACAGGTCGAAGACGCGCTCCAGACCAGGAAGGGCAGCGAGTCCGCTGTGGACGTGCTCATCCGCCAAGGCTTGCTCACGCAGGAGGAAGTGTATCGCGCTATGGCCTCGAATGCGGCGATGGACTTCATCAACCTCGAACATGTGAGCATTCCCGATGAAGTCGCACACATCATCACGGCAGACATCGCACGGCGCTACCGCGTCGTCCCCGTCGGCGTGAACGACCTCGGCGGCATCATCGTCGCGGTGGATAACCCGCTCAACTTCAACTCCCTCGACGCCATCCAAGCCGTGCTCCAGCGCGAGGTGGAGTTTGTCTGCACCACGCCCGACGCCCTCAGCACCGCGCTCGTAAAACTCTACGGCACCGCGCAAGACGCCGTGGAGCGGATGGAGGAGGCGATGGGCAAAATCCTCATCGGCAACGACGAAGTGGACGTGAGCACCGGCTCTGCGGAAGGCGACACCGGCGAAGCCCCCATCATCAAGCTCGCCACGATGATGCTGCTGGAGGCTTACAACATGCGCGCCTCGGATATCCACATCGAGCCGATGGAAAAACACCTCCGCGTCCGCTTCCGCGTGGACGGCGTCCTCATCGAGACGCAACAGCCGCCGAAGAAGCTCGCAGCCGCCATCATCTCCCGGCTGAAAATCATGACGAACACCATGTCCATCGCCGAGAAGCGCCTGCCGCAAGACGGGCGCATCCAAGTGAAGATGGGCAAAAAGCAGATCGATCTGCGCGTCAGCATCATCCCCACCACGCACGGCGAGTCCGTCGTCATGCGTATCCTCGATAAATCGGCGCTCTCCCTCGGCCTGCCGCAGCTTGGCTTCCTCAGCGACGACCAAGAGCTGTTCGAGAAGCTCATCACCCTGCCCGACGGCATCCTCCTCGTCACCGGCCCCACCGGCTCGGGGAAAACGACCACGCTTTACGCCTGCCTCAACACCATCAACAAACCGGACAAAAAGCTCATCACCGTCGAAGACCCCGTCGAGTACCAGATGGCCGGCATCAATCAGGTGCAAGTGAACGCCGACGTAGGCATGACCTTCCCCGCCGCCCTCCGCGCCATGCTCCGCCAAGCACCGAACATCATCATGATCGGAGAAATTCGCGACGCCGAGACGGCCAACATCGCCATCAACGCCGCACTCACCGGGCATCTCGTCTTTTCCACCCTCCACACCAACGACGCACCCAGCGCCGTCGCCCGTCTCGTGGACATCGGCGTGCAGCCCTTCCTCGTCTCCTCCGCCGTCCGCGCAATGGTTGCCCAGCGCCTCGTCCGCAAAATCTGCCCGAACTGCAAAGCGCCTTACGAACTCACCGACGCCGAAGTCAGCGGCCTCGGCCTCGACCGCTCGCAGCTCTACGAAGCCACCATCCTCCACGGCGCAGGCTGCGAAGCCTGCAAACACCGGGGCTACAAAGGCCGCGCGGGCATCTTCGAGATATTCGTCGTGGACGACGAAGTCCGCCACATGGTGAACAACAAATCCACCACCGTAGAGCTTCGCAAACGCGCCCGCGAAATGGGGATGCGCACCCTTCGCGAAGACGGTATCCGCAAAGTCCTCGGCGGCATGACCACTGCCGACGAAGTCATCAGCGCCACCATGTCCGACGCCGAGTAAGACGCACATGGGCCTCTTCACCAAAAAGACCGCATCCGAGCCCCTCGCCGCCCCGCCCGCGCGGTCGGTCGGCGGCATCTCCACCGGCGACCGTGGCGCATTTGCACCCATCGGCGACATCCTCCGCCTCGCCATAGAGTCCGAAGCCTCCGACATCCACCTCACTGTCGGCTCCCCGCCCGTCTTCCGCATCCACGGCGTCCTTATCCGCTTAGAGACCCGCGCCCTTTTCCCCGAAGACACCGATAACTTCGCCCGCGACATCGCCAACGGCACACAGATACACGCCCTCGCCACCGAAGGCAGCGTGGATTTCGCCATGTCGCTCGACGGCAGGAACCGCTTCCGCGTCAGCCTCTACAAACAAAAAGGCACCACAGCCATGGCCATGCGCCTCCTCCCAAAGCGGATGCTCTCCCTCGAAGAAATCGGCCTCCCGCCCATCGTCACCGAGCTGATCCGGATGCCGCGCGGCCTCGTCCTCGTCACCGGTCCCACCGGTTCCGGCAAGACCACCAGCCTCGCCGCCATGCTCAACGCCATCAACGCGAACCTCGGCGACCACATCGTCACCATCGAAGACCCCGTCGAATACGTCCACGAGCACCAATCCGGCATGATCAACCAACGCGAAGTCGGCACCGATGTCACCAGCTTCCCCGAAGGTCTCCGCCGCGCCCTCCGCCAAGACCCCGACGTTATCCTCGTCGGCGAAATGCGTGATCTCGAGACGATGGAAACCGCCATCCGCGCCGCCGAGACCGGCCACCTCGTCTTCTCCACCCTCCACACCACTGGAGCCGGGCGCACCGTGGACCGCATCGTGGACTCCTTCCCATCCCACCAGCAGGAGCAAATCCGCGTGCAACTCTCCACGAATTTGAAGGCCGTCATCTCCCAACTCCTCGTCCCCCGCATTGATAAACCGGGCCGCATCGCCGTCTTCGAGATCATGGTGAACACCCACGCCGTCGCCGCCCTCATCCGCGACAACAAAACCTTCCGCATCGCCACCGAAATCCAAACCGGCTCCAAAGTCGGCATGGTCACCATCGAGCAATCTCTCGTGGACCTCTACCTCGCCGGCATCATCGCCCGCGACCAAGTCTTCTCCAAAGCCCAAGACCCCGAACTAGCCGCCCAACTCCTCGCAGGCCGTGAAGCGCGGAGGTAAGATGGGGGGGAAATGACGAATGACGAATGGCGAAGTTCGGCGATGTTCGTCATTCGTCATTTGCTATCTCACAATCCCCTTCACCACATTCCCGAACACGCCCGTGAGCCGCATATCTAGGCCTTGGATGCGGTAGTTCAGCCGCTCGTGGTCGAAGCCCAGCAGGTGCAGGATCGTCGCGTGCAGGTCGTGGACGTGGACTTGCCCATCCACGACGCCGAAGCCGAGTTCGTCGGTCGCGCCGAAGATTCCGGGCTTCGCGCCGCCGCCGGCCATCCACATCGTGAAGGCATCAACGTGGTGGTCGCGCCCGAGCGTCGCGCGATTCTCGCCCATCGGAGTGCGGCCAAATTCTCCGCCCCAAATGACGAGCGTATCCTCCAGCAGGCCGCGCTGTTTTAAGTCGAGCACGAGTGCAGCGGAAGCGCGGTCCACCTCACGGCAGACGGCCTCGAAGTCGCCGTTGAGGTTCTCGTTCGGCCCGCCGTGGCTGTCCCAATTCGTGTGATAGAGCTGCACGAATCGCACGCCGCGCTCGATGAGTCGGCGGGCGAGCAGGCAGTTGCGCGCGTAGCTCGGCGCGGCGGGGTCGCAGCCGTAAGCCTCCAGCGTCGCAGCGCTCTCGCCGGAAAGGTCCATCAGCTCCGGCGCGCTCGTCTGCATCTGGTAGGCGGTTTCGTAGGCGTTGAGGCGCGTCAAAATCTCCGGGTCGCCGGTTGCGGCGAGGCGCTCTTTATTCAACCCGGCGACGGCATCGTAAAAGCGGCGCTCGCTCTCCCGCGTCATGCCTTCCGGGCTGCGCAGATTCAAAATCGGATCGCCTTTCCCCCGCAGCGGCACGCCCTGAAACGACGACGGCAAAAACCCGCTGCTCCACAACTGCGCCCCCGCGCGCGGCCCACGCGGCCCACTTTGAAGGACAACAAATCCCGGCAAATCCCGCGCGGGCGAGCCGAGCCCGTAAGTCGCCCACGAGCCCATGCTGGGCCGCCCCGGACCTTGGAAGCCGGTGTTCATAAAGAGCTTCGCCGGGCCGTGATTGAACACATCCGTAGTCATCCCGCGCAGCCAGCACACTTCATCCGCAATCTTCTGGTGATGCGGGAACAGCTCGCTGAGCGACATGCCGGACTGCCCGTATGTGCCGAACTTCCGAGGGGAGCCGAGCAGGGTCTCCGTGCCTTTGAGAAAGGCGAACCGCTTCCCCGCCATGAGGCTCGCCGGAGGCTTCTGGCCGCTCAGTTTCACCAGCTCAGGCTTGTGCTCGAACAAGTCGAGCTGCGACGGCCCGCCCGCCATGAAGAGATAGATGACCCGCTTTGCCTTCGGTGCAAAATGCGGCGCACGCGGAGCCATCGGATTTGCCGGATCGATCTTCATCGCGCCCTCCGCCTTGATGAGTTGGTTCAGCGCCAGCGCGCCAAGCCCGACGCCACATTGGCCGAAGAAATGGCGGCGGGTGATTTCGCGGAGCGTGTGATCGTGTGAGTTCATTCGCGTGTGATGAAGTGAGCGGCAAAGAAGCGCGCGTCAAGTTTGCAAAGTCTCCCTCGGAAGTCGCCCGCCGTCTTGCCATTTCCGAGGCCGTCGCTACGGTGCGCCGCATGGGCAACGCACTTCGCAACGACTACTATATCTCTCCCGATGAATACCTCACTGGCGAGGAACTCAGCGTGGATAAACACGAATACCTCAACGGCGTCGTCTATATGATGGCAGGCGCGAGCGCGGGGCATGACCGCATCACGATGAATATCTCGCGGCACCTCGGGAACCAATTTTCGGGCAAGCCCTGCGAAGCATTCAGCGCCGATACCCGCGTCCACGTCCGCACCGAGACGGCAGAGTTTTACTACTACCCGGACGTGACGGTGGACTGCACGGGCCGTGCGAACGACTCGCGATACTCCGAGTCGCCGCGTGTGATCTTTGAAGTCCTCTCGCCAGCCACCGAGCGCGTGGACCGTGGCGAGAAACTGCAAAACTACCAGCGCCTCGCCTCGCTCGAAGCCTACGTGCTCGTGGACCAAGCTCGGGTAGCGGTGACGGTTTATCGCAAGACAGCAGCAGGCTGGGAGAGCGAACTTCTTTTGGAAAAAGGCGACGTGCTCGCGCTGGGGTGTATCGAGTGCCAGTTGCCGCTCACGGCGATTTACGAACGCACGGGGCTGTAGTCAGCTCACTCCCGAGTGATGAAGTTATCCGTATTCAGCAGCACGCGGGCGGCGGCGAACATGGGCTCGCTCTCGGTGGCGGTGTAGGCTTGGAGGACGGCGAGTTCCTTTGCCGAAGGCGCTCGCCCGAGGGTGAGAAGAAAACCACGCTGAAGCTGGGCGGCGGGGTCGGAACTCTCACGCTGCATCCGCTCGGCGAGGGCGCGGGCCAGTTCGATAAAGGCGGCGTCGTTGGCAAGGGTGAGCGATTGGAGCGGGGTGTTGCTGCGCGGGCGGCGAGTGCAGGTGGCTTGGAAATTGGGGGCGTCGAAGGTGGTGTTCAACGGGTAGGCGGCGCTGCGGTAGAAGGTCGTGTAGATGCCGCGCCGGAACCGCGCGGGGCCTTCGCTGGTCTTCCACGCTTTGGGGTTTTGAGTGAAGGAGTAAACGCCGTCGGGCTGCGGTGGTCGGACGCTGGGACCGCCGATGGCGGGGTTCAGCAGACCGCTGGCGCAGAGGGCGGCGTCGCGGACGATCTCGCTCTCGACGCGGAGGCGCTCTTGCCGGGCGAGGAGGATGTTGCGCGGGTCGCGCTCGGCGAGGTCGGGCCGGGCGTGGGAGGATTGACGGTAGGTGGCGCTGGTGACGATGAGGCGGTGCATGGCCTTCATGCTCCAGCCGCGCCGGATGAATTCGCTGGCGAGCCAGTCGAGGAGTTCGGGGTGTGAAGGGACGGAACCTTGGGTGCCGAAGTCGTCCTCCGTTTCCACAATCCCCTTGCCGAAATAGCGCATCCACACGCGGTTCATGGTGACGCGGGCGGTGAGCGGGTTCTTCGGATCCACGAGCCATCTAGCAAGGTCGAGGCGGTTCTTGAAGCCTGCGGTGCCGGACGCATTCACCGCCGCGATGACGCCGGGCTGCAAGAGCCCGCCTGCTTTGTCTGGGCGGGTGAAGTCGCCGCGCAGAAAGAGGTAGGTCTCCCGTGGCTGCGGCAGGTCGCGCATGATCATCTGCTCGACGATTTTCGCTTCGGGGTCGCCGTTGCCAATCTTCTTTTTCCGCGCCTTGGGCTCTGCTTTCTCAAAGGCATCGCGGACGATCTTCTGCTGCGGTCCACTGCGCGCCGCGGGGTTAAGGCGAAGGGCCTCGCCGAGTTTGCTAGTGGCGTTCGCGGGCTTGGCGAGTTCGGCGGTTTCCCATGCTTCTTCCAACAACTCCAGTTCACCACTGCTCGCTGTGTCGGTAGGCGCGGCAGGCGCTTTGCCGAACAACTCGCCCTCGCTCACAATGGCGGTCGCGCCTTTGCTGTTGCGGTCCTGGCCGTGGTTAAAGAAGGCGAGGAACTGGTAGTATTCGCGGTGGGAGATGGGGTCGAACTTGTGCGTGTGGCACTGCGCGCAGCCGATGGTGAGGCCCAGCCAGACAAGGCCGGTGGTGCTCACGCGGTCCATCACCGCCTCCACGCGGAACTGCTCCGGGTCGCTGCCGCCTTCGGTATTGATGAGCGTGTTGCGGTGAAAGCCGGTGGCGACGAGTTGCGCCTTGGTGGGCTTCGGCAGGAGGTCGCCGGCGAGTTGCTCGACGGTGAATTGGTCGAACGGCATGTCGTCGTTCAGCGCGCGAATCACCCAATCACGATACGGCCACACGGCACGGAAGGCATCCACCGCGTAGCCGTCGCTGTCGGCGTAGCGGGCCTGATCGAGCCAGTGGCGCCCCCACCGCTCGCCATAGTGTGGCGAGGCGAGGAGAGCGTCGGCGAGCTTGGGCACGTCGGGATTTTTTACAAATGCGGCGACTTCTTCCGGCGAGGGGAGCAGCCCCGTGAGGTCGAGGAACAGCCGCCTGCAAAGCGTCGCCGCATCGGCCTCGGGAGAAGGTTTGATTTTCTCTGCGGCGAGCCTTTTCGCGATGAAAGAATCCAGCGTCGCGCCCGGCTCGGCCTTTTGGAGCGGGAGAAAAGCCCAGTGCCCCTCATATTCCGCGCCTTGCTCGATCCACTTGCGCAGCAGCGCCACATCGCGGGCGGGGAGCGTGGGCTTTTTGGACTTCGGCGGCGGCATCACTTCATCGCGGTCGTCGCTGGTGATGCGCTTGATGAGTTCGCTGTCGTCCGGCTTGCCCGGCACGACTGCCGCGTAGCCGCCGAGGTCGGCAAGCGCGCCCTCGCGAGTATCGAGGCGCAATTTCGCATCGCGATGCTTGTCGTCCGGCCCGTGGCAGGCAAAGCACTGGTTCGAGAGGATGGGGCGGATGTGCGCATTAAAGCGGACTCGCTCCGGCAAAGGCTCCGCCCCCGAGGCAAGAGCGGCGGTGGCGATGATGGTGATGAGTGCAGGTTTGAGCATGAAGACAGTGGGCAGTAAACAGTGGGCCGTAAGCAGTGGGCAGACTGCCACCCGGCAACCGCCCACTTTTATCACCATCCACGCCCCGAAATGCAATCCATCTCAAGGTATAATGTTGAAGTGTCGCACTCTAGCCATCAAGTCTCAGGGTCTAGCGTTAAAGTCCCATACTTTAACGCTAGAGTGCCGCACTTGATGGCTAAAGTATCGAGGTCCGGTCATCAAGTGCCACACTTGAACCTTAAAGTGCGACACTGTCTTCTATCTCCACGGCCCTTTTGCCGGGGAAACGGGGAAACGGGGTCAGGGAAACGGAAACGGGGTCAGGGAAACGGGGTCAGTGTGCGAAAATTGACAATTGCCAAAATTGAGGAGGAGCGCGAAAAGGGAGAATGGCACGAAGCATACGAATCGAATACGCAGGGGCGAATTACCATGTGATGGCGCGAGGAAATCGGCGGGAGGCAATCTATCTTGATGATGAGGACCGGAGGTTTTTCCTCGGGACGCTCGCTGAGGCGTGTGCGATGACGGGGTGGCGGGTGTTTGCGTGGGTATTGATGACCAACCATTATCATCTGTGCATCCAGACGCCGGAGCCCAACCTTGTGGCGGGGATGAAGTGGTTGCAAAACACGGTGACTCGGCGATTCAATGTAAGGCATCGAGCATGGGGCCGGGTGTTTGGGGACCGGTATAAGGCGATCCCGGTGGAGGGCGGAGGGCACTACGGGAGGACGCTGATGGACTATATTCACCTCAATCCGGTGCGTGCCGGCATCATCAAGCCGGCAGAGGGGCAAAGTGTGATGGACTATCCGTGGAGTAGTGTAGCGGGAGGCTACGCGCTGGCACCGGAGAAGAGGGCAAAATGGCTCGCCGCTGAGTCGGGACTTGCGGAGCACGGGCTGCCGGATACCGCGGAAGGGCGGCAGAGATTTGTGGAACTGTTGGACCGGCGGGCCGTGGTGGAGGACGCAGCGAGAAGTGGAATCCCAGAGGATTCTGCCGAGGTGGATGCGCGGCGCAGCCACCTTCGGCGGGGATGGTATTGGGGGAGCGAGAAGTTTGCAGAGCGGCTCTTGAAGATGGTGGAGGCAATGAGCGGGAAAGGAAAGTCGCGAGGGTATAAACGGGCGACGGAAGAGCGAGCGCACGGAGAAAAGCAGGCGGAGAGGTGGTTGGCCGAGGGGCTGGCGGCAGCGGAGTTGAGCGAGGAATGGATTCGGAGCCTGCCGGGAAGCGATGTGCGAAAGGCGGCGCTGGCCGAGTTGCTCTGGAGCCGGACGACGGTATCACAGGAGTGGCTGGCGGAGAATCTGCACCTCAAAAGCGCATCAAACGCCTGTCAAGTGATTCGGCGATACAAGCGCAATCGGGAGAAAGTGAAGTTGCCAAAAGGTCTGGAGAAGTTCATCAAAACGGCAACCACAGAGCCATGAATGAACGCAAAAGATGTCAAGTTTCGCACACTGACCCCGTTTCCAATGACCCCGTTTCCATTGCCGACGATCTTGTAAATCATCGGATAACAATTCAGAGCGCTCAGTAAATGCAAAGAATTTACCGCCTTCTTCCATCTAATAATTCCACCGTGCTTGCACTTCCTAACGAGAACTATCCTCTTGAGTGCCTGCTGTTCGATGGAAAACCTAAATCACATTGGTGGTCACCTTTGCCGTGTCATTTGCATAAACCTAAAAAATATAGAACGACGTTCGCGAGGTTCTGTTTAATTCCAGTTTGCGCGGAAACTCTTTTGATTGATGATACAGTTCTAGCATCATTAGTTGGAAGATCGTGCGAATATCTGCAACTTGTGCTTGGTCCAAGCAAGCTTGTCGCGATCCATGTTATAAAGACTTCAGATTGCCTTGATCGACCCGCCAGTAGAATTGCATTCGTGGATAACGATATTTATCGTTTTTGTCTTGGAAAAGTTCCTTTCGGCGAAATTTTCACAATTGAAGGCATGACATCCACTAGATTCGTCGCGAGCGATTCAAACCTTCCGCCAGAAGAAGACTTCTACCAATGGTATCACAAGCAAGGCTACACCGGACTTGACTTCAAGCTACTCTGGCAGAGCGAAGAGTGGGGAAACGGGGGAGACGACGGGGTCATTGCGCCAAGGTAAACACAGACAGAGAGGAAAACAGGGAAGGGATATTCGGAATGAATTACAATCCATTGCTGATGACTTAGTTAATAGTCGGCTACATATTCAATTTGCTCAATGAAACAAGTTTTTGACATCCGAAAGGAGGAAAAGAGCGCCACCCTTGCGGCAGTATTGGGCGATCAGGCTATTTTTAAATACGGCTCGTTTGATGGCACTCCGAAGCTTTCAGTTTGGGATCCAATAGAGTGTTGCTTTTACAAGCCGCGCAAAAACATGACTGATTTTGCTTCATTTAGCATGCTCCCGGTCCTACTGTCGAATCGAGTGCAATCGGACATCATTTCAAGGGCGTTACTTGTTAAATCATGCGAGCTTCTGCCTCTATCGATGCCGACGATGGCTCCGATAATGATTCATTCAACAAAGGTAGTTGACTGTGTGGATGAGGCCAGCAGCAGAATTAAATGCCTATCTGACGACGTGTGGGTGTTTTCTCAGGATAGGCTCCCCCCATGCGGGCAGATATGCCGCCTCGGCCAGTTCAGGACTGCAGTAACGATCATCGTCAGCGATTCAAACCTGCCACCGGAAGAAGACTTCTACCAATGGTATCACAAACAAGGTTACACGGGCCTCCGCTTTAAACTCCTTTGGCAGAGCGACACGTAGGGAATGATGATTGCGCGTTTTAGGCTGCGGTATTGTAAGAGTCACGGGCACCGTTGCGCAAGAGTCGCGTTACGTCGGCGCTGAGGTATAAATTGCGTAGGGAGTTCGTATATGGAACTTACGAACTTTTATGCGGCTTGCTGCATCACGCGCTGCGTGCGCTGGGCTTTGGCCCAGGCGGCGGGGGTGTTGTCTTTGATCTCGCTGGCTTTCATCGACGGCAGTCACGTGAGCACGTCGCGCAGGTAGGCGAGCGGGTCGATGCTCCGACGGCGGCAGCTTTCGACGATGGTGTACAGGATCGCTCCGCGTTGGCCGGCGTCGGCGTCCCGGCGAGCCGGAATTCTTTTTCCCGATGGCGGTGAGTGCTGGTTTGAGCATGAGGCAGTGGGCAGTTGTCAATGGGCAGTGGGCAGACTGCCTACTGCCCGCTGACAACTGCCCACTTTTATCACCACCGACGCCCCGCGATGCAATCCATCCTTGCGCCACGCAGTCAGTCCGCTACACCACACGGCGATGACATTTACAGAATTCGGCCTTTCCGAGGCAGTGATGCAGGGAATCGAGGCCAAGGGGTATAAAGATGCAACCCCGATCCAAGCTGAGGCCATGCCTCTCGTTTTACAAGGCCGCGACGTGATGGGCTCTGCCCAAACCGGCACCGGCAAAACTGCTGCGTTCGCGCTGCCCATCCTCACGCAACTCGGCTCGCACGGGAAGTTCCGCGCTTTGATCCTAGAGCCGACGCGCGAGCTGGCGCAGCAGGTCCACGAGAGCTTCGTCACGTATGGGAAGTTCACCGGTTTGCACTCTGTCCTCGTCCACGGCGGCGTCGCCCACGGGCCGCAGCGCGAGGCGATGGCAAAGGGCGCGGATATCGTCATCGCGACTCCAGGACGGCTCCTCGACTTCATGGAAGACGGGACGATCAAAGTCGGCGATGTGCGCCATCTCGTACTCGATGAGGTGGACCGGATGCTCGACATGGGCTTCCTCCCCGACGTGGGCCGCATCATCCGCTCGTGCCCGAAAGACCGGCAGACGCTCTTCTTCTCGGCCACCCTCCCGCCCGAGCTAGAGACGCTGACGAAGTGGATTCTCACCGACCCCGTCTCCGTCGAAATCGGACGCCGCCAAAGTGCCGCCGAGACCGTCGCCCACGCGCTCTACCCCGTGGCGCGCGACCAGAAGATGGACCTCCTTTTCGCCATCCTACAAAAGGAGGAATACCATAGCGTGATCATTTTCACGCAGACGAAAGTGGCCGCAGACATTGTCGGCTCGCGGCTGATGAAAATCATCCCCGGCAAGATCGGCGTCATCCACGGCGACCGCAACCAGAACGAACGCACGGAAGCGCTCGCAGGCTTTAAGAGCGGCAAATACGAAGTGCTCGTCGCCACCGACATCGCCGCGCGCGGGCTGGACATCGCAGGCGTCACGCACGTCGTGAACTACGACGTGCCGCAGCACCCGGAAGATTACGTCCACCGCATCGGGCGCACAGGCCGCGCGCTGCAAACGGGCGACGCATTCACCATCTACACCGCCGAAGAACTCGACGCCGTGCGGAAAATCGAACGCTACATCGGCGCGAAAGTGAAGCGCACGAAACTCGAAGGCTTCCCATACCTCTACACCGCACTGTTCAACGAAGACTCGCTGAAAGCGGGCGGCGTCGGCAAAGGCGTGCGGACGATGAAGGGCACGAGCTACGGCTGGCGGAAATAGAACGATTTGCAAAGTATCCCGCAGCCGCTAACGTCGTGCCCGAAATGACTGCCCATCGCTTTTTGAATCCATGTATCGCAGGTGCTTTTGCCGCAGCACTTCTCGTCGCCTGCGTCGCTCCGCCGAAATTGCCGCCCGCCCCGCCGCAGAAACCCACACCGCAGCCCGTCGGCTGGTGGAAGGGTGACGGCGTGAAGGGCGATCCAAGTATCGTCGTCGATCTGACCGCCCAACGCGCCTATTTCTATAAAGGCGAAGAACTCGTCGGAGACTCCAAGTGCTCCAGTGGCAAGAAGAGCTTCGGCACCCCGCCCGGCGAATACAAGGTCACGCAAAAAGACCTTCACCACATGTCCAACCTCTACGGCAACATCCTCGATGCCGAAGGCGCGACGGTGACGCGCGACGCCGACCTCAGCAAAATGAAGGTGCCCGAAGGCTGCACGTTTGCCGGAGCGAAGATGCCGTTTTATCTCCGCTTTCACGACGGCTACGGGCTCCACGCGGGCAAGGTGCCGAATTACCCCGCCTCGCACGGCTGCGTCCGGCTCCCGAGTTTCATGGCAGAGCATTATTTTAAGCATTCTGTGATTGGCATGCCCGTCACGGTACGCGAGTAAGAGCGTGCGAGGGGCAGTTAGCTCAGCGGTAGAGCGTCTCGTTTACACCGAGTTGGTCGGGGGTTCGAATCCCTCACTGCCCACCATCCTTTTTCCATGAAAGAACTCACCGTCGGCACCCTCCGCGTCATCGTTTCCGCCAGCCGCGCCGACATGGGCGCGCGAGCCGGAGCCCACGCGGCGCAGGCCATCCGAGCAGCCATCGAGCGCAACGGCGCGGCCCGCATCATCCTCGCCAGCGCACCTTCGCAAACCGAGACGCTCGCCGCGCTTCTCGCATCGGCAGTGGATTGGAGCCGCGTCACCATCTTCCACATGGACGAATATCTCGGCCTGCCCGCCGAGCATCCGGAGACCTTCCGCTCGTATCAGCGCACGCACGTCCTCTCAAAGATCACCTCGCACGCCTTCCACGGGATCGCTGGTGAAAGCGCAGACGCCGCCGCCGAGTGCGCGCGCTATTCTGCACTGCTCCGCGAGGCACCGATTGATGTTTGCTGCCTCGGCATTGGGGAAAATGGGCACCTCGCTTTTAACGATCCGCCCGTCGCCGACTTCGCCGACCCAGCACTCGTGAAAGTCGTGGAGCTCGACGCCACCTGCCGCCAGCAGCAAGTGAACGACGGCTGCTTTCCCACACTCGCCGCCGTGCCCACGCACGCCCTCACGCTCACCATCCCCGCGCTCATGAGCGCCCGCGCACTCATATGCTCCGTCCCCGGACCGCGCAAAGCCGCAGCCGTCCGCGCCACCCTGCGCGACGCCATCACCACCGCCTGCCCCGCCACCATCCTGCGCACCCACGCAGCGGCGGCGCTGTATGTGGACACAGACTCAGCGGCAGACCTATGAGGAAAATCGGCACACTTCCCAGCGAGCAACAAGCCAGCCGATTCGGCGACTTCCTCTACGTGCAGGGAATCGAGAACGACATCGAAGACGGCGACGACGACGGGCACTTTGACCTATGGGTCCACGATGACGCACAGCTCGGCCTCGCCAAGAAGCACCTCGACGCATTCCGCGCAGACCCGACGGCTCCCCAGTTCGACTCCGCCACCGATGCCGACCGAAAGCGCGCCGAGGAAGCCAAAGCCGACGCCCGCCGGAAATCGCGCGTCATCAGCCGCGAGCGGCTCGACTACGAGCGCAACTTCTCCGGCTTTGCATGGCTACCGATGATCTTCGCCGTGCTCTGCGTGGCAGGGACCATTTTTGCAGGCACGCTCGATTTTCTCCCGCGTGGATTTGCTGGCGATCCGCAAGACGAAGAAGCGGGCGCAATCAAGCGGGCTGAACATTTTCAGCTCCTGCAAATCACCAAGCTCCGCCCGCCCAAATTTGACACTCTCTCGGACTTTAGAGACAGTTTGGAAATCATCCAAAACCCTCGCAGCGCTCTGCGCCTGTGGGTGGACCGATCGCTCCCCGAAGTCCGCAGCGGGCAAGTCTGGCGGCTCATCACGCCCATCTTCATCCACGGCGGGCTCCTGCATCTCCTGTTCAATTTGATGTGGCTGCGCGACCTCGGCGGCTTCATCCAGCATCGCTTTGGCGCGTGGTACCTCGGGCTCCTCGTCGTCCTCTCCGCAGCCCTCAGCAACTACGGGCAACTGCTATGGAACGGGCCATTCTTCGGCGGCTTCTCGGGCGTAAATTACGCGCTCTTCGGTTTCCTCTGGATGCGCCAAAAGCACGACCGCTTCGTCGTCTGGACGCTCAGCCCCGTGATCATTCAGTCCATGATGATCTGGTTTGGCGCGTGCGTCATCGGCCTCATCCCCAACGTCGCGAACGCCGCCCACGCCGTCGGCCTCCTCGCCGGGATGGCGTGGGGATACCTCAGCGGAACACGCTCGCGCGGAGTTTGAGAATGCGCTTGCGGACGGCTCCGTGTCGCACTGTCATCCCGCCATGAAACTCACCCGCCTCGCATTCATCGCAGCACTCTTCGTCTCTTGCACATCCTTCGGCGAGGGCGAAGCGGATGCAGCACGGCTCCTCGGCACATGGAGCGCAAAGCGCGGCGGCGACACCATCTCCATGACTTTCGGCGCAAAGAGCGTGCAGATGAAAGTGGGTGATGAAGGAGGCTCGGGCACCTACGCCGTGGACTGGACGAAAAAGCCCGTCGCCCTCGACATTGACTGGGGCTCTCATGGGAAGGTGACGACCATCATCGAACTCAAAGGCGATGTGCTCAAAATGGAAAACGTCGAGCCCGGCACCGAACGCCCGAAAGCATTCTCGACCACAGCGGCGAACTTCAAACGAGCGCAGGCGAAGAAATAACCCCTACCGCAAAGTCGCTTTCAGTCTGACGAAAAACTGCACTGCGCCGAGGGGCGGGGTGACTTGCCAGATTTCGTTTCGCAGGGTGCCGATGGTGGTGTCGCTCGTTTTCTGCGCTGTGGCCGCCGCCCATACGTCGCCAAGCGCCGATACGGCTTTGATGCTGATGTCGGCATCGTCGGCGTTGGTCTGGCGATAGAAATTGAGGATCAGATTTCCCGCGACATCGCGTGTCGTGGTGAATGGTTGGCCGCCCGGCGTGGAGTCGCTCGTGCCAAGCATGTATTCCATCAGAGCTGGCGTCCCATCGTTGTCAGCGTCGGCATTTACAGGGCCGGAGAATACGAGCGCGTCGCTGGCGTTTGGATTCCCCCCGTCCGCAGTGCTTGCGCGCCATTCGTAGGTGCTCCAATTCGGGGCGGTGCTGGACACGACGCGGACCATCGAGCGTCCATTGCCATCAGTCGGGGCGAGGTTGTCGCTGTAAGTGAAGTCGAAAATCGGGAGCCCGCCCGCGCTGTAGAGCACGATGCGCTCGCCGCCGTTATCGAGCCCGCTTGGGTCGAATTGGCCCGCGGCGACTTGCGCGGCGGGTACTGTGGGATATGCGGCGAGGAACGATGCGCGCAGCCGTGTGACGATAATGCGAGCCCCGGCGGCGACTTGGGTGCCGTTGGCAAACGTGAACGCAATCCCCTGCCCCAGCTCTTCGTCAAAGTGGCAGTTTGTGAGGTCCAGCGTAGCGCCGGTAACGTTGAGCAGTTCGATGAACTCCGTGGCTTCCGTGCTCCCCAGCGGATTGTAGTGCAGCTCGGTGACGACGAGGTTGCCCGTGCTGGCGGGGAAAATGCCGCCGCTTCCCGTGACGGTGACGCTCGTCGTGCCGAGCGATGTGCCGTTTGTGTCGTAGGCGACGAGGGTGTACGTATTCGTCCCCGCGCTGACGGGCAGTTGCAGCGTCCACGAATTTTCGTCCGTCCACGTCACGGCGAGCGCCTCGGTGGAGCCTTGCAGTCGGATTTCTGCGATGTTCACCCAGCCGTCGCCAGCGACCGTCGCGAAGGGTGTGGCGACAGTAACGGGACTAGCGCTCGTGCGAGTGAAGGCGACGCTCGGGATGGCAACGCTGATTTGCGCCAGCGCGTAGTTTGCGCGCGGCGTGAGGTAGGCACTCACGCTGGGGACCATGTCGTCCGTGCCAAAGCGCGAGTAGTGCGTGGCCCAAGTCGTCATCGTCGCCGTGTTGAACGAACGGTTCAGGATGTCGAGCATGTGGCCGTAGTAGAGCCGCTTCCAAACGGGGTTCGCGATGAACTTTGCGATGTCCCCGCCGATGAGCGTAGTAGTTGTGGGGTTCGATTGCGCGAGAAAGTCATTGTCCCACGGGAACGCCACGGCCTTCTGCCCCGGCGGGAAATAGAACAGCGTGTTGTGCTGCGAGCCGGCACCGTTGGGAGCCATGTAGTTGTCCGTAACGCCATACAAAACGGACGGTACATGCGCACGGAGCCATGCGTTTACGTCAATGTATTTGTCCACCTCGGTGTTAAACGTCGAGCCTGCGGCTTGGCCGATGGCGGTGACGAGGTTGACGATGCCAGTGTTGGGGAACGGTGTGCCGAGATTCGTCGCGCCCGTGTAATCGTCCGCGTCGCGCCCGCCTTCGACGAGCCAGTGCCAGCGGTAAATCTCGGAACTTGCGCCGAGATTCGTCACCGCAACACCCGGAGGCGATGTGGTGTCTTGCGGGATTTTCGGATTCTCCACGACGACGCTCGCATCCACGACGCGCGTCGCCGGGTTGATCGTCTGCGTGAGCACGTAGATGCGCTCGTATTTGAACATCATCCCGTCGCCGCCATTCGTGAATTGGCTGTCGAGGTAGTCACCCTTGAGCCGAGTCTTGGAAAGAATCGCCGCGCCGAGCATCCCGGAGCCGTCGAATGCAATGCCGGTCGGGCTTGCGGCCTTGGCGGGGATGAGGCGGATGATGTCGTCCTGCGGCGCGTGGATACCGCCCGCAAGGACGCACAGCGACTTGAGCAGGATTTCTTTTTGCCCGGTCGTCGTACCGCCGGAGCGGTCAATCGAGATACCTCCATGCGTGCCGAGGAACAGATCGTCCGGCGGAAACTCGATGTTGTAGCCGACGCGCACGATGTTGAAGCGGCCATGCTCGCTGCTCTTCAGCGATGCACCGGCGCGGTAGTAGATTTCTTTTTCATCGAGAATCACCGTGCACGGCACTGCGGCGTTGCTCATCAGATTTTCCTGTTTGTACATCTCGCCCGCATCCGCTGCGGGCATAATGACGCGGATATTGTGCGGCTTTGCACCACTCGCGAGCGTGAGGGCGGCGCGTCCGTCGTCCCACTGGATCATGGCCCGCGACGCCGCCCCGCCAGCGGGGAAAAAGCTGATCGCCCCCGGCGTGTCCGTCGCCCGCACGTAGAACTGCACGAGGGCTCCCGCAGCCTGCCCGGCGATGGTCGCGGTATAGACGCCGCCGCCTGCGGTGGTCATCGCGGCGCTGGTGAACGAGGCTCCGTTGATGGACGTGAAAAGCTGCACCGAGCCGATGCCGTCCGGGTCCACGACCTTCACGCTCACGGTCACCGTGGCGCTGGTCGCCGGGACTGCGGGCGAGTGGGAAAGCGTGTCGAAAGTCGGGCCGATGTTTGCCACAAAGCGGCTGTTCACCGCGCCGGGAGTGCCTCCCGTGGTGGGGCGATTCAGCAGCGTTTTCAGCGGCAGCCGGTTCACGTAGAGCCGCGAGTGCAGCGCGTTCGAGCCGCGCAGCCACTTTGCGCGGAAGGTGATGGTGTAAGTGTCCGTGGAAACCAGCGTGTGAAAGCTCGCGCCGTTTTTCAGCGTCGTGCCTGCTTGGTTGTGCATGTGCTCGGTCTCGGCGGTGGCTGTGAGTTTCAGCACGTTGTTGCCGGCGTCGGAAACCACGGTGCCGCTCTGCGTGCCGATGATGCGCCAGAAGTTCGTATTCCCGCTGCTGAAGGTTCCATTCTGGATCAAATTCGGCGTCCCCTGCGTGTTATCAATCACGCTGATGTCGTCAATGAGGCACTCGCCGGCGTTCAGCAGGCCGAAGAGAAACTCGTTCCAATTCGTCGGGTTGTTCGCGGGGGCCAGCGTCGCCACGCCGCTGATGCTCACATTTTGCCAAGTCGAGTGGCTCGACTCATCGCTGGCATCCCACGCTTCGCCCTTCGAGTTATCGGAATGCGGGTCAATCAACTCCAGCGACGAACCTCCGCCGTCCGCCCACTGGCTCCAGCGCCCGCCGTCGTGGTAGCGCACCTCGTCGGCGACGTTGCCATTGGCATCGGAGAGCTTGATCGTCTCGCCGCTGCCGCTCAGCGAGCCGTTGAAAGGTCCGTATGCCGTGACGCCCGCGTGCAGCGTGGCGAAGGTGGCAGGATTCCACGCCACCACCACGTAGCCGCCCGCCGGGATCAGCGGAGTCGCAGCCGGGAACGTGTAACTGATTCCCTCGCTAAACTGCCACCCGCTCACATCCACAGGCGACGCGCTCTTATTATACAGCTCCACCCATTGCTCGCCGCTCGGCACCGTGGGCGGAGTCGGGTCCGCGCCTTTGTAAAAGATTTCGTTGATCACGATCGCATCGCTCACCGTGATGACATTGGCCGCGCCAGCAGTCGCCGAGTCTGGATACATCCACTGGTCGTTCGCATTCATCCCACGCAAGCGATTCGTGACCTCGCGCGAATCGCGGAGCGCCGTCTCTCCTGGAGCTAGTAAAAATAGCCGCGTCCCATTGGCTGGCGTGAAGCCGAGTTCCGCAGTCGTGAGCGCCACGTAGCCCCCCGCCGCGATACTCTGCGAGCCGAGCGTCACAGTCTGCCCCGTGCTCGCTCGGACGACCCAGCCCGCCGTATTCTGCACGGTCGTCGAGAGATTGCGCAGCTCTACGAAAAAGCCCGCCGCTCCCGCTGCCGTGATCTCGTTAAACCGGAACGCTGGCGCTGGCGGCACCGGAGTTTCCAGCGCTTGCAGTGATGCGTCGAAATACGCTCCTGCCGAGCCCGGCGCCTTGTGCAGCGACACCGCGAGGACGTTCGTCCCCGTCACCAACGCCGTGGACGGCAGGCTGGGAAGGGTGAAATACGACGGGGGCGTGAGAGGCGACGAAGCAAGCGTCGTATGCGTCACCGCGCCAGCGGGCATGTTCGTCCGCGTGAGTTCCGTCCCGTTCAGATAAAATACCGCGCCGTCCGCAATGGTGTGCGTCATGTAGAGAATCGTCTCGGCGGGATTCCCCAAAAAGGTGAACGACTTCCGCAAGTAATACGTCGGCGCCGCCGCCGACATCGGCGTCACCACCGGCGTGCCGGGGAACGCCGTATCAATGCCATACTCAGACTCCAGATAGCTGCCGACTGACTGGAAGTCCGTCGTCGAAAGCTCATTATTATACACGAGCACTTCCGCAATATCGCCGATGAAGCCGTTCGTTGCGCCAGCCGTCGCGTGATGCCCGATATTCAGCGCGGGCGGCGTCAGCGCAGCGCCAGTGTCGGCTCCAGTCCCTTCCAATACTCCGTTCACCCATACCTCAAACTGCGCCGTGGATGTCTTCCTGCGCATCGCTACGATCTGGAAATTTGTCTGCGAGATGGCGGTCGTCGAGGCCGGCCCGCCGAGCCCCGTGTTCCCATCGTACCGCTTCTGAATGCCGTAGCCTCCGCCAACCACTTGCAGCGATGCCAGCGGAGTCGTCGCCGACGTTCTATCTATAATGTAGGAGCCATTGACCGGCGCGGCATTTGCCCGGAGCACGATGAAATACGTCCACCCACTCGTCGCGCCGATTCCCGGAGCCGCCGAGGTTCGGAGTTCCTGCGTATTTGCAGAAAAGCGAACCGCCGCTTTTCCGGACGCGGTCGCACTCAGCTTCAGCGAGGGCGAGTACGCGGGCAAACTCGGAGCCGCGCTTTGCGCAACATTGTCGCCGAAGCCCGCGCCATTCGCAGTGTCCACCCACGAAGAAATCGTCCCCCCATCCGCCACGCCCGTGATCGCACTCGCTCGGAACCGCTCCACGAGATTCGCAGTCACCGTCAGCGCCGACGTGGAGCTTGTCCCCAGCGAGGCATTCCCTTGCGCCCAAGCAGCATCGCTATAAGCCGGGTCCGCCCAATTCGCAGCCGGAGCGCCGACGGTGTCGCTATACTTCCACGAGGCTCCATTCGCCACCGCTGTCGTCGTAGTCTGCACATTATAATTGGGGAAATTCAACGCCCCCGGAGTGCCCGCCACTTGCGCGCTCGTGGTCCAATTCGCAGCGCCCGCCGCAGCCGAAGCGCGAACCCGCGCCAGCGTCGCCCCCGAGCCATCCGCGCCCACGGGCCAATCGCCCGAGTCGCCGTAGCTCAGTTCATCCATCACGCGGCCATTGCGGTTCTTCAAACGGAGCGTCTCCCCGCCATTCGCGAGCTGCCCCGTGAAAGGCCCGAGCGATCCCGCAATCTGCCCCGGCACCGCCGCCACCACGACATATCCACCGCCGGGCATGATCGTCCCAGCAGGGAACGTGTAATCAATCCCCCCATCAATCCGCCACCCCGAGATGTCCACATCCACCGCTTGCAGGCTGCGCAGCTCCACCCACTCCGTCTGCGTCAGCTCATTGGCTGGGTGATACTGCAGCTCATTAAAAACGAGCACCGAGTCTGCGGCAGATGCACAGAGTGTGGACACGAAAAGGGCGAGAAGAGACTTGTTCAGCATATTGGGTTTAAAAGTGCGGGTGAGCACTGGGCGCAACATTCCCCATAATTCGGAAAACTCCACGCAAACTTTGCTGCAACGTTACTTTTCGCCGCGACAACCTTGCACGCCGCCGCAGTCCTCCTCGATAGTCCTCACCATGATCACCATTCGCAGATCGCACGAACGCGGGCACGCCGACCACGGCTGGCTGAAGTCGCAGCACACCTTCAGCTTCGCCGATTACTACGAACCGGCGCACATGGGCTTTCGCTCGCTGCGGGTGATCAATGAGGACCGCATCGCGCCGGGCATGGGCTTCGGCACGCATCCCCACCGCGATATGGAGATCTTCAGCTACGTCCTCGATGGCGCGCTGGAGCACAAGGACAGCATGGGAAATGGCAGCGTCCTGCGGCCTGGGCAAATCCAACTCATGAGCGCGGGCACCGGCGTGACGCACAGCGAGTTTAACCCGGACCGCAAAGCGCCCGGGCACTTCCTGCAAATCTGGATACAGCCAAACGAGCGCGGCATCGCCCCGAGCTACACGGAGTGGCACCCAGCAGGCGAATCGGCGGCGAAAGTGCTCGTCATCTCGCCCGATGGGCGCGACCGCTCGGCGACCATCCACCAAGACGCATCGGTCTGGCGCATTCAGCTCCAACCGGGCGAGAGCACCACGCACGAGCTTGCCGACGGGCGCGGCGCGTGGGTGCAAGTGATGCGGGGCGCGCTGACGATGGGAAATACCACGCTGGCCGCTGGCGATGCCGCCAGTACGGAGACGCCGGGCACTTTCACCCTCACAGCCACGGAGGCAACAGAGGCGCTGCTTTTCGACCTGCGGTAAGCGCTTGCCACGCGGGGTGCATCCGCCTATTCCCGCCGCGTCGCCGGGGGAACCAGAACATCAAAACCCACTGCGACAACATCTCGACAGACGGTAATTCTGGGGCTCCGTCGTCGGCAATCCAACCTACACCTACATGTTCAAAAAACTCGCCATCATGGCGGGCTTGGCCGCGCTCTGCCTGAGCGCGCCGCTCGCCGCTCACGCCCAATCCCCTGCTCCGGCTTCCCCTGCCCAAATGGAGCAGCGCGTCTCCGATTTGGAGGCCATCCAGACCAACAACCCGCCGAGCGCTGGCGGGCTGCTGGAGAAATACGCCGCGCCCGCCCACAACACATGGATCATGGTCAGCTCCGGGCTCGTGCTCTTTATGACTCTTCCGGGCCTTGCGCTGTTTTATGGCGGGCTCGTGCGGAGAAAAAACGTCCTCTCCATCCTCGCACAATGCCTCGGGCTTACGGCGGTCGTCACCGTGCTGTGGTGGGCTATCGGATACTCGCTGGCGTTTGGAAAAGGCGGCATCCTTGGCGGTGCGGAGTTCGCGTTTTTCAAGGGCGTGGAGTTCGAACCGAACCGCACTTACTCGAACTGGGTGTCGCACAATATCTGGGCGATCTATCAGCTCACGTTCGCCATCATCACCCCGGCGCTGACGATTGGCGCGGTGGCGGAGCGGATGAAGTTCTCCGCCGTCATGCTCTTCAGCGTGCTGTGGATGTTCGTCGTCTATTTCCCCGCAGCGCACCTCTTTTGGGGCGACGGCGGGCTGTTTAATGGGATGGGAAATCCCGATGCAAAGGTCCATGCCATTGACTTCGCGGGCGGCATCGTCGTCCACATCACGAGCGGGTGGTCGGCGCTCATCCTCTGCATCCTCCTCGGCAAGCGGAAGGACTTTGGGCGCACACCCATGCCGCCGCACAGCATGGTGCTCTGCATGGCGGGCACCGGGATGCTGTGGGTCGGCTGGTATGGATTTAACGCAGGCTCGGCAGTCGCGGCAGACCGCGTGGCCACGACGGCCTTCGTCTCCACGACGCTCTCGGCGGCAGTCGGCTGCCTCGTCTGGGGCGCGATCGAGTGGATACAGCGCGGCAAGCCCAGCGTCCTCGGCATGTGCTCGGGCGCAGTCGCCGGGCTGGCGACCATCACGCCGGCGAGCGGCTTCGTCAGCTCGCAATCGGCGGTCATCATCGGCTTATTCGCTGGCTTGGCGACATGGTTCGCGTGCGCGAAATTGAAAGCCATGCTCGGCTACGACGACGCGCTGGATACCTTCGGCGTCCACGCCGTCGGCGGCACCGTCGGCACAATCCTCGCGGGCGTATTTGCAGACCCGCACTTCAACCCGAATCTCAACAACAACCTCGGCAAGCTCGTCGGCAACGGGCTCTGGCTGGAGCAGGTAAAGGGCTCGCTGATCATGATCGCCTGGTCCGTCGGCGCTTCGGCGATTCTCTTCTTCGTAGTGAAAGCGCTCATCGGCGTCCGCCCAACTGCCGAAGACGAAGAACAAGGGCTCGACCTCGCCGACCACGGCGAAGAAGGCTACATCGAAACGTAACGTTTATTTTTTCAAACCAACTGCTACCAACTCATCCCATGAAAAAAATCGAAGCTATCATCAAGCCCTTCAAACTCGAAGAAGTGAAAACCGGCCTTGCCGACATCGGCATCGAAGGCATGACCGTCACCGAGGTGAAAGGATTTGGCCGCCAGAAAGGCCACACCGAAATCTACCGGGGCAGCGAATACACCGTGGACTTCCTCCCGAAGATCAAACTCGAAGTCGTCGTCTCCGATGACGTGCTGGACAAAGCCGTGGAAGCCATCATCCGCACCGCCAAGACCGGCAAAATCGGCGACGGGAAAATCTTCATCATCCCCGTGGAGCAAGCCATCCGCATCCGCACTGAGGAGCAGGGCGACCGGGCAGTGTAGCGTTACAACGACCGCGGCAGTCCGTCGGTCATCTTCGGCCACGGGAGCGCATCAGATGCAGCTTCGTGTCGCGTGGGCGAGAGGAGTTCTGGCGTGTCGAGTGTGGCGGCGGCGATGAGGAGCACTTCGGCGGCGAGTTCGCGGAAGGTCAGCGGCGTGCCGCATTCGGGGCAGAAAGTGCGCACGCAGCCCTCCGCGCTGTATTCTTTCACCCTGCCTGCTTGCACCGAAAAATCGCACGGCGCGCAGGCGACCCACGTCACCAGTGGCGCTCCGTGGGCGCGGCGATGGATGATGCTGTGACTGTGGAAGACCTCTCGCGGCAGTCCGTGCAGTCGGTAGCGGACAGCACCGCAGAGGCAGCCGCCATCGAGCGAAACGGCGGGCTCTTGCGGGACAACTGCAACCTCTTGGCGAGCTTCGGGCGGCGCGGGCGGCGCGGGCTCTTCTTCCTTTTGCGCGGTGCGGGCAAGCATCAGCTTGGTGAGCGCGGCGAGGGCTTCGGCGGCTCCTTTTCCTTGCGAGATAATGCCGTCGAACCTCGGGATGCGCGGCTCGGCGTTGTTGATGACTTGGTCGATGTAATCCACGGGCGCTGCGTTGGGCAGATCGCGCTTGTTGTAGATGAAGACGAGGGGCACGCCCGCGATGCCTTGCAGCGTATTCAGTTCGCGAAGAGCGTCTGCGCTTTCGCCGATACGCTCGTATTGGGAATCGGCGACGAAAATAATCCCATCCACATCGTTCATGACGCGCTGCCAGATCGCGGGGTCGCTCACTCGGCCCGGCACGGTGAAAATGTGGAGCTTGGCGCGGTAGTCGCCCGTGGGGACGAGGTCGTGCGCCGTGCACTCAAAGGACACGAGTTGATCCGCGACAAGGGGTCGAATGCTCAGCTCACTCCTCTCGCTGGCGGGCGTCTGCGCGTGCAGCCGCCAAAGGAGGAGCGTCTTGCCCACGCTCGCCGGTCCGCACGCGGCGACGCGGAACACTACTTCTTTTGCGGTATAGTCGATGGTCGGCATGGCTTGTTTTTGTGATTGGTGATTGGTGATTGGTGATTCGTCGCAAGCGGATGTGAGACGCTGTTCGGAGAAGATAATAGAAGCACGCTTGCGACAACTCACTAATCACCAATCACAACTCACAATAGCTTCCACCGCCTGCGCGAGCCGCTCGCGCACGCCGGGAATGAAACCACGCGGGCTGAGTAGCACTCGCAGAATCACATCACCAGCACGGATCGTCTGGGTGTGCAAAATCGTCTCGCCGGCATCAGGGAACTCCCCGCTTTTCTCCTCATCGGCGCCGACTCGGAGAACGCAGGCTTTCACCCCTGGAAGCGCAGCGCAGTGGCGCGCGATGGCGGCGAGATCGAGCGTTTCGTCCGTCATAAAAATGGGCTGCAATGCCGCGTATCGCTCGCCGCTCTTCCGCACGACACTCTCCGCAACCGGCAACGGAGTCGCCGGAGCGGATGGGGCAATTTGCGCCACGGAAGAGGCGGGCCGCGGAGGGAAAATGATCGGTTTCACCGGCGGCGGCTGAATCCCGAGCGGCCGCACGGCAACACTTCCCTCCGGCGGCGCGGCGTGCGCGGCAGGAATCTCCGGCGCTGGAATGGTGGCACCGAGTACCGCCGGGCGCAGCGATGCCAAAAACGGAATGCCCGCACTCGCTGCGACGGTGACTTGAAAATGGGCGTCTTCGCCGAGATAGCCATCGAGCGGGAGCGGGGCTCTCGGGGCGTCGTGGCGCTCCACGGGAATCTCCGCACGCGGAGCGTCATTTTCTTCGGCGACGGAGGAAGTTATCTCTGTTGGAGGGCTCATTTCAAAAGGCGAATGGGCAATTTCCAACACCTCCGCGCTCATTTCCAAAGGGCAAGGGTCAATTTCCAACAGCGAAGCGGGCGTTCCTGAAAGCTGCTGGTTAATTTCCAACAGCGAAACGACCATTTCCGAAGGTCGTTGGTCAATTTCCGACAGCAAAGCGGGCGTTTCCAGACCTTGCGCGGCAATTCCCAAAGGCGCTACGGCAATTTCCGAAAGCGAAGTGGGCGTTTCCAGCGCTTGCGGCGGCGTTTCTAAATCCTGCGCGGGGATTTCCAAAGGCGCTACAGCGATTTTCGAAAGTGGGGATACCGTTTCCAAAAGCGACGGGGCGATTTCCGATACCGAAGGGGAAACTTCCGAAGGCAGCGCACCGAGTTGCTCCACCAGCTTCTGCAATGGCAGCCGGATGAGGACTTCGTTCGCCGCGTGCGCGCTGAGGAAGAAGACGCTGGGGCATTGCTCGGAGATGACGGGCAGAGGCACCTCCACCCGGCCCCGCGCCATCGAAGCCGCGACCGTTTCCGCGTCAAACGACAGCTTCTGCCGAAGGTCATGCTCGCCCGCCCGCACAAACTGCTCCGGCACGCGCGGCAGCACATCGCCCAACTCCAGCCGCATTATCCCCGCGATCTGCGGGGGAATCTCCGTTTTCCCGGCACACCCCTCCCCGACCGGCGACGCATCGCCCGCCTCGCGGTGCTTAAAAAGATGGCTCAGGAAACCCATAACAATGCGCCGTTTAATACGGCCCCCATTTAGCGAAGAAAGAAAATTTAGCGCGAACGCCCCGATTGCCGGCGTTTTCGGCAAATCTCCTAATAACCACCGCTGGTGATTCGTCGAATGAAGCAGCCGGGTTCGGGATTGCATGGTGCAATCCGCAGACTCAGCCTCATTGAACTTCCGAATCACTATGAACACTCACTTTCAGTCCGCCGCCGCGCTCATCGCCGTCCTCACTTTTCCGTCGCTCTCGTGGGCGGAGAACGAAGTCGGCTTTATCGAAAGATTCGCCCTCGCCGCAGACCGCGAGAAGGCGCTCGGGGAACTCGTCCCCGGCTCCGAGGACTACTATTTTTTCCACGCGCTCCACGCGCAAAATACTCGCAACGAAGCGAAGCTGGCGGAAATCCTGAAAGCGTGGGAGGAACGCTCGCCCAACGAGAATGCGCGCCGCCGCATCATCCTCAACCGCGAGGCGCTCCTTGATTACGATGCGACGCCGCAGCAGACGCTCGCTTATTTGAAAGAGCGACTGAACGTGCAGCACAACCACCAGCAGGAGGCGCGGGATAAGAAGCCGAACCTGCCCGTCGCGCTCGATGCGGCGCGGGTGGCGCGCGAGGTGTTTTTGAAGGACACACTCGCAAACGACCCCGGACTACAATCGCTGTCGGTGGAAGCGGTGGAGTCGCTGGTCATTGCAAAGACGCCGCTCTCGCAGCAGCAGCATCGTGCCGCGCTCGGGAAGCTCACGCGGCCTGATCTGGCGAACCTCGTGGAGTTCATTGCAGCGGAGCTCCAAATGAAGGAGTCGTCGGGGTTTGGGCAGTTCGCGATTCACAAAGCGCTGCTGCCGGAGCAGCTCGACGCGCTGGCGAAACTCGTCCCGCGCCTCGCCACAGAAGAAGCGTTCGTTTTCACCAAACTGCGCAAGCTCGCACCGGGTGCGGATGTGGACATCGAGCAAGATGCGGTGGAGCGCGAGGCTTGGCTGGAGCGCGTTTGGGCGTATGCGAAGACGCTGCCAAATGCGTTCAATACGGTGAAGGCGCACATTCTATTTCGGCGGCTGGAGCATGACCGGAAGAAGGGCATCTACGACGCGGGGCGGTTTGTGGAGTATCTCAAATTGCCGCGCAGCTCAGGCTTCGTGAATCCCAAGTGGCTGGAGTCGGTGCGCGAGAAGACGGGGCTGTGGGATGTGAACGCAGACCTCTCAGAGCCGCTGCTGCGGGCGCGGCCCATCGGGAATGATGAGGAACTCGTGCGCGATTACTTCATCCATTTGTTCCAGACTCGTGCAGCGACGCTTGGTGATGAAAAGAGCGCTCTGCGGATGGACGAGCCTTACACGCAGTATGTCCGCGATACGTGGCTGAAGCCGGTGCTCGCCGAGGCGCTCATCACGGCGGGCTACGGCAAGGCAGAGAACTGGGCCTCTCTGCTTTCGCCGCAGGCTTTCCAGGCGTTGAAGGAGCGCGTGGACATCGAGTTCCCGCGAACCAACTCGGAGCAATTCGCGCCGGGCGATGACGTGAAGTTCGATGTCGTCGTGAAGAACACGCCGAAGCTCATCGTCAAAATCTACGAGCTGAATGCACTGAACGCCTTCCAGACGCAGAAGCGCCAGCTCAACACCGACCTGAATCTCGACGGCCTCGTGGCGAACAGCGAGCGCACGGAAGCGTTCGACGGCGGGCCGTTTGTGCGGACGACAAAGGCGTTCTCGTTCCCCGAGCTAAAGGGGCGGCGCGGGGCGTGGATTGTCGAGTTTATCGGCGGCGGGCGCAGCAGCCGGGCGCTGTTGCGCGTGGGGCAGTGGCAGGTCGTGCAGACGGTTTCGCCGGGCGGCGATTTGCTCACGGTGCTGGATGAAAAGGGCGAGCCAGTGAAGGACGCCGTCGTGTGGCTGGATGGCCGCAAGCTCGTGCCCGACGAGAAGCTCGGCTCGCGCATCGTCGTTCCATTTACGGCGCAGCCGGGCCAGCGCCCGCTGATCGTGAGCGACCCGGCGGGGACGTTTGCGACGCTCACGCAGTTCGAGCATCACGCGGAGGCGCATGTGCTCGACGCGCAGTTTCACATCGAGCGCGAGCAACTGCTCGCCCGCCGCTCCGCCACGCTCGGCGTGCGTGTGGCGCTCATGCTCGGCGAGTCGCACCTCGCGCCGGAGATGCTCAAGGACACAAAGCTCACGGTCACTTCGACCACGCACGACGGCATCAAGACGACGAAAGAATTCAAAGACCTCAAGCTCAGCGCGGGCTCCATCCTCACGCAGGAAATCACCGTGCCCGAGCGGCTGGCGACGCTCACCGCGACGCTCGAAGGAAAAGTGGAAGTGCTGAGCAATGGCGGCGAGAAGCGCGCAGTCTCCGCGTCGCATTCGTGGCAGCTCAACGGCATGGACAAGACCGATGCGACGAACGACGGGCACCTCTCGAAGTTTGGCAACGACTACGTTTACGAGCTGCTCGGCAAGAACGGCGAACCCATCGCCGACCAGCAGATCGAGTTCATATTTAAGCATCACGGCTTCACCCGCACGCAGTCCATCGCGCTCAAAACGGACGAGAAAGGCCGCGTGGCGCTGGGGGCGCTGGCAGGCATTAAGAGCTTCCACGCCAAAGCTCCGAATGGCCGCGATGCGCGGTGGGAGCTGGACAGCTTTGAGCGGACTTGGGCGGCGGCGATTCACACGGGCGCGGGGCAGGGCGTGGTCATTCCCGCTCCACCAAACTGGGCCGCTGGCGAGGTATCGCTGCTCGAAACGAAGGCGGGCACCTTTGTCGCCGACCACTCGGCGAAGCTCGGAGCGAAAGACGGTTTCCTCGTCGTGCAGCCGCTTCCGCCGGGCGACTACTCACTGCGGTTCCGTCGCGAAGAGCGCGACATCGCGATTAAGATTAGCGGAGGAAAAGCAAGCAACGGCTGGTATCTCGGAGCCGCGCGCAACTTGCAGGCAAAGGCGGAAATGCCGCTGCAAATCGTCAATACGGCGACGGACGCCGAGTTCCTCACCGTCAAACTCGCGAACGTCACGCCGTTCACGCGCGTCCACATCGCGGCGACGCGCTTTGAGGCGGGACGCGGCATTTTCCAGGGGCTCGGCGGCTTTGCGCGTTTCGGTGCGGCGGAGGGCGTGCCTGCGCGAAACCCGAATCTTTTCTCCGCCGGACGCGAGATCGGCGACGAGTATCGCTACATCCTCGACCGCCGCTACGCGAAGCTGCTGCCCGGCAACATGCTGACGCGGCCCGGCCTGCTTCTCAATCCGTGGGAAGTGCGCGACACCGACCTCAACGAACTCGCCCAACAGCAAGGCCAGCAAGCCGGCAGCACGGCGGGCGGACGCGGCGGTGCGATGAAGAAAGCGCAGGCTGAGGCAGCGCCGATGGACCCGCAGGGAGCCCCCGGCGGCGCGGCGGCGGATACGAACTTGGACTTCCTCGCGAACTCGGCGGCGGTGATTTTCAACCTCATCCCTGAAGCGGACGGCTCGCTCAAAATCCCCCGCGCCCGGCTCGGCGACCGCCAGCATGTGCAAGTGTATGCGGAAGACCTCGGCAACGCGGTGTGGCGCTCCTTTGCAGTGCCGGAGGTGGTGACAAAGTTCAGCGACCTACGGCTGGCGAAGGCGCTCGATCCGGCGAAGCCGTTCACCCAGCGCAAAGAAGTCACGGTGCTGGCGAAGGGCGAGCAGCTCACGCTCGCAGACATCCTCACGAGCGAGCTGGAAACGTATGACACGCTCGGCGGCATCCATTCGCTCTTCACCACGCTAAGCGGCAACGGGCACCTCGCGCAGTTTGCGTGGCTGCTCAACTGGCCGAGGCTCAAGGACGACGAGAAGCGGGCGAAGTATTCCGAATTTGCCTGCCACGAACTGCACTTCTTCCTCTCGCGCAAAGACCCCGTCTTTTTCGACGCAGTCGTGAAGCCGTATCTCGCGAACAAGAAGGACCGGACTTTCATGGACGACTTCCTCCTCGGCGCGGACATGGCGCGGTACTTGGAGCCGACGGCATTTGCACAGCTCAACGCCGTCGAGCGGGCGCTGCTGGCGACGCGGATCAAAGCGAACGCCGCCGACATTTCGCGCAGCCTCCGCGAGCAGTGGGAGCTGCTCCCGCCAAATCCGGCGGAGCAAGATCGCTTGTTCGAGACGGCGCTGCGTGGGCGGGAAATGGAGGAAACCGTGGAGGCCCTCGCCGCGCTGGGAGTGGACAAAGCAGACGCTTCCGGCGCTGTGACCTCATCGCGATTCAGGATGGAGAAATCGAAGGCGATGGCTGACGACTTGAGATCTAGCCTAGCGACTCCTGCGCCCGCCGCCCCGATGTCTCCCGCTCCCGCAATGGCTGCGAAGCCGACGAGTGGAAACCGAGGGCTGGAACGCGCCACCCTTGCTCGATTGGCAGACGGCGGCATCGCGATGGATGCGAAGCAGATGGACCGACTTGCGGACATGGATGGCGACGGCTCGGAACTCCAAGAGCTTCGCAAGTCCTGGCAGGTTGAGGAAAAGGCGAGGTCCGCAGCCCGCAGGCAAGTCGCGCTCGGCGGGATGCTGCTGGGTGAAGCGGAAGGACTTGGGCGAGAAAAGCGCCCAGGCGAACCGAACGTCGAACTCGCCTTCTTCGGCGTGAATGGAGCCGCCGCCGTCACCGCGAACTACCGCGCAATGTTCCGCCCGCTCGGGGCGACGAAGGAGTGGGCGGAGAATAATTACTACAAGCTGCGCATCGTGGAGCAAAACGCCGCGCTGGTTCCCGTGAACGCCTTCTGGCGCGACTACGCGGCGCATGTGGCTGCGGGCAAAGCGACGCCTTTTGTCTCCGCAAACGTCGCCGAAGCATCGGGCAATTTCACCGAGATGATGCTGGCGCTGGCGGTGCTCGATTTGCCGTTCGACGCGCCGGAGCACGCGAGCAAGACAGACGCTGGAAAGTTCTCGCTCACAGCGGGCGGGCCGGTCGTGGTGTATCACAAAGAGATCAAGCCAGCGGGCGCGGCAGCGGCGGATGCGGGGCAGTTGCTCGTGTCGCAGAGCTTCTTCCGCGCGAACGACCGCTTCCGGCAGGAGGGCAATGAGAAGTTCGAGAAATACGTCACCGAGGAGTTCCTCACCGGCGCGGTTTATGGCGCGAATGTCGTCGTCACCAATCCCACGTCATCGCCGTCGAAGGCCGAGGTGCTCTTGCAGATTCCGCAAGGCGCGCTGCCTGTCTCCGGCAGCAAAGCCACCGACTCGCGCCGCGTGCAGCTCGCGCCGTACACCACGCAGACGTTTGAGTATTACTTCTATTTCCCGGCGACTGCGGCGGAGGGGAAAAAGTTCCCGCACTTCCCCGTGAACGCTGCTGTGAAGAACACGGTCGCGGGCGCTGCGAAGCCGTTTGAGTTCAACGTCGTCGCCAAGCTCACGCAGTTTGACAAAGCCTCGTGGGACTACGTCTCGCAGTATGGCACCGATGCGGAAGTCTTCGCGTTCTTGGAGCAGAACAACCTCGCCTCGCTCGCCATGCCGCGCATCGCGTGGCGGTGCAAAGACGCGGCGTTCTTTAAGAAGCTCACCGCTTTCCTCGGGGCGCATCATATTTGGGACGAGACGATCTTCAGCTACGCGCTCGTCCACAACGATGGCCCCGCGCTACGCGAATGGCTCAAACACAAGGATGCGTTCGTGTCGCAGTGCGGGCCGTTCCTTTCCACGAAGCTCGTGCTGCTCGACCCCATCGAGCGCCGCGCCTACGAGCAGCTCGAATACTCCCCGCTCGTCAACCAGCGCGCCCACAAACTCGGCAACGACTTCCGCATCGCGAACCCCGCCGTGCGTGGGCAATACACGCGCTTCCTCGACATCCTCGCGCACAAACCCGCGCTCGACCCGATGGACACCATGACCGTCTCGTACCACCTCTTCCTGCAAGACCGCGTCGAAGAAGCGCTCGCACGCTTCAGCAGCGTGGACCCAAATGCCGTCGTCAAGGAAACGCAGCACGACAATTTCGGCCCCGCCGGAGCAGGCAACATCGTCATCGAAAAGCGGACACTCCCCACCCAAATCCAACACGACTACTTCCGCTGCTACGCCGATTTCTACGAGGGCAACCTCGCCGACGCCCGCACCGTCGCAGCGAAATACGCCGCATTCCCCGTCACCCGCTGGCGCACGCTCTTTAGCGAAGTCACCAGCCAGCTCGACGAAATCGAAGGCAAAGCGCCCGCGGGAAAAGGCGACAAACCCGACCGCGAAAAACAGCAGGCCGAACTCGCCGCCACCGAGCCCACGTTCGACTTCAAAGTGGAGAAACAGACCATCTCCATGAACTACAAAAACCTCGGCGACGTGACCGTGAACTACTACCTCATGGACCCCGAGTTCTCGTTCAGCAGCAACCCGTTCGTCAGCGAAGACGCCAGCCGCTTCAGCATCATCAAGCCCAACAAATCCGCCGTCCAGGCCCTCGCCAAAGACAAGGACGCGCTCGATATCCCGCTGCCCGCCGAGTTTGCAAAAGCGAACGTCCTCATCGAGATCGTCGGCGCCGGCCAGCGCAAAGCACAAGCCTACCACGCCAACACGCTCAAGCTCACCCTCACCGAAAACTACGGCCGCCTAGAAACGCGCGACAGCACTAACGACAAGGCCGTGGCAAAGGCCTACGTGAAAGTCTATGCGCGACTGAAAAACGGCACCGTCCGCTTTTACAAAGACGGCTACACCGACCTGCGCGGGCGCTTCGACTACGCCAGCCTGAACGGCGGCGGACAGCAGGCGCAGCCAATGGCCGCCGAGTCTGCGCCAAAAAACGGCCTCGACTACCAAATGCTCAAACCCGCCGAACTCGCCAGCGTGGAGAAGCTCTCCATTTTGATCCTGAGCGAAACCAACGGCGCAACGACCCGCGAAGTAAAGCCGCCGGGGGAATAAGCGCCACTTGGAGTCGAAAAAAGAGCTCTAAAAAACGGCACCAGCGAGCGCGATAGGGCGACGCATTGAAACAGGATGCGGAGGTGTATCTTGCGGCTCTTTCCTTCCCTTTCATCTCCCAGAAGCCCGCCTTGCTTCCCCATGCACTTTAAGGAGGTGGCGGATGGGGAGGGATTCGAACCCTCGTAGGTTGTTAAGACCTAACACGCTTTCCAAGCGGGCGCGATCGACCACTCTGCCACCCATCCGTTTGAGGGGGCGGAGAGTGCGTGGTTTTTTCCGGTGCGCAAGCTCAGAGATCGTTTGGGGTGAAGAATCTTGCTGCGAGTCGTTTCTCCAGAGTGCTGCGCGTTCGGATTTATCTACTGACAAGCGGGGGCGCTTTTGGTGCTCTGGGTGGACTTGTATGCAGCCGCTTTTTGATTATTCGACGTTTGAGACTCGCCGCCAGTTTTTCGCTCGGGGGAAGAATGCGCTGGGGATGGCGGCGCTGGCTTCCCTGCTGGGACGGGACTCGGGGGCGGCGGACCATCCGGCGAAGGTGGCGCTGCAATTTGCGCCGAAGGCGAAGCGGGTGATCTATCTGCACATGGTGGGCGGACCTTCGCAGATGGACCTCTTCGACCCGAAGCCGGAGATGGAGAAGTGGTTCGACAAAGATTTACCCGAGAGCGTGCGCAAGGGGCAGCGGTTGACGACGATGACCTCGAAGCAAAAGCGGTTTCCCATCGCGCCGTCGAAATACAAATTCGCGCAGTATGGGAAGTCGGGGATGTGGCTGAACTCGGAGCTGTTGCCGTGGTTTTCTAAATGCACGGACGATGTGGCGTTCATCCGCTCGATGTTCACGGAAGCGATCAATCACGAGCCTGCGATCACGATGATGCAGACCGGGAATCAACTCGCGGGGCGTCCGTGCCTGGGCTCGTGGATGAGCTACGGGCTGGGGAGCGCGAATGAGGATTTGCCGACGTTCGTGGTGCTGGTCGCGGAGCCGTCGAACAAGGAGCAGATTCAGGCGATTTCGGGGAAGCTATGGACGAGTGGATTCCTGCCGGGGCAGCACGCGGGGGTGGCGTTTCGGAGTAAAGGCGACCCGATTTTATACATCAATAATCCGCCGGGCGTGACGAAGGATGTGCGGCGGACGACGCTGGATGGAATCAAGGCGCTGAACGAGCAGAACGCTGCGCTGGTGGGCGACCCGGAGATTCACACGCGCATCGCGCAATACGAGATGGCGTTTCGGATGCAGGCGAGCGTGCCGGATTTGACGGACTTTTCCAAAGAGCCGGCATCCACCTTCGAGCTATACGGAGAGGCCGCACGGAAGCCGGGGACGTTCGCAAACACGGCGCTGCTGGCGCGGCGACTGACGGAGCGCGGCGTGCGCTTTGTGCAGGTGTACCACAATAATTGGGACCATCACTCGAACGTCGCGGGGAGGATGCCCGACCAGTGCCGAGATGTGGACCAGCCGATCTACGGGCTCATTCAGGATTTGAAATCGCGCGGTCTTTTTGACGACACGTTGATCCTGTGGGGCGGAGAGTTTGGGCGAACGATTTACAGCCAAGGCGGAGTGTCGAAGGCAAACTACGGGCGGGACCATCATCCGCGCTGCTTCACGATGTGGGCGGCGGGCGGCGGGATCAAAGGCGGGACGGTGTACGGGGCGACGGACGAGTTTTCCTACAACATCGTGGAGAACCCTGTGCACGTGCGCGACTTGCACGCGACGCTGCTGCAACTGCTGGGCTTCGACCACTCGCGGTTGACCTTCAAGTGGCAGGGACTCGACGCGAAGCTCACGGGGACGGAGGCTGCGCGGGTGGTGAAGGAGCTGCTGGCGTAGGCGAAAGCTACGCGTGTTTCGCCGCGTTGCCGTTGCGCTGGAGAACGAGCGAGATCATCTGCAAAAGCTCATCGGTCGGGACGGGCTTGAAGAGCACGAGGCCATCGGTCTTTTGGAGGAAGTCGCTGATCTTTGCATCGCGCCCGTGACCGGTGACAAAGAGGAATCGCTTGCAGTGGTTCGGCTTCACCTTTTGCACAGCGAGGTAAAACATATCGCCGGGCATGGTGGGCATCATCATGTCGCAGATGATGACGTCGAAATCCATGGCCATGACTTCACGGAGCCCCTCGACGCCGTTCTTGGCGGTGGTGACGACGAAGTTGTGGGCTTCGAGCAGGAGCTTCACCGTGTCGGCAAGTTCGATGTCGTCGTCGAGAAGGAGAATGCTCTTGATGTCGAGGTCGCTGGCAGCGTCGAGGGCGTTAGATAGTGTGGCTTCGGGCATGATACTGGACGGTAATAAGCAGGGGGCGTGCTTGAAGGAGTCGCGGAATCGAAGCTCGGCGGATGGCACACCCGTTGCTAAAAGCGGAGCCCGATACCGTCATGCAGACAGCCCAATCAACCATGCGGACACTTGTCACTCAATGTCCACTGTGCGCCAGCAAGCGCCAACGCTACGCCTTTTACCGGGCCGAGCGTCGGTACGTCGAATGCGTGGACTGCAACTTGATCTTTCTGAATCCGAGCGACCTCACGAGCCCTACTGGGACAGGAGAGCCGCCGGGAGTGATGCGGGAGAAGGCGGAGTATTTCCTCTCCCAACTGCTGCGCTATCGGGGCTCGCACGGCGGAGCGATGCTGGTGATTTGTGAAAATGAGAGCCCGTTCGCAGAAGTGGCGACGGAAGCAGGATACCGCGTGCGCGCTGTGTCGCCGGGGGAACTGGCGGCGGAAGGGCCGTTCGATCTCTGCGTCTTCTGGCACACGCTGGGCCGTGCGCCCGACCCGCTCGCACTGCTCCGCGCCGCCCACGCGGAATTGGCGGAAGGTGCAGTGATCGGCGTCATCACGCCGGACATGAACTCGATGCCCGCCCGTGTGCTGTGCGAGGAATGGCCGGCTTTTAAGACGCTCCAGCAGACGGTGTTTAATCGGCAGGCGCTAGAGACTGCGCTGTTTTTCACGGACTTCGATCAAGTAATCGTCTCCAGCAGTCAGCGGCGACTGAGCATCGAGCAAATGGCGAACTACACGATGGGGCGCCGGGGCTGGCGGCCTGCATTGGCACGGCTTGCCGAGCGTGTGCTGCCGGGGCCGCTGCGCGAGTTGAGGCGTTCCGTTGAAGGGAGCGACATGCTGGCGTTTGCGCGTGCGATTCCCGCGAAGGTAAAGCGGAAGCTCACCGTGGTGCTGCCCGCATTTAACGAAGCGGCGACGTTCGTGGATACCTTCGAGGCGGTGCTGGCGAAAGAGATCGCCGGGCTCGAAATCGAGTTCGTGCTTGTGGAGAGCAACTCCACCGACGGCACCCGCGAACTTGCTCTGCGGTATAAAGATCACCCGCGCGTGAAGCTAATCCTCGAAGACCGCCCGCGAGGAAAAGGCCACGCCGTCCGCACGGGGCTGGCAGCGGCGACGGGCGACTTCATCCTTATCCAAGACGCAGACCGCGAATACGACCTTGATGACTACGACACCCTGCTGGAGCCGCTCATCGCGGGGCGTCAGGCGTTCGTGCTCGGCTCGCGGCACAGCGGCAGTGTGTGGAAGATGCGGCAGTTCTCTGGGCAAGCCGGTCTGAGCGGGGTGCTGAATTTCGGGCACTGGTTTTTCACCACGTTGGTGAACGTGCTCTTCGGCCTGAAGCTGAAAGACCCGTTCACGATGTATAAAGTATTCCGGCGGGATTGCCTCCACGGGCTCACCTTCGCGTGCAACCGGTTCGACTTCGACTACGAGCTGCTCATCCGGCTCGTGCAAAAAGGCTACGTGCCCATCGAGATTCCCGTGAACTACAGGTCCCGCTCGTTCAAGCAGGGCAAGAAGGTCACGATGGTTGCCGACCCGACTTCGTGGATCAAAGTTTGCCTGAAGCTCCGCTTTTCAAAACTCAACCCGCTCGGTGAAATGGAGCGCCAGCGCGCTCTGGGCCTATGAGTGAGGCTGTGACCGATGAGATTTATTACGCCCACGCCGGGAATCTCTCCTTCCTGCGCCGCATCTCCGCGAAGGCTCGCGAGGCGAACTATCGGCTCTTTCAAAAAGTGATGCGTCCCGGCGCGGAGACGACGATTCTCGATGTCGGTGTGTCCGACGAAATCACCGTGGAGAGCAACATGCTCGAACAGCGGCACCCGCACCGCGAGCGCATCGTCTGCGCCAGCCTTGGCGATGGCGCGGGGATCGTCGCCGCGTATCCCGGCATCCGCCACACGCGCATCGAAGCCGCTAAGGCGCTGCCATTTCGCGACGGGGAATTTGACATCGCCTACTCGAATGCCGTGCTCGAACACGTCGGCAGTGCGGACAAGCAGCGCGCCTTTATTCATGAGCTTTGCCGGGTGGGTCACCGCGTTTTCCTCGCAGTGCCGAATCGTCTTTTTCCCGTCGAGCATCACACCGCACTGCCGCTTGTTCATTGGTTGCCTGTGCGTCTTTTTCGCGGGCTCATGGCGCGGACGCGCTGGCAGCATTGGAGCCGTGAGGAGAACCTCAATCACGTCACGCCCGGCGCGCTGCGTGCCATGTTTCCAGCGGGGCGCGTGGCGCGGACGGCGTATTCGGGCTTGGGCTTTGGGCCGTTCCGCTCCAACCTCATCGCTTACGAAGAATGACACGAGTTTTCATCACCGGCGCAGCCGGATTTATCGGCAGCAATCTCGCAGACCGCTTGCTCGCGGAGGGCAAGCAGGTGGTGGCGTGGGACAATTTTTGCACGGGGCAAGAGGCGTTCATCGCGACTGCCCGCACGCATCCCGGCTACACGCTCGTGCGTGGAGATAACCTCGACGCCCTTGCTCTGACGAAGGCGATGGCTGGCTGCGACATGGTCTTTCACCTCGCGGCCAATGCGGATGTGCGCTTCGGGCTCGATCATCCCGAGCGCGACCTCCAGCAGAATACTATCGCCACTTTCAATGTGCTCGAGGCCATGCGCGCTAACGGAATCAAACGCATCGCGTTCTCGTCCACGGGCTCGGTCTATGGCGAGACGGAGCAGATTCCCACGCCGGAAAACGCGCCGTTTCCCATCCAGACTTCGCTCTACGCTGCATCGAAGGTCGCGTGCGAAGGGCTCATTCAGGCGTATTGCGAAGGCTATGGGTTTGAGGGGACGATTTTCCGCTTCGTCTCCATCCTCGGCGAGCGTTACACGCACGGACACATCTTCGATTTCTACAAGCAACTCCGCGAGCACCCGGACCATCTCCGCGTACTCGGCGACGGCACGGCGCGCAAGAGCTACCTGCACGTCGGCGATTGCGTGGAGGCACTGCTTCACACAGTCGGCGAGGGGCTCGCAGCGAAGGCCAGCAATCGCGTGGCGATCTTCAATCTCGGCACGTCGGAGCATTGTGCGGTGCGCGATTCTATCGGCTGGATTTGCGCACGCATGGGCGTCGCGCCGCGGCTCGACTTCGCAGGCGGACAGCGCGGCTGGGTGGGCGATAATCCGTTCATTTTTCTCGATACCGCGCGCATCCTCGCGACGGGCTGGAAGCCGAAACTCACGATCCAGCAAGGCGTCGAGCGCACCGTGGATTGGCTCAAAGCGAACGAGTGGATTTTCCAAAGCCGCGAGTAATCTCGCTCGACACCAGCGAGGCGGTTGCGTTGCCTGCGCACGACATTTATGGACGCAAACTCGAAAGCATTTCTCTTTGAACTCCTCCGCACGCCGAGCCCTACGGGCTTTGAAATCGCGGGGCAACGTGTGTGGGCAAAATACGTCGGCCAATTCGCCGACTCGGTGGAAAGCGACGCTTACGGCACCGCTTGGGCAACGCTCAAGGGGAAGTCAAAAAAGCCGCGCCGCGTGATGATCGAAGCACACGCAGACGAGATCGGGTTCATCATCAAGCACATCACCAAAGATGGCTTCCTGCGCCTCGACCGCGTGGGTGGCAGCGACACAGCGACGGCGCGCGGGCGCAAGCTCGATTTCCTCGGCGACAAAGGCACCGTGCGCGGCATCATCGGCAACACGGCGATCCATTTGCGCAAGGACAGTTTGGCCGATGAGAAAGCTCCGAAAATCCACGAGCTTTACGTGGATGTAGGTGCATCCACGGACAAGGAAGTCGCCGAGCTGGGCCTGCGTGTCGGGCATCCGGCGGTGTATTCGGATTCCGCCGAAGAGTTTGGCAAAGACCGCGTCTGCGGACGGGCGCTCGATAATCGGCTCGGCGGATTCATCATCGCGCAAGTCATCGCTCGGCTGGCGAAAAAGCGCGCCGCTGCGACCGTCATCGCCGTCAACGCTGTGCAGGAAGAAATCGGCGGCTACGGCGCGAAGATGGCCGCGCATCGGCTCATGCCCGATGTCGCCATCGTCCTCGACGTGACACACGCGACCGATACGCCCGGCATCGAACACGCCATCCACGGCGAAGTGAAACTCGGCGGTGGCCCCGCGATTACCCACGGAACTTGCAACCATCCGAACGTGATGAAGCGCATCATGCAGGTCGCCGCCGCGAAGACGATACCGCTCCAGCACGAAAGCAGCAGCCGTTACAGCGGGACGGATACCGATGTGATCTTTGACGTGCGCGAAGGCATCCCTAGCGGACTCATCAGCTTCCCGCTGCGCTACATGCACAGCATCGTCGAGATGTGCCAACTCTCCGACGTGGAGAAGACCATAGACCTCGTCACCGGCTTCGTAGAGAGCGTGGCGGACGGCGACGAGTTCGGCGTGAAGCTGTAGAAGGGAGCGCCTATTTTCCAACGGGCATTTCTCGCTCGGCCCAGCCGGGGGATGTGACGATCTCGACCGTGGCTGCGGGCTGACGTTGCCAACGGGCGAGGGCTTTTTCTTCGGCTAAAAGGGCCTTACCTTTCTCCGGGCCGAGGGCGCTGAGGGCGGTGGCTAGGGCGTCGGCGGTCATGCAGTTCGGGGCGAGGACTGTGACGAGGCTGTGGTCGGTGAGGGGTTGACCGGTGCGGAGGTCGAGGATGTGGGAGTAGCGTTTTCCGTCGAGTTGGAGGCGTTGGTAGCGGTCGCCGCTGGTGGCGATGGCGTTGTTGGCGAGTTCGATGACGACGGTGGGCGGGGGCGTCGCGCCGTCTTCGGCGTCGAGGGGGTCGATGGCGATGCGCCAACCCTTGCGGCCCGGCGGTGGGTCGCCAGCGGCCATGTCCCCTGCCCCAGCGACGAGCGCGATGGGGTGTCCGCGCTCTCGCAGGAACCGGAGGGCTTCGTCACAGGCGTAGCCTTTGGCGATGGCGCCGAGGTCTAGGCGCATGTCGGGGATAAGGAGGGTGGCGCCGCCGTCGGCAAGGATGAGATTTTTCCAGCCACAGCGTGCGCGCATCTCTTCGACGAGGGCCGGAGAAGGCAGTTCGTTTTTGCGCCGCGCACGCCTCCACATCGCGGTGAGGGGGCCGCAGGTGGGGTCGAAAGCGCCGCCGCTGCGCTCAGCGTAATGCTGTGCGCGAGCAAGGACGAATGCGAGTTCTGGGGAAAGCGGGACTTTTTTTCCCGAGCCTGCGGTGTGCGAGAGGAGGGCGAGTTCGCTGTCGTCCTCGTAGTCGCTGAAGATGTGGTTGAGGGCGGCGATGCGGGCAAAGGCGGCGTCGGCGGCTTGCTTGGCGAGGTCTTCTTTTTCGGCAAAGAGGGTGACGGTGAAGCGGATGCCCATCTCGGCTTTCTCGAAGGCGAATTTTTGGGGCTCGGCGAGTGCGGCGGTGGCGAGCGCGACGACGAGCAGGGTGGCAAGGCGATACATGGAGCTCACGCGAGGAGGGTTTCGAGACGCTGTTGTTTGTCGCGTTCGGCAGCGTAGAGGCGGGCTGCTTTGACGGAGGGACGGATGCAGTTGGAGAGTTTGGCGGTAGCGATTGGGAAGCCGATTTTTTCGAGGGCGAAGACGGCTGCACCGCGGAGGGATGCTTCGGGTTCGTTGTTGGGATAGACGGGTTGGCCGAGGATGTTGCAGAGGCGCTGGATGGCGGCGGGGCTTTTCTGGATGCCGCCGCTGACGATGAGTTTGGGCGGGGTTTTTTCTCCAGCGAGAAGGAGGTCCGCGATGCGGGCGATGCGGTGGTAGGTGGCCTCGGTGATGGCTTGGAGGATGTCGAGGGCCGTGGTGCTCTGGCGGATACCGTGGATGGCGCCAGTGGCGTCCTCATTCCATGTGGGTGCGCGCTCGGCGGTCCAAAACGGGAGGACGGTGAGTCCGTGCAAAGGCTCGGGGCGCGCTGCGAGGGCGGCTTCGAGTTCGGGGCCGTCGGTGAGGCGGAGTTCGCGGAGGCACCAAGCGCGGAGGTTTCCGGCGTTGCTGACTGCGCCGCCGACGAGGGTGCGTTTTGCATCGACGCGGTAGCAGAAAAGGCCAAGGGGGGCGGTAGCTTCGGCACCTTCGCGCATGAGGCGGATGGCGGCGCTGGTGCCGACGTTGATGGCGGCGAATCCGGGCTTGGTGGCACCGCTCCCGAGGTTGCTCGCGGCTCCGTCGCCGATGCCGGGGAACCACGGGACGCCTTTTAGCTCGGGGTGGTCCTGTGCGAACTCCCCGGTGATGTAGGTGGGCGCGTCGCTGAGCGGGCGGAGGTGTTTCTCGGTGATGCCGGTGGCTTTTAGTAAAGGGGCATCCCATTTGAGGGTGGTGGGGTTGAAGAGTCCTGTGCCGGTGGCCATGCCGATTGCGCAGTGGGTGTCGCCGGTGAGCTGGAGTTGGAGCCATTCGGCGGGGGACATCCATTGGACGACGCGGGCAAAGGTGCGCTCTTCGACGCGGTGAAGCCACTTCAGTTTGGCGGGCCAAAAGCTGGCGCGCATCATACACCCGGTGCGGGCGTGAGTTTCTTTTTCGTCGAACTTTTTTCGCAACGCGGCGGCGTCTTCGCGGCAGCGAGAGTCGGCCCAAGTGATGACGCGGGTGACGGCTTCGCCTTTTGCGTTACAGCCGATCATACTGTGCCAGAAACAGGAGACGCCGATGCCTGCGATGGTGAGCCCTTTGAGCGTAGCGTCGGTGCGGCGATGGCGGAGAGTTTCGGCGATGCACATTTTTACTGCGCCGAGGAGTGCGCCGGGCTCGAGCTCGGCCATTCCATCTGCGGAGGTGAGGAGCGGGTAAGTTTGCTGCGCTGTGGTGTGGATGTGGCGGCGGCCTTCGGCGTCGAAAAACGCGGCACGCGTGGACGATGTGCCTAAATCGATAGCAAGGACGAGCGGCAAGGACATGGGGATACGCATACCGAAGTCGGGGGCGGTATGACTAGCGCAGATTCTATTCGTCGGGCGGCGGGCTTTCGTGGCAGGGAGTGGAATGTCCAAGTTCCGGCAATTCCTTTCCGAGTGGCTCGTGTCTCTGCGGGTGATGCTGGCGCTTGTTCCGATGGCTGCGGTGGTAGGCTCGGCATGCGCGTTCTTTTTGTGGAGCCTCGATGCGGTGACGGATGTGCGGCTACTGCATTCGTGGATGATTTACTTTCTACCAATCGGCGGCGTGGTGGTGGGGTTTTTGTATCATTGGGTGGGGCGTTCGGCGGAGGGCGGGACGACTTCGATCCTCGATGAAATCCACGCGCCAGGCGGCTGCGGCGTTTCCCGTCGGATGGCACCGCTGATTCTCTTCGGGACGCTGGTGACGCATCTCTTCGGCGGCTCGGCGGGCCGCGAGGGAACGGCGGTGCAGATGGGCGGGAGCCTCGCGAGCGGGTTCTGCCGCGCGCTACGACTCGGCCCTGCGGAAGTGCGCACGATGCTGATGGGCGGAGTGGCAGCGGGCTTCGGTGCGGTTTTCGGGACGCCCCTCGCGGGCGTGGTGTTCGCGATGGAGGCGCGGACGGCGGGGACCTTCCGCTATCGGGCGGTAATCGGGTGCATCCTCGCCGCGCTCGTGGGTGATTGGACGTGCCGCGCGTGGGGAATCGGCCACACGCAATACCTCGTCGCGTCGCTGACTGGATGGCCGCCGATGCTGTTCGTGAAGGTAGCGCTGGCCGCGGCGGGGTTCGGCTTGGTGAGCCGGTTTTACTGCGATTTTTCGCGCTGGCTGGGCGAGTGGCTCAAAAGGCTTGTCCCTTTTGCTCCGATGCGTCCAGCGTTGGGTGGGGTGCTGGTCATCGCACTGTTTTTCACCACGGGAACTCCCGACTATTTGGGCCTCGGCGTGTGGGCTCGCGATCCGAATGCGCTCACGATTCGGTCCTTTTTCACATCCTCGGAACCGCTGCCGCTCATCTGGCTGTGGAAGCTCGTCTTTACCGCGATCACTCTCAGTTCGGGCTTCAAGGGCGGCGAAGTGACGCCGCTCTTTTTCATCGGAGCAGCGCTCGGTCACGCGCTCGCAGCGGCACTCGGCGCTCCGCTGAGCCTTTTCGCCGCGCTCGGGTTCGTCTCCATTTTCGCCGGAGCGACGAAGACGCCGCTCGCCTGCACGGTCATGGGCATGGAACTGTTCGGCGTGCAGTATGGGGTCTTCCTCGCCCTCGCGTGCGGCATTGCGTGGCGGGTGAGCGGCGGGCCAGGGCTCTATCGGAAGCGGATGACGAGCGCTATTTCCCCACCCGCGTAGTCGGCGACTTCATCAGCCGCAAACGACGATCGCCAAGCACAAGCGCGACCTTTTCCCCCTCGCGGGAAAGATGCGCTTCAGCGGGAGCTTTGGTGTGATCCGTAAAGCGCAGGAGCGTCGCCTTCTTCGCAGGGGCAAGCGTGAAGTCAGACTCGAACGCAACGCCGTGGCCCTCCGCCCAGCCGCTCATGTTTTTCGCGCCATCGTCAAACGTCAGCCGCCATCCCGAGAGGTGCTGACCTTTGAACAGGAACTCGTAGTTCTCCCACAGATCGATCTCCCGCTTCTGCGCATCCAAATCCTGCCCTGCGTGCTGGAGAAACTCCGGGTCTTGTATCCATTCACCCTGCAAAAACTCCGCAGTGACCGGCGGGATGCGGATGAGGAAAAACCACACGGCGACGCCAGCGACGAGGATTGCTGCCGAGAGCAATCCGAGATTCCGGGCTTTGGGTGTCACCGGGAAAAAGAACTACGCCTGCGCAGGGAGCATCCCGGTCTGCCGGGCGTAATTGAAGACGCCGCCTGCGTCCACGACGGGGATGACTTCGCCGAGTGGCTTGAGCGACCAAGTGCGCTCTCCGACGGTCAGCGTCGCAGCTTCGAGGTCGAGCGTGGCCATGTCGCCCGTCTTCACCACGTCGCACAGCCGCTCACCCGCTTCGCACGGATACAGCTCGCCCGTCGCGATACAGTTGCGGAAAAAAATGCGCGCGTAAGACTCCGCGACCACCGCCTCGCAGCCCGCCGCGCCCATCGCGATAGGCGCGTGCTCCCGCGAGCTGCCGCAGCCGAAGTTGCGCCCAGCGATGACGATCTTATACGGCGTCTTCATCGTCCCCTCGGTGATGAACTTCGCCGGATACTGGTCATCGGGAAGGCCGATGAGTGCAAAGCTGCCGAGCTTCTCGTACTCATCGAGCTTCGTCGGCACGAGCGTGAGATATTGCGCGGGGATGATTTGGTCGGTGTCGATATTATCGCGAACGACGAAGACAGGACTGGTGATTGATTGAGCCATAGAAAAGTGAGCGCAGAACAAAGCGCACCCGAGCCCCGAGGGAAACGGAAAAGTGCGGCGGCGGTGCGAAATCTCCGCGCGCAGATCGGAGCGACCAAAGACGACTGGCTGGCAACTCAGGGTCGTGGCGTCTTCGCGGGCACTTCTCGCCAGCACCAGACAGCCATCGATGGCCTACGTGAGCATCGCTCCTTTTGGTATCTGCCTGTCAATGGTGACGAAACCACCACCGCGATCATTTTCAGTCCCGGCACATCTTCAAAGTCCTTTGCACTTGCAGTGAGAATATGACGCGGGAGCGGGTAGGCATCTCACAGCGAAAGTGAGCGGCGATTGTAGGCCTACCGACACGAAGCTTCGCAATTCTCCTCTCGATTACGAGAGCCCGAGTTGGTGCTTAAACGACCACGTGAAAGCGCGAAGAGTTAGCTCGAACAGGTTGCACGGTTTGGCGAGAAAGTCGCTACTGCCGCGAATCGAGCTCTGGGCGCGGCTTTCGATGCTGTCGCTGCCTGTGAGGATAAGGATCGGGGTCTTTGCGTGGTTCGGGATCGCACGGATGGCCTTGCACACGTCGAGCCCGTCGATGTCCGGTAGCCCGAGGTCGAGGATGATGAGATCGAAGCGGCACTCCCCAAGAATCGTGAGCGCATCCTTCGCATCGGCGCAACCAGTGGCGGGCAATCTTGCGAACTCAAGTGCGGCGATCATTGCAGGGAGAAAGTCCACGTCGTCCTCTACGGCGAGAACGCTGGGTGACGGGAGGTTTTCGCATCGAGCGAGGTTCTCCGGTTCAAGAATCTGAGCAAACGCGTCAACGGCATGTGATATTGTGCGGAGGATGCTTGGAGATATCCCCTTCCCCGCCTGCGAAACGTCGCGCAATAGACCTTCGAGAGCCTTCGCCATGCGACCAGTCGGATGATTTCCGAGGACGTTGGACTTTTCGACGAGGTGCTTGGCGAGTAGGAGCATCTCGCTACGCGATTCTTGTTCCTGAGTAAAACTGCTGGTGAGTGGGCGCATTTTCCCGACGATTTCTGCGAAATATCGGAAGACATCCCCGTTTGGTGAGGTCTCGACGACTTTTGCGACTGGGGCAGCCATGCGCACGGTACCGCTGGGCGTCACGTTGACGGCGGTTGGTTGGCTCGGAGTTGGGGCCAATTTGATTGGGACGGTTTCTCTGAGCCCACGATCGGCGACCGTGTTTTCGGAGTACGTCTGTAACAGGCTGCGCAGCATCGCGATTTCACTGCGAAGCGTATCGTTCTGCCGGTGAAGGTCATCCCGCTCAACGGTGATTGCCTGAAGCTTTTCGTTCTGCTCGGTAGGTTCCGTGCTGCCTTTCGAGCGCATGATGAGCTTCGCCGATCCAAGAATCTCGATTTGCTGTTTTTGCCCGGCAAGTTTCCCCAGAAGTTCGTCGTTTTGAGCCCGGAGGATTCCGATGTTCTTACGCAGCGTATCAAGGTCGCTTCCCGTTATCGGTCCGGTAACCTTTGCGTGGTCTGGGATAAAATCGCACTCAACCGTACCGAAAGTGATTTTGCATGCTTCCGTCAGTTCCACTTCAGAGACGACCCGCTGCCCGTTGAGGAAGGAGTGATTGGTCGATTCGAGATCCCGAAGGACGTAGTGTCCATTTACAGGAAACAGCTCTGCGTGGACGCCGGACACTGTTCCGTGGTTGATCTGGATTCCATTTTCCGGCCTCCGTCCTACGGAAATGCGGCTTCCACTGAGTGTGAAATTCAGGTCACCCTTTTCTGGATGTTTGATTAAAAGTTTTGGCATGGGCTGCGATTCGGTAAGTCTCGCACCCACTCTAAAAGCACATCCGATGCCCGATTTTCCATTTGCAACGGGAGAGATGAAAATGACGGCTGGGCCTCGATTCTCCTCGCATCGAGTAGCGTGATCGGGGCTCAAAAAAGTTCGGACGACTCCTGCATGAATCGCCGGAGTCGTCAGAGAAAAGAGCCTTGTTGGGCGGATGTTAGTTCGAGCGGAGCCTGCCGCCGGGCTGCCAGAAGAACTCCTGCCAAGTCCCCGAGCGCCAGAGTGCGCGGTGGGAGTTTTCGCCTTTCGCGGCGTCAGCTTGCGCACGTCTTTCCCCGCGCACGACGTTTTCGTACTCGGTGTTCCACGGCCCGCCGTGACCCTTGGGCTGGAAGTCCTTACGGTGATTGTAGAGGGTGTTGGTGTTGGTGCATCCGGTGGACAGCACTGTTGTGGCGGCGCAGAGCGCCAAAAGGGTGAACTTTTTCATAAGCCCGGCGACAAAATCAGATTCGCCGTAATTCGTCAACGGGACCGTCGAAAGAAATCCGCATTTTAATGAACGAGGCTCTTGTAGAGGTTCAAGGTGCGGCGCGCGATTGCGTCCCAACCGAAGTGCTCCTCCACGCGCTTGCGGCCCGCTTTGCCCATGCGCTCGCGGAGCGGGGCGTCGGCCATAAGCTCATTCACCCGAGCGGCGAGGTCGCGCGCAAACTGCTCGGGCTGTGTGGCTTCAAAGGGCGACTCTGTCATTTGTTCGAGCGGCACGAGGTAGCCGGTTTCTCCGTGGACGATGACTTCTTTCATCCCTCCAACCGCGCTGGCGACGACGGCGGTCTCGCAGGCCATCGCTTCGAGATTGATGATGCCGAATGGCTCGTAGATCGACGGGCAGCAAAAGGCGGCGGCTTGGCTGTAGAGTTCGATCTTCTCCGTGTTGGAGATCATCTGATCAATCCAGAAGACGCCCGCCCTTTTCTCCTGCGCGACGGCTACTGCAGCTTTCATTTCAGCAGCGATTTCTGGCGTGTCAGGGGCTCCTGCGCAGAGGACAACCTGGAAGCCGGGGGCCATATGCTGGATGGCTCGGACGAGGTGGACGATTCCTTTTTGCCGCGTGATGCGCCCGACGAACAGCACGTAGGGCTCGCGGGGGTTGATGCCGTATTTTTCCAACGCGGCGGTCGTCTCGACGCGATGGTATTCCGCGAGGTCAATACCGTTATAAATGACGGGCACGCGCTCCTTCGGCACGTCGAAGTAGCGCAAAATGTCCTCGCGCGTCCCCTCGGAGACTGCGATGACGGCGTCGGCCATCTCGATAGCCGTCTTTTCCACCCAGCAGGAGAAATCGTAGCCGCCGCCGAGCTGCTCGCGTTTCCAGGGCCGCAGGGGCTCTAGCGAGTGGACGGTGAGGACGAGCGGGATGCCGTAGTTGAGCTTCGCGATGATGCCGCCAAGATGCGTGTACCACGTATGAAGATGCACGAGATCGGCATCCACCGCCGTGGTATTCCAATCCAGCCCGCGCTGAATCGCGGCAAAGACAGAATGCAGCGCCTTCGGAGCCGTGTAGCCGGTCGTGTCGCAGCCAAAACCCGTGGCCTTCAGCGTGGCGAGGTCGAGCCGTGGTTCGCGCGCCGTTTTACCGTAGCAGCGGACTTCTACATCAATGAGCTTCGCCAGCTCGCGAGAGAGGTAATCCACATGCACGCCAGCGCCGCCGTAGATGGTGGGCGGATATTCGTTGGTCAAAAAGAGCGCTTTCATATCGTGGTGCCGATATGCAGTAAGCGTGCGCTAAATGTCCATCCGGCATTGCGGCCAGTGCTTGTTTTATGGCACCACTTCGCCCCATGCACGGAGGCGTTTCTTGGCTTCCTCAAACTCGGGGAAGCGGCTGTATTTATCGACCTTCCGGAGCAACTCCCGGAGGTGGGCGATGGCCTCGGGGCGACGGCCTAGCGCCTCGAAAGACTCTGACGCGCGAAGGTATGCCCGCGCACACCAAGCCGGATACCGCGTCCACGAGACGAAGCAGCGCTGGTAGTAGGCGATGGCCTCGGGGAGCGCCTTCTTTTGGCGCTGAACTTCGCCGAGGGAATAGACCGCGCGGGCGGTGGCTTCGCCGCGCCATTGTTTGCTACGGGCGATGGCTTCATAGATGGCCGTAGCTTCGTCGAGATAGGTCGGGTCTTCCTCGCCAAGCGCGGCAAATGTGTCGGCAGCCGTGAAGGCGAACGCTACGGCTTTCAATGCGTCTTTTTCCGTGGCGGAGTCGAGTTGGGCGATTCGTGCGCGGGAGTATTTGGCGTTCACGGCGTCGCCAGTCGCAGCCTTTTCGTAAACGCGGCGGGCATCGTCAGTGCGCCCCGCTCCGCGCAGCGCGTCTGCCAGCAGTGGGATCGCAGCAGGATCGCTCGCCGCCGCTTTTTCGAGAGGAAAGATGGCTTTTTCGGGCTCATTGGCACGCAGTCGCGCTGTGCCGAGCGTCAGTTGCAGCAACGCGAGCCCGGCGGTGTCCGGCGGGAGTTTGGCGAGCGCTTCATCAAGGACGCGAGCCGCTTCCGCAAACTCGTGGGCATCCAGCGCAGCCTTCGCTTCCGCATAGATTGGAGTAACCGCAGCAGGCACCTGAGCCCATGCAGACGTAAACAGGAAGGACGCAGCCACCAGCGCAACCAAAGACGAACGGCGCGCGATTTTCGTCATTCGTCATTCGTCATTCACAACGCCCTCCGACTAATCGTGCCAAGACCGCTCCCACGACGAACCCTGAATCGTCCGCGTGCCGTCCTCGACTTCCGCGCGTGCTGCCGAGTGGGATTTTACGGGCTTATTCCAGTTGCGCGGCGTGCTCACGATCGGGTCCAAGGCACGAGTCCCTCCGACGGGCTCGGACACGGAGGTGTATTGATTGGAGCTAGTGCAGCCAGCAAATGTGGCGACGGTGCAAACAAGGACGAAGAGGCGTTTCATATTCGTGGATGCGGGAGTAACAGACGACTCGCAGTTTGTCGCGAACTATTCGCCGGAGCGCCGCCGGACGAGCATCCAGCAGGCGATTCCCGTCGCGATAATCGTCAAAAGCGGGGCGATACCGATGCGCAATTCGCTGCCGATCCACGGGAGGTGGTTTTTGCCGAGCTTCGCGAACTTTCCAAAGCCTTGCGCGCAGATGACCCAGCCGGCGTGGAGCCCGATGGGGAGCCAGAGCGAACGCGTCTGTATCTTCGCGTAGCCGAGAATCCAGCCGACGGCGAAGAGCGTGGTGAAGAGCGAGAGGATCATCATCGGCTGGGAAAACTGGCTGAACGTCGCGGGGATGAGCGCGAAGCCGGAGGTCCATCGCACGTCTTCGGCGGCGATGGTTACATCAATCGGCTTGATGAAATGCAGGACGGAAAAAATCACCGACATCGTCAACAGTGCGCTCCATTTCCCCATCGTGCGCTGAAAGACGCCAAGGAACGCGCCACGAAAAAGCGACTCTTCCATCAAAGCGACGCACGCGGCGGTGAAGAACACTTGCACGAGTTGCTCCGGGTGCCGGTCTTTGGGCGAGAGCCACTTGAAGTAGCCGAGCGACTTCAGCACGACGCACAGGACCAGCATCGCGCCGATGGCGGCAGCGAGCCCGGTGAGAACATCGCGGAGCCAGCGCGCATTCGGCTCCAGCCCTAGCTCTGCGCGGCTGCGGATGCGGAAACTTTTGGCCAGCGGCCACAGCAGCGCGAGGGCGGCGATGAGCGCGGCACGATTAAAGAATCGCTGGAATGGATGCTCACGGAGTGCGGGAATGAGGGCGTTCCCCGCCCAGAAAAGCGGTGGTGCGAGCAGGGCTCCAAAAAAGAGAACTGCGATGAAATAAAGGACGATCTTGCCGGTTGCGTTCAAGGCGGCGCATGGTGCCGGGAAAATGGGCAATCGCAACATTCATACTTGGAAACACAACACGGACACCGAACGGCGCGAAGTGCGCGCTGAGAAATTCGGCAAGAAGTGGAAGATTCAATCGAAGCTCAAGCACGACGAAAAGTGGACTTACTACGACGTGCCGGAGCTGGAAGACCTCGTGGCCTTGCGCCTCGTGCTCTTTAATAAATACCAGCGCAAACACCTCGCATGGGAAGACGTGGCGGCGGTGGAACTCATGATCACGGAGCGCGGGGGGACTTGGGAGGAAGCGGAGGAGTGACCGACACCGTCGCCCAAGACCAGCACCACGGCTGGCACCCTTTCACGCAGATGCGCGATTGGTGCGCGCCGGGGCATGAGCCGCTGGTGCTCGTCGAGGGCGAGGGCGCGATTTTGCGCGACGACCAAGGGCGCGAGTATCTCGATGGGAACTCTTCCATCTGGACGAATCTCCACGGGCATCGGCATCCACGCTTGGATGCCGCGTTGCGCCGACAGCTCGACCGCGTGGCGCACACGTCGTTTCTCGGCTTCACGAATCCTCCCGCTGCCGCGCTGGCCGCGCAGCTTTGCGGACTGTGGCCGAGCGGGAAATTGACACGCTGTTTTTTCACGGACGACGGCTCCACCGCGATTGAGGTGGCTTTGAAAATGACGGCGCAATTTTGGCAACTCCACGGCGAGGAGCGGCGGGAGTTCGTCGCGTTTGGCGGCGCTTACCACGGCGATACGGTGGGCGCTGCGTCGCTCGGCGGCATCGCGACTTTTCGCGCCGGGTGGCATTTCCCCGTGACTCATGTGGCGGGAATGGAGGAGCTAGAAAAACTCGACGGCAAGCGCGTCGCAGCGGTGTGCATCGAGCCGCTCATCCAAGGCGCAGCCGGAATGCGGCTGTGGCCCGCCGGGATGCTCGCCGCGCTGCGCGAGTGGTGCGACGCACACGGCGCGCTGCTCATCGCGGATGAGGTGATGACGGGTTTTGGGCGTACGGGGACGATGTTTGCGTGCGAGCGAGAGGGCGTGACGCCGGATTTCGTCGCGCTGGCAAAAGGGCTCACTGGCGGCTACCTCCCGCTCGCCGCGACGCTCACGACGGAGCGCGTGTATGAGGCGTTTCTCGGCGGCCCCGAGCGCACGCTCTACTACGGCCACAGCTATTGCGGAAACCAACTCGGCTGCGCCCTCGCTCTGGAGAACCTCGCCGTTTTCGCCGATGAGAACGTCCTCTCCACACTCGCCGGAAAAATCGCCCGCCTCACCGAGTTGCTCGCCACGCTGGAAAAGGAACCCGGCATCCGAGCCGTGCGGCAATGCGGCTTCATCGCGGGCATCGATGTCGCCGCCAACGGAGCCGCCGTCTGCATCGCCGCGCGCAAATACGGCCTGCTCACGCGCCCCATCCGCGACACCGTCGTCGTTATGCCGCCCTACTGCGTGAGCGACGCCCAGCTCGAAACTATCATCACCGCCATAGCCCGTGCGGTCAGAGAATTGTGATTCGTCAGTCTCGCCCGTATGCTTAGCCCATCCACTTACGTCGTCCTTGCTTTTGCCGGTGCAGCGGCTGGGTTTATTGATGCGATCGCGGGCGGAGGCGGGCTCGTTTCGGTACCCGCGCTTTTGTGGGCGGGGCTTCCCATCCCGGTGGCGCTGGGGACGAATAAGCTCCAATCGTCTTGTGGCACGACGCTAGCCGTTATTCGCTACACGCGCGGAGGGCTCATTCCGTGGAGCAAGTTGGGGCTGGCGGTGGTGGTGACGTTTCTCGCGGCGATGCTCGGTGTCTTGGCGATGACGCATTTGGATAAGTCGGTGCTGGAACGCGCGGTGCCGGTGCTGCTGCTATCGGTGGCCATTTACACGGCGCTGAATCCGAAACTCGGCGCGGCACAGCGTGCTGCGCGGATGGGGATGGTGGGGTTTGCGCTGGTTTTTGGGAGTGTGCTGGGGTTTTACGATGGATTCTTCGGGCCGGGCGCGGGCTCGTTCTGGATGATTGCCTGCGTGCTCGCACTCGGGCTCGACCTCCGTGTGGCGACGGGCACGACCAAGGCGCTCAATCTCACGAGCAACGTCGCGTCGCTCCTCGCGTTTGCCAGCGTGGGCCTGTTGCGATGGGATGTCGGGTTGGCGATGATCGTCGGCCAACTCCTCGGCGCGCGCCTCGGCAGCGGGCTCGTGTTGACGCGTGGAGCGGCCATTATCCGCCCGATTTTCATCGTGACAGCCGTGTTGCTCGCTGCACGGCTGACTTGGCAGGCCTTCTTCGTGATGCGCGGTTAAGGTTGGGCTGACTTGCACAATGAGTAGGTGTCGATTCACAGATTGCGCATGGTTCGCCTGTGTTCGGAATGGGTGCATCAATCAATGGGCTGCGGCATGTAGAGATAGATTGATTGAGCTAGCAATTTATACTTGCGCAAAATCCAACAGTCATCGATACCCTCCGGCTCATGATTACAAACGACCGTATCAACTTATACAAAGAAGCAATGTCACTTGAGGAAAAGCGCGGCCAACTCCAGGGGCAACTCGACGGCATTCTCCTCCGACTTTCTGAGATCAAGACGCTACTCTTCGACAACGACGGCTACGTCCGCTCGTCCACAGGCCCTGCATCCATCGATAGGACTTCCGGCGGGCGATCTGCCCGTGGCGCGCTGAAACTAGAGATTCTCCGTGCGCTTACCGCCGCAGGGAGTTCGGGCGTGAAGGTGAAGGATCTCGCCGCCACCCTAGGTGTGAAGGCTGCAAACATCCATTCGTGGTTCCAGACTTCTGGCAAGCGTGTGGACGCCATTAAAAAGATTGGCGAATCCCGATACCGGCTCGAGGGCTCCGTCTCGCAGTCTGAACTCGACGGACCCTCGCCAAAAGCAAAGACCAAGAGCGGACGTCGCAAACTCAGCACGCGCCCTCTGAGTGGACGCGGCGAGCTAGCCTCCCGTATCGTCGCTGGTCTCAAAGAAGCGGGACCAGAAGGCATCACAGTGCGGGACTTGGCGAAGAAGCTCGAAGTGAAGAAATACAAGAACCTCTTCATTTGGTTCGCGACGACCGGTAAGAAGAACCCTGCTATTCAGAAGATCGGCACGGCTCGGTACATCCTCAGCGACGCTCCTGTCACTCCCGTGGCGGAGCCGGAAGCCCCTTCTGCCGAGTCGCCGACCGCGCAACTCTAAAAAACGCCCGCCTAGCGACGCACTGGATACAGATGCACGGGCGCACCACTCTTAATCGACGCTGGCGCAAAAACGTAGCTCGACATTCCAATGTCGAGTGAGCGTCGGGGTAAAGCAGGACGTTCTCTCTGACGAGGATGTCGAACCTCGACTTTGGAAAGTCGAGCTACGCCGCGCCTCCGACTTTTTGCGCCCCAGTCTTAATAGCCATCCGAGGCGTAGGTTAAATGTCGGTTTTCGTGCGTAGTGAGCTCTTCGAGACGCTCAAATGCTCTCGCCGTCCTGCCATCTATCCCGTCGAAGAGATCGAGTTCCTCGTGTCGCGGTGCGAACAAAACTGTAAAAAACGGCGTTCGAGCGCAACTCCTCGGATTGTGTGAGTTGGCGGCAAACAAAGAAGCCGCTGGAATCTCTTCCAGCGGCTTCTGTTTTTGGTTCGCGTTTTCCGTTTAGAACGGGATGTCGTCGGGCGCGGCGTCGAGATCCGGGTCTGCCGGAGGCCTCGGTGGGGCGGACGGCGCAGAGCGACGAGCGGGTGGCGCGGAGGCGACTTGGCTGTCGGCGTAGTCGGCCATGTCTGGCGAAACTCCCGGCCCTCCTCCACCGGGGCCACCTTCGCGGCCTCCGAGGAGTTGGATGTTTTCGACCATGACCTTTAGCTTGCTGCGTTTTTGTCCGCTTGCTTTGTCGTCCCACGTATCGAGTTTCAGTCGGCCCTCTACAAAGAGGGGGCGGCCCTTTTTGCAGTATTCACCGATGATTTCAGCGACTCGGCCAAAGGCGTCCACATCGATAAATGTAACCTCCTCGCGCTTTTCGCCGGTCTCAGTGGTGTAGTTGCGATTCACCGCGAGCCCGAAGGCTGCGATGGCCGTGCCTTTCGGCGTGTACTTGATCTCGGGATCTCGGGTGAGATTCCCGATGAGCATGACCTTGTTGAGATTTGCCATAGTGCGTGGTGGCTGAGTTGATCGGCCCGAGCGGGCTTAGGCGGCTTTCGCCTTGTCGGAGAGACGCCCGTATTGCTGGCGGTAAACGTCATCATCCAGCGCGAATTTCGCCCGCATTTTGTCGAGGGACGCGGGGGCGGCCTTGAAGACGAAGTTGACGAAGAAGCCGCTGCTCAGGTCGCCCTTTGCGTAGCTGAAATGACGCGTGTCCATCTTCTGGATGCTCTCCACATCGCAGCCTTCGTTTTTGAAGTCTTTTTCGATGCGGTCGATGATTTTTTGGGCTCCGTCTTCTTTGCCTTTGACGTTGAGGACGAGGAGTCCTTCGTAGCGATGTTTGCTCATATTATTTAGTTATTCTGTTTTCGGTTGTTGATTGTAGCGATTCATTGCGGCGGCAAAGGTCTGGCTTTGCGCAAACTGCACGGCCTCGGTGGCGTTGACGAGAGCTTCTTCGAGCGCGGGGCGTTCGGCGAGGGCAAACTTCCCGAGCACATGGCCCGTGGCGTCTGCCCCGCTTCCGATCCCGATGCGGACCCTTGGCACTTCTTGGGTGCCGAGGTGAAGGAGGATGTTCTTGAGGCCGTTTTGGCCCCCAGCACTCCCGCTCTCTCGCAGGCGAAGACGACCGAGCGGTAAGGCCAAGTCGTCGAGCACGACGAGGACATCCCGGGGCTCTATTTTGTAGAAGCCCGTGATGGCACTCACGCTTTCGCCGCTGAGGTTCATGTAAGTTTGCGGTTTGCACAGCCAGACTTCGCTCCCACCCACTCGGGCGGTGGCGAAGTGTGCCTGCCACTTTCTTTCAGACCGGAAGATGGCTCCTGCGGCAGCGGCGAGACGGTCGAGGACCATGAAGCCGATGTTGTGTCGCGTGTCTGCATAGTCGCGTCCGGGATTGCCGAGTCCGACGATTAAGCGAGCCATTCATCCAGTCCGGTTGATTACTTCTTCTTCGCAGGAGCAGCGGCGGCGGCAGGGGCTGCAGCAGCACCGGCGGCGGGTTTCTTCTCCTTGAGGACTTCGGGCGCTGCGGCACCTTCGACTGGCGTTTCGACGACTTCGACGGTCGGCGCGGCGCAGTGGAAGACGACGGATTCAGCGTGCGAGAGCGAGGTGACTCCGGCTGGAAGTGTGAGTTCGTTGACGTGGATGTAGTCGCCCTGGTTCAGGCCAGAGACATCGACGACGAGGCTCTCTGGTAGGTCTTTCGGCAAACACGAGACTTCGAGGTTGCGGATGATCTGTTCGAGACGACCGCCGCCGTTTTTGACGCCGAGCGGCTCACCTTGGCCGATGATGGGCACGGTGGTGTGCATGACTTCGTCTTCCTTGAGTGCATGGAAATCAATGTGAACGATGTGGCGTTTCACGGGGTGATGTTGGACGTCCTGAATGAGGGCGAGCGTGCTTGCTCCGCCGACGATTTCTAGGTCCACGAGGGCGTGCTCGATGCCGCCTTTGAGCTTGAGCGCCAGCGTGTGTGCGTCGAGTTGAAGTGTCTGTGGAGCGAAGTGACGTCCGTAGATGATTGCGGGGACTTTCCCTGCTTTTCGGATTGCTTTCGAGCCTGTCGTGCCAGGATTGGCGCGTGGTTCTGCTTGGAGTGAGATATGTTTGGCCATTGCGTTTGTAGCTACTGCTTAGTTGTTTGTTATTTGTTTAGTGTGAGTTCTAGGGAAATTGGTTTCAGAGTTTCGGTATCTGGAAAAGTGATGAGACGGACTCTTCATCCGAGACGCGCCGGATGGCTGTGGCGAGGAGCGGAGCCACGCAGAGCGTCGTGATTTTAAAATCGGCGCAGTGATTTTCCGGCACGGAGTTGGTGCAGACGAGTTCGGTAATCTCGGAGTTTTTCAACCGCTGAATCCCAATCTCGCCGAGCACCGCGTGTGACACGCAGGCCATGATTTCGCGGGCCCCGTTCGCCTTCAAAATCTTGGCTGCCGCTGTCAGAGTGCCGGCGGTTTCCGTGAGGTCGTCCACCAGAATCACGGGTCGGCCCGCCACATCGCCAATGACGCTCGTGGCCTCGACATCCGTCGGGCTTGTGCGGCGTTTCGCCACGATTGCCAGCCCGGCGTCGAGTGCCTGCGAGTAGGCGCTCGCCATCTTCAATCCGCCCACATCCGGCGAGACGACGACCGGGTTCTCCAGCCCCTTATTGCGGAGATACTGGATGATGACCGGGGCCGCAAAAAGGTGGTCCACCGGGATGTCGAAAAAGCCCGCCACTTGCTGCGCATGAAGGTCCATCGTGAGCACACGATTCACACCTGCCGCCGTGAGGAGATTCGCCACCAACTTCGCGGTGATGGGCACACGTGGCTGGTCTTTTCTGTCCTGCCGGGCGTAGCCGAAAAATGGAATGACCGCCGTAATCCGTGCCGCGCTGGCCCGCCGTGCGGCATCCACCATGATGAGGAGTTCCATCAGGTTTTGGTTCGTCGGTGGGCAAGTCGGCTGAATGAAGAACACATCGCGCCCTCGGATATTTTCGTTGATTTTCACCATCGTTTCCCCGTCCGGAAACGTATCCACGGTGGCATCACCGAGCGGCATCCCTAGTTGTTCGGCGATACGGTGCGCGAGGACCTTGTGGGCGGTTCCCGAAAAGATTTTGAGCTCAGATTGTGCGCGCAGCATGATGGTAAAAAAAGGGGCGCGACGTTACCCGCCGTCCGCTCCTTGGCAAGCGGGAAGGCAGGGAAACTTCGTCTTACCATTTCCATCGCTCCGACGTGTCGGGGCCGGAACAAAAGCGGAATGGAGACGGAACAAAAGCGGAATGGGCAAAAACGGGCGCGCATCAGCGCGGGACGCCCGCCTCGGAGGAGGCCGGAGCGTAGCGGAGGCCGACGGAGAGGCG
>CANIWM010000025.1 GCA_947471505.1 Chthoniobacteraceae bacterium | reverse complement strand
CTGCCTCTTCTACTGGGCGCGCATCTCCCCCGCAGTCTTCGGCAGCCTCTTCCAAGGCATCCTCGATGGCAAAGAGCGCCGCCAGCTCGGCGCCCACTACACCACCGAGCGCGACATCCTCAAACTCCTCCGCGCCCTCTTCCTCGACGACCTCCGCGCCGAGCTCGACACCATCCTCGCCGACCGCTCCACCCGCCGCACCGAGCGCCTCCGCGACCTCCAGAAACGCCTCCGCCTCCTCCGCATCTTCGACCCCGCGTGCGGCTGCGGCAACTTCCTCATCCTCGCCTACCGCGAGCTCCGCCGCCTCGAAAACGCCACCGTCACCGCCCTCCACACCCTCGGCGGAAAAGTCCAGCAAGTCCTCAACGTCCGCGACCTCATCCACGTCGATGTCGTTCCGGCGAATGACCTTGAGTCATTCGTCCTCCACCTATAGGCGAAATCGGATGCTCGACAATCTCGACGAACGAATAGAAAAACTCACGACTGCTGTGCGCCATCTTCGGGATGGGCAGCTCTATTGGGTGGAAAAGGTTACAGCGGCGCTCAGCGCTCCGAGCGAGACATCCCTGATGCAAAGCGACTTGCTTAATTCCATGAGCGCTTACGATTTCGGCGATATTTTGAAGATTCATCACATCTTCTCGGCTGAGCCCTTTACCAAAGACAAATTCGAGTATGCGTTGGTCCAAGTCCTCGGCTGGCACGGCAAGCACGCAGCTTTAGCCACCAAAGGTAATCCCGGACACGACGCAACGGTGGATGGCCATCGCTTCAGCCTGAAGACCCAAGCGGACAAAGGCATCAAGCCAACGGAAATCTGGATTTCAAAGTTCATGGAAATGGGCAAGGGCAAGTGGGGTAAACACGAGTCGGACCTTGGTCCCCTCCGGGATGCATTCCTCGAGCATCTCGCTCGTTACGACCGAATCCTCACACTGCGCGCCGTCGGCAAGGCACCGAACTGGCAATACGAACTCGTCGAGATTCACAAGGCGGTATTGGAGCGCGCAAAGCTCGGGGTTCTCGAAATGAAACGCGACAGCAAACAGCACCCGAAGCCTGGATACTGCCGTGTTCGGGACGATGAAGGGCATCCGCTTTTTGAGCTCTATTTCGATGGCGGCACCGAACGGAAGCTACAGATAAAGGCACTCCAGAAGTCCGCATGCACCGTCCACGCAGAGTGGAAGTTCACGCAATCCCCTCAGTGAGAAAATCCAATTGAACTGCCTCCATCCGCCGCCGCGCCATCGCGACGTACTCTTCGTTTAACTCGATTCCCACGCAGCGACGATTCGTTTCCAGCGCGATAAGACCCACCGTTCCCGAGCCAAAAAACGGATCCAGCACCGTATCCCCGGCGCGACTTCCCGCGAGGATGCACGGGCGCACAAGCTCCGTCGGGAAAACTGCGAAGTGCGCCTCCGAATACGGCTCGGTGTTGATATTCCAGACCGTCCTCCGGTTCTTGAAACCGTTGCCATCTTTTCGCGGTTCCCGGATTGCTTCCTGATCAAAATGATACCGCTCCTCTTTGCTAAACATGAACAGGTATTCGTGTGAAACAGTCAGCCTGTCTTTCACACTTTCTGGCTGGCAGTTCGGCTTGTTCCAGATGATGTCGTTGCGGAGAAACCAACCATCGAGCTGGAGCCCCATCGCCACCATCCAAGCGACCCCGATGAGGTCCTTAGGCTTCAGCCCATCCGGCGTCGGCGGGCGATACGACATCCCTCGCCCTTTGTTCTTCGCATCAGCACCACGCCATGTTCGCCCGCCGCTTGAGTAGGTATTCCCGATGTTCAGCCAGAGAGTCCCGTCGGGACGAAGCACACGGCGAACTTCCCGAAAAACTTCCGTCAACGTGTTCACGTAATCTCTGAGCACCGGTTCCGCTCCGATCTGCTCACTCACTCCATAATCGCGAACCCCCCAATATGGCGGCGAAGTCACGACGCATTGAACCGAATCAGCAGGCAAGCGACGCAATTCACTGCGCACGTCGCCACAAATGATCTCAACATTTTCCTGTGCGTTTTTAGAATGACTGAGCGGAGCAACCATGCTCAAAGGACTAAATGAAACACTCGTGCTTCGCAATCGCCGATTCGCGCAAAAATCCGCGCTTCATCGGGAGCAATACGCCCCCGCAAGCCGTCCTCACCGCCCGCGCCGCCTACCCCGCCTCCACCCTTGCGGACCTCTACGACCCGCTCTCCATGCCCGCCCCTCTGGCTGCTGCCCACGCCGCCCTCGACCGCGCCGTGGACCGCGCCTACGCCGTCGCCTCCGCCCTCAAAGGCAGCGCCCCCTTCCCCACCGACCGCGCCCGAGTCGAGCACCTCTTCGCCCTCTACGAACGCCTCACCGCCCCCCTCCTCCCGACAAAGGCTCGACGGCAACGAAAAACCAGCGCAAAACCAACAATGTAAATGAAACGCGGCCGAACAGACAAAGCGTCCAACCTCAGCATTGATGAACTAATCCGCCGCTACCAGGCCGGCGAACCATGCACCGCGCTTGCCCTCGAAGCCGGGGTCAGCACTACCAAGATTTACAGCGCTCTCCGCCAAGCAGGTGTCTCCATCCGCCCGAGGGGGGGCGACCGGGCACCAAGCGTGAGGGCAAACTGACCTTTGCCCAGCGCAAGCGCATGCTGGCAGAGCTGCGCTCCTACGAGTCCCCCACCCTCGCCGACATCGCCAAAAAATATGGCGTCACCCGCGAAATGATCCGGGTGTATGCCCGGAAAGAAGGCATCACCTACTACAACAACGCCCAGTGCAGAGCCCGGACCGCCCAGCGCAAAGCCGAGCGTAAAGCCGAGCGCAAAGCGGCTGCACGGGACCGGAAAGCAATCAGGGATGCCGCTCGTGCGCCAATGCTCGATGCCATCGAGGCCCTGTGGATCGCCGGAGCAAACAACGAAGAAATCTTCCTCAAAACCGGCTTCCGTTCGGCCGCAGCGAACATGGGGAGCCTGCGCAAACGCTTCCCCGGCCGCTTTCCCTATCGCCGCCCGAGCGGGTCAAAAGCCGCTCGCGCGAAATCCGCTCCGGCCCGTGCAGCGAGGGCAGCAGCTCTCGCCCGGAAGAAAGCAGCCTACCTCGAAAAGCTTCAACTGCTGGAAACCCTCTGGAATGCGGGAGCGAGCTTGGAGGAAATCAAACGACACACCGGCTATGTGTATCCGGGAAGCGCAGTGAGACACTTCCGCAGACTCTACCCCGGCCGCTTCTTACCTCGGCAGAGCGCCTAGAGCGACGGCACCAAACCGACCAAGCCCAAAAAAAGCTACGCTTTTTCCTAACACGATTCGCTCGGAGATCGGACGGCTTCACTTCCTGCCGCGCCGTGCCGACTGAAGTCGCTGACTACTTTGCGCAGACGTGGAAAATTGCCGGTCATCCCATCTTCCTGAAATAACGAGACTGCGGAGAGGAACCAATCGTAGCGGGGGCGTCCCGCCCCCGAGCGCTGAAGGCGCTTGCCGCGCTGCGACACTGCGTGTCGCGACGGGGCCGAGACGGCCCCGCTACTTTCTCCCGTCTCTTTATTTATGGAAGTTGGTATCAGTTGCTTAGCGATCTTCTTTTTCTCACATTTCTTTATGCGGCTTTGCCGATGTCTTTTTAGCCACCAAGGGACTGGCGAGCTACTTTTTGCGGGTGGGCTTTCGGGGTAGTTTTGTTCCATGGAACGCGGCGCGGGTGGTGGGGCTGGTGCTTTTTGACCACTTTTTGCGTAAATTACGCGATTTTCTCTGTTGGGCGGTGAGTTACGACACCGTCGGATCGGGGTCTTCTGGAGAATTGACCGATCCGACGGGGGCGGATTGGTCAATTTTAGCCCAGTCTGCAATCCGACGGCGGCGGATGGTGGGCTTTTGGCGCGGGGTGCGGTCCGACGCAGGCGGATGGGGCACTTTTGGCGCAGGGTGTGGTCCGACGCCGGAGGGATCGGCGAGCGGGCGAGCACGGAGCGAACCGACGCGGGCGGAACGGAGGCTTTTGACGGGCGGAGCGATCCGACGGCGGCGAAACTGTATTCGCTGCGGGGCGGTGCTGCCACTCGTGCGTCGGCGCGACGACTGCGGGCTTTAACTTGGGTGTGATTAAAAGTGGATTGCAAACGGGAACGGTACCAAAAGGGCGAAAGCCCCCAAGGAGGGGGAACGTCCCGTTCCCCTGAAGCGCGAAGCGCCTCCCTTAACCTGCGAGCAGCTCGGGAACCACTTCGTGGTTCAGGGGAACGAGACGTTCCCCCTCCTTGATGCGGATCCCGTCCGTGCGCCAACGTCTGCCCGCCTTTCCACTTTTCCACTTTTAACCACACCCCTTTAACTTTGTGCGGGGATTGTTCAGATACGAAAGACGGGACGCGGTATGGAGAGATGCGCTTAGTTTGGGTCGGTCTCACTCCAAACTATCGCTCCTTACTCCGCGCGATACCCCTGCCACAGCCACACGAGCGTGTCGGCGAGCGTGAGCTGGAAGACTTTGCCGTCGCAGTGGCCGGTGCCTTTTGAAAAGACGAAGCGCTGGTGATAGCCTTTCGCCTTGAGCGCGGCGGCGGTGCGTTCGCCGGCCATCACCCAATTGTGGTTGGTGCTCTCGGGATCTTTCGCGCGCAGGTCGTTCTCCGAGACATGCGTGAAAATGCGCAGCGGCTTTTTCTCGCTCTTCTCGATAAGCTTCATGCTGGAGTGGTATTCCCACGCGCCGAGCGGGAACTTCGCCTCCTCGGGCGCGTCGTCGTCCTGCTGGTCCACAAACGTGCCGGAGTATGCCACGATCCGGCGGAAGAGGTCGGGGCGGAACCAGCCCATGCTCAGCGCCGCTGCGCCGCCGGAGCTACAGCCGAGCGCCGCGCGGCCCCATGGGTTTTTGGTGAAAGCGAGCTTCGGATACGCGGCTTTGATTTCCGCATTTGCGAGGACGGCGGGAAGCACTTCGTCGTTGATGAAACGTGCGAGGCGGTCGGACATCGTGTCGTATTCAAGCCCGCGCTGGCTGTTCTTTCCGTCGTTCCCTCCGTTCTCCACGGCGATGGCGATGAACGCCGGCAGCTTGCGTTTTGGGTCTTTGGAAATCGTGAGATTGTCGAGCGCGTTACGGACGAGATTCAGCGGGCCGGCTCCGTCGTGGATGATCATGAGCGGCGCGGCGGTGCCGTCTTTGTACGCGGCCGGGATGTAAACGAAGATCTTGCGCTCCGTGCGGACTTCCTTTTTCGAGGGCTCCAGCGTGGTGTCGTCGCCGCGGAAGATTTTGCTGTCGGCCAGCTTCATCGAGAACTGGAACTGTTTGCCCTTCGGGTTTCCGAGGTCGGTGAGGTCCGGGGCTTTCGGGTAATCAGGGCCGACGGTGAAACTGCCGTCGCCATCGTTGCCGGGGTTTTCGGCGAGCGGTTCGACCGGGCGCGCGACTTGCGCATAAAGGTTGGCGGAGAGAAGGAAGATTCCGGTGGAGATGCAGTGGATGATTTTCATACGGACCGCATACCGACTACAGGTGCCGGATGCAACTGGCATGATGCGGCGCAGCGCGATTCACCGTCTGGTTAAGATACGGGCGCAATAAGTCGGAGGCGCGACGTAGCTCGACTTTCCAAAGTCGAGTTTTGCCGTCCCTATCAGAGAGAGCGTCCTGTTTTTCTGTGACCGCGACTCGACATCGGAATGTCGAGCTACGTTTTTGCGCCTGCGCCTGTTAAAACTCCCAGCGCCGCGCTTTCCCTGCGGTGGTGAGTTCGATCCAGTCGATGGCGGTGGCGTCGCCGGGGAGGAAGAGGCGGAGGACTCCGGGTTTGTCGGACTGGGCGGGGATGGGCGATGTGATTTCAGTCCAGTCGCCTGCTTTGATGCTGAACTCGGCGGGCTTGGGTGCTTCGGCTGCGGGTGTGGCGGGGGAAGGTAGCCACGCGACTTTGCCGGTGCCGCCGTTGCTTTTGATGCGGACCTTCAGGGTGGCTCCGGCGTCGAGCGGGCCGGGGGCGAAGCCGAGAAATGGTGCGTCGCCGGTGGCTGTGATGGTGACAATGCCGTCTTTCACCGTGGCCGTGCAGGCACGGGCGCGCCAGCCTTGCAGGGCGGCGTCCACTTTCTCCGGCGCGGCGGCGGCGGGAGCGGGTGCATGGGTTTTCTTCGGGGCGCGGTCGGGTTTTGCGTTGTCGCGGATTTTGCCTTTTCCTTCCTCGTCGGGGCGATACTTCGCGGGGTCGAAGTCGGGGTTTGGGACGGGCAGGACGGCGCTGGTTTCGGTGAGGAAATTTCCAATGAGGGCGTCCATCGATTTCACGCGGTCGGGCTGTTTGGCGGCGAGGTCGTTGCGTTCGCCGATGTCTTCGCGGAGGTTGAAGAGCTTCCAGCGGTGCGCGCCGTTTTCGCCCTGATGGAAAAGGCGGATGAGTTTCCAATCGCCTTCGTGGACGACGACGGAGGGCGGCTGCCATTCGGGCACGGGCGGGTTGTGAGGGAAGTAGGTGAACATGGGGCCGCGCTCAAAGGGCTGTCCGCGCAGGGCGGGGACGATGCTTTTTCCGTCGAACGGGATGTCGGCGGGGCGCGGCAGGGCGAGGAGTTCGAGGAGCGTGGGGAAAAAGTCGGTGCTTTGGATCATGGCTTCGCTGCGGGTGCCGGGGGCGGTGATGCCGGGGGCGCTGACGACGCACGGGACGCGGATGCCGCCTTCAAACGTGGTCGCTTTTCCGCCGCGGAGCGGGGCGTTGCTGGTGGGGACGACGCCGTCCACATCGCTATACATATTGCCGCCGTTGTCGGAGGTGAAGACGACGATGGTTTTGTCGGCGAGCTTCAGCCGGTCGAGCGTGTCGAGCAGCGTGCCGATGGCGTCGTCCATACTCTCGACCATCGCGGCATACGTGGGGCAGTGCTGCGGGTCGGCGGGGTTGGCGGTCTTCGCGTATTTTTCGATGAGCGCCTTCTTCGCGTCGAACGGCGCGTGGACGCTGAACATCCAGTAGTTGAGGAAAAACGGCTCGTCTTTGTGTTTCTCCAAAAAGGCGACGGCTTCCTTCGCCATGCGGTCTTCGATGTGTTGGTCGGGCTCTGCGGGGTCGGCGTCGAAGTCCTTGAACTTCCACGGAGCCACGTAACCGCCCGCGGGTCCGGGTCCGGGCCAGTGCGGGACATCGACATCGAAGCCCTGCTGAAGCGGCGAGTACGGCTCGGGGCCGAGGTGCCATTTTCCAAAATGCCCGGTCGCGTAGCCCGCAGCTTTGAGCGTCTCGGCGAGCGTGGTGTAGCTGGTGTTGAGGCGCGTGACGGGAACCGGCTCCACGGCTTTATTCCCCGCCGCAGCCTTCACGCCGGGCGTGGCTTTGAGCACGACTTGCGGGACATGGCAATTCGGCGTGGTGACGCCCGTGCGCGCCGGATGCAGGCCTGTGAGAATGCTCGCTCGCGTCGGCGAGCACAGCGGACTCGCGGAGTACGCGCGGGAGAAAAGCATCCCGCGTTTCGCGAGGCGTTCGAGGTTCGGGGTCTTGTAGTATTTCGTATTCCCGTAAAGCGTCGTGTCGCTCCAGCCGAGGTCGTCGGCGAGGATGAAGAGGATGTTTTTCTTTTGCTCGGCGGCGTGCGAGAGAGCGGCCACGAGAGTGAGTGCAAGGAGACAGACAGCACGGAGCAGCGGTCGATATTTCGTGGAGAATTTCATGATAGAAGTGTGATCGCCCGCAAAGGACTGATCGGGACCAATAGCGCGAGACTCGCTCCTTTTGACAACGCGAATGCGAATCTAACAAGCAATCGCCGCCGCAAAGAGGATGCGATTATTCTTTCCGGCGTTCAAAAACCCGAAGAACCATGCCAGCAAGAAAGCCCACGGCTACCGCAGACATAAGGGCCACAGACGGACTGCGCTTGCATGTTTCCGCCCATTTCCTCGCCAGTTCGCGGGTCATTTCCGGCGCTGTTCCACTTCTTCGAAGAGCTTCACGACTCCGAGGAGCAGGAGAACAGGGCGAATGAGCGCGACCGCGAGACTCACCACGGCTCCCACGATGCGACCGACGGGAACGATGGTGAGGAAAATGCCGACGAAGAACGCCCAGACAATCGAGTTGACGGGGCGTTTTTGCACGCCGCTGGCGGTCTTTTCCACGAGGTCACGGAGCGGTTTTTTCGTGGCAGTGGGTTGATTTGGTTCGGTCGGCTCGGACATGGGCTAGATTTAGAATGATTCCCGCCTCGCGGTCAACGCCGTGCTTGCAGCGCAGCAGCGAAATCCGCCAGTCTTGCTCCTCATGTCCACGAATCGCATCGACCAAAAGTTTGCTCAACTCCGCTCGGAATCCCGCGCCGGATTCATCGCCTACATCTGCGGCGGCGACCCAACGCTTGCCGCAACGCGCGAACTCGTATGGGCAATGGAGGATGCGGGCGTGGACCTCATCGAAATCGGCGTTCCATTTAGCGATCCGCTCGCCGATGGCGTGGTGAACCAGATGGCATCCACTCGGGCGCTCGCTGCTGGAGCCAGCGTGCTCGGCGTCTTCGCATGTATCCGGGAGATCCGTGTGAAGAGCCAGATTCCCATCGTGCTCTATACATACATGAACCCGGTGTATCGCTACGGCTTCGACACCTTCCTCGCCGATGCAGCCACCGCTGGTGCCGACGGTATTCTGTTTCTCGACCTACCGCCGGATGAAGACGAGGCGTCGCCCGAACTTCGGATGCACGGCCCGCTGAAGCGCATCCGCCTCATCGCGCCGACCACGCCCCCCGAGCGCATCGCGCTGCTCACTAAGGACGCAGGCGGGTTCATCTACTACGTCAGCCGCACGGGCGTCACGGGCGAACGCTCGGACGTCGCGGAAGACATGGCGCAGCAAGTCGCGGCGATCAAAAAGACCACTTCACTGCCGATCGCGGTCGGCTTCGGAGTGGGCAAGCCGGAACAAGTGAAAGCCATCGCCGCCGTGGCAGACGCCGTCATCGTCGGCAGCGCAATCGTCCGGCGCATCGAAGAGTTCGGCGCAGACCCCGACCTCGTGCGCAAAGTCGCCGATTTCGTCCGACCGCTTGCTCAAGCGACTCGTAAGTCGTAACATCGGATCATTATGAAACTCATCGCACTTCTCATCATCACAGCCATCGCAGCCAGCGCAGCAGACCCGGCACCGAAGAAACCCGCCGCCCCAGCCAAAAAGCCCGGTGCCCCTGGGAAAAAACCGACACGAGCGAAGCCTCAACGATCCATCGGCGATCTCGCACTGGACGAAGCCAAGAAGGTTGACGAGAACCACGACGGAAAAATCACCGGCATCGAAGTCTCAAAGCTTCAGGCAGTTTACCGCAACAACCCGAAGAGCTGGCTGTCAATCTACGATGGCAACGGAAATCACTCTCTCGACGACACGGAAATCTCCGAGATCAAATGGACCGCCGCACCACCGCCGGCGAAACCCGCTCCGGCAAAGCCCGCCCCGAAGGCTCCACCGAAAAAGAAATAGGCGGCTTACTTCTTCTCGAACGTCACGCCCTTCTTCTCCGCCTGCTCGCGGACGGCGGTCGTCACGGCCTTGCCGAGCGTGCTTTCCTTCGCGTCGCTCTTGGATTTCTCGGCGATGAATTTGTCCCGTTCTTCGGCGAGGGATTTGATCTTCTTTTGCAGCTCCTCGCGCTCGGTGCGCTTCTTTTCCACGTAGGCTACGCGCTCGGCGGGCGTCATCTTTTTCATCTCTTCGGGGAGGTCGGCCTCGCTCAGTTTGGTGATGTCGAAGCCCTTCTCCTTCGATTTATCCACGAGGTCCCACGATGAGTTCGAGTAAACTGCGGCGCTCTTCGACAGCGCACGCGATGCGAAGATCGAGGAGCCGCCGGGCGCAGACGCCGCATTGCCGTCCTGCGCGACTTGGTTTGCCTTTCCTGCACCGCCGCCTTTTCCGTAGCCGATGTAGCTGTCGTTCAATTTGCCGTTCAGCTCGGCGATACTTTTGTCCTGCGGAGCTGGGATGCTGACGGTGGTGGCGTTGTGGTTGATGATGAGGAATCGTCCGTCGGACATGGCGGCGGCGTCTTTCCACATGCCGCGAATGCCTTCTTGTTCGTCGCCGCAGTGGATGGTGTTGACGATAATGCCTTTCTCGATGGCGGATTTGCAGGACGTTTTGTAGCTCACGCTGCCTTGGGTGAACTCCTCGTTGCCCGCGATGAAGATGGCTTTGTATGCCTTCGCGGACTTGTCCCATTTGAAGTGCTCGACGGCCTCTTTGATCACCCACCCGCAAAACTCCGAGCCGCCGGAGTCGGCCTTGTTGATGGCGAAGAGTTTCTCGCTCAGCTTGTCGAGATCTTCGGTGAGCGGCACGAGCTGACGAACGTAGGAGCCGTCGTCCTGTGCGTCCTTGATGCCGTATTCGTAAAGCCCCACTTGCACGCGGGGCGCCTTGCCGTCCTGCTTGGCGGAGATGAACTCATTGACGATCTGCCAAATCTGCGTTTTGGCCTGCTGGATGAGCCCCTGCATACTCCCGGAGTTGTCGAGCAGGATGGCGATTTGGACGACCGGGCGGTCATCCGTAGCAGCGTCACCTGCGGCGTGTGTGATAGTGAGTCCGGCGAGGGCGAGTGTTGCGAATGCGAGTTTTAGTTTCATGGTGCGATAGTGACACAAACCCGCGCCGGAGTGTTCCGTTGATGTGCGACGTTTGTAAAAGAATTGTAGCGCTCACTCCGGCGGGTCTGCACAACGGCGCATGAACCAATTTTTTGCAGAACTCGGGCGCACCGTCCTAGCACAATGGAAGCAGACCAATTTCTCACTCGCCAAGTTCCCCGCAATCGCGCGCCGTGCGTTTGAAAAGCGCCCGCCTTCCAAGCATGTCGATGTCCCTGCGCTCATGCGGGAGTTCCTGCTCGACGACGCGCAGCCATTCCAGACGCAGTCGGGCTTCGGCCAGCCGGAGCTGATCGTCTTCGACGACCCACGCTTTTACATCCAGATTCTCTTCTGGCTTGAAGGGACGACGGACATCCACCAGCACAAATTCTCCGGCGCGTTCCACGTCCTCGCAGGCTCCAGCATCCACTCGCGCTTTGTGTTTGAGCAGGCGGAGCCCGTCACCGCGCACCTCCGGGTCGGCAATCTACGGATGCAGGAGACGCAGCTTCTCCCCACCGGCAGCACCGTGGAGATCATCTCCGGAAGTTCGCAGATTCACGCGCTCTTTCACCTCGACTCGCCCTCCATCAGCGTGGTCATCCGCACCCACTCCGACCCCGGCACCGGCCCGCAATTTACCTATCTCCCGCCCCACCTCGCCGTGGACCCTTTCTACAACGACGCCCTCACCACCCGCCGCAAGCAACTCCTCGACGTGCTCGAAAGGACGCACGACGACGCCTACGCAGACCTCGTCGCCGAGATGCTGCGGGACCTGGATTTCGAGCGCGGGCTTTTCATTTTGCAAAACTGCCTCGGCCATCTCCGTGCGCTGGATCGCTGGGACGAGTGCGCGGGCATCTTCCGTAAAAAGCACGGTCGCCTCGCAGACTTCGCCCTCCCGACGCTCGACGAAATCGTCCGCCGCGACGGGCTCGTGGAGCTGCGCAAATCCATCACCGAAGTCGAGCACCGCTTCTTCCTCGCGCTCCTGCTCAACGTCCCCACTCGGCGTGACATCCTCAGCATGGTCGCTGAGCGCTTTTCCGGCCCGCCGGAAGACACCGTCATGCGCTGGCTGGAAGAGCTGGCGGAGTTGTCCGAGTTTGGCGCGTGGATTCTCGATGCCGAGATTCCACTCGAAGACCACGAAGCCATCTTCGCCGCACTCCGCATCTTCGTGTGCGGGAAGAAGGGACGGCCTTCCGCAATGTCCGCCGCTGACATGAAGCATCTCCGCGACGTGCTCCTTCGTTCCAGCCTCCGCGCACTACTTTCGTAACGCTATTTCACAATTTCTCCAGTCCGCGCCTAAGAACGCTCGCGCCTCCCGATAAAGGACAGGCCATGACCACTGAAGCATCCGCAATTTCTCAACTCGACGATAAAACCGCCGCTGAACTGCTCAAATCTTCCTACGCGAAGATCGCGGCAGAGATGGGCAAATTCATCGTCGGGCAAGCAGCAGTCATCGAAGAACTCCTCATCGCCGTTCTCGCGGGCGGCCACTGCCTCCTCGAAGGTGTCCCCGGGCTCGCCAAGACTGCCATGGTCAGCACCCTCGCCAAGACGCTCAACATGGGCTTCCGCCGCATCCAGTTCACGCCCGACCTCATGCCGAGCGACATCACCGGCACCGACATCATCCAAGAGGACCCTGCCACCGGACGCCGCAATTTCGTCTTCCAAAAAGGCCCGCTCTTCACCCAGATGCTCCTAGCGGACGAAATCAACCGCACGCCGCCCAAGACCCAAGCAGCCCTCCTCGAAGCCATGCAAGAGCGCTGCGTCACCGTCGGCGGCAACACGCTAAAGCTCGACCAGCCTTTCTTCGTCCTCGCTACCCAAAACCCGATTGAACAAGAAGGCACCTATCCCCTCCCCGAGGCCCAGCGCGACCGCTTCGTCTTCCTCGTTAAAGTCGATTACCCGAGCCGCGAAGAAGAACGCCAAATCATCGCCCGCACCACCGGCAACTTCGCAGCCGACATCCAGCCCGTACTTTCCGGCGCACAGATTCTTGAACTCCAGAAAGTCGTCCGCAAAGTCCCCGTCCCCGACCATGTCACCGACTTCGTCCTCGATCTCGTCCGCTACACCCGCCCCAACGAAAAAGACGCCCCCGCATTCATCAAAGAACTCATCGCCTGGGGTGCCGGACCTCGTGCGTGCCAAAACCTCATCCTCACCGGAAAAGTCCGCGCCGTGCTCCAAGGCCGCTTCCACGTCACCATCGACGACATCGAAGCCCTCGCGATGCCCGTCCTCCGCCACCGCGTCGTGCCCACTTTCAATGCGGAAGCCGAAGGCGTGACTGTGGACGACATCATCGCACGAGTCCTCAAAGCAGTACCGCGCGGCGAAGCCAAACGCGCACTGTAAAACTCGGCGTTTCAGCACGACCTATCGTGCCGCGGGGCCTCGGAGAAAAATCGGCGACTGCAGCGGTCTCGGGAGAGTCGTTTTGTAAAGAGACGGTAAAAAGACGCGTCTTTCATGCTTCGGCGGAGTTATTCACGGTGGAGGTCGGTTTTGTCGTTAGCAGACCGGACCAATTCTCAAACACCGATGAATTAACCAACAGATACCATGAAAACAAAAAGCATCATCCTCGCGCTGGCAATCGGCGCATCGTCGAACCTCATCATCGCCCAAGACGCGCCGCCGCCCCGACCACCCGGCGGAGATCGTCCTCCCGGAGAACGCCCGCCGGGCGACCAACCACGAGGAGATCGTCCACAAGGAGATCGTCCACAAGGAGATCGTCCTCCCGGTGATGTTCGCCCCGGCGGACAAGGATTCCGTCCAGTCAGCCCGATCATCGAAGCGCTCGACATCAACAAAGACGGGACCATCGACGCCGAAGAACTCGCCAAAGCTGCTGAGTCCCTCAAGAAGCTCGACAAAAATGGCGACGGGAAAATTACCGAAGAAGAGTTTCGCCCGCAACGCCCAGCCGGACAAGGCGGTCCCGGCGAAGGCCGTCCGCAAGGTGGTCCCGGCGGTGCCGCGCCCGGCGGACGCGGAGAAGGTCGTCCTCCCGGCGGCGGACAACCCGCGCCCGGTGGCGAAGGTCGGCCTCAGCGTCCCGAGCTCGAGAAGTAGTCGGGGAATATGATTCACAACAGCAGAGCCGCACCATTACCGGTGGGGCTCTGCTCGTGAATTGCAGCCGCATCCTAAAAACCACACGGACCCAAGTATGACTCGAAAAGAACGCCTAGATTTCCTATTTTGTAGCGCCTCGACCCTCTTGCTCGTCGCTTCCGCCGCGGCGCATCCGGGGCACGAGGGCAACGTTGACGTCACACACACCGCTGCACTTCTTCTCGCGCAAGCCGATGTTTCGCCGCGTCGCCCCGCTGCGACTGCGGCTGCCGCGAAAGTGGAGAACTCCGTGACATTCACGACCGACGGCGAGTTTCGCGTCATCAAAGCGAACGGCTGGCCGGACCATACGCCGGGCACTTTTCCGCGTCGCGGAAATCCAAACGTTCCGACCGCCCAGAACTACACGTTCCGCGTCCCGCTCAAGCCAAAGGCCGGCGAGTCTCCGCAACGTCGCGGCGGCTGGTGGTGGGGCGTCGCGCTGAACGGCGTGCCTTTCGAGCCCGGCACCGGCGAGACTTGGAACAACGACCCGCAGTCCGGCTGGCGCTACGAAGCCGCGACGGGATTCCTCAATCTCGGCCTCGACGAACACAACGCGCACGTTCAGCCAAACGGCTCCTACCACTACCACGCACTGCCCGTCGGCCTCGTCGAGCGGCTTGGCGGCGACGGCAAAAGGATGCTGCAAGTCGGATGGGCTGCCGATGGATTCCCCGTTTACACAAGCTGGGCCTTCGCCGATGCGAAGGACGCAAAGAGCGAATTGCGCAAAATGAAATCCAGCTACCAACTCAAAAAAGGCCCCCGCCCCGCGCAGGAAGGCGGACCCGGCGGGAGCTACGACGGACGCTTTTCGCAAGACTTCGAGTTCGTCGCAGGCGCTGGCGAACTCGACGAAACCAACGGCCGCACTGGCGTCACGCCCGAGTTCCCCGAGGGCACTTACTACTACTGCATCAGCGCCGAGTATCCGTTCGTCGCGCGAATGTGGCGCGGCACACCCGACCAGAGCTTTTCAAAAGGCGACCGTCCACCCGGCGGAGCCCAACGCCCCGCCCCGCTCGGCGGCGCGCCACGCGGCATCCTTGAAGGAGGCCCCGGCCCTTCCCCCAACGGCCCCGAGCCAACTCGCGGCGGCGCAATGGCCATGCCCGTCATCAACGCGCTCGACCTCAACAAAGACGGCGCTCTCGATGCCAACGAGATCACCAAAGCAGCCGAATCCCTCAAAGCCCTCGACAAAAACGGCGACGGCAAACTGACACCCGAAGAGTATCGCCCACCCGGCCTCGGCGGACCACCGCCGCGTTCAGGCGCTTAGGGAAACGCTGAATAAAGCGGGAACCAAGTTTTGAAACCGCTAATCTCCGCTCATCGTCGCTAATCCTTGGCGCTTTCTCCCTCAAAATTAGCGACGATGAGCGGAGATTAGCGGTTTACTTTTCCATCCTTCGATGAAATCGGCGTTTCCCTAGACGAGTTTAGCGCGAGCGCACCATCAAGACGCCCAGTCAAATCGGCACGCACAGCCCGTGCTCGGACACAATCAGACGCCCGTATTGTGAGGGCTCCCCCAGAAGATTGAAAGTTGCGAGCAGCTTGGGGTTCTGACGGTGGAAGCATTTGGATTTCGAATTCCCGCTCGCGAAAAATGGGCACTGTGTTACGTGAGGTGAATGCACTTTCTCCGTTGCTCTATTCTCGCCCTGATCGCGCTCTTTAGTTCACGCGCCCTCTATGCCCAACTCTCGATCTCCGAGTTTGTAGCGAACAACGTCGAAGGAATCTTGGATGAGGACGGGAATCACGAAGACTGGATTGAGATCTACAATTCGAGTCTGTCCTCTGTGAACCTGTCCGGCTGGTATCTCACGGACAATAGCACACAGCTTCGCAAATGGGCGATGCCGGACCGGCTCATTCAGCCGAGGAGTTACCTCGTCATCTTTGCCTCAAATAAAGACCGCCGGAATGCGACCGGAAACCTGCACACCAACTTCAAGCTCGATTCCGGGGGCGAGTATCTCGCGCTGACGAAAGCCGAGACAACGGGTGCGACCACGGTGATTAATTCGTGGGCCCCCTACCCGCCGCAGGCTGCGGATGTTTCTTACGGGCTCTCGGAGGCGGGGACGGCGATTCCTTATGTGTCGGCAACCACGGCAGTCAAATGGCGCGTTCCAAATTCCTCGACGGGCCCAGCGATGGGGACCACGTGGCGCGGTGCCAATGAACCGTTTAACGAGACGGGCTGGACCGCAGGCGTCGCCGCACTGGGAAATGGCGGCGTGCCAGTGCCGGAGATCGTCGCGATGGCGTCAATCGTTCACCGTTACAACTCCACAGAAACGTCCCTGACGTATGACACTGGGCCATCGTCGTATCTGGCAAACAGCACGAGTGCTTCGTTTCTTGCATCGGCTACCGATACCGGAGTAACGCCGCTCAAACGGACAGGAGTGCTGAATTTTGTGAGCTCGGAGAACGATCAGTTTTTGGTCTTGGGAGATCCGGTTTACGATGTGGCAGCTCCGACGGTGTGTTTTTGGATGAAGGCGAGTCTTCCGATTGGTTCCGGGAACTCAGGGGCCATGCTCTGGGATCGCCGCAGTGCCACAGCGGGTGTCGTCATCGTACAGCAGGACGACGGGAAGATTTTCATCCAGTCGAACAACAACTACGTCGCTTTTGCCGGGACGGTAAATGTGAGCGACAACCAATGGCATCACATCGCAGTGACGATGAATACAGGCTCCGGCCAGCCCGTGACACTGTATGTGGACGGTGCATTGGCGACCACTGCGAACAACACGGCAGCATGGGGCGGGGCGGCGAATGGGTGGACTTCGGGGCAACCCATCGAGATTGGACGCTCTCACGATACCTATTGGAGAAAATACAACGGCCTTCTGGATGACATCCGCTTTTACAATCGAAACCTGACCGCTACCGAAATTGCCCAGATAGCCATCGGCGCGGACACGACGACCGGGACGACACTCTTCAGCACGACAGGAGTCGATACGGGCGACATAGCGACCACCCTCTCGGGCATGGTGAGCACCAATCGATCGGCCTACGTCCGCATTCCATTTACGATTTCAAATGTCACGACCATCAGCGGCTTACTGCTCACCATGCGTGCGGTGGACGGCTACGTTGTGTGGATCAATGGAAACCAGGTCGCATCCTACAACGCGCCCGCCGTCCCCGCGTGGAACAGTGGCGCGCTCTCCACGACTGGGCAGGACCCAGGGCGATCCCGGCTGACCTCGATCTCCGTGGCAGCGGGCGGACTCGTCACCGGGGCAAACATCATGGCGGTCCAAATCATCAACAACTCAACCACCGAGCCGAACGTGCTGGTGCGTCCGCAGTTGGACGGGATTTCCTCAATCAGCGGCGTATCGTCCTACTTCAACCCCGAGACGCCCGGCACCGCCAACAGCGCGCCTCTCTCGGCCATCGGGCCACACGTCGCGAACACCACGAAAAATCCCGTCCCTCCAGTCGGCGGCGCGGGCAGCCCACCGCTCACCATCACCACGGAGGTGAAATCGACGCTCAACGCAGTCGGCACCGTGCAAGTCGCCTACCGCACCATGTGGAATGCCGAGGCGCTCGTGACCATGCTCGACAACGGCGTCGCCCCGGACGTCCTCGCAGGCGACAAAATCTACACCGCACAGATCCCCACGACCGGCATCACCGCCGGGCAGATGATCCGCTGGCGTATCATCGCAAAAGACAGCGCAAACACCGCGACGACCGACCCGCTTTTCATCGACCTCGACGGCGTCGCCGGGCAGGACACCGACCAATATTACGGCACCGTCGCCCCCGACGCGGGCTACACGACGGGACTGCCCGTACTGCACTGGTTCTTGGAGACTCCTGCCAATGCGGACAATGCGACAGGCACCCGAGCGAGCGTGTTTTTCCTCGGGCGGTTTTACGACTACGTGTACGTCAATATCCACGGCCAAAGCACGCAGGGCTTCCCGAAGAAGAGCTACAACCTCAACTTCAACAAAGACAACCGCTTCAAATGGAAAGAAGGCGAGCAGGCGATTCGCAGCGTGAACTTCCTCTCAAACTACGCCGACCAATCCAAGCTTCGCAATACCCTCGCATGGTCCGCGTGGGCCGATAGCAAACACGCCGCGTCCCATTTTTCCCAGCAACTCCACGTCCGCCGCGCCACATCGACGGAAGCCATGCAGTTCTACTCCCTCACGGATATGGTCGAGGACGGGAACGAGGAATATCTCGAACGCTGCGGCCTCGATAAGGACGGCGCACTTTATAAAATGTACAACTCTCTCGAAGGCGCTACTGCCCCCGGTGCGGAGAAAAAGACCCGCGAGTTTGAGGACAACTCCGACCTTCAGGCGCTCGTCAGCGGCGTCAATAGCGGACGCACCACCGCGCAGCGCCGCCAGTATCTCTACGACAATGTGAACGTCCCTGCGCTCATCAATTTCTGCGTCGTCCATAGCCTCATCGCGAACACCGATTGGGGCCACAAGAACTACTACATCTATCGCGACACTGCGGGCAGCGGCGAATGGTATCCGCTCCCGTGGGACCAAGACCTCAGCTTCGGCCACTCGTGGTGGGGCGCGCAAAATTACTTCGACGACGAGATTCACAGCCAAGGCACCTTCCCATCCGGCGGTGGCGGCAACCAGCTCATGCAGCTCGTCTATAGCGTGCCCGAGCTGAACGAGATGTTCCTCCGGCGCTCACGCACGCTGATGGACCAGATCTTCATCTCCTCCACGGCGACCAACGGAATCTGGGACAACCGCGTCACGTCGCTCATCGACCTCATCGACCCACCTGCCGGCCCGCCGCCGGTGGAAGTCACCGTCTTTGACGGAACCGCTACGCCGTGTAAATGGCTCGTCCCTTCCGCAGCAAACGGTGGTCTCTCACTCACCGCCGGCACAGGCGCGAGCCAATGGACCAACTACACCGACCCGACGAACATCGCTAATTGGACCACCGGCACGACCGGCGTCGGCTACGACGTTGGCGACGGCAACTACGCCGCGCTCATCAACTCCAATGTCGGCGCAGAAATGTACACCATCAACGCCACCTGCTACGTGCGCGTCGCATTTACGATCCCCGATGCTGCGGCGCTTGCGAACATCGGCACACTCCTGCTCGGCATGAAATACGACGACGGATTCCGCGCTTACATCAACGGAGTGGCCGTCGCGGGCGACCAGGATCAAGACGGCACAATGACCAGCAGCCCCGGAACTGCCATCGCCTCCGGAGGAGCTCGCGATGAAACCCTCGCCGTGCAGTTCACCACCACCGACATCACCACGCTCGGGCGGCCCGCGCTCCGCGTCGGCACCAACGTCCTCGCCATCCACTGCCTCAACACCCCAGCAGCCTCGAGCGACATGATCATGGTGCCAAAGCTCAGCTACATCCCGCCCGGTGGCGGTCCGGCATACCTCACAGACGCCGACCGCGAGCTGCAAAAATGGGGCTGGTGGGTGGATGGCAATGCCACACAGCAATTCGGCGGCGTGCTCGACGCGGCAACGCACGCACACGGCGCGCGTTTGCAGGCGATGCGCATTTTGAACAGCAACCCAAATCCCCCGCAGACCTCGCAACTCACCGGCCACGAGACGGGCAACTCCACGTTCCCCTTCCTCACCGGACGCCGACAATACCTGTTCAACAACGCCGCCGCGCTCGGCATCCCCTCATCGCAGAACACAAGCCCGGCACTCACGATTGAGGACGTTGATTTCAACCCCGCCTCCGCAAATCAAGACGACGAGTATTTCACCATCAAAAACACCAGCGGCGCAGCCGTAGATCTCTCCGGCTGGCACATCACCGGCGCAGTCGAATACACATTCCCCTCCGGCACCGTCATCCCCGCCTACACCACCGGCACGGACAACATCGGGCGTCTCCACATTGCCAAATCACCCGCCGCATTCCGCGTCCGCACCGCAGGCGCGACCGGCGGACAATACCGGCTCGTCGTCGGCCCGTACGACGGCTCGCTTTCCGCACGCGGCGAAACCATCGAACTCCGCCGCCCGGACAACACCCTGCTGACAACGCAAACGTGGACCGCCGCGCCGACTCCCTCGCAGAACCAACTCCGCGTTTCCGAAATCAACTACTCCCCTTCTGCCCCGACACCCGCCGAGACGACCGCCATTCCCGGCGTCACCGCGTCCGACTTTGAATACATCGAACTCGTGAACACCGGCGGCACCACGCTCAGCCTCGCTGGCTCGCGGTTCACAAAAGGCATCGACTTCGCATTCCCCGTCGGTGCATCCCTCGCGCCCGGCGCCCGCGTCGTCCTCGTCAGCAACCAGCCCGCATTCACCTACCGCTACGGCGCGGGCGCGACCATCGGCGGACAATACATCGGCAACCTCAGCAACAGCGGCGACACCCTCCGCATCGTTGATTCGCAAGGCGAAGAAGTTCTCGAGTTTCACTACGAGCCGTCATGGTTCCCGCAGACAGACGGCGGCGGATACACGCTCGTCAACCGCAACGCCGCACCCGGCTGGGCCGACTACGGCTCGCCCTCCGCACCGCTGCCTAATGTCTGGGCGCTCAGCGCCGCAGCAGGCGGCTCGCCCGGCCTCGGCGACACCGATAATGCAAACGGTTTCGAAGGCTGGCGCTTCAACCACTGGACCCTCGGCGAAGTCAGCACACTCGGCGCACCCGTCGGCACCACGGACGACGCAGACGGCGACGGCATGAGCAACTTCGCCGAATATGCCTACGGCAAAAACCCACGCACCCACGACAACTCCAGCCTCAGCAGCGCGGGGAAAGTGAACATCTCCGGCACCGACTACCCATCCGTGACATTCACCCGCCGACACCTCGCAGTGGACGTCGCATGGTCCGTGCAAGAATCCACGAACCTCACCGCGTGGGCCGCCACGACCGTCCTCGTCAGCACGACGCAGCTCGGCAACGGCATCGAGCAAGTCACTTACCGCTCGACCTCCGCCACCGGCAGCACCCCGCGCTACTTCCGCGTAGTGGCCACGAAGTAAGGCACCAAAACTCCGGCGCAAAAAGTCGGATGCGCGGCGTAGCTCGACTTTCCAAAGTCGAGACTTGGCTCTCTCGACAGGGAGAGCCTTCCCCGTGAAGGCGCCAGAACTCGACATTGGAATGTCGAGCTACGTTTTTGCGTCCGCATCTCCAAAACTCGCCACCGGTCCGCAGCACGTCAACACCCGCATCAATCCACGAACGCGAACTCGTTCATGTTCACGATCAGTCGGCACGCATTCGCCAGGCCGTGCTTCGCGGCGTATTCCATCAGCGCCGTTTTTTCCGAGTCGGTCGGCGGGCGTTGAAAGGCGAGCCGGATTGCTTGTTCGATTCCCCCGCTCTTTTCCACGCGGGCCGCGAAGTGTTTCGCCATCACGACCATGAGCTGATTGTTGAGCTGTGCGAGCGCTTGCAGCGGCGTGATGGTTTGGTTGCGCTTTTCGACGAGCATCGACGGGTCGGCGCAATCGAGCGCGGCCATCCACGGCTGCTGCTGGCTGCGCGCGAGAAAGCGATACACCGACCGCCGGTGCAGCGCGGGATTCTCCATATCGGCGAGCTGGTATTCGTAATGCGGCGAATGCTCCGGATGCGTGATCACGAAGTCCTGAAAACTCGGCCCGCCCATCGTCAGGTCGAGTTTACCGGCGACCGCGAGCACGCTGTCGCGCAGCGCTTCGGCTTCGAGTTTGCGCCGGTTTTGCCGCCATAGCAGCGTGTTGTTTCCATCCACTTCGCGGGCTTTCGCGGAGTCCGTCGTGCTCTGCTGCCGATACGCCGCGCTCAGCACGATGGCCCGATGCAGCTTCTTAAATGAACCGCCCATCTCGTCGCGAAACGTCGCTGCGAGATAGTCGAGCAACTCGGGGTGCGTCGGGATTCCGCCCATCCGGCCAAAGTCATTCGGAGTGTCGGAGAGGCCGCGTCCGAAATGATAGTGCCACACGCGATTCACCGCACTGCGCCATGTGAGCGGATTGCTTTTATCGGAAATCCACCGCGCCAACGCAGCGCGGCGTTCGCCCTCCGGCGCGGTTTCCGCGATATCGAAGCGCACGCCGATGGCACCCGCTTTCATCGGTGCGCCGGGACGTTTCACATCACCACGGGCGAGCAGGGTGATGGGGCGGGGCTTTCCACCCGTTCCCTTGAATGCGCCGCTTCCACTGTGAATCGTGCCTGCATAGACGACGCTCGGTTTTGGCAAAGCGGCGAGCTCTTTATCTGCGGCGGCGATCTCCCGTTCGGCCGCGTCGAGGTCGGCGGTCGCTTTATCGCCCAGCATGGATTCCAAGATCAACCGCCGCGCCTGCTCCAGTTTCGTCGTATCGGCGGCGGCTATCTTCGCAACGTTTGCGCCGATGTACCAGCCGTCCGTGAGATTCCCACGACTCCACCGCGGCCCCGCCTCGATGCTATCGAGCGAAGTCACCACCGCCTTCGCAGCGAGATTGCGCCCTGCGGCGTCCATTACATCCAGCTCCGCGAGCGCTAAAATAAAATCGTCTTTCCGCACAGCCAGCCGCGTCGCCGTCACACGCACATAGCGCGCCGCCGCGCCCGCTCCGTAGCTCACCGCTGCGATCTTCGGATTCGCAAAATCCTTCGCCGTCTCATCCGCAATCACCGTCACGCCCGACGCAAACGCCGCATCGTCCGACGCCTCCACCTTGAATCGCACCGGAAAACCAAACCCATCGCCGATCCCGTTAAAATCATCGCTGCACGGATGCAACACCACCTGACTCAGCGCCGACTTTTTCCCCAGGTCCACCTGCACCCACTTCGCATCGTCCTGCTTTGTGGAGATCGCCGAGTGAAAACCAAACTGCCCCTTCAAATCCCCCGCCGGCTTTTTTGCATCCGCGATTTTCTTTTCCAGTGCAGCCAGCACGTCGCCCGCCTTCTCCGTCGCCTGCTTGCGCAAAGCATCGCCCACAGCCGCCGCAGCCTGTTTCCGTGCAGACAAACCAAGACGTTTTTGCGCCACAGCCGGGTCGATGTCATACTGCCGGTCAGCACGGTCCAGCGCGGCGAACACCGTTTGCAATGAATAATAGTCCTCCGCCGAAATCGGGTCGAACTTGTGGTCGTGACACTGCGCACAATGCACCGTCATCGACGTAAACGTATTCATCGTATTCGCGACCATGTCATCGCGGTCGAGATGACGCGCAATTTTCCCATCGATCTTCTCCTCCGGAACCTCCGCGTGACCGATGAAATCCCAAGGCCCCGCAGAAATAAACCCCGACGCCTCCACGCCATCGCGACTGCCGGGAAAAAGCACATCCCCCGCGACCTGCTCCTCCACAAACCGCGCATAAGGCCGGTCCTCATTCAGCGCCCGAATCACATAGTCGCGATACGGCCAAGCATTCGGACGCGGCTGGTCCTTATCGTAGCCATGCGTCTCGCCAAAATGCACCACGTCCAGCCAATGCCGCGCCCATCGCTCCCCGTAGCGGGGCGAGGCGAGGAGCTTGTCCACGACGCGCTCTAATGACGAATGACGAATAACGAATGACGAACCTTCGCGGCATTCATCTTCGAACGCCGACACCTCGTCCGGCGAAGGGGCCAGCCCCGTCAGATCAAAATACACACGCCGAATCAACGTCCGCGGATCCGCCTCCGGCGACATCGCCAAGCCCTTCTCCGCCAGCTTCGCATTGATAAACCCATCGATCCCACCGCCCGCACCTTGCACAGCGGGCAGCGGCTTCAGCGACCACCAGTCCTTCTTATCCACCACCTTCGCGCTCGCCGAATCCGGCCACACCGCCCCGTCATCGATCCAGCGCCGAAGCACCCCGACCTGCACCGCCGTCAGCCGTTTTGCGTCCGACTTCTTCGGCGGCATCAACATATCATCATCGAGCCCTGCGACGTATTTCATCAGCGGACTCTCCGCACTTTTCCCCGGCACGATATTCGGCGCCGAATTCTCCCCGCCCGACAGCGCGAGCTGCTTCACATCCACGCGATACTCGCTCTTCTGCTTCTTCGGCCCATGACACGACAAGCAATGCTCCGCAAAAATCGGCTGCACATCGCGCACAAAATCCACCGGCGCGACCGCAGCAGGCGGCAACTCCGCAGCACAAGCGGCAGCGACTAAAAACACGGGTAACGAGCGAAACATACGGCCGTTATACCCGCAGCTTGCGGGTCTCATAGTCCCGCAAACGCGGGAATCTCTACACCAGCCTCTCCGTTTGCGTCGGCGACACGCACGCCACTCAGTATTTCGGGAAGATGGCCGGGGTCGGGAAGCGCTCTTCGGGACTTGTATCGCTGAGGTATTCCTCGCGTGGCACTTGGACTTGGGGCCAGTTGGCGGGGCGGACGCGGACGACTCGACCGGGGCGGATGCCTTCGATGATGAGGTCCGTATCAAATCGGATCTGGATGCCGCTGCTGCCCGTCGGTGCCGGGTCGGGCAGTTTGATGGCGTCGAGGATGGTTCCTCGTGAGGCCATGTGCGCGGGTCCGTAGGCACCGTGGGTGTGCTTCAAGGTATTCTCGACGGAATTCATCGCGGCAGAGGTGTCTTTTTTGAAATCGGCGTAGAGCGAGTCGTCCATGCCGCCGAACAAGGTCGCGGTCACGGTGGCGCGGCCAAACTTCCCATACTCGACGGCGTCGATCCACGCGGGCATCCAGCGGCTGCGGATGAAGGCATTATGCGTTTCGGTTTGGTGGTGGGCGGCACGTTGCATGGAGGCGTCGTCCAGCCAGATGTCCGAGATGTGGAAGCGGGTGAAGATACCATCGGGTGTGGGTTTCCATGTGATTCCGAGCAGCACAGTCTGGCCGCCGAGGGATTTTTTGCCATCGGCGGGCCATGCGCCCTCGGTGATGAGTTCCTCAATGCTGAGGCCTTCGCGTCCGCGCCAGATGCGGGTGGCGGCATCGAAGGTCATCTTTTCCTCGCTGGCCTTGCTGTCTCCGCCTTGCTTCGGCTCGAGGGTGGCGACGATCATGCCTTCGCGGTTTTTGAGGTCCACTTCCTTGAGCTTCCACACCATCCCCTCGCGCTGGCAGTGGCTGGGCTCGTCCTCGAGGAGGAGGACGTGATTCTCGGCGGGTGCGATGCCGGTGCCGCGATTGTGGTTCGCGTCGGTCTTCCTGTTATCGACGGGCAGCACCGGAACGGCGGAAGTCTTCGGGTCGGGCGGGAGAAAGGCCCGGACGTGCAGCACGGTGCCGAGCGGGATGTCCCGCAAATCCGCGGGCGCGCCGTGATAGCGGACGATGCCATAGGGTAGCATGGCAAAGGGGTGCGGGTCGTTACGGAAAAACATGCCCGACCCCTGCACGCGGATGCTGCCGCGGCGGTTGGCGTGGTCCACGAACACCAGTTCGCCCCGGTAGGAGTGCGCTTTTTCCAAAGGCGGGAATTTGCCAGCTTCGGGGCGAAAAACCTCCTCGGCGGCGGCGTTTGCGAGCAGGGAGATGCCGAGGCAAAAGGCCATCAGATGCAGTTCTTTGATCATGTTTCTTTGTTTTTCGATGTTGTCTCCAGCAGATTCAGGGAGGCCAGCAGATTTCTGATCTGATTTGTCTTCATCTGCTGGCCTCCCTGAATCTGCTGGAAATCAAAAACCCTGACGACCACCTCACAGCGCGACGACCTTGTTGCTGTCGCCGAACTTGTCGGTTTCCACGCCCATGCGTTGGGCCATGAGGAGGAGCAAGTTGCTCATGTGTGCGTCGGTGTTCACCGGGCGGCTGCAGACTTGGTAGTGAGCGGTGGTGAGCCCTCCGTCCGCGCCGAGCGCGTAGCCTTGGAATCCTTTGGCCGTCTTATTGAAGTCGAGATGGCTGCCGTGTTTTAGCCCGAGGTCGGAGCCACCGGCGAGCACCAACGGGAGGTTCGCATTGCCGTGGCTGTGGCCGTAGGACATGCCGCTGCCAAAGAGCGCCATCGTGGAACCGATGAGCGGCTTGCCACCGAGGTCCTTCGTCTCCGCGAGGCGGGTGAGGAAGTAGCTGAACTGCTCGATGGCGAAGGCGTCGTAGTTGGTGAGTTTCTCCATGTAGCCGGCATCGCCGCCGTGGTGGCTGAGCTGGTGGCGCGACTCGGTGATGCCGATTTCGGGAATGGCAAAGGCATCCCCTTCGCCCCCCAGGCTGAAGGTGGCCACCCGCGTCACATCGGTCTGGAAGGCGAGCACCATGAGGTCATAGACGGTGCGGAAATAATCGCCCGCCATGGTCGCGGCGATGTCGCGATTGGTGCGTTTGCGGTCGGCGTCGGAAATGGCCGGCAGCGGCGTGTCGAGCCACGCATCGGCGCGCCGCGAGCGGATCTCGGCCTCACGCACGGAGGTGAGGTATTGCTCCATGCGCCCTTTGTCTTCCTTGCCCATCTTCTGCTCGAGTTGGCGCACTTCCGCGAGGTTGGCGTCCAGCACGCTGCCTTTGCGGCGCAAGGCGCGGCGTTGGACCGTTTTTCCGCCTTTGGGCTCTTCAAAGAGGGAGGTGAAAATCTCGCTGCAACGACGCAGCGCGGGCAACTGAACCCCGTCCGCCGTCCAAGCAAGGGAGCCCTGCGTGAGCGCGATTTCCATCGAAGCGACACGGGTCTGCTGCGCGGTAATCTCGGCCATCTTTTGGTCCACGGAGATCGTGTTGCGGTCCGACGGGCCGAGCTTCCCGCCAGTCAGGAAGACATTGATGCAGTTGTGGTGATAACTGAGGCTGCCCGGGTGATGCAGTCCGCTGATGGGCGTGATGACTTCGCGGTGTTTCTCCAATGGCTTCAGCGACCGGGAGAACTGGTAATCCCTGCCCTCCGTGGTGATCTGGTAGTTCAGCGAATGCACGCCGTTCGCGAGGTAGATGAAAGCGCTACGCTTTGGTGTGGCGGTGGCATTTTCTGCGGCACGCAGCGGCACCATGCATTCGAGCAAAGGAAGCGAGATGCAACTGCCGAGCGCCTTGAGAGCGTGGCGACGGTTGATAAGCCAGGATTGAGATAGGTAGTTGCTCATAAAATGGAGTGTTGAAGTGATAGTTGATGTGCAATGGAGTCTTTTGTGATGACTCAGGTCTGTTGGTAGTTTGTGGCTGTTGTGCGGCACGAAGCGCAAAGAAACGCATAGTACGTGCCCTCACAGGCTGGGAAGTCGTCTTCGTTCAGTTGAGCGATAAAAATCATTGTCTTGGCGCAATCAGGGCATTGCGGGAAATCGGAGTCTTGAACCCAGCAGGGAAGTCCGCCGATTTGCGACGTCTTCATATCCACGCACCAATCAGCGGCGTGAATGGCGCGGCGAGAAGTGAGTTTGACGCCAATGTTTCTCCAAGCGGGTTCTGACCAGGGCTGCGAAGTGTCGGGCAACCACTTGGGGCGGATTCCGCGCGGATGTGGCTGAGCTGTTCCATCTAGGTCCACCTTGGAGAAGAACGCTCCACCATAAGATGTGCATCCATGGCATGTAAGAATGGGAAGGCGGGAACCCGCAAATCGCAGGAACGCAAATGCCCGGTCTGAGAGATCAATATCCAGCATGTTTGATAGCTCATGGCCACACCAAGGGCACGGCCTCCCAGTGCCCTGAAACGTTCTGACAGTAAAGATGGCATTTCCATCATCCGCTTGGGTCAAAGCAAGACAATGCTCGTGGAAGAGATCACACCGAGAATTGTTAACAATTTCCCAGCCGGCGGTGTGAGCGTATGCAGAAGGACTGACGTGCAAGGAAGACGCCCAAATTGGCCTCTGAACATCCCACTCAACGAAGGCATTCTTGACTACAGCGTCACCAATCCAAGCTAGAGAACTTAGTGCATGATGGGCATTCGCTCGGCCTGCGGTCAAAGATTGAATAATGGCGTCACGAATCTCAGGCTTCGCCATCCTGAATGTGATCGATGGCCAGTGGCGATCCTTTGCCACCCATGCGTGTAGCATCTCAGTCAGATCCAAATCTGTGAGGGTGGCCAGCGACTTCCCGATATCCTCTGCCAAATCGACGTTGCCATCCTCCATTGCCCGAGATGCGATGGCAGCGAGTCGGCAGGCATCTTCTGCGGACAATGATGCGAACAGTTGCTCCACGGACAACGGAGCTGGAGCATAGGCTACCAGCGGATCATATTTTCTGGGCGACAACATGATCACTGCGATTTCAACTCGGTCCGCAATGCCTTCATACTGATCAACCGTGCGGCGATTCAGCCGAATATACTCTTCATGCTCCTTCTTTCTGATTTCACCAATGCAAGGCGCACACAGGCCATTATTTGCCGCCGCTGTGGATGGCAAGATCGTGTTGTGACAGTCTGGATTCGAGCAGGGAATGCGTTCGGACATGGCGGTCTATGATGTTGCGGCGGCAGGTATGATCATCGCTTCCTCGCCAACTCCGATATCGCAACGGCACGGACGATGTCTTTGATGCGGTAATCGTTCCTCTTCGCTTCGGCCTGGATGGCCTTGAGCTCGTCCTGGTCGTCGAAGGCAATAGCGCGGCGGAGGGCGTAGGTGCAGAGGTGCTCGATGAAGGCCCTCGCGATTTTGTCGCGGTCTTCGAGGAGCAGGCGCTTAAATTCGTTGGCATCCTTGAACGCGCGTCCGTCGGACATCACGCCGGCGGGATTGACCAATGGGTCCTCGCCCACTCCAGCGGGGACTTTCTCGCGCGTGCGCCACTGGCCGATGGCATCGTAATTGTCCCAGGCCAAGCCAAGCGGGTCGATTCTCGCGTGGCAGGCGGCGCAGTTTGCGTCTTTTGCATGCAACGCAAGTTTGTCGCGCAGGGTGGCCTTGGGGTCTTTCGGCGGGTTGGGTTCGATGGCGGGCACGTTCGCCGGCGGCGGCGGCGGCGCCTTGCCGAGGACCACCTCGCTGAGCCACACGCCGCGATGCACCGGACGGTGGCGCGTGCCGTCGGAAGTCAGGCCGAGCACTGCGCCCATCGTGAGCAGCCCGCCGCGACGATCCTCGGGCTTGAGCGAGACTCGCTGGAAGCCGCCCGACATCGGCTCCGGCAGTCCGTAAAAATCGCACAGCCGCGCGTTGGCCACGGTCCAGTCGGAATCGATGAAGGCATCGATGGGAATGTTTTTGCCGAACATCTCGCGGAAAAACTCCACCGGCTCGGCTCGCATGCTTTGCTCAAGCCACGCGTCATAAAGCGGGTAGAGCTTCTTGTCCGGCGGGAACATGCCCACGCGGTGCAGTTGCAGCCACTGGCGTGAGAAATCATCGATGAAGCGGCTGGCTTTGCCGTCCGCGAGCATGCGGTCCACTTCTTTCGCGAGGCCGTCGCCATTCAGCGTGCCGCCTTTCGCAGCGCTAAAGAGCGCGTCGTCCGGCATCGAGCTCCACAGGAAATACGAAAGGCGCGAGGCGAGTTCGGCGTCCGTGAGACGTTCGCGTGGCACCGTGTCGCCCTCGACGAGGTAAATGAAGTGTCGCGAAGTCAGCACGCCATTCAGAGCCACGCGATAGGCCTCGGCGGTCTTCTCGCCAGCCTCGCGCTCGGTGCGGTAGGATTGCAAATATTGCTCCAGCTCCTCCTTCTTCACCGGCCTCCGCCAGGCGCGTTCGGCAAAGCGCTGCAAATGCTCCGCGACCACCTCCGGCGTCGCGTCATCAGGCGGCAACAGGTCTTTGCGGCGCGATTTTTCCGCCTCCGACACCAGCGGCCCTTCCCATTCGATCCAATCAAGGAGCACCGTCGAAAAGATGCCGTTTCCCTTGTCGTCGAACATCTGCGGCGCGTTCGGGTTTAAGAGCAGAGTCTCGCTGCTATGCGTGAAAATATACCCGCTCCTGCTGCCGAGCGCACCGCGAAAGGCCGCCCCAGCCCTCCGGTCCACCACATCCGTCGCCACCACGCAGAACTCCAGGTCCACAGGCATCTCAAGAAACACCTCGAACTCATAAACCTGCGGCTTGTCCTCCGGAGCCCTAATGTCGAACTCCACCAGCCCATCCACCGTTTCCTCGCCAGTCCGCTTCCCAATACTCAAATGCGCCGGCTGACCACCGGGCGGACGGATACCGCTGGCCTGAATGCGCACTTTATAGAGCCCGCTCTGCTCCGGCCCCGTCTTTCCCAGCCAACCGGGCGAAAGCGCCTGCTGGTTACTGCCGGGGAAAAGGAGATAACGCAGCGGCCGCTTGATACCAAAGCGATCCAGCGCCGCCTGCTGTTCCTTCCCTCCGCCGTAACGCAACTCCGCCGCCGTCTTGCGCACCTTCCGAGTCTCGCTCGACTCAGCGGGAAAGGCGCGGTCCAGCACCAATTCCGCCGCGCGGTAGTATCGGTCCACATGCGACGGCGAGAGCGAAAGCTCCGACCCAATGCGCTCAAAGCCGTGCCACAGCGTATCCTCGTTCAGCTCCCCCGGCTTCGCAGGGTCATAGCGCACACCGAGTAGATCATAGACGGTGTTTTGATACTCCTTCCGGCTCAGCCGATAATGCGACACCGCCGGACGCGCCGCCATGCGCGCCGCCCGACCTTCTTTGATCCGCGCATCGAGACTCGTCACAAACGCCGCCATCTCCTCCTGCGTCGGTTTCTTCTCCTTCTTCGGAGGCATCTCCCCGGAATTCACCTGCTCGATCATCTCCGCCCAATGATGCGTATCCGCGCCCACCTTGAAATCGCGCGAAAGCCTGTCGATGCGCAAATCCCCCTTCTCCTTCTCCGGCCCGTGGCAGCGGATGCAATGCGTCTCCAAGAAAGCATCAAACGGCTCCGCAGCACCACCGGCACCAGCCAGTCCGACGCTGACAGCGAGAAGCAGCGCAGCGACGGACGGTGACAAAATGACAGGTGTAGAGCGAAACATACGCCTTCCAATAACCGCACGCAGCACATTCCCATAGTCCCGCAAACAACGGACGCCCGACACCAGCCCTCCTTCAGCGCCTTCGTTCGATAACATGCGGTCGCAATGGCGTAGCTCGCCATTCCAATGTCGAGTTGTAGCCGGAGAAAAGGACGCCGGTCTTTCTGATGGCTGCCTCAAACCTCGACTTTGGAAAGTCGAGCTACGCCGCGCCGCCGCCGCCTACCGCCGCAGCGCGTTGATCAGCTCATTGAGCTTCGCGATCACCGCCAGCAAATCCCCCTGCGTCGGCGGGTCGCTCGGCGTGAGCACTAAATCCGACACCATGTTCGGATTCCGCGCCGTCGCCTTTGATCACCTGCACCTCGGCTGCGCCCCCGCTACACCCGCGTCAGCGAATTCACCAGCGCGTTCACAAAATCGAGGATCGCCTGCACCTCCGGGCGTGTCGGCGGATCGCTCAGCGCGATGTTAAACGTGCCGACGTTCGGGTTTTGCGCCGTCCCCGCGATCTGGGCCGCCAGCGCCGCGTTCGACACCTCCCCCACCGGCCCCTGCGGCCCCGGAGGACCAGCGGGCACGGCATCGATGAGCGCTTTGAGGCCGTTCAATTGCGAGCGCATCTGCACGGCGTCGATCTCCGTGCCCTCCTGCGGGAGTGATGGATCGAATGCCATAAACTACGGAGCCACCGTCACCGATTGCGTAGGTGAAAACTCGCCCGTCGCCTCCGAGCCATCGAAAAACTGAAGCCGGTATTCGCGCACCTCCGGCGCAGTCGGCACCAGCAGCGGACGCTCGTCGAGATACGGCGAAGCGAGGTCGATCGCCAGCATCTCCCACGCGCCCCCATTGCGACGGCAGTGAATCACCACACCGGCATGGCCGTATTTTTTGAACGCCAGACGCACACACTCACAGCCCGAGCCGCGCTCCACCTTCAGCGTGAAAGTCGGCACCGGATTTTCCGCCGCATCCTCCGCGCCCACGATGCCGAGTTGCAGGCCAATCGACTCCGTATAATTCGGGCACGCTTTGATCGTCTGCACAAACAGGAAGATACGATCCAGCGCACCCGCCGCCACCAGCGACACACCGCTGGGCAGCGCAGGCGCAGTGAAGACCGACAGCGTAAACGAAGCGCCCACGCTGCCCGAAAGCAGCTCCTCGACAGACGCCGTCGCCGCCGGGCCAAACTCGCGCACCGCAGTAAGCCACACGCCGCACGCGTATTCGCAAAAGCGGGCATCGGCCACGATATCGGTCACGTCATCGGCCGGCAGACCGAGCGTCCCATTGGCGAGCGCGAGCTGCGTGGCGAATGCGGCGAACCACTCGGGCCGTCTGTCGATTGTGCGGGGGAAGTATGGTTGTCGTTTCATAGTATGTTTCTTTTTATGTGTTGTTTTGTTGTTTGGTGAAGGCGCTGATGGCCCCCACAAAATTCCCGAGTTCCAGTTCCCCGCGCCCCAAAGCGCCATCACCCAGCCCTCCTCGTAGCGACCGCAAGTAGAGGGGCCGTCCCGGCCCCTTGAAGCAGGGATGTCTGGGCAGACGCACCGCGTCTCAGGGGGCCGGGACGGCCCCCCTCCCTGGCGGATGGAAAACAGAATGGTTCTGTCGCACCGCACACTGGTTCTGCGCCGTCGCAGAATGATTCCGTCGTAGCGCAAGCTGGTTCCGTCGTCCGACAAAACGACCCCGCACCGTCGCAGGATGATTCTGTCGTTTTCCAAAACGATTCCGTCGCGCGACGGGCTGGTTCTGTCGCGTCGCAAAACCATCCTATCGTCCCGCCGAACGATTCTGTCGTGCAACAGAATGATTCTGTTCCTTTGCAAAACCATCCTGCACCGCCGCAGAATGATTCTGTCGTCCGACAAAACCATTCCGTCGAACGACAAAACCACCAAGCCGTGCTGAAAACCCAAGCGAGCATGACGCAAAGAAAACCCGAACCCCGGCAAAGCGTCTCTGCAACAGTTGTTGCAGCCGCAACACAGCGGCAGGGAGGGTTTTATGGAGAAACACCCGTTCGGAGTCCCGCCTTCAGGCGGTCCCCCCGCAAGCGCAAAACGCGGACACAGCCGTCTTGGCGCTTGGGGCCGGGACGGCCCCGCTGGGGTGCAAGGTAGTAACCCTCGCCTACTTTACCCGCCCTTCCGCAGCGAGCATCACCGCGCCTGGCGATTGCCCGAGCGCGTGGCAGAGGTTCACGAATGTCTCGCCGAGCGGGGTGCGCCCGCCTGCTTCGATGAGGCTGAGCGCTTGATGCGAGATGCCCGCAGACATCGCGACGGCTTGGAGCGATTTGCGCTGGTGGAGCCGCTCGGTGTGGAGGATGCGCACGGCTTCATCCATGGTTGGCTCGCCGAGCAGCGATGGGCGCGGCGGCGTGGATGCGCCCCACGCGGTCTCGCGGCTGATGCGCACTGCGTCGCGGAGGGATGCGCGATGGCGGCGCGGTGCGGTGGTCGGATTGGTGGAAAGTGGAGGCTTCATACCACTCAATACGGAGCGTTTTGCCGAATCTTTCAGGAAATCGCACGCTCCGATGTGCGCAGCCACACCTCGGAAAATGCGGCGCTGTTCGCATCAACCCGAACGCCGTGATTGCCCGCCTAACACTTACACCAGCCCTTCCTTCAGCGCCTTCGAGACTGCGCCGGTGCGGGCGTTCCCCGATGTTCCACAAGCCTTGCGCCGGCGTTTCGCCGCCTTCGGCAATCGCTCGTGGGTATTCCGGACTTCGCGACGCTTGAGTTTTCTTTGAAGGGCCGGTTATCTCCTGCGGCCATGTCCTCACATGAATCTACACCTTCGGAAACGTCATCGCTAATCCCCGATGAAGTGCGGGAACTTTTCCCGCCACGGCAGTTTCACCGGGCAAATGTGGAGCGGGTGGCTGGGCTGCTACCCGCCGACGATTTAGTGCTGGATGCGTGGCTGGCCGAAGTCTTGCATAACAATGACTGGGGCGGGTTTTTTATCCTCGCGTTCGCCGCTGCAGCGTCCGGGCGGGCGATCGATTCGCGCCACATTGTTCGCTCGCTGGCTTACTTTCGGGATGTAATTTTGCTCGTAGCGCTCGTGTCCCGGATGACGGGCGATTTGGTGAAGCATGTAGTCGATGCGCTCTGCGCGACACTGATCCAACCGCACCATGAGGCGATGGCGCTCTGCTTGGCGGTGAACGCCCACAAGAGCCAGGGAGACAGCCCTCTGCCGCCGGAACTCATCGCCGCAATCAAGAGCGTCGCCCGTCATGCCTGCAAATTCCCGGATCGTGAGATGAGACGACTTGCCTTGAGCGTGCTTTGCCACGTCGGAAAAATCGCCGGGGATTCGGACCTTTCGGCTTTCCTCATCAAGATTTCACCGGAGCTGGCAAACGAAGAAATCAAACGAACTTCGACCTCGTATGTGGAGTCTATTTTTACGCTGGCGAAGAACCCCATCCTTATCCTCGTGAAGGGGACGGAAGAAGCGCGTGTCGTGAAATCCGGCACCGTGCGCCGGGCCGTGGAGAAACACAGCCGCAACGAACTCTGCCCGTGCGGCAGCGGGAAAAAATACAAGCGCTGCTGTGAGGAAAAAGATAAGGAGCGGCTGCGCCATTCGTCGAGTGTCGCCGGTAAAACGGTGGATGAGGTGTATCGCTCGCCGGAGGAGCACCTCACGCTTGCGCAAGTAAAAAAGGCCGTGGGCTTTGAGGTCGCACGCTGGGACTTCGCGAAGATAGACCCGGCGCTTCATCAGGCCTGCTTTGATCAACTCGCCCTATTCATGCTCGTGGATGAAGCCGCCGCCGCGTTTGAGAAGACCGGTTTTCGCATCGAGCTCCACGAGGTGTGGGAGCGCGTCGGGTGGCTCTGCATGTATGCCTGGCGGCGGGAGCCTCTCATGCGGCTGCTGGCCGTCCGCACGGCGTCCGGGCTGGAGCCTGAGGAGCTGCACATGGGAATCAAGATGCTCGGTGCAGGAAGTGAACCCCGCGATTTTGTCGAGGCACTGAAGGGCCTCTCCCTTGAAGCGCTCCAGAAAACAGATACCCTTTACCTCCAAAACCTCGCCTACGCATTGCTCTCCTCTCCGCTCAAAGCACTCGGGATTCTTGTCGCCCGCAGCGTCATCCCCCTCGTTTCCACCAAGGACGCTTCGCGGCTGCTGGAAATCGTTGTCAAGGCTCACGATAAACTCGCACTCCCGCCGGATGACCCGTTTGCAGACATCCTCGAAAAGCGAATCGCCGAGGAGTCGCACGCCGCCGGCCATGACACGGAAGAACTGCGCGAAGCACGACGCAACTTGGAGGCGAAGGCGGCCGAGGTCCGCAGACTGAAACTCGACATGGACAACGCGCGGCGCGAAATCGAGCGCCGGGAAAAGAAGCGTGCCGCCCAGCCGACATCGAACTCCGCGCTTCCGCCGAAGGATGATGCGGCACTGCACGACCTCCGCCTCAAAGTCGCGGCACTCAAAGGCTCCCTCAAAGAGCACAACGAAGAACGCGCCGGACTGCGCAAGGAACTCCAAAAACTCCACCACGATCTGGAAGAACTCCGCGCCGCGCCAACCGGAAAACACGCAGCCGCGTCTGCGCAAGACTCGCGAGAGGACGCCCACGAACTACCTCCCGAACAACTCGGCGTGCAGCCCGTGCGGCTCATCACTTTTCCGTCGCGTTTTCAAAACACCATCGATGGGCTTCCCCGCCAGATCGCGAAGCAAGCCATGCAGGCGCTCGGGCGAATCGCGTCGGGCGAATCCACTGCGTTCATGCAAGTCGTCCGCCTCAAAGCACTCCCCGGCATTTCGCGAATCCGGCTGGGGATCGATCACCGGATGCTCTTCCGCCTCACTCCGCACACCGTAGAGGTAGTGGACATCGTTTCCCGGCAAGACTTGGAGCGGCGGATCAAAACCCTCGTCGCCGCCGGTGCGTAAGTAGCGGTCGTTCCCCGTGCAAATCCGCATCCTACGACCTCGAATGCGAATGGACGCCCTACACCAACCCTTCTTTGAGCGCCTTCGAGACTGCGCCGGTGCGTGTGTTCACTTGGAGCTTTGCGTAGATGTTGCGTAGGTGCGTGTCCACGGTGTGGACGCTGAGAGCGAGGTGATCGGCGATTTCTTTTTTGATGAATCCCTCCGTCATTTGTTGGAGCACCGCCTTCTCGCGCTCGGTGAGGTGGTAGTCGTTTCTGCGCGGCGAGAGCTTGCTAAACATTTCGAGCACGCGGCGGGCGATGCGGCCGTTCATCGGCGCGCATCCGGCGAGGACGTCGCGCATTGCCCGGATGAGTTCTTCGGCGGGGGCGGTTTTTAGCAAATACCCGGATGCCCCGGCGCAGATGGCGGCGACGATTTTTTCTTCATCCTCAAACACCGTGAGAATGAGCATCGCCGTATCCGGCGCAAGGGCGCGGAGTTGCGGGATGGCTTCGATTCCGCTCATGCCGGGCAGCCCGACATCGAGGAGGATGATTGCCGGTTTGGCCTGCGTCTTCAGCGCGGCGAGCGCGTCCTCGGCGCGGCCAAAATCGCCGTCGCACGAGAACCCCGGCTGCTTCGCGATGGTGCGCGCGATGGTGCGGCGAAAGGTCGCGTTGTCCTCGATGAGCCAGATGCTGATGTTGCTGGTCGATTTCATGGAATGCGGGCGTGAAGCGCGAGGTGGGTTCCGTTGCTCGGGCTGGACTCCACGGCGAGCGTCGCGCCGATGAGCCCGGCGCGGTGATTCATGCTCACGAGCCCGTGACCGTGGCGTGGCGTGGCCATGTCGAAGCCCTCGCCGTCGTCCGCGATGAGCAGGGAAAAGTCGCGTCCTTTCTGCGTGAGACGGATGCCGATGCGCCGGGCGCGGGCGTGCTTGCGGATGTTGTTCAGAGCCTCCTTGAAAAACAGGATTACCTGCCGCTCAAAATCCAGCGAGAATGGCCCGCACACGCCCTCCGCTTCAAACACGCATTCGCTCCCAGCAAGCTGCTTCAGCGCGATCTCCCTCATCCGACCCGCAAGGTCCGACGAATTACCGCGGCCCGGCTGGATGAGCCACACGATGTCGCGCATAGAATCCGCCGTCTCCTGTGCGATGCGCTGAATCTCCGCGAGCTCGGACTTGTTGTCACCATGGTCGGACGCGAGGTTCGCGAGCATCGCGATGCTGCCGAGGTTGCTCCCGATTTCGTCGTGCAAATCGCCCGCTATGCGCTGGCGCAATCTCGCCAACTCCCGCCGCCGCGCCTTGCGCTGGCGCACGCTCCACCACGCCCCGAGAAGCGCGACGCCGCCCGCAGCGACAGCCGTCCATTTCCCGAGCCGCCAAAATGCAGCCGTCACCAGCGGCTCGCGGGCGGCTTCCAGCGCCGCGAGCTCCTGCATCACTTCGCGCCGCCGCGAAAGCCCGCGCAGCCACCCGCTCCAGTCCGTGAGCCAGCCTGCACTCGTGAAGCCATCGTTCAAAAACATGAGCCTCCAGTTCGGCAGATTGATGTCCTCCAAAGCCGACGGGGTGGCCCCCAGCGCGATATTTCTACCTCCCGAGAACACCTCCATTTCGCTCAACGCAAAGACGAAATCATTGTGCCGCGCCCACAGTCGCGTCGCCGTCACCCGCACATAGCGCGCGGAGATTCCCCGCGCTGCGACCACGAACGGATTATCGCCGGGGCTCTCGCAATCAGTGTCGGCAAACTCCACCAACGAAACCCGCTTCGCAAAGTCCTCCATCTCGCTCGCTTCTACCCGAAAGCGTTTCGGAAAACCAAAACCCGGACGGACGGGGAAATCCTTTGGCCGCGCCGCAAACAGCCGCACTTCATCAAGCGACTGCGTGCTACCGAGGTCGAGCTGCACCCACTTTTCCGAAAACTCCGACTGCCGCTCCAGCGAGTGATATCCGTTGCCCGGCGTAGGTCCGATGATCACCGGCGGCCCGAGCACCGTCTGGCCATCGGTGAGATTTCCCGGCTGCCATGTCGGCGCGTTTTCATAATTACTACTCGTCCGACACATCGCGCCCGCCGAGATATTCACCGGACCGCGCCACACGATGAGCTCACCCAGCGCAAACAGCGCTTCATTTCCCCGCGAGAAAAGCCGCGTCGCCGTCACACGCACAAAACGCCCACGCGCACCTGGCGTCTCCACACAGACCGGAAGACTCCCCTGATTTTGAAAATCCGCCCCACCAAAATCCGCCAGCACCAGCGGCATTGAAAACTCTGCGTCCTCCGCCGACTCAATCCGGAAGCGGCGCGGAAATCCATAGCCCGGCCCCGGATGGGTCCCATACGCCACATTCACCGGCACCAGTACCACCGAATCAAAAGCCCCGCTCGCACCGAGATCGACCACCACACTCTGTAACACATCCGCCGCGCGCTCCCCACGGCTAAACGTGCTGTGCCACCCCACCCGCGCCACCGTTTGCGCCTCCGGCACAGGAGGCAGACTCGCCATTTCCGCTTGCAGGGAATCCACCCGCGCATCATGCCCCCGAAGCTCCGCCGAACCCAACCGCGCAAGCGCATCCGCCGGCCCCGAGGCCAGTGCGGCATTCGCAAGCAACGCAGCGAGCGTCGAGATGATTGGCAGCGATGGAGCAGGCATGAAGTTCCCAGTATCGTAGGAATCCCCCACCCCGCAAAGCCGCAAACTCGGATCGCATCATCCCGCGAATGCGTGATGGACGTTTCCTCTAATGTAATTACCTTCCCTTGAACTCAGCAGTTGAGTGCTCCATCCTATCCTTAAGAATATCACCATGAACATGACTCCACCTTTCTTCAGAACCCCACGTTCCATCCTCCTCACCAGCATCGCGCTCCTTTCACCCTTCTTGATCGTGCCTGCAAACGCAGGAGTCATTTGGGATGGCGGCGGAGCGGATGACAATTGGGGGACCGGCGCGAACTGGAGCCCGGACGGCCCGCCGCCGGTCGGTGCGACGGTAGATTTGACGTTTGACGGAACGACGCGCCTGACTCCTTTCAACAACTACACGGCGTTTGATGATTTTCATTCGCTGTTCTTCGCGGCAACGGCGGGGCAATTTAACGTGGGCGGGAATGCCATCGATCTTTTCGGAAAGATTGAGAACTACAGCACGGTGACGCAGACGGTTTCGCTGGCGAGTCTGGCAATCAATGCGGGTCAGGCGGGCACGGGTGAGTTCAATCCGGTGAACGGCGATTTGGTGATCAATAGCGCGAACGTGTTCACGAATGGAAACGCGCTGCACGTCTATGGACCGAATAATCGGACGGTGACATTCGGGGCAGGGACGGTGATTTCGCAGGGCGGTTCGTTTGCCATCGAGCAGGCGAACACGGTTGTTTTCCAAAGCGCACATATTTACACGGGCGATACTTTTGTGAATGCGGGGACTCTGGCGTTTGCGGCGGGTGGCTCGGTGAACGGGAGCATCATCCGTCTCGGCAGCACCGCGGCGGATAGCGGCGCGGCGACGGTGAGCCTCACGGCGGCGGCGGGCGCACAGACACTGGCGAGCACGCTGGTGGTGCGTCCATCGGCGAGCGGGACGCAGGGCACACGGACGATTGCTTCGCAGAATACGAGCGGGACAAACACGCTCTCGGGCGGCGTGTTTCTGGACGCGGACTTGACGACGAGTGCGACTGCGGGCGGGACGCTTGCTTTCACGGGCAGTGCGTTTGATTTGAAAAACCAAACGCTGACGGTCGGCGGCGCGGGGAATACGACCATCGGCGGTGTGCTGCAAAACAGCACGGGCAGCGGGAAGCTGACAAAGACCGGCAACGGCACGCTGACGCTGAGCGGTGCGAATACTTTCACCGGGTTGGTGTCGATCAATGGCGGCGCGGTGAATGTGGGGTCGTGGAATCTTTCCGGGGCAGCCGGTGTGTGGGGAGCGGCGGCGAACGGAGCGGCGGCCACGACATTCATCCAGATGAACGGCGGGCGTATCAACTACACCGGCGCAGCGGCGAGCGGTGATTTGCGCGGCGTGAATCTCGTCTCCGGCAACAACACCATCGATATCATCACGGGCTCGACGCTCACTTTTGGAGGTGCGTTCAACCGCTTCCAGTCCAACGGAGGGAACCTTATCAAGGAGGGCGGAGGAACTTTGCAAATCGGCTCCAGCGGCATCGCGAACAATGTCTTCACGGGAAAGGTGACGATCAATGCGGGAGCGCTCGATTGGTTCGGCGCGGGGAGCATGCCGAGTCCGGGCGCGCTGGTGTCTGATTTCATCACGATCAATAACGGCGCGAAGTTCCAACTGACCTACACCGGTGCGCCTACGACGGTTCCCGCGAACATCGGCTTTAAGGTGAGCGACAGTGCGGGCATCGAAATTCTTGGAAATCACACCATTGCCGGTGCCATCGCCAACGGTGCCAACCCAGGCAGCGTCACCAAGACGGGCGCAGGCAATCTCACACTCTCGGGTGCGAACACGTACACTGGCGGCACGATTGTGAACGCCGGACTCCTCGTGTTTGGCGCGGGGGCTGGCTCCGTGCCCGCCACCGGCAATGTGACGATCAACGCAAGCGGAGTACTGGCAGCGACAGGTCCCGCCGGCTTCACGACCGCTGGTCTGTGGGCGGGCAGCGGACGAATCGCTGCGGCCTCCTCCGGTGTGCTGGCGCTGCCGGCCAATGATAGTTCCAACGTGGACTTTTCGAGCACGAGCAGCCTCTTCCTCGGAACGACTGGGAATTTCACCTATAGCGGAACGCTCACGCCGGGAAGCAACGGCTTCCGCCTCGGTGGTGGTGGCGGCACGTTGACGGTATCGAGCGCGCTCACCGGGGCTGCGGCCCTGACATCAGCAGGAGCCGTCACATTGAGCGGCGCGAACACCTACACCGGGGCGACCAACGTCAACGGCGGGACGCTCAAGGCGGGCGTGGCTTCGGTGGCCAATGCCAGCGGTGCGTTCGGCAAAAACTCTGCGGTCAACTTGTCCAACGTCGCGGGAGTGGCCTTGGATATCACCGGCTTCAATACGCAAATCGGCTCACTCACCGGCGGTGGTGCGACCGGCGGAAACGTCACCCTCGGGGCTGCAACCCTGAGGCTTGGCGGCGACAACACCAGCCCGGCAGCGTATGCGGGCGTCATTTCCGGTGTGGGCGGTGCGGTCACCAAGATCGGTACGGGCACGCAGATACTCACGGGTGCCAATACATTCACCGGCGCGCTGACGGTCGAGGCGGGAACGCTGAGTGTGCCAGTATGGAACAACAGCAGCACGAACGGCCCGCTCGGGAATAGCGCGCTGCCATTGACACTCGGCAGCGCGACGACGCAGGGCACGCTGCGCTTTACGGGCGGAGGCTCGAACAATGTGCCGACAACTATCAAACTACTGAGTCTCGCTGCGGGCGGTGGGAAAGTGGAGATGGTGTATGTGGCGGGAAATCGGGGTAGTAACTACATCCACATCAACGGTGACAGGATCACCGGCAGCGGCGGACTCACCGTGGATACGTTCGCTGGTGGTGCCACGTCGCGGTTCATCGTGATAGGCAGTGCTCCATACACCGGGCCGACTGTGGTTGCCGCAGGCAGCGAAATACAGACGAACTACCTCGACACGGTGAATGACGGCACCCCGTTTGGCGCGGGACTGAACGGCCTCGGTTCGGCAGTGACGGTGAATAGCGGTGGGTTGCTCTCTTTTTACAGTAACAATGCCAACACAACGGTCGCGCTGGGTTCGCTTTCAGGCTCGGGTACTGCGCAGGGCGAGGGTGGCGGGATCCATACGTTCAAGATCGGAGGGGACGGCACAAGCACCGCGTTTTCCGGCATTTTTCAAAACAACGGTGGACCAGTAGCAGTCACGAAAGTGGGCACCGGAACGCTGACGCTCTCGGGCGCGAGTACTCACACTGGACTCTTCGCGATCAATGGCGGCGCGATCTCCGTCCCGACATGGAATCTCTCCGGTGCCGCGGGCCCGTGGGGAGCCGTGGCGAATAATACCGGGGCACCGGCGACGACGTTCATCCAGATGAATGGCGGACGCATCAACTACACCGGCCCATCTGCGACTGGCAATTTGCGCGGGGTAAATCTCGTCTCGGGCAACAACACGATCGACATCATAACGGGCTCGACGCTCAATTTCGCAGGCTTCAACACATTCCAGTCGAACGGCGGCAATCTCATCAAGGAAGGCAGCGGCACGCTGCAACTTGGCACCGACGGCATCGCGAACAATGTTTTCACCGGAAAAGTGACCCTCAATGCCGGGACGCTCGAATGGTTCGGCGGCGAAAGTATGCCGTCTCCCGCGGCTCTCGTGTCGGATTTCATCACGATCAATAACGGCGCGACATTCCAGTTGTCCTATGTCGGCGGTTCCACAGTGAATGCAAACGTGGGCTTCAAAGTGGTGGGGAATGCGGGATTCTCGATTCCTGCGGCCACGCACACGATTCCCGGTGTGATTTCCGACGGTGCCAGCGCGGGCGGAATCACAAAATCTGGGAACGGCAACCTCGCTCTGACGGCGGCGAACACCTACAGCAGCGCGACCACGATTAGCGGTGGAACGCTTACGCTGAGCGGTGCGGGGGCGATTGCGGATACTTCTGCAGTAAATGTCTCCGGTGCGACGGCGGTGCTGAATATCTCCGGAATCACCGCAGGCGGCGAAACGGTCGGATCGCTCGCGGGAGTGAGCGGCTCTTCCGTCGTCCTCGGGGCGAAGACGCTCACTGTGGGCGGCGACAACACATCGACCGTGTTTGCCGGTGTTCTTTCCGGCGGCGGCGGCAGTTTGACCAAGATCGGCAACGGCGCACTCACACTCTCCGGTGCAAACTCGCACAACGGACTCGTGACGATCAACGGCGGCGCGATCAGCGTGCCATCGTGGAATCTCTCGGGCGTCGCAGGCCCGTGGGGAACTGCTGGGAACAATCCGGGAGCCGCTGCGACGACGTTCATCCAGATGAATGGCGGACGCATCAATTACACCGGTGCAAGCGCCAGCGGGGATTTGCGCGGCGTGAATCTCGTCTCGGGCAACAACACGATCGATGTCATCACGGGCTCGACGCTGAATTTCGCAGGTGGGTTCAACCGCTTCCAGTCCAACGGCGGCAATCTCATCAAGGAAGGCGGCGGAACGCTGCAACTCGGCTCCAACGGCATCGCGAACAATGTCTTCACGGGAAAGGTGACGATCAATGCGGGAGCGCTCGATTGGTTCGGCGCGGGCAGTATGCCGGCGCCGGTGGCGTTGGTGCCTGATTTCATCACGATCAATAACGGCGCGAAATTTCAGCTCACTTACACGGGTGTTCCTACGACGGTTCCCGTGAATATTGGCTTTAATGTGGCTGGCAGTGCGGGACTCGAAGTCGTCGGAAACCACACCATCGCGGGCGTGATCGCCAATGGCGCGAGCGCGGGTGGCGTGACAAAGACGGGTAACGGCACGGTCACACTCTCCAATGCGAATACCTACACTGGCGCGACGGCGGTCAACGATGGCACGTTGAGTCTCACCGGGACACTCTCAGGCACGAGCATCACGGTGAGCGGTGCATCGACGGTGTTCACGCAAGCTGGCGCCAGCGTCATCGCGGGGATCGGCTCCACCTTCACGGTGAACGGCGGCACCGCCACCATCCCTGGTGCCAACACGTTCACCGGCGCAGTCACCGTCGCGGACGGCACGCTCATGACGAACAACTGGAACAACGACGGCACTGACGGCCCGCTGGGCAATAGCGCACTGCCGGTAACTCTCGGCGGCGCGAGCACGATGGGCACGCTGCGCTACACCGGCGGCAATTTTTTGCCGGACAACGCTAAGAAGGGCCTCTCACTCAACGCGGGCGGCGGCACCGTGCAGCTTGCGATGGGCCCGAATCGCAGTTCGTTCGCGCATCTCAATGGGAGCAGCATCACGGGCAGTGGCGGACTCACCGTGCAGACTGGCGGCGCGCGCTTCCTCATCGTCGGCAGCGCGGCCTACACGGGGCCGACGGTCGTCGCTGCAAGCAGCGAGCTGCAGGCGAACTACTACGACACCGTGAATGACGGCACGCCGTTCGGTGCCGGAACCAATGGTCTCGGATCACCGGTAACGGTAGGCGCGGGATCCTTCCTCACACTCTACAGCGCAGGCGCGAACACCACCGTCGCGATTGGATCGCTGTCCGGCACGGGAACGGTGCGCGGCGAGTATTTCGGCACGCACACACTGAAGACGGGCGGGGATAATTCGAGCACCACATTCTCGGGGGTCATCGCCGACAGTTTCGACAATCCTAGCTCCACGGCACTGACGAAAGTCGGCACGGGCACACAGACGCTCAGCGGAGTGAACACCTACACCGGTGCGACGCTGGTAACGGCGGGCACGCTGCTCGTCTCGGGCAGCATCAGCGGCAGCACCGTGACGGTGGACGGCGGAACCCTCGGCGGAAGCGGCGGCACGGTCGGCGCAACGACGGTGAATAACGGCGGCACCTTCGCGCCCGGAGCAAGCATCGGGACGCTGAACGTCAGCGGCACGCTCGCACTCGGAGGAACGGCGGCATTTGAACTCAACAAGAGCGGCTTCACGCTCAGTGCGGATCTCGCCAACGTCACCGGCGCACTCACGCTCGGCGGAACGCTCAACGTCACCGCCACCGGCGATACGCTCACGCCCGGCGATTCGTTCAATTTGTTCGATGCCGCGAGCTTCGCCGGTTCGTTCGCCACGCTCAATCTGCCGTCGCTCACGTTCGACTACACATGGGACACCAGTGCGCTGTCCGCGGACGGAAGCATCGTCGTAGTGCCGGAGCCCGGCGCGATCATTTCGCTACTCAGCGGGCTCGGCATCCTCGCCGCATTCCGCCGCCGTCGCGCATAAATCACGGGGCTCATTTTGATGTCCCGGATTCTCTCACTTCTCCTGCTCTTCGCAGTGGGTGCGCTCGCTGACAGCGTCGTCGTCTTCAATGAAGTGATGTATCACCCGGCGGCGAGCGAGCCGGCGATGGAGTGGGTGGAACTGCACAACCAGCAAGCGGTGGATGTGGACATCTCGGGATGGAAGCTCGCGAATGGCGTAGGCTTTACTTTTCCCGCTGGCACACGCATCGCGGGGCGTGGCTATCTCGTCGTGGCGGTAAATCCGGGCGCATTGATGACGGCGGTGCCGGGACTGACGGGCGTGCTCGGTCCTTTCACCGGCCGGCTGTCGAACTCGGGCGAGAAGCTGGAACTGTGGGACAATAGCGACCGCACGATGGATGAAGTGAGCTACGGCACCGACGACGCGTGGCCTGCATCGGCAGATGGCGCGGGTACCACGCTGGCAAAACGTGCGCCGAATCTCGGGAGCGATCGCGCGGATTCGTGGGCGCAATCCGCTCAAGTCGGCGGAACACCGGGCGCGGCAAACTTTCCCGGCGCGGCTGCGGCGAGCGTTTCTATCAATGAGGTCGGTGCGGCGGGCGCGGGGTTTTTTATCGAGCTGACGAATCACGGTGCGGCGAATGTGGACCTTGGCGGAATGTCGCTCGCGCGTTACTCCGGCGGCGTGACGAGCTATACGATTCCCTCGCAGACGCTGACTCCCGGCGCACTCGTTTCATTTTCCGCAGCGACGCTCGGCGTGACCACGCTCGCTGGCGACCGCTTTGCACTGCGTTCGGCGAGCGGCGCGCAGGTGCTTGATGCTGTGAGTGTGCAGGCTGTCCCGCGGGCGCGGCTTTCCTCGCTGGGCGAATGGGCCTTCCCCACAGCGGCAACTCCGGGGACTGCGAACACTTTCGCGTTCAACGATGCGGTGGTGATTAACGAGATTTTTTACCACGGGCGCCCAACGCTCCCTCAGTCCGCCGTGACGCAGGCGACGACGCCATCCGCATTTGCCGCGACATGGAAAAGCAATCAGTCCGGCACCGACCTCGGCACTGCTTGGCGGCAACCAGGCTACGACGACAGCGCATGGTCGGCGGGTGCAGGGCTTTTCGCCAGCGCGGGTGCGGGCAGCTACTCGGGCGAGGTGCTGGCGGATGCGCCGATTGCATATTGGAAGCTGGACGACGCGACGACGAGCATCGCGGACAGCAGCGGGAACAGCCGCACGGGCACAGCGACGGCGGGCGTTACGCTCGCCACTACGCCTATTGTCGGTGCCTCGCCGACGAGCAAGGCCATCACGCTCACCGGCGCGAATCGCGTGACGGTGCCGGGCTTTGAAAAGATTGGGAGCCAGGGTTACACGGTGGAGTTTTGGGTAAAGATTCTCTCCAGCCCCACGGGATTCATGAACCTCGTGGGCGATGGGGAAAGCGGCGGCGATTTCTTCATGATGAACTACCTCTCCCCAGGTCGCATCATCCGCCCGCACTACAGCTTCGGCAACTCGCCCGTCTCGCTCGACAGCAACGCCGCGCTCGCCGTCGGACAGACCTATCATGTCGTCACGACTTGGGACGCGGTGAACACGACAAACAACGGCATCATCTACTTCAACGGCGTCGCCGACCGCACCACGACTGTCACGCGCAACGTCCCCGCTGCGGGCACCACGGGAAACAACATGGTCTTCATCGGCTACGACAATCGCGAGGCAGCGAGCGGCAGCTACGTCATCGACGAGGTCGCGCTCTACAACAAGCCGCTGAGCAGCACGCGAGTCGCCGCGCACTTCACTGCGGGAAATGCACCCGGCCCGCGCAATACGACGCTCACAGCGGGGCCCGCGACACACTACTTCCGCCGCAGCTTCAGCTTCACTGGAAACCCCGCAAACACTGCTCTGTCACTGAATCTCGCTGTGGACGACGGCGCGGTGGTGTGGCTGAACGGGCAGGAACTTTACCGGCACAACATGCCCGCCGGAGCGGTCGGCTACACCACTCCCGCGAGTAGCGATGTGACCACGCAAGCATTCACCGGAACCATCAGCGTGCCCGCTGCGGCGTTGCTCAGCGGCAACAACGTGCTCGCCGTGGAGGTGCATCAAAGCACCGGCGCAAACGATGTGCTCTTCGGCCTCGAACTCACCGCCACCGAGACGCTCTCTCCGGCCATGGTTTTCACCGAGAGCACCGAGCAATGGGTCGAGCTTTTCAACAAAAGCGGCGCACCCGTGGACCTCACCGGCTGGCGGCTCGATAACGGCGTGGACTTCGCATTTCCAAACGCCACCACCCTCGCGGCGGGCGGCTACCTCGTCGTCGCGAAAGACCCGGCGGCTCTACTGCTCAAGTTCCCCGGCATCACCGCCATCGGTCCCTTTGCAAATAAGCTCGGGCGCGGCGGCGACAAGATCGTGCTCAAAGACGCGGCGGGAAACAAAGCCGACAGCGTCGAGTATTTCGACGGCGGGCGCTGGCCGGAAATTGCGGACGGCGGCGGCTCCTCACTCGAACTCCGCAATGCAGCCGCAGACAACACCGCACCCGAAGCATGGGCCGCGAGTGATGAATCGGCACGCGCCACATGGCAGACCTATACCTACCGAAAGACCGCCGCTGCCGACGGTGGCCCTACGCAATGGAACGAACTCGCCCTCGGGCTCCTCGATTCCGGCGAGTGTCTCGTCGATGATGTCAGCGTCATCGAATCACCCTCCACCGCGCCCGTGCAAAAAATCACAAACGGCAACTTCTCCAGCGGCGCGACCGGCTGGCGCTTTCTCGGCACCCACAAGACCAGCACCGTCAAAGCCGAGCCCGGCAACCTCACCAACCAAGTCCTCCACATCCGCGCCACCGGCGCGATGGAGCACATGCACAATCACATCGAAGCCACCTACATCGGCAACACCCCCATCGTGGACGGTCGCGAATACGAAATCTCCTTCCGCGCGAAAGTCATCAGCGGCTCGCGCCAACTCCACACGCGGCTCTACCACAACCGAGTTTCCCGGATCACCGAGCTTGTCGTCCCCGCGATCAGCGGCACGCCCGGCTCCGTCAACTCCCGCGCCGTCGCCAACATCGGGCCGACCTTCCGCAACTTCCGCCACTCCCCCGTCGTCCCCGCAGCGGCGCAAAGCGTCACCGTGAGCGTCGAAGCCGCCGACCCAAACAACGTCACCAGCGCCACACTTTTCTACTCCGTAAATGGCGGCGCATTTTCCTCCGCAGCGATGACGCTCGGCAGCGGCACGTGGAGCGCCGCCATCCCCGCACAAAGCGCCGGAGCCATCGCACAGTTCTACGTCCGCGCCACCGACTCCCTCGGCGCCACCGCCGATTTCCCCGCCGCCGGTGCAGCCTCCCGCGCGCTCGTCATTTGGAACGACAGCCTCGCCAACCTCCCGCTCGCCCACAACCTCCGCCTCATCCTTACCGCCGCAGACCTCGCCACGCTCTTCACCGATGTCGAGCTGATGAGCAACGCCGCCACCCGCGCCACCCTCATCTACGACGAAAGCGAAGTCTTCTACAACGTGGACGTCCGACTCAAAGGCAGCGAGCGCGGACGCGTGGACTCCAGCCGTATCAGCTACCGCGTTGCCTTCGACCCCGCCCAACTTTTCCGCGGCGTAAAAAGCTCCGTCGCCCTCGACCGCAGCGGCAACTGGGGCTACGCGGGCGCGCCGTTCGGCCAAAACGAAATCCTCGTCAAACACATCATCGCAGCGGCAGGCGGCGTCAGCAGCCTCTACGACGACATCGTCCGCATCATCGTCCCCGGCACCACCCACACCGGACCCGCACTCATGCAGATGGGCGGCTACGGCGGCGACTACCTAAACAGCGCGTTCGACTCCGGAAGCGACGGCTCGCTCTGGAAAATGGAGCTCATCTACTTTCCCCTCACCACCAACGGCGGCGGGTACAAGCTCCCCAGCCCCGACAGCGTCACCGGCACCGACATCACCGACCGCGGCACCGACAAAGAAAGCTACCGCTGGTTCTTCCTTCACGAAAACCAGACCGAGCGCGACGACTGGGACGCCGTCATCGCCCTCGGCAGCGCCTTTTCAAAAACCGGCGCCGCACTAGACACCGCAGTCGCCCCCCTCATCGACGGCAGCGAATGGGCGCGCTGCTTCGCCCTCCAGACACTCTGCGGAATCAGCGACGCATACACCCGCGGCAACAACCACAACATCTACCTCTACCAGCGCCCCGCCGACGGTCGCCTCCTTACCCTCCCGTGGGATTGGGACTTCGCCTTCATCCAAGCCACAAACGCCTCCATCTTCGGCGATCAAATCACCACCACCGTCCTTCAGCGCCCCCAATACCTCCGCCTCTACTACGCCCACCTCCAAGACATCTGCACCACCACCTTCAACACCACCTACATGGCGTATTGGACCAACCACTACGACAACTTCACCCCCGGCCAAGACTACAGCAGCATCCTCACCTACATCAGCGACCGCCGCACCTACGTCCTCAGCCAACTCCCCTCCCCATCCGCCCTCACCATCGCCAGCCCACCCGCAAACGGCACCCTCACCGCCGCCACCTCCCTCGCACTCAGCGGCACCGCCCCCTGGGGCTCCGCCAACGTCACACTCAGCGGCCCCGGCGGCGTCCTCGACGTCACATTCTCCACCATCGACAACTGGGCCGCCACCATGCCCCTCCTCCTCGGCACCAACATCGTCACCCTCACCGGCACCGACGTCCACGGCGTCACCACCGGCACACAAACCTTCACCATCATCAGCACCGCCACCACCGGCTTCATCGACACCGACGCCGACGGCCTCCCAGACGCATGGGAAAAAACCAACGCCCTCGACCAACTCCCCGACCTCACCGCCGCAACCACCGACACCGACGGCGACGGCCAAAGCAACGCCGCCGAATACCTCGCCGGAACCGACCCCCGCAACGCTGCCAGCGTCCTCACCATGACAGCCACCGGCCAAGTCACCCTCACCCACACCGCCCTCGCAGGCCGCACCTACCGCATCACCTACCGCGACTCCCTCACCACCGGCACCTGGCTCCCCCTCACCACCCGAGCCGCCACCAACACCGACGCCACCGCGCAAGTCACCGACTCCACCGGCACCCCCCAGCGATTCTACCGGCTACAAACGCCGTAAAACACCGCGCGAGCGCTCCATGCTTCCAATTCTAGCCAACACCATCTGGGGTCCGCTCTTCGTATATCGCTACGACACGGCTTCTGCGCTATTGAGCTTCCTCATCGCGTTCATCGCCGAGTGCTGGGTGTTCTGGATTTACATTCGACCGCGGCTCGCACTTTGGGGGGCCGTTCGGGATCTCGCTTTGGCGAACCTTGCCTCATATATCGCCGGACACTTGCTGCTCCCATTCGTCATAGGTTTTGTCCATAAGAACAGCCTCCCGGAGACTGCTCTCGCATTTCTCGCCGCGTACCTAGTCACGGTGCCGATTGAATACGGCGTATTGCGTCCACTACTCCCCAATGACCTCAGACTCCTGATCCGCGCGGTGACGATGAGCAACTTTGTCAGCTACTCGATATTGTTTGTCGGCTACTTCCTTTGGTTTTTCAATTGGAACTTCCTCATGCGAGTCTGGACTGGGCGAGGATAGCATCCGTTCGTTAGTGGTGTTCGCTCGTGTGCGCAGCCGACGGAGTCATCCATTCCGGCTATTTGTGGCGGGTCATGGTGACGGCACCGCAGGAGTCGGCGGGCTTGCCGTCTTTCCAGCTTGTGCCGGACTGGGTGATTTTTTGCGGGCCGGATTTGCCGGGGGTGATGGTGTATTTGGCGCTGTGCATGTGCTGGTCGCGGCGTTTGTTGAAGTTTGTGCCGCCGTCGAAGTCGAAGACGAGTTCGGTGGGTGTGCTTGTGGAGGGGTTGAACTTCATGCGGGGTTGGTTGCCGATGACGCAGTAGTGGGTCATAAGGAGATCGCTGCCGTCCATGTGATACATGGAGATCATTTCCATTTTTGTGCCGGGGAAGATGATTTCTTCGACGGCGCTTCCGCCCGCGGTGATGCGATAGATGGAGTGGGATGCGGGCATTCCTTTCATTGCGGCGGGGCCGTGCCATTCTCCAGCGAATTTTTTGATGGTGGCAAAGGCGTCGGCAGGCGTGATTGCGGGCTGCGCGGCGAGGATGGAGGTGGCGGTGAAGGCGAGTGCGAGAAGTGTTTTCATCGAGGCGGATTGTGCCAGTTTCGCGAGGGGGCGGCAACTGGATTTGGTGTTGTTTTGCGGATGTTTCGGCTGGCGGAGTGGAGGTGTGGGGTTGTATGTGTGAGGGATGGGTTCGTTGTTGTTTTTTGCTGTCGGGTTTGCGCGGGTTGCGTCGCGCTTTGCTGCGGTGCTGGGGGTGGATGCGGGGGAGTTTGCGCAGTTCACGGATGGCAGGGGCTTTGTGATGGCGGGCAGGCAGGGAGCGAAGGTCGCGAAGTGAGTTTGCGTTCCGTTTTCGCCGCTTGGGTCTTGGTGTTGGGCGCTTGTTCGACGGGCTCGTTTCGCCATGTCCCGAGTGCGCCGCCGCCCGTGCAATCTGCGGCTTTTACGACTGCTCTCGCGGAGATGTCGATGACGCCTTGGACGACGGGGAACTCGGTGCGGACGCTGGAGAATGGGGACGGGTTTTTCCCGCCGATGCTACGTGCGGCGATCTCGGCGAAAGAGAGCATCACTTTTGAATGCTACACGGCGCGGGACTGTATGCCGGTGGCGCTGCTGAGCCGCATCCTCATCGAGCGGGCGCGAGCTGGGGTGCGCGTCCACGTGATCCTGGATGCTTTTGGGTGCGCGCCGTGGGGCGATGATTATATCGCCGCGATGCGAAAAGCTGGCGTGCAGTTGAAGCTCTATAGCCCGTTCAATTTCTTCCTCCCGCTCGCCTACAATCACCGCACGCACCGCCGGGTGCTCGTCTGCGACGGCCGCGTGGGGTTTTGCGGCGGCGCGGGCTGGGCGTATAATTGGACCGGGTGCGCGCAGGATCGCGGGCACTGGCGCGATACGCAATATGAGCTGCGCGGCCCGGTTGTCGCGCAGCTCCAGGATAACTTCGCGGACAATTGGCAGGAACTCACGGGAACAAAGCTGAGCGGCCCGGCGTATTATCCGCCGCTGCGCAATGCGGGCACGCTCACCGCGCAGATGGTCGCGGGCTCGCCGATGAAACAGCGGGACACGCTCGGCAGCGCGACGCTTCTCGCCATCCGCGCCGCGCAGAAGTCCATCCTCATCGAGCACTCTTACTTTCTCCCGACGGCGGAGATTCGCGATGCACTGCTCGCCGCCGCCGAGCGCGGCGTGCGCGTGCAAATCATCATGCCCGGCGAAAACACAGACATGCCTTTCGCGAAAGAAATCATGCAAGGCACCCTCCGAAGGCTCATGGATGCAGGCGTGGAGCTGTATGAGTTTCAACCCACGATGCTGCACGGCAAGCTCGTCGCCATCGACGATCACCTCATCATCGCCGGCTCGGGGAATCTGGACCCGCGCTCCTTTTTCATCAATGACGAGAACAACCTCCACGTCCTCTCCCCTGCCTTCGCGCACGAGCAGCGCGCGATGTTCCAGCGCGATCTCGCGCGCAGCAAACGGCTCACCGAAGAAACGCTGCACCTCAGCCTCGCCCGCCGCTTTCGCGGACTATGGGGGCGTTTCGTCGTCGGCGTGTTGTAAAAATTACGCCGTGGTGCGGTGCGAGCGGTAGGCGTTCACGATGCGCCGAACGAGTTCGTGACGGATCACATCGCGCTCGCCGAAGTGGGTGAAGTTGATGCCTTCGATGTCGCGCAGTGCGGCGAGTGCTTCGACGAGGCCGCTGCGTTTGTTGCCGGGAAGATCGATCTGCGTCGGGTCGCCGGTGATGACTGCTTTGCTGTCCGCACCAAGCCGCGTGAGGAACATGAACATCTGCTCCGTGGTCGTGTTCTGCGCTTCGTCGAGGACGACAAATGCGTGATTCAGCGTCCGCCCGCGCATGTAAGCGAGCGGGGCGACCTCGATGACGCCGCGCTCGAAAAGCCGCTGCATATCCTCCGCATCAATCATGTCGTGGAGCGCGTCGTAGAGCGGGCGCAGGTAGGGCATGATCTTCTCTTTCAAGTCGCCTGGCAAAAAGCCCAGCGCCTCGCCCGCCTCGACCGCAGGCCGCGTGAGGATGATGCGGTGGACTTGCTCCTTTTTCAAAGCGGACACCGCCATCGCCATCGCGAGATATGTCTTCCCCGTGCCCGCCGGGCCGATTCCGAACGTCATGTCGTGCTGCTGAATCGCCTGAATGTAAGCGCGCTGCACGGCCGTCTTCGGCACGATGGGCGGACGCTTTGCGGAGCACTGGATTTTTGTGACCACGAGCGCGTCGAGCGTGGGCGTGCCCGCGTCCTGCACGGAGCGAACGGCGTAGTTAAACTCGAACTTACGTATGGTGAGCCCGCTTTTCCGAGCGTCTTCGAGCTGGCGGAAAATCTCGCCGGTCAGCTCGATGGCTGGTGCGTCGCCTTCCACCCGCAGCCAGCCCTCGCGAGTGGTGAGCTTCACTCCGAGCGTGCGCTCGATGAGCTGGAGGTTGCTGAGGTCGTTCAGGAATAGCGTCCCGAGCGTGCGGGCGCTTTCAAATTCAAAGGTTCTCTCCATTTCACCGAAATCCGTAAGCCATCGCCCAGTGCGTGCGCTCGCGGTCGGACTTCTCGATTTCTACGATGATGTAATACGTGCCGGTTTTCTTCGGGATGACGCGCGCTCCTGCGATGCGGCCTTTCGAGAAGGCTTCGACTTCGCAAAGGTTGCCGTCGGAGTCATAGACGTGGACGGTCACTTTCGAGTTGGGCGACTCGGTGCCGATCCAGAACCAGTATTGGTTGTTCTTGAAGAGCTGATGCACGACGGCCTTTTGCGTCTTCACGGCCAAGTCGCCGCCCCACCAATCCTCGCGGACGGTGAAGCCTTCTTTGACATACGGCGTCGCGCCTTCGAGGGCGTAGGAAAGTGCGTCGTCCACCGTCGCGCAGACAGTCGTCAGCGAAAGAGTGAGGATGGTGAGTAGTTGGAAAATGAAGCGCTTCACGGTCTGCTGAGGAGTGTTTACTTGGTTTGAATGGCTTTGACGAGTCCGGCGGTGATGTCACCGATTTCTTTCACGGATTTTGCGGAGATGTCCGCGTCGGGAGAGAGCCCAATGAGCGGCTGGATGCCGGTGAGCCCCGCTTGGATTTTCGGGATGAGCGCGTGCTTGAGCGCCTTGTCTTTGCTCATGACTTTGAGCTTCCCATCGAAATACGAGAGCAACATCTGCTGGCGCAAAAGGTCTGCACCGTCCTTGCTGTAGTTCTTGTTCACCACGTCGCAAAGCGCCTCCGTCCCGCGTAGCCAGCCGCCGAGGCTGACGAGGTGTGAGAGCTGTTCGGAGTTCAGGCTTTTCATCGCGTCTTTGACTTCGCGGAGCGCGCCGTCGAGTTCTTTGCGGACGAGCTTCCAGTCTTTCGCATCTGCCGCACCGATGATGGCGTTCGCGCGCCGCTTGACTTCCTTGTCCACACTGAGCGCCGTGGCGAGGCTCAGGACGCTCTTGCCGATGTCCTTTACCGCCGTCGCGTCTTCGGCCTGCACGGCGACGAACCCCTCCGCGATGACCGTCCCGAGGCGGAGCGCGATTTGCGGCTCACTGCCAAACGATTTCAGCGTGCCCTTCGGAGCGCGGAGGACGGCGGTCCAGTTCGGCTTCCCGAGTTTATCGAGGACGGTGAAAATCTCGCTCGGCACGGGCACCACCACTTCGTCCACCATTTGTGTCTGCTGGGGCAGCTTCGAGATGTCGATCTTTGGGGCTGGATCGTCGGCAAATGCGGCGGATGAAAGGATGGCTAAAGTGAGAAGAGATTTCGTCATGGAACGATTACGGATTGATGGAAAGACTGAATGCCCCGAACGCCTGCGGAGCAAGCGTTCTTTTAGAAGCACCGGAAACAAAGAAAACGGAGCCGCTGGACATTTCCATCCAGCGGCTCCGAAAAACACAAACCAGAAATTGATTGCCGACCTATGCGTCGGGCTTCGTCTTGCGCAGACCGATCACGCGGTCGCCTTCCTTCCATTGATTACGGCGCTTAAGAACCTCGACGCGCTCGAAGCGCTTTAGGACGTTGCGTTTTGCTGCGATGGTGCTTGAACCTTTGAGACTGCGGTGCTGCGACATATGATATTTTTGGAAAAGAGGGGCGGAAACTAGCGGCCCGCGCTTTTTGCGCAAGGATCATTTTCACTGTTTTTCATCGAGCAGCGTTTTTGCGTTGTTGGAGTCGCCCGCTTTCCCCATGAATCGCCCATGTCCAATATCCGTCCCGACCGCACTGTAGAGCACGACTGGTCGCCTCGTCGCATCCCGGAAAACATCACTTGGGGCGAAGGCTTTTACTGCGAGAGCGCACAGTGCTTTCTTCATTTCAAAGGCAAACGCCAGCCTGCCGTGGAACTCGGCAATCACGTCAGCGTCTATGCCGCCTGCCAGTTCGCAGTGAGCGGCGATGCGCATGTGAAAATCGGCGATTTCACCCTGCTCGTCGGCGCGCTCATTACGTGCGAGACGAGCGTGGAGATCGGCTCGCACTGCCTCATCTCATGGGGCGTCGGAATCGCCGACAGCGACTTTCACCCCGTCTCCGCCGCCCAGCGCCGCATCGACGCCGAAGCGCTCGCGCCCTACTACGAAAACAAGCCCCAGCGCCCGCTGGAAGCCGTCCGCTCCCGCCCGGTGAAGATCGGAAACAACGTCTGGATCGGGATGAACGCCATCGTCCTAAAGGGCGTGACGATTGGCGACGACTCCATCATCGCCGCTGGAGCCGTAGTCACCAAAAACGTGCCGCCCGGCACCATCGTCGCCGGAAACCCCGCCCGCTTCGCCAAGCGCGTGCCGGAGTAGCGTGATTTCGCCAGCACGTTGATCGTGTGATACACGTCGCCGCTGAAGGCCGTGCCGTCGGCGGTATTGAGGCTGTATTTTAGCGCCATTTGCATGACAGGGGCGATGGTCGGGATTTCGAGGAATACGCTGCGGCCATCGGGCTGGAGCTTGGCGGATTTTAGTTCCACTACGTCGTGCGCTTGTTTGTTCGGGTCGGCGACGGACCAATCTTTCGAGCCGTAGCTGGCGGCGTAGCGGTAGTTCCAGCGCTCGATAGCGTAGCTCCCGACATCCTCGGCAGTGGCGCGGTCGAGGGGCTCGCTGAACTCGACAAGCAGCCCGTTTCCGCGGGCATGGAGCGCGACGGGGAGAGCGAGTTTTTTTCCCGTGTAGCGGACGCGCTGTAGGCAACCGTCGCGAACGCCGCTCGTCTGCCAGCCGCGCGTGCCGACGACGTAAAGCTGGCCGTCTTGCTTGCGGAAAGTGCCGCGCATTGCGCCGGAGAGGAAGCGCGGCGTGAGCGGGACGACGCCGCCTTGCGCCACGTCGCCGACCTTCTCGCGGAGGACGAGGTAGCTGCGGCAGAGGCCGAAAGAAAGGTGCAGCATGTGCCCGCCGAGCGGCCCCCAGCCTTGCGGAGCCCAGAGCTGGCTACCGCTGGAATTATCCACGCTGTGCGGAATCCAGCAGAGCGGCGCGTCGTAGCCGAGGGGGCGAGCGGGCGTGATTTGCGGCCCGCCGTATCCGTAGTAGGCGCCGGGTTTCACTTCGCAGATGGATGAGGACGGCGTCCAGTTTCCCTCCTGCGGCGTGGCGGTGATGATGCTGGCGTCGGCGTTCACGCTCATGCCGTTCGGGTTGCGCCAGCCGGTCGCGAGGGTGTCGAGTTTCGAGCCGTCGGCGGCGATGCGGTGGACGCCTTTGGGATCGATAAAGTAGAGGCGTCCGGCGGCGTCCGCCTCCAGACTGGTCGCGTAGTCGTGTCCGCCGCTGGAGGTATCTATGAGGTTGGAGAAGTTCTCGTAGGTATCCGCTTCGCCGTCGCCGTTTTCGTCGCGCAACTCGGTGATCTGGTCGCGCCCGAGGACGAGGATTTTCCCACCCACGACTCGCAGGCCGAGCGGCTGGAAGAGCCCGGTGGCAAAGCGCCGCCACGTCAGCGAGGTGAGCTTGTCGTCGATCCCGCTGACGAGCCAAACGTCGCCGTGAATTGAGCAAACGACCGCGTCGCCATTGGCGAGAAAATCCACGCCGGAGAGGAAGAAGAGCGCCTTCCACGGGTTGTCGTAAGGCACGGTGAGCGTATCTACGACGTAGGCTTCCGCGCCTGCGCCGATGGCGCCGAGCGTGGTGAGCGGCTGCCAGCGCGGTGCGCCGGGCGCGGTGGAAAGTGCGGCGCTTTCTGCGAGGGAAAGCGCGCCTTTTGCATCGAGCGAAACGGTGAGCGAGCGCACCTCGCTGCTCGCGGGGAAGACGAGCGAAGCATCGCCATTTTCCACCACGAGCGAGGCTCCCTTCGCGCTGCCGCTCACCGCGCCAGCCTTTGCAGAAATGCCCACGCGCAACTCCGCCGTATGCGGCGCGACGGTAAATGCGCGGGTGAACACGCCGCCCGCAAACCACGGCGATTCCAGCACTCGCGCCCCGCCCACTTTATATTCGAGCACGACGCGCGGGCCGTTCGTGTGCATCGCGCCCCAGCGGACTTCGCCGCCCGTCCAGCCTTGCGCGGTGGTGAACTGGACGGGGCCAGCGGGCTTCGGCGCGTGCATGAGGCCGTAGCGCGCGGGGCCGAATTGCAGGAAGCCGCCCGTCCACCCAGCGCGCCAGTTGCACGCCGCCGTATCGTAGCCCACGGCAGCGCCTTCACCGACGCGGATGGAGAGCCCCTTTTTCACCACACCGCCCGGCAGCGGCAACGTGGAGGCAAGCCAGCCGCCTACGTCCGTCTGGCTCCAGCGGTCATCCACCCAGTTGTCTTCCTTTTGCTGCCAAGGTGTTTCGGCGGCGTGGGCGATGAGGGAAAGGACTGAGAGAGTGCAAAGAAGCGTGCGCATTTCCCGCAGTGTGTGGACGATTTCTCCGCGACCACGCAAGCTCGCAAACCTCAAAGTCACGCCCTCCACTCTACCCAATCACCCCCGTCGCCTTGATCACTCTGGAACGCTGTGTTTATCAGCTTTCATGTCACTCGACCCGCTTTCCTCGCCCGACCAGACCCGTGCTTCACTTTGCGAGCAGCGCGTCGGTGAAACATTTCGCAGCATCACGGATTTCTCTTTGCTCAGTCCGTCTTCCGTTTCTCCTCCCCATGCTCAAGTTCGTCTATGGCTTCATGTTTCGCGATGGTGTCCTGCTCGAGCAGCGGGCGGAGCCAGATGCGTTCGATGATGGGATAGGACGCCACGATAGGCAAAATCACGATTGCGCCCGTGACTCCTGCAAGGAGCGCGCCCGCCAGACAGGAAACCAGGACGGTGAGAGTCGAGAGCCGCAGACGATTGCCATAGATTTTTGGAACGATGAGATAGTTTTCCATGAGGTGGTAAACGAGGTAGAGGGCCACCACAAAAAACGCCGTCCCAGGGCTGACCGTTAGCGCCACTGCCGCCGCCGGCAGCACGGCGAGGAAAAAGCCGATGATCGGGAGCACATCGAAGATTCCCGCAAGGACTGCGAGCAGAAGCGCGTTCGGCACATGCAGGAACGTCAACATTGCGAACACATAGACTGCGCAAATGAGCGACGTGATGAGCTGCCCGGCCATGTAGCTGGAGACGACATCCGCGATTTCCGGTGCCGCGACCGCCACTTTCCGCCGATGCACCACCGGCAGGAATGCCAGCAGCCATTGGAAAACACGCGAGCCATCCGCAACCAGATAGATCGCCACCGCCAGCACCACGAGGAATCTCGCCAGTGACTGGACGGCCAGCACCCCCCAAGACAGGAATGATTTCATCAGCGGTTCGGGATCGGAAAAGGACGGGGCATCCATGAGACGCGCCGCCGCGACACGCGTGCTCGGCGGAAGGCTCACGAGCACGTGCTCCTTGAACTTCGGAAGGTCTTTGATCACAGCCGTCGCCTGCGCCCCCGCCGCAGGGATGAGGACTCCGAAAAATACCACCACGAACGCAAACACCAGCAGCGCCGCAACCAGCACGCCGGTCCACGCCGGCCAGCCACGCGCTTGAGTCCAGCGCATCATCGGCCAAAACGTGATCGCGATCAGGAGCGCGAGGATTAAAATCTCAAGTAAAGGCGCGATCTTGACCGCAACAAAAGCCAGCAGCACCACCGTGAGGATTTTGAAGAGCGTGGCCCACGTGACGGTGAGCGAAGGCGGCGAGCCTGGTGAGCGTTCATTGGACATATTGGAATGTCCGTGAGTTGCAGCGGACGCAATGTTATCGCCCCTCGCATGGCTCCTGCGCGCATCGGAATCCAATCAACTCTCGCGGTTGTGCGTTTCCCTGGGCTGGTATGGAGACGGGCCTTCGTTCCGCTCGCAACAGATTTACAGCAGTTGATTACTCGCGTCGGAAGTTCGATTTGGATGCGGTCATTTCAGCGGGGGTTTTCCTATTTTGTCCAATGGCCCTGCTCCCTCATCTCTCGTTACCTCCCATTGGAAGCCCAAATCATCCAGCATTCGCTTCCGTTCTTCCGGCATTCTCCCTTGCCGGAAAAGCTCCCGTTGATGCGCCACCCAACGCCCGAGCGCCATGTTCTCCTTCCATCGCGCTGGAATCAGCGTATCCCCAAAACGCTCTTGATATTTCTTCAGATCCTCAATGTGCACACCCATCGGAACCGTCTTCACCTTCCGCTTCTCCTTCCGAATTTTCGGCTTTCGCACCACCCACTGAAATCCCAGCGAATCCAAAGCCGCACGCCTTTTCTCCGGCATTTTCCCCACACGGAAAAGCTCCCTTTGATGCGCCACCCAACGCCCCAAGACCGCATCCTCGCTCCACCGGGCCGGGACCTTCGTGTTGCCAAACCTCGCCTTATAGACTCGCAACTGAATCAATTGTTCATCGCAAGTTCGGAAATCCTTCCCCCACGGAAAATTCGCCTCTTCCAGCTTGGCCAGCCGTTTCTCACTCATCGCTCCTGCCTTACGACTCCCGCGTTGATTCGCGACCCACACCGCCAAATCCCGGTCCTGCGCCCTCGACACCTCCGCATCCCCAAACTTTTCCCGATACGCCGCGAATCTCGCCAGCATCGATTCGAAATACCGCTCCTTTCCATCGAAACATTCGAGAACTTGCGACCATTCCGCCCCCAGTTGGTCCAGCCGTTCAGCGCGATCCCTCCGAAGTTCCTCCAGTCGCAGCAAGTCCCGCTGATGCGCCAGCCATCGCCCCAGCGAGCGATTCCCGCTCCACCGCGCAGGCACCCGCGTATGCCCATACTTTTTCTGAAATTCCACCAACTCGGCGAACCTCAACTCCCAAAGCTCCTCGAAGTCCGGACGCTCACGAAGGTCGTATGAGATCAACTTTGCGCGCTTCATTAGAAAATCGGGCTTGGGCGAGGAGATAGAAAATTACTCGAAGTCATCGTGTGTTGTTATTGCTTTTTTGTCGCCTGAACCCGGTTCCCGGTTCAACCGTGATGACACCGGGGCAAGCCCGGATGCCATCAGAAAAGTTTAGGCGTTGCGGGTTCTTGGCTGTTGCTCACGGCGGCTAGAAAGTTGGCGAAAACAGGCGATGGCAAATAATGCGGCAATGACAGTTGCGACCGCGAGTGAGAAATGCTGCGCGTGAAAAGCGAAAAATGCGCTCCATTTCCCGAATTGAACTAATGTGTAGCGGCCCCCTATGAACTGGTCGCCGATAAACTCCGTCGCACAATCAGTGATGCCAAACGAGTAAGAGCCGACCGAAAAAGACCAACCGCCAAGTGCAATGGGGGTAGAAGGCGTGACCGGAAAGCTGGTCATGGGTGAAGGCGCAAACAAGGAGGAAGGAACAACAGGCGAACTAAATTCAGTCGGGTAGTCCGGAATGCGGCTCCAAGCAATGAAGGCTACGAAGCACATCGCGGCTGCGAGCGTGAGAAATGGTGTGCTAAAAACCTTCATGTTCATGGTGCGTGCTAGCAGCGCCTAGAGTCTGCAGCGCATGGTTGTGGTCATTGCTTCGAATCATTCAGGATCGGCTCCAGTGCCCCACGGGTGCTCCAGCAACCAAGTGAGTGCAGTCCGCATGTCCTCGCCCTGCACGGTGGCGATCCATGCGCGCACCTCATCAGGCTTCCACATCGCCCAGAAGCGCAACGCACCAAAGCACTGTTCGTCTAAGGCGTCACGGTCCGTGCTGAAGGTCTCGGCCCCGGCAAATCCTTCGATTAACTTGGCGCGAGGGAACTGCTCCTGAGCTTCCGGTGTGGTGATGGCTTTGAAGGCAAAGCGTGCGGCGGCACCGACATCTACATGAAGCCATTGCTCCATCATATCGACTGCTCCGAGGACCTCATGCACTATGAACGGATGCTTCTCCCATTCGAGTTCAGTGGCGAACTTGATCCTCCAAGGGCCGAGATTCCAAGGTGAGTCTTCCGAATACAGGGCCTGGAAAACCGTGGTCACCAGCGATTCATCATGCGAAACGCTGATTGCCTTGAGTGCATCCTCGGGATTCCAGATGGCCCAATGATACACCAGCGGAGCCGTCAGGCGACCTGGTGGCGTGTCATGGGCACCCTCCCGTTTGATCCAACGCTTACGGGGCGCAGCATCCGTCTCGCTCATCATCACGCCATGAGCTGCACACAGCAGGTCGGATGGTTTCGTTTGCGCCTCGATCCACTTGAGCATCCCCGGCTGATCCACACGTTTCCAAAGGGGGACAAACCAAAAACTGGTGGCGTTAACCCACCTGAGCATCTCATTTTCCTCAGGCCCCATCGGAGGTCCATGGGGTGATATTTTGTCCTTCTTCGAGTAAAGGGCGTCTATGATTTTGGTTGCCTTGGCGGGCTGGGCCGCGAGCCAGCGACCGGCAGCAACCTCTGCGGCTTCGATGCTCGTGTCCGCGGCGCCTAACTTCCCGGGCAGGTCAGACGTCTTGCACTTGAACATTTCGATGACCATTTCCGGGTGACGAATGTGATATGGGTCATAGAGAGCAGGATCATTCCTTTCGGCGAGGCGTGGCGGTGGGGCGGCACAAATCTCGACGTAACGCTGATAAAACGCCTTTAGCATCTCGATGCTCCGGGCACGAGTTGGAGTATTGTCCTTGATTCCGCGCTTCCACCGCTCTTCGAGCCCATCTAGGAAGCCGGTTGCACAATCGGCGTTCAGATAGAACTTCGAAGCACGCAGCGCCTTCGCGTTCGCCACGACAAGCTTTGGCCCGTCCCAACGCTCAAGCCCCGACGGTTCGCCCTGAACCACGCTGAATTCCAGCAATTCCATCGCTTTCTTCCATGCCGCCTCCGGATCACGTTGCGCCCAAACAAAGAGGATGAGATGCACTACCTGCCCTGGGTCCTGCGTCCCCTCAAATTCCGTGCAGAGTGTGAACGCCTCGTTGAATCTAGGCAACGGAATGTGCCGCAAATACTCTGCAAGCACCGCGTAGCGAATCCTAGGTCGTGGATCGCGGTAGATGGTGGCGATGACCTCCGAAAAGGGCGCCCCTTCGTTGGCCCACGGCAGCTCGGTCATCGGCGCGAAGTCCCTGGGTTTCCATGGCCATTGTTGTGCGGCACAGGACTGTGTGAGCGCGCATGTGAGCGCGAGCGCAAAGAGAATACTGAGGAGGGTCCGTTTCATAATGAGCGTTCGCCCAACGACTGGATCACAAACGAATCCTTTTGTTTGTGCTCCACCTTTATAGGCGACAGTTTTGTTGGACTATTGCGGGACTGGGCGGTCATGGGTGCGTGGGAAACGGGTTCAGGCGAAAGAATGGAAAACTTTTCGGGTTCATTGTGTGTCATGTTTCTTTTTTGTCTCCTGCCCCCGGTCTCCGAATTCGCCCTACCAAGGCCATCAATGCGTAACTCGTTAAAAACAAAACAACGGCATTAAGCGAAGAGACAAAAATATAATAGAGGAAACCAGCGCCCGGAACTTCGGAGAAGGCATGCTCAATCAATTCAACTCTGCTAAGCGGCATATTCATCGGATACCAAATGTATAGCCAGTAAATAGAGAACATGAACGGAACTAACGAGAAGAACAAATATAGCGCGGCCAGTATTGCCGCAGGGTTCCTTAGTCGTGTTTTTGCATTCCACATATTACCGAAGGTTTTCGTGTTTTAGGGAAATCGCAACCCCTCAATCGCTCGAAGAGCTGCTGCTTTCGCTGCTACTGCTCCCGCCGAGACTGCTCGACGAGTCGCTGGTGAGGCTTTCGCTGCTGCTCGATGAACTACTTTCCGCGCTGGAACTGCTGCTGGGAATAATCGGGCCGGGCTCTTCCTCGTGGGGATGGTGCTCGGCGCGGAGATGCGCGATTATTCCGTCATGGGGCGGGTGAGCGGGAGTTTGAATTGGGCGCGGATGAGGTCGTGTTCGCGGGTCTTCCACGGCCATTCCTGGTCGGCGGCGAGCTGGATGTCGAGGCGTCCGGCTACGATGTCGGCAAGGAGTTCGTCGGCCGTGCGGCGCTCTTCCCTGGCGATCACTTGGGCGGCTCCTTGCTCGTTGTCTTTCGCGGTCAGGACGCCGAGGGCGTCGGCGAGGGCCTGAATGTCGGGGGCTTTGACGCCTCTGAGGACGTCGGGCGGCGGGGTGTTGTTGGGGCCGGGTTGGAGTTTGGCTAAAATGGCGATGGCGATGGTTTTGAGGCGCGGTAGATTGGTGTCGAGGTCTTCCCCGATGAAGTAATCTTCGAGCCGGGCGCGCTGGTCGGAGCGGAAGGTGCGGAGTGCGCCGCGCTGGGTGGTGGCGATGCCCGCAAGGAGTGCGGCTTTTGCGATTCCCTCTTCGGCGGTGAGTTGCTCTTTGGCGACAGTGGCGGCGTGGCCTCCGGTGATCTTATTCTCGGCGAGGTTGACGGTGGTTTCGAGGGTGTTGACGTCGGCTTCGAGGACGTCGCGTTTGTCGATGAGGATTTGCTTAAACTCGGGTTTGCGGTAGGCGGCGATGATGTCTCGGGTGCGCTCAACCTCGTCGAGTTTGGCTTGGTTAAAGGGGCCGGGTGATTTCCGGGGCTTTTTCTCCTCTTCGGAGCTTGCGCTGGAACTGCTGGAACTGCTGCTTTCTGGATTTTCGGGCATATGAATGGACTTTTACGGTGTGGATTTTTGTATGTCTTACATGTTGTTTGGTTTACGGAATAAAGGAATAGTTCCTCCGCTTATAGCATTGGCATTGCCGGATTTAACATTCGCATTACCGGATATAAACTTGGAGTTCTCGGATTTAGGATTCTTATTGCCGTATTTACCATTCTTATCGCCGGGTTCAGCATTCGCATTGCCGCGTTTAGCATTCGCATTGCCGCGTTTAGCATTCGCATTGCCGGGTTTAGAATTCGCATTGCCGGATTGAAAATCAGGACTCCCGGATTGCCCAATAATGTTCCGTGATTTCGAAGTGCTGCAGTCCGATTGAGCAACGGCTTGTTTTTTGAAGATTTTTCCCTCCCCAAAGTTCCGATGCACCATTTGAACACAATCCACACGCTCTGCAAGACCCAAAGAATCATCTGTCGGCGACGGTACAAAAGCGGACCGTGTTTTACAGAGAAAAAGCGCCGAGAATAGGGGGCCAAATGTTGGTTGGAGGATGTTCAACGACCCAGAACCTGAGTTTTGGGTGGTGGATGAGGGTGACGGAGGATTTAGCCGTGCGTGCGATCTGGTAG
>CANIWM010000024.1 GCA_947471505.1 Chthoniobacteraceae bacterium | reverse complement strand
CTAAAAACGGCAGTTGACCCCGTTTTTGAGGCCGAAAAATAGGGTATTTTACTCTGGAAATTGCCAACTGCGGAGCAGTTGAAAATCACTCACCCGTCCAAGGCTCATTTTTCTCTGAAAATCCGTTCAACTGCCGTTTTTAGGATAAAGAGAGTTGATGGATGGCTGCGGGGTCATGCGGTCAGACTGTGCGCTGCACGCTTTGCGGGCAAGGCGAAAGCTTAAACTCCGGCCCCGACAACCGCGGGTTACCACTGGACCGTGATGTCGAAGCCGCAGGTGAGAGCGTGGCCTGCGATGCGGACTTGGAGCGAGGGCAAATTGCCCGCTTTCGCATCACCTACATCCCGTCGAACTGCACCCAGTCGAGATTCATCAGGCCGCTTTTGCCGGGGTTGACGAAGACTGCGTAAACGTCGGTGCGGGTGGTCGCGTGGGTCGGCGCGAGGGCTGCTTTTTGCTCGATCCATTTTTCCCAGCCGCCGGTGTTTGGCACATCGACGGAGCCGAGCAGTTCGCCGGTCGGTGAGCCGGAATGGAACTCCACTTTTCCGCCGACGTTGCCGGAGGATGCGCGGACGGTGAGTCCGTTCACCATGGAGAGATTGATGTTGGCGAATTTCACCGAGTGGCCGTCGTCGATTGCGCCGACTCCTTTTTTCCCGCCGGCTCCTGCCAGGTCCAGGACTTTTGCGCCTTTGATTCCGCCGGCCTCGGCTTCGATGCGGCGGGCTCTCAATGTCACGGTGGCCCGTCCGCTGAGCGAACCCACGGGTGCGCGTCCGGCGTCGGTGTAGGTGGCTTCGAGCACGCAGGCGTCGATGGCGCCGTCCTTTGGCGCGGTGATTTCGCCGGTCAAGCCGCGCGTCATTCCGGGCGAAGCGGAGCCGGCCTTGAGGCTGTAAATCCAATGCACCATGAGGTGAATTTCGTCTTCGTTGTGCTGCGGATGCGGGAGCATCCCGACTTGTCCCCACACTCCCGTAGAGCCGGCGACGACGCGCTGCACGCTGGCGTTTTCGGCACCGGCGATGTCGCGATATTTCTCGGCGATTTTCAGCAGCGGCGGTCCGACGATTTGCTGCTCGATGGCGTGGCAGTTGAAGCAATCGCTCTGCTTCATCAACGCGAGGCCGGGCTCGGTCTGGCTCACTTTTGCGTCGGCGCCTTTCCACGATGCGCTCACGAGTGTCCGCACGCCGAACTCATCGGCCTTCTTCGTCGAATCGCCGTCCTCGGCGTCGCGGGCGGAGATCTTGAATTTCACTGCTTCGCCGGGCACGAAGAAGTCGCCGTTTGCAGGGGACTCGAACGTCACCGTGGGCTCCGTGTTCCCCACCATCACGGGCACGGAAGCAGAGCCGGTCGCCCCTTTGTCGTCGGTCACGCGAAGTTCTGCGCGGTAGTTGCCGGGCTCGGCGATGGTCACTTTTGCGGATGTCGTCGTCGCCACCACTTTGTCGCCAGGCTGGAGCCGCCATTCGTATTTCACGGCGGTGCCATCGAGGTCCTTCGTGCCGTCTCCGGAAAGCTCCACCGTCAGCGGTTCGCGGCCCGTCGCATTTTTCGCAGCGGCAGCCACGACCGGCGCGAGATTGCCCGCCTGAAACGAAATGCGGCGCAGCGCGGAATCCTTGTTCGCGCCCCACGTGTCGCCGTATTCGAGAAGCCACAGCGCGCCGTCCGGACCGATGACCATATCCACGGGACGCTTGAATTTGAGCGCCGCCGTGAAATTTTCGATTCCCACGCGGTTCGCATCCTTGTCCAGCCGCACCCACTTCATGAACGGGCGCGACCAATCGTAAATCACCAGACAGTTGTCGAAGTGCTGCGGCAATCCGCCGGTCTTTTCATACTCGGGCTTCCAGTGGAAAACCGGACCGCCGCAAGCCGTGCGCCCACCCGATCCGAGAATCGGAAACTCCGCCGAGTTTCCCGCCGGGTAATAGATCCACGCAGGCTGTGCCGGAGGCAGGTCTTTCGCACCCGTGTTGTTCGGGCTGTTGTTCACCGGATGCGACGCGTCATATTTTGCACCGATGGCTTTTGTCGCGAAGTCGAACTCCGCATACGCGTAATTATTCCCGCGGAAATACGGCCAGCCGAAGTTCGACGGCTTGCGCACCTGATTGATGTAATCGTAGCCGCGCGGCCCGCGTTTTTCATCGTCGCCGCCCGCGTCATTACCCACGTCGCCGTAGTAAAGAATGCCCGTCTCCTGATCGATGTTGAAGCGCCACGGATTCCGACAGCCCATCACGTAAATCTCCGGCCGCGTGCCCGGCGTCCCCGGCGGAAAGAGGTTACCCGCGGGAATCGTGTAGCCACCCTCCGGCGTCGGCTTGATGCGGTTAATCTTCCCGCGCAAATCGTTCGGATTCGCCGAGGATTTCTGCGCATCCCATGCCGAACGGTCAGGCCGCTCGTCGATGGGCGCGAGGCCGTCCGAAGCAAACGGGTTCGTATTATCCCCCGCCGAAAAATAGAGCGTCCCATCCGGCCCAAACCGCAGCGCCCCCGCGTGGTGACAGCACTCCTTTCGCTGCTCATCGTAACTGATCACGATCTTCTCACTCGCCATGTCCATCGTATCGCCGTTCATCGTGAACCGGCTGAGGTGCTGCCCCGTGAAGTTCTTCGGCGAGTGCAGCAGGTAGATCCAATGGTTCTGCGCAAACCCCGGGTCCAGCGCCATGCCGAGCAGTCCGTTTTCCTGATCATTAAACACAGCCAGCGAGCCCGCTTCCACGACCTTCTTCGTGTCGGGATAGAGCACCTTCACCTTGCCCGCGATTTCGATAAAAAAGATGCGGCCATCCGGTGCAAACTGGAGCTGCATCGGCTGCGGCATCCCTTCGAGGAACGTCTCCACTTTATAGCGGAAATCCGGCGGGACATCTGCGGCGGCGAATGTGGCGGTGAGAGCGAGTAGAGCGGTAATGCGCGTGGACATAGGTAAATTGACCCTCGTAATACCTCCGCGCTGAGAAACCGTTAGTGATTAGCCCCTCAAGGTCGCCCCTACCGTTCGCAACTCATCAGGCGATGGTTACTACTTTCACTTCCGGCTTCGTCAGGGCTTGTTCGCCGCTTCCTTCATCGTCGGCGAGAATGACGACATGGATCATCGAATTTTCTGATCGGGAAGTTGCGATTTGATGCCTTCATCAAGCGGCATTTTGTCTTTGTCTGGAGTCAGCCCCTCAGCCGCGAGGAGTGCCGCGAGTTGCTTTTCAAGATCGGCGCGAGTCGCGGCATGGGCGGGGTCGGCGGCAAGGTTGTGGAGTTCCAAGGGGTCGGCAGAGACGTGGTAAAGTTCGGCGAGATGTTTATCCGGTGTGCCATCGCCCGGCGGATAGTGGATAAATTTCCACTCGTCCGTGCGAATGCCTCGCACGTTCGGCGTGTAGGGAAATTGCTTCTCGTAGTTGTATTCGTAAAACCACGCTGAGCGCCACGCCGGGTCGCCCCCGTTGGCGAGCGAGCGCCATGAGCGTCCTTGCGCTTTCTCCAGCGCGGCTACGCCACACAGGTCGAGGATGCTGGGCGCGATGTCCTCGGTGAGCACTTGTTGCGCGATCGCTTTGCCTACCGGAAGACCTGGGCCGCGCGCGATGATCGGGATGCGGATGCTCGGCTCGTGCATGGTGCGTTTATCCACCATCCCGTGTTCGCCTTCGAGCAGACCGTTGTCGCCCATAAAGACGATGAGCGTGTTTTCAAACTGCCCGCTCTTTTTCAAAAACTCGACGCAGCGCGCGACGCTATCGTCCACGCTGAGAATGGTCCCCCAGTAACCGTGGACCATGTTCTCGAAATCGCGGACCGCCTCGGGTCGTTCGTCGGGGAAAGTTTTACGCCACTCGAATAGAGGTCCGTAGATGCCGTGCCACGTTGTAAGACGCTGCTTCATCCACGCCGGCTTACCATCGAGGGCGAAGGCGCTCGCGGGATACGGCACGCGCACCGCGTCGAACGTGTGCGCGTATTTTTCTTCCGGCGTGTAAAAGCTGTGCGGCGCTTTCTGCCCGATACACAATGCCCACGGCTTCGCGGTGTCCCGTTTGGCGAGCCAGTCGAGCGCGAGGTCCGTGACGACCGTGGTGTAGTAACCGGGGATGATTTTCGCGCCAGCACCGTGGAGGTTCCATTCCGTGTCGAAGTATTTCCCCTGCCCTTTGTGGGTGGCGAAAAAGTCAAAACCCTCACGCGGCGCGTCATTATTTTCGCCCATGTGCCACTTGCCGATGTAAGCCGTGGCGTAGCCACTCTCCCGCAACCGCCCCGGCCAGTGCGGCAAAGCAGCGGGAAGCTCCGTAAAATTATCCCTCACACCGTGGCTGCTCGCATACAACCCGGTGAGAATCGATGCGCGGCTTGGCGAACAAAGCGACGTGGTGCAAAAGGCATTCGCAAACCGAACGCCGCCGCTCGCCAGCGCATCGATATTCGGCGTCTTTACATTCGCCGAGCCGTAGCAGCCGAGCGCCGCAGGTCGCAGGTCATCGCAGAGGATAAAGAGGACGTTGGGCTTGGCTGGCGTGTTCTCGGCAGCAGGGAGTCGCACCAGCATCAGGGCCGCCACGACGATAAAGGTGAATGTGTTTGGTTTCATGGAATCGACGATTAATTGCTCTCCCGCGTTCGCCGGAGCAATGCGCATTTATTCCACCTCGCAGACTGTCCGCAAATCTCTGCATCGCGGCTTCTTGGCGCTCGATGCTTTCGACGAGGCGGAATCGCGTGCGGCTGCGGTCGAGGCGGTGAATGCGGAGGTAAGTGTCGCCGTTAAGGTAGTCACTTCGAGCGGACGGAACCGCTCGTGATGACCTCGGCATTCCCGCCCAGCAGCGGGACGACAATCACGTCGCCATTTTCCAGCGGCACGTCCGCCTGCTTGCCGTCTATGATTTCCCGAAAATTCTCGGTCGTCGTCGTTGGCTCGGAGTTTCGCATCCGCACCACTTTCACGCGTGTGATGTCCGCCTTCCCCGTCCATCCACCACCAGCACGCAGCACCGTCAGCAAATTCAATCTGGTGCCCTTCGGGAAACTCCAAGGGCGCGGAGACGTCACTTCGCCGCTTTCGCCAGTTCCGCAAAGTCTTTTTCATCGCGCAGCGGCAAAGTGTGGTCGGACTGCACCGGTTCACCTTCATCATGCAAAATGAAAACACGTCCCGGCTTCGCATCGTGCGTAAGGTCGTAGGCTTTGCCATCGAGGAACAACGTGCCCGGTGCGTCCGAGGTGTATTTCACCGCGATGACGCGCTTGTCCACGTTCTTGCCCTCCTCCCTGGTCTTCTCCAGGTCCACGAGATGAATGTTCCCCTCGATGCGCCATTGCTTCGTCGTCTCCGACCAACTCTCGCTCAGCCCGGTCGAGAGGAAGCCCTCATAGAAGAGCACAAAGTTCACATCATTCTCGGTCTGGTAGGCCACGGCGGAGTATTTGTCGTTCGATTGGCGGGCCTGCACCGGCTGCACATCCGCGCGCGGCCCGCCTTGCACCCCATCCGGCTTCGGCGCAGCGGCACCCTCTTTGTTTGGACTCCCCTTCGCATCCACCGGCTCCGCCGAAAGAATCTCCCGCCCGCCGGTGTTGCCGCCGATGACAGGCCGTTCGCCTTCCACTTGCTTGCGCCCGACTTCAAAACCCAGCCGCCGAAATTCCGTCACCACGCCATCGGGCAGCGCGAAGTCCCGCGAGAAATTATTCCTCCGCCCTTCGCGGTCCACGATGACGCGCGCCGGGTCGGTCAGCGTCATCTTCCCAACGTCCGAATCATCCACCCACCAAAGCACATCCGTCCCCGGCTCCCACACGACGGCCCACTTGCCTTGCGTCTGTTCGCTCACGTTGGGAAAGGTCCTCAGCGCACACGCCGGACGCTCTCCTTCGGCGGGCCAGCCGACCGTGAACCACTGTGGCCGCTCGCTCGGTCGGCAGATGGAGAAGTGATGCTTGCCGTCGAAATCGTAATTGGCCGTCAGGTTCGCCACACGATACTTGCCATCGCCGACACGCGCTTCCGCAAACGACAACGCCGTGACGCCCGCCGCCTTGAGCGCCTCCACCACTTCGATGACTTTCGCGTAGGGCACGTCCTTATCCGCTTCGATGGTGAACCACTTCTTCGCGTCCTTTGCTGCCTGCGCTTTCAATTCGTCCAGCGTCACTTTTTTACGGTCGAGGTAAATCTCGCCGTCCCTGCCGATGCGCACCGACACGTGCTCGACTTGCGGCTTGGGCGTTGCTTCGGCACCCGTAGCCGGAGCCGATGCGTCTGCTATCTGCGCCTTCCGCTTCACCTCCCACAGCCGCTCGCGAATCGCATCGAACGTCGGCCCCGCGCTGCCGTGCTCGACGGCGATGCCATGGCGTTTGCCGTCGCGGGTGAAAATGAGGATGTCCGTTTCTTTGTCCCACATGTTCTTCACGGGCGACAACTCGATCTCCTCGCCGGTATCCGCGAGCTTCGCTTTCTGTGGCTTCCACTCGCCGACTTGCTGATCCTCCACGAGCCAGCGCGTCAGCTCCGCGAGTTCGGCGGGCGTGATTTTGAACTCCTTCAACTCCCGCCCGCCGTTCAGCGTCAACACGCGCCCGTCGGGAAAAATCCGCATCCGCGCCTCCAACTCACCGCTCCCGTGCTGGACTGGCTCCTGTGTGTCCCACGCGAGCGACCAGCCCTCCATCTTCAACACGCGACGATTGTCCGCATACGTCTCGGCCATGTAGCGATCGTGCACCGCGAAGTCGCCGATGGTCACAAGGTCCTTCTCGTTTCGCAGCGGCAGCGTGCGCGCGGTCTGAATCGGCTCGCCTTCATCGCGTAGGATAAAAATGCGGCCCAGCAACTCCAGCGCCCCTTTTCCCGTCGCGCCAACCGGCCTCGCGAGGTCGTAGGCTTTACCATCGAGATACAGCTTCGTCGGCTCGTCGGATGTGTATTTTACGGCGACGACGCGCTTCGACACCGTTTTGCCCGCTATCTGCGACTTCCAAACATCCACGAGATGCAGGCTCCCCTCAAATCTCCACTTCTTGCCCGACGACCACTCGGTGATCCCGCTGGAAAGAAATCCTTTATAGAAGAGCACAAAGTTCACGTCCTTCGCCGACTGCACGGCGATGGCTGCATAGTCTTCGTTGAAGAGGTGCCTCGAGTCCGGCTTCACGTCCGCGCGAGGGGACTCGGGCGGCGCGGGAGGACTTTCCTCGACGTCGTCCGCAGCATCCTCCGGCTGCGCCTTGCCGTCGCCCGACGCCTTCGCTGGTGTCGCTTCCATCACCCGCTTCGACAGATTGCCGTCACCACCGACCGTGCCCCTGTTCCAAAGCCCTTTGAAGAATCCGAGGCTCTCAAACAATTCGCTCACTCCGTCGGGCGGAACAAAACCGGGCGGCCTTGCGCCCACGCGCGCGCTGCGCTCGACGATGACCTGTTTTGGATCGGACAGATTCATCCTGCCGATGTCGGCGGCGTCCATCCACCACAGCACATCCGTGCCCGGCTCCCACGCCACGGCCCAAGTGCCGCGAACGCCTTCCGGCTCGACTGGAGAAATCCGCACCCACTGCGACACGGGGTCGCCTTCTTTCGCCCGCCAGTGCACGGTGAAGAAGCCGGGGCCGCTGGCGAGCTTGCAGATGGAAAACGTCCGCTGGTCGTCAATTTTGTAACTGCCGGTGCTGCTCGCCACGCGGAACTTCCCGTCGCCCGCCCGTCCTTCCTTCAACGAAATCCGCACCACGCCCGCCTTCCGCAGCGCGTTCATTACTTCGATGACTTTCGCGTAGGGCACATCCTTGTCCGTTCGAATCGTGAACCACTTCTTCGCGTCCATCGCCGCGCAGCTCTGCAAAAAGCGCCGCTTTTCCCGCGACAGAAAACTCCCCGCCGAGACGCTCCAGCACGGTATCGATGAGCGTGAGTGCCCAGCGCCGGTCGTAAAGTTCATCGGGCGCAGCGTCGGGCGAAGGCTCCTCGTGGTAGCGGCGCTCGGCATCCTCCGAGTCGAGCGCAAAGACCACCGCACCGCCGCCGCGTTTTTGCGTGCGCGAGCGGTGCCATTCGTTCGTGAGAAAGTGCCGCATCGCCGCGAGCAGCCACGAGAGAAAGCGCCCGCGTTCCTGCTTCACCTCGTCGAGCCACGACTTCGCCAGCAGTCGCGCAAAGAACTCCTGAGTGAGGTCCTGAGCGTCCTCCGGCAAATCCCCCGCACGCCGCACATAAGCGTAGAGCGGATACCAATAATTGCGGCACAGTCGCTCCATCGCATCGCGGGAACTACCGTCCTGGGCCGCGAGCACAATGCTCCACCGCGTCGTCAAAAACTCCCGAGGCGTGCTCACGCGCACCCTCCGAAATCACCGCGCACCGAGCAGCGCCGCGCCTTTCAACGCGGAGTCGAAGACCAGCGGCATGAGCACGCCGAGCAGCGCGGCGAGTGAGAAAAGGATGCGGTTCATGGCAGTGGCGAGGTTGTTGAGACGGTTGGGAAGGCGATCATGTTAGCGACCCTCCTTTTTCGCCTGCTCAATGAGCTTCACGAGGCGCGCGCGTTCTTCGGGAAGGACTTTGTCTTTGCGGCCCACGAGATGCGCAGCAAGCGCGTTTTCCAGCGAGCCGCCGAAGAATGTCTCCAGCACGCGCTGAAATGCGCTCATTCCCGCTTCGGCCTTTGCTTCCGTCGGCGAATAGACGACTTCACGGCCTTCCTCGCGGCGGTTGAGATGCCCTTTTTCTTCGAGGATGTGCATCATGCGACGCACGGCCATCGTGGTGGGTGGGTCGGGAAGTTCAGCGCAAATTTGGTTCACGGTCGCTTCGCCTTTGGCAAAGACGAGGTCCATGATTTGGCGTTCGCGGCGACTGAGGTCGGATGGGTTTGGCATAGTGTGAGTTGGATGATGCGTTATTTTTTTATCGGTCCTGGGATATGACGGCAAGCGGAAAGCGTTAGTTTTTTAACTGAAATGTGCGGGTTCTACGAAAAGCCCCTCATTCCATGCGGTGCGAGGCGCTACAGGCTGTCTGCAAACTTCTGCATCGCGGCTTCTTGGCGCTCAATGCTTTCGACGAGGCGAAACTGGGTGCGGCTCCTGTCGAGGTTGTGGTGAGGCCGGTGGATGCGGAAGTAGGTGTCGCCGTTCAGGTAGTCCGTCAAGAAACGTAGGCCGATGGTGAGGGTGATGAGCTTGCCGCTGAAGGCGATATGCGCGCGCTCGGCCTTGTTCAGGAAGTCGGCTGCGCTCTCAAGGTAGCCTCGGCAGAGCGCCTTGAACATGGGCATCCGCATCTCAACTTTCGCAAGGTCAAGTTCGTCTTCGAGCGTGGGGCTGGTAGTCGTGCGGACTTGGTCGCCAAAGTCGTATAGGGCACAACCAGGCATGACAGTATCGAGATCGACGACGCACATGGCGCGTCCGTTTTCGGTGTCGAGCATGACGTTGTTAAACTTCGTGTCGTTGTGCGTGATGCGCTCGGGGATTTTCTTGGCGGCCATCGCTTTGAGGATCACATCGCAGAGTTTCTCGTGCGCCATCACCCATGCGATCTCTTTTCGAGCAGTGACTGCGCGGTTGAGCCGATCCTCGGCGAGTGCCGTGGTGAATGCCTCGAACCGTTTGCGGGTGTTGTGAAAATGCGGAATGGTGTCGTGAAGACGGGGACCAGGGAGATCGACGAGCTGGTGCTGAAATTCGCCGAAGGCTTTCCCTGCTTCGTACGCTTGCTCAGCGCTTTCCACGGCCTCGAACGTGCGGACGTTTTCGATGAAAACGAACGTGCGCCAGTATTCGCCGTCGGGGGTCTTGTAGTAGCTCTTGCCGTCGCGGGCAGGGATGAGAGTGAGGGCACGACGAGTGGTGTCGCGGACGCCGCGTTCGGCGTTTTTGCGGTGCTGGTGCGTGGTGACGCGCTGGAGGTTGTCCATCAGGCCGACGGGGTCCTTGAAGACCTCGTGGTTGATGCGTTGGTGGATGTAGCGGACGTTGGTGCCGCCTTGCTCATAGGTCGCCGTGTAGGTTTCGTTGATGTGGCCGACTTTGCACGGTTCGGCGTGGGAGAGCTCACCGTAAATGTGAAACTGGCGTGAGATTGTGAGTAGTCGTGAAGGATCGTATCCAGACATGAGGAGTCCGCTTTACCGAAAGGTGACGGCGTTTGACAACTCATTGCGGTGAACGGCGAGCGAAGGTGTAAATTTGCGTGGCGTCGGGCGCGGGGTGCGTGGATAAGTCAGGGCATGACGCATTCTCTTGCCGCTGAAAACGGTCAGCTACTTTCCGTCGCGCAGATTCAGGAACTCGTAGGCCGCGCGCTTTCGCCGGACGACTATCGCGGCAAGCGCGTGCTGCTCATCGTCCCGGATGGCACGCGCACTTGCCCGCTGGGTCTTCTGTTTAAGGCCGTCGTAGCGCGCATTGGCGACGCGGCGAAGGCGGTGGATGTGATGATCGCGCTCGGCACGCACCAGCCGATGAGCGAGGAGGCGATCTGCGAGCGACTGGAGATTTCGATGAAAGAGCGGCGGTCGGTTTATGCGGGCGTGCAGTTTCACAATCACGCTTGGGACGACTTCACGGCGCTCCGCGAAATCGGGCGCATCACGAAAGAAAAGAGTCTCGAACTGACGGGCGGATTGCTGGCGGAGGAGGTGCCGGTGGAGATCAATGCGCGGGTTTTCGACTACGATGAATTGATGATTGTCGGCCCCGTTTTCCCGCACGAGGTCGTCGGGTTTTCCGGCGGGAATAAATACCTCTTCCCCGGCGTGGGCGGGCCGACCGTGCTGAACTACTTCCACTGGCTCGGCGCGCTCGTGACGAACCCGATGATCATCGGCAACAAGTGGACGCCCGTGCGCCGCGTCGTGGACTACGCGGCGTCGCTCGTGCCCGTGCCGAAGCGGTGCTTCTGCATGGTCGTGCAGCCCGGCACAAATGAACTCGCAGGCCTCTTTTTCGGCGGACCCGTCGAGGCGTGGGATGCGGCGAGCGACCTCTCGCGGCAAGTCCACATCACGTATAAAGAGCGCCCCTTTCACACCGTCCTCTCCTGCGCGCCGAAGATGTATGACGAGCTGTGGGTGGGCGGGAAGTGCATGTATAAACTAGAGCCCGTCGTCGCCGACGGCGGCGAGCTGATCATCTACGCGCCGCACATCCACGAGCTATCGGTAACGCACGGGAAATTCATCCGCGAAATCGGCTACCACTGCCGCGATTACTTCACCTCGCAGCTTTCACGGTTCGCAGATGTGCCGCGCGGCGTCATCGCCCACAGCACACACGTTCGAGGAATCGGAGAGATGCGCGACGGCGTCGAGCACTGCCGCGTCCGAGTGACGCTGGCCACCAGCATCCCGCCGGAAGAATGCGCCGCCATCAATCTCGGCTGGCGCGACTGGCGCTCGATCGATCCGGCGAGCTACGCAGACCGCGAAGACGAAGGCGTGCTCTACGTTCCAAAGGCGGGCGAGATGCTCTACCACCTCCGCCAACGGCCCGATTGGGCGCGGGAGATGTAATCGTGATCCCCAAAAAACGAAAACCCAAGGCCGTCATCGAGAAGGCCGTGAACGGCGGGCATTCGGAGGATGCCACGCACGTCGGGCTAAAGCCGAAGAAGATGTGGACCAAGCGCAGCTTCGTCGCGCAAGTCTGGCTGCCTTCCATTTTCAAAGCGCGCGTCGGGCGCGAGGCAGCGCCCGCTTTCCCCGAGGTGCGCAAGGGCCAAGTCGGCGTGACGTGGATCGGTCACGCTTCATTTCTCCTGCAATTCCCAAACCACAATCTGCTCGTGGACCCGAATTGGGCGAAGTGGCTGAAGGTCATCAAGCGCCTCAAACACCCCGGCCTGAGCATCGGCGATTTGCCGGAGATCGATCTCGTGCTCGTGACGCACGCGCACTTTGACCACCTCGACCGCCGCACGCTGCGTAAGGTCGCCGCCGACCAGCCCATCGTCGTCCCTTTTGAAGTCGGGAACTTGGTCCACGACCTCGGCTTTCGCAGCGTCCACGAGCTTGGATACTGGGAGACGTTCAAGCTCGGGCCGCTGAAAATCACGCTCACGCCCTGCCATCATTGGGGCGCGCGCGTGCTGCACGATACGCATCGCGGCTTCGGCGGCTTCATCATCCAGGGCGGCGGGAAAACGGTGTATCACTGCGGCGACACGGCCTACTTCCCTGGCTTCAAAGAAATCGGGCGGCGGTTCGACATTGATGTGGCCCTTCTCCCCATCGGGGCCTACGACCCGCCGAGCGGGCGCGAAGTCCACATGAACCCCGAGCAATCCATCCAAGCCCTCACCGACCTCGGCGCAAAGATGATGGTGCCCATGCACTACGGCACGTTCCGCCTCAGCTACGAACCGCTCGACGAGCCGCTCCGCCGCCTCATTTCCTGCGCCCGCCGCCACGGCCTCTCCGACCGCGTGCAGGTGATGAGCGAGGGGACGCCGTTTGTGTTTTAGAGCGAAGGACCGCGATAGCCATCGGGGTCTAGCTCGGCGCTGGCGTATCCGGCGGCGAGGATGCCGCGTTCGAGTTCTGTGGCGAGTTCGCGAGCACGAGGGAGTTCATCCGGGGCGATGAGGACTTTGGCCCGAGGAGCAGCGGCGGGCTCTACGATGTGGCGGACTCGAAAAACTCGGAACCCAAGTGCTTTGAGGTGCGCTTCGCCGCGCTCGACCATGGCGAGCGCATCGGGCGTCACGGGCGTGCCCCACGGGATGCGGGAGCTGAGGCACGGCTGCGCGGGAGCGTCCGCCGTCGGCAGCCCAAGCTCGCGGGAAAAGGCGCGGATTTCCGCCTTGGTGAGCCCGGCATCGCGGAGTGGGGCGATGATTTGGAACTCAGCGGCGGCGACGCGACCGGGGCGGTCGTGGCCCATGTCGTCGGCATTTTCGCCATAGGCGATGGCGCGATAGCCGCGTGTGGCGGCGAGGGTGTCGAGACGTTGAAAAAGCTCGGCTTTGCAGAAATAGCAGCGGTTCGGCGGGTTCGCGGCGTAGTCGGGATTATCGAGCTCCAGCGTTTTGACGACTTCCACATTTGCACCAAACCCACGAGCGACGGCGAGCGCTTCCGCCAGCGCCGCACGAGGGAGGCTGGGGCTGTCGGCGATGACGCCCAGCACCTTCCCCCCCAAGGCCCGGTGGGCCTCGGCGAGCAGGAACGCGCTATCCACTCCCCCGCTGTATGCGATGACGAGTGGCGCGTGGGCGCGCAGGATTTCCGAGAGCTGGTCGCGTTTGCTCACAGCAAATTCCGGCGGAAGACTTCCTCGATGGGAAGTTGCAGGCCGATGAAAAACTCGCCGAATTCGCCATACTGCGCCGTCACTTCGTCGAAGCGCATTTGATAGACGATTCCCTTCACGTCCATCGGGTCGTGCGCCAGCAGCGTGACGCCCCACTCCCAATCATCGAGGCCCGTGCAGCCCGTGATGAGCTGGAGGATCTTCCCGCTCCACTGGCGGCCCACTTTCGCGTGGCCGGACATGAGCTGCTTGCGCGCCTCAAACGGCGTCGCATACCAGTTTTGCCCCGGCATCCCCCGGCGCTTGGACATGGGGTAAAAGCACATCACCTCCCACGGCGGGAGGACGGGGTAGAGGCGGTGCTTTTGATAATGCGCCATGCGCTCGCGCCACTCGGCGAGGGACTTGTCGTATTCCGGCGTGCCCTCGGCACTCGTCGCTTTCAGCTCCGCGATGAACTCCGATTCGGGGGTGGAGTATTCGCTTTTCTCCGTCATCGAGTAGAACGAATACGCGGGCACCAGCACATCCGGCCCGAGGGAAATGGTGAGCTTCTTTTCAAACGCGTTCGCCGCCTGAAGGTCCGAGCAAAGGAGCATAAAGCCCACATCAGACTTCGGCGTGACCATCGCAAACGTGAGCAACTGACAGTCATCCGTGGAGCGGATCTCCTGCACGAGTTCGCTCAGATTGGTGCGAGCGCAGAATTTCTCCTCGTCCGAAAGAAACGCCCATGCGCTGTGATCGACTTTGTAGAAAAGATGCAGGACGTGCCAGCCTTCGGCGGAAATGAGTTTTGGTATCTCGGTCATTGTAAGGGCCAAGAGGTAACGCGTGAAGCAGCGTGCTGCCAATGCTATTCCCGATTTGCCTCCATGCTCCTTACTTCGCCAGAAAAGTGAACACCGTCGTCTCCCTCAACGGCTCGCCGGGCCGAATCACAATGGACGGGAAATTCTGATGGTGGATCGCGTCGGGGAAATGCTGCGTCTCCAGACAAACGGCAGTGTGGCCGAGATGATTACCCGTGTAGAGCTGCACGGCGGGCTGAGTGGTGCGCACTTCTAGGATGCGCCCGCTTTTTGGCTCGGAAAGGCGGGCCGCCAGCTTCATGGCTTTGCCCTCGCCGAGGATGAAATTGAAGTCATAGCCACCGAGCTTCGGATTCAACTGCTCGATGCGGTCGCCGATGCGGGTGGGCTCGTTAAAATCCATGGGCGTGCCTTTCAGCGGCAGGATTTCTCCGGTGGAAATCAACTCCGCATCTTGCGGCGTGTAGTTCGCGGCGGGGATAAAAAGGACATTGTCCAGACAGCTCCCGCGGCCCGCGAGATTCCAGTAGGCGTGGTTGGTGAGGTTCGCGATGGTCGGCTTGTCCGTCTCGGCTTCGTAATCGAGTTCGAGTTCATTGCGATCGGTCAAAGTGTAAGTCACCGTAGTCTTGAGGTTGCCGGGAAATCCCTCCTCTCCGTCTTTGCTCAAGTATGAAAGCTTCACCGAGGATGCGCCGTCCTTTTGCGGAGCGTCCTCGACCGTCCACACCGATTGCGCGAAACCTTTTCGTCCGCCGTGAATGGTGTTCTTGCCACTGTTCGCCGTCAGTTTGTAAGTCGTCCCGTCCAACTCAAATTGCGCACCACCAATGCGATTGATCACCCGGCCAATGATGGCAGCGGCTCCGTTGAACCCCCGCTGATATTTCTCCAAGCTGTCCGTCGTGAGCACGATGTTCGTGAATTTCCCATCGCGGTCGGGAGCCCGCAGTTCCTTGATGATTGCGCCGTAGCTGATGATTTCAGCACTCATGCCTCTTCCGTTCCGCAGGGTGATGAGTTTCACCACGGCGCCGTCCTGCGCTTTTCCGAAGTCGGCTAGTGTGACGCGTTCGAGCGGGCGCACATACTGGAGCAGCACGACGGCATTGCTGCATCCCCACGAGTAGCGTTTACCCTCCGGCGTCGGCTCTGGCCAGCGACACCAAGAAAGATTGTCCGTGGCCCGACGAGCCTTCCAAGCGGCGTCGGCGTTTTTCTGCAACCACGGCTCAAACGTCGCCTGCTCTCCACAGTCTTTCATAAACCGCGCGATCCACCGCACGCCGATCCCATTAAACCCGCCACCGTCGCCCTTTTCCCCGCCAGCAGGGAGATACCCGTCGCGGCACATTTGATTCATCGTGTAGAGCGCCGCGAGACGGGCATCGTCATCATAACCGAGCAGATGGGCCGCGCCGATGAAGGTGCCCTGATTGTAAGTCAAAGCAAAGCGAGCCACTCGTCCGCTCAGACTGATGTTATCGGCCACGCGGCCCGTCGCTGGTTCGAACAAAGTGGCGCGTTCCCAAAGGAAAAGCTCCTTCGCTTTCGCAAGGTATCCCGCCTCGCCCGTCGCCTTCCCCAGCAGAAACGCCGCGATGGCTCCCGGCCCATTCACGCACGCATTCTTCGATTTGTTATCCACCTTCCACCACAGCCCGCCCCCGAGGTCCGGGGACGCCGCCCGCGCATAGCAAAGGTCGAAGTTCGCCTTCGCCACATCGCGAAACTCCGCATTGCCCGTCATGAGATGCGCCCGCGCGCAAGCGATGACCATCCACATGATGTCGTCGTTGAACTCGTTCCGCTCCCACGTCCTCCCGTGGTCCGCGAGGAACCCGCGAAACAGCTTCGTGAACATCGCCATGTGCTGCTGGTTTTTTGTCCGCTCATAAACGTCTAGGACCATCTCCAGTTGCTCCGCCTGCGTCCAAAAATCCGCCTTCCCGCCCTCCGTGTCTTTCGCGTACCAGGCGCGGTCGTCGCGTTCCCGGTAAAAAGCCTTCGTGTGAGCCTCGAAAGCCTCATCGGAAATCGTCTGCCCTCCACAACTCACCGCGAAGAAAAACAAGGCACACAAAACAGATACAACTTTCATAAAGCCGACTGTCTATGGGGTGCTCCGACGACAGGCAATTGAAACGAGCCATGACATCCCGAGCGCGAGAGAGAGGGTTCACGCGTTGACACACGGCAAGCAACTTCCCCACGTTCCGCCCACAATGAACGCCATGATCCGACGCCTTTTCACACTCTCACTTCTGGCACTAGTGGAAAGCGCTGGGCTGCACGCCGCAGACCTCGACGCCTACCGCAAGCACGCTCTGACTCACGAAGGCGATGCCGCCCGCGGTGCGAAGCTTTTCAATGATCCAAAACTGCTCTGCGCGAATTGCCATTCTGTAGATGGTAAGGCCAACAAGGCGGGGCCTGATCTCTCCGCCGCCGGGGATGCGTTTGGGCGGCGCGATATTGTGGATGCGGTGTTGACCCCGTCGCTCTCCATCTCGCCGGGCTACGGCACCGTCATCGTGGAGACGAAGGCCGGAGCGAGTTTCGTGGGTGTCTTGAAGGGGGCTAATGCCGACGGCCTTCAACTCATGGGCGTGGATGGGAAGTTGGTTTCCGTCGCAAAGGCCGACATCAAAGAGCAGACGGGCAACGCCGTTTCGCTGATGCCGGAGGGACTTTTCGCGAATGTTTCGCGCGAGGAATTTACCGACCTCATCGAATACCTCACCTCGCTCAAGCAGGCGGAGTCCACGCTCGCGAGCGACCGTGCGATGCCGCGAGAAATTCCCATGCTCGCAAAACCAGCGAGCGTCCGGCCATTTTTCGCAGACGGATTTACGCTTCCGCGCGGCAAGGTGGAGGCGGGCCTCACCTCGCTGCGGCAAATCCCCGGCACCCCGGATGCCTTCCTCGTGCTGCATCAAAAGGGTGTGATTTGGAGAGTGGAGAAAACGGCGACTGGTGACGTGCGGACCACCTTTGCTGAGCTCCCCGCCGAGGTGTTCAGCGAGCGCGGGCCGAACGGGATGCTCGACGTGACGTTTCATCCGAAGTTCCGCGAGAACCGAAAATACTACCTTTTTTACCAAGTCTTCGAGGACGGGAAAGTGACCTCCATCATCGTCGAGAAACAATTCTCCAAGGATTTCAAAAGCGACTCGGGCAAACCGCCGCGCCGCATTTTGAAAATCGCCAGCGTCGCCGAGGACCACAGCGGCGGGTGCCTGCAATTCGGGCCGGACGGCTTTCTTTACATCGTCATGGGCGACACCGGGCCGCACAACGACCCGAACGGCCACGCGCAGAATCTCGACCTCCTGCTGGGGAAAGTGCTGCGCATTGATGTGGACCACGCGGAGCCCTACGCCATCCCTGCGGATAATCCATTTCTCTGCCAGCCCGGAGCGCGGCCCGAGATATGGGCATACGGCTTCCGCAATCCGTGGCGCTTCAGCTTTGACCGGCTCACCGGCGACCTCTGGCTGGCCGATGTCGGGCAAGATCGCGTGGAGGAAGTGGACCTCGTGCATCGCGGCGAGAACTACGGCTGGAACGTCTTCGAGGGCTTCGAGCCGTTCTCCAATCAGTTCCGCAAAGAAGGCCGCGCCTTCACCAAGCCCGTCTTCACCTACCGCCGCAAATACGGCAACTCGATCACCGGCGGGCACGTCTATCGCGGCGACAAAACCTCGTCGTTCTACGGCGTCTATGTCTTCGCCGACTACACCTCCAAGCGCATCTTCGGGCTCAAGCAAGAAGGCGGAGCATTCAAGACCGTCCGCCAAATCGGCGTGCTGCCGCAAAGAGTCGTTTCATTCACCGAAGACGAAGCCGGCAACCTCTACGCCGTCGGATTTGAGGGCTCGATTTACCAGCTCGATTTCACCGGAGCGCGCTTCGAGTAAACGGGCATCCCCCGAAGACCTAATTTACCCAGCGAACGTGGCTGCGCCGATGACTCGTCGGCGAAGACCTGCTTGCAAGAAGTCGCTCTGCCCCGTTACTAGTCAGTCTCTTTGGAAACGCCCGATCTATTTACATCGCCCGCCTTTTGTGGCGCTCAGGCATGAGCACTCATCCCGCCATCCGCCTCGGCGTCGTCGGCACGGGCAGTATGGGCCGCAATCATGCGCGCATCTTTAGCGAAATGAAGGACGCGCGCTTTACCGCTGTGCTCGACTCCCGCGAGGAGACGGCGCGGGACATTGCGGGGAAGTATGGCGCGCAGCCGTTCAGCGAGCTGGGGGCGTTTGCGGATGCGGTGGATGCGGTGACGGTGGCCACGCCGACGGTGACGCATTTTGAACTCGCGAAGGCGCTACTGGAGCGCGGGAAGCATGTGCTCGTGGAGAAGCCCTTCACCGAGACACCCGAGCAGGCGCATGAGCTGTGCGCCATCGCGCAGGAGCGCAAACTCGTGCTGCAAGTGGGGCACATCGAGCGGTTCAATCCGGTGATGTCCGCGCTGGAATCGCGACTCACCGCGCCGCGCTTTATCGAGGCGACGAGGCTCTCGCCGTATCCCGGTCGCAGCCTCGATGTCGGCGTGGTGCTGGACGTGATGATCCACGATTTAGAAATCATCCTGCACCTCGTCCGCTCGCCGTGGGTGCAGGTGGATGCGGTGGGCGTGCCCATTTTGAGCAAGCGCGAGGACATCGCGAACGTCCGCATCCGCTTTGAAAATGGCTGCGTGGCGAACATCACCGCCAGCCGGATGAGCCAGGAGAAGGTGCGCAAAATCCGCGTCTTCCAGCCCGACGCTTACCTCTCGCTCGATTACCAAAAACAAGACGGCTACCTCCTCCGCATCGCCCGCGAGGATGAGAAAGAGAGCACGCTCTTCGGCAAACTCCTCGGCGTCGCGGCGGGCAGCACCATCGTCACGGAATTTGCGGGGAAGCGCATCGTGCGCGAGCCCGTTTCGATTGAAAAAGACGAGCCGCTCAAGCTGGAACTCACGAGCTTCGTCGAGTGCGCCCGCGCTGGCGTGCAGCCGAAAGTCACCGGCCACCAAGCCACCGCCGCACTGGAGCTGGCGCTAGAAATCACGCGCCGGATCGAGGACGGCCAGCAATGAAGCTCTACCTCGTAGCGGGCGAGGCCAGCGGAGACTCGCGCGGCGTGGAGCTGATGAGGGCCATCCGCGAGCGCGCGCCGGGCACGGAGTTTGTCGGTGCCGGTGGAAAGGAGATGCGCGCCTTCGCGGGCGAGCAGATTTTCGATTGGGCGGATGAGGCCGTCGTGGGGATTTGGGATGTGCTGAAGAAATACGGCTATTTCAAACGCCAGATGGACCGGATGCTCGACGACATCGAGAAAGAGCAACCCGACGCGCTCATCACCATAGACTACCCCGGCTTCAATCTGCGCCTCGCCAAAGCGGCGAAAGCCCGGATGCCGAAGCTGCGCTGCATCCAATACATCTCCCCGCAAGTCTGGGCGTGGAAACAGGACCGCATCCCCAAGATGACGAAGTATCTCGACCTCATGCTCTGCCTCTTCCCCTTTGAAGTGCCGATGTATGAAGGCGTGGGGCTCAAGGCGATCTGCACCGGGCATCCCCTACTCGACACACTCGCCGCCCGCCGCATCCCCGGCTCCGAGCGCGACCCGATGCTCACCGCCCTGCTCCCCGGCAGTCGCAGCAAAGAAGTCCGCCGCATTTTCCCCATCATGCTCGACGCCGCCGTGCATCTCCGCAGCGCCCGGCAGCGGATGCGATTTGAGGCATCCGCCGCCAGCGAGGCGCTGCGCGAAGAGATGCTAGAAATCATGCGCCGCCGCGTGGGCGACGACAGCTTTTGCCCCGTCACCGTGGGCAACGCACACGCCCTCATGCAGCGCGCGGGCAGCGGCATGGTATGCAGCGGCACAGCCACGCTGGAGGCGACATACTTCGCGCTGCCGATGGTCATTTTATACAAGACCGCGTGGCTCACATACGCCATCGGGAAACGTGTAATCAAAATCCCCTTCCTCGGCCTGCCGAACGTCCTCGCAGGCTCGATGGTCGCGCCCGAGTTCATCCAAGACGAAGCCGAGCCGCACCACATCGCCAACGAGTTGATTCAGCTCTCGGAGCACCAAGGAACCCGCGCAATGCAGCAGAGCGCCTACGCAAAAATCATCACCAGCCTCGGAGACTGCGGAGCCGCCGGGAGAGCGGCGGATGCAGTGCTGGCAGCGTGCGCGATGTAGCTCACTCCTTCGGCGGGCCCACCTCGCGCGTGGTCGCGCCGTTCGTGTCGCTGAGGATCAAGATGGCCAGCTTCTCCACGCTGCCGAGTTCGGCGGGCTTGAGCATTTGGTAGTCGAGGCCGTTCTTCGGCGCAGGCTCGGCGGGCGTCTCGGCTGCATGGCCGCCGCCGTTCAGGCTGGCGTAGTCGAAGCGCCCGCGCAGGTCCGTGTAGCCGTCTTTGTAAAAGCGCACCGTGCCGTTTTTCAGCCGCGCATAGACCTTCACGTAGGCGCGGGGAATGGGCTTGTCGCTTGCAAGGTCGCGGGCTTCGAGGCGTCCGTAGTTTTCCGTCAGCGCGAGCTTGAGCGTGTTGGCGTGATACGGGTGCGCCTTGCGCTGCCCGGCGGCGACGAGTTCCACGAGCACGTTGGCTTTTGCAAACTCGGCGGGCAGCGCGAGGTCGAGCGTGTCCTTGTCTTTGGGGAGCGGCTGCGTGGCCGTTTTGTTCGGCTTGATGATGCTAAAGCGCGACGCGTCCTCGCTCGCGAACGGGCTGCTGCTGAACGAGAACTCCGGGTCCATGAGGTAGTAGTTCACCGTCACTTCGGCGACGTTCTTGTAGGTCAGCGCGATGCTCTGCTTCTCCACTTTGAAGTCGAACGTCGGCTCCGTCGCCGCGAGTTCCGCCTGCTGTTTCTCGCGGTCGGGCTTATCTCCTTTCCCGGCGGGAGCTTTGCCTTCGATCTCGTCGAGCTGGCTGCTCACCTCGGCGAAAAGCGTGCGCCAACGGGCGATGGGATAGTCTGCATACTTCGCTGCAACGGTGCGGGCGTCGGCGAGGTTGCCTTCGTAAAAGTCGGCGTAGCAGCGGAAGTAGTCGTGCTGGAGCTGCGTCGGCAGCGCCTTCGCATCCACGCTGCGAAAGCGCGCGAGCGCCTCTTCGTTGCGGTCTTGCAGGAAGAGGTAATACGCCGTGCTCATCGTGTCGGCGGCGTCGAGCTTCGGCTTGTGCGCGAGGATGTCGAGGAACGCCGTGTATTGCTCGTGGACCGCTGGGTTCGCGATGCGCCAATCGTTGCCCACGCGGTGCGCGCGCTGATTCACCAGCGGCGAGTATTCGAGGTGCTCGTAGGCCCGGCGCTCAATCGGGTCGAGCACCACGAGCTTGCTGGAGAGCCACGAGCCGCACCCAGCCACGAACTCATCGTTATGTTTGAGCCACTCGCGCAGCGCGGCGGCATCGTTGTGGACGACGGCGTAGCTGTAGATCGTCTCGTCCCACACATGATGCGCATTGAGGAAAGCGGTGAGCTTTTTGAAGAACGCCGCGTCCTTGCAGCGCCACGCCACGCGCTCCAGGTCGAGGGCTTCCAGATTATTCTTCGCGAGGAAGGTGAACACGTCCGCCGCCGTGCCGTATTGCGAGACGTAGTCCCACGACGCTTTGTCGAACTGCGTGAGCTTGCCCACGACGTTGAACTCGAACGGCTTCGCGGCTGCCGCTTGCTTGCCGCCGATGGCCACGTTCACCGGATAGTGCGGGAACTTCGCGCCCGCCTTCACCGGCGTGCTGGGGAAATAGAACGCATACTCGAACGTCTGCGTCGTGTAGGGCACGAGGCGCAGCAAGAGCGAGCCCGTCGCCTTGCTGCCCAGCACGGGCAACGCGCCCTGCGGGATTTGCAGGAGCACCTCGGCCTTCACCGGCGCGCTCGTGGGATTCGTCACCGCGACGCTCGCGCCATACACGACGCCCGTGAGAAACTCCTCCGTCACCACTTTCTCAAACTGCTCATTCCCCTCCTGCCGGTAGCGGTCGTCGTGACGGTAGAAGCTCTGCGACACCATCAGCCCGGCCTGCTCTGCGGCTGCGGGGGCGGCGGGTTTGATCTCCTTGTGATACACGAGCACCGGCCCCGCAGCGGTGAGGGAAAATTGCCCGCCCTCCGTTTTCGTCGCGTGCTTCGGCTCGGCGAAAGGGAAGTCGAGCACGGCCAGCGCCAGCATCATCTCCGTGAAGCTGCGCGCCGCCTCCGCGACGTGCTCCGAGACAAACGGCGTCTTCGCGCCATCGGCCACATGCTTCGCGTAGTCGCGCCAGAAGGCGTTTGCCGTCACCAACTCGGCACCCTGTTCGGCGATACGCAGCTTGTAGTAATTGTTCTCCGCCCACTCCTTCGTCACCCCGAGTTGGCGATAGTAGATGCGCGTCGCCACCCGCTGAGCGGCAGCGGCATCCGCTCCCACAAAGGCGAAGTTCGCGACGGCCTGTTCACCGGCAGCCTCCGCAACGATGGCCCCTGATCCATCGGTCCCAGGGAGTCTGCGGAAATACACCCGCTTGTCCGCGACCGCACCGGATTCCTTCAGATCATTCCAAAGCTCCACATTCCGCTCCTTCAGCTCGCCCTTGCCTTCACGCTTGAGCGCGTCGCGCACGACTTCCGACTCCTCGACACTCAGCGAAAGCGAGCGCTTCTCCTTGGCTGCTATATTTGAGATGGAGCCTGACGATAGCATGACTGGCGCGGTTTTGGGTGTTGGATGGTCGCCAGCCTCGGCGGGTTCCGGCTCAAGCGTTACTGGGCTGGGGTTCCGCGTGAGAAACTCTCCCGGCTTCGCCTCGTCGCGCGCTTCTCCAAGGTCCGCTCCCGCTCCTCCCTCGCTGTGCGCAAGCGAGCGCCCATGAAGCGCCGTTTCGAACAGCCTGTCTTGCTCTTCCACATCCGGCGGGATCATCTCCCACTGCTCGCGGAGTCGGCGTGCGGCGTTCTCGGGCTCGCCGGGGATTCGGGTGGCGAGCAGGATGCGCTCGACTGCGTTGAGCCGCTCGTAGGCCCACGGCTCGCGGTAGGCGGAGAGGTCGCGGGCGAGGAGGAAGTCGTCCATGAACGTCCGGTCCTTCTTGTTCGCGAGGTAGGGCTTCACGACTGCGTCGAAAAAGGCGGGGTCTTTGCGCGAGAGGAAGAAGCTCAGTTCGTGACACGCAAACTCGCTGTACTTCGCGCGCTTCTCCTCGTCCTTGAGCTGCGGCCACTCCAGCAGCCATGCAAACTCCTCCAGCTTTCCATCGCCCCCGCTGCTCATCGTGGCGAAGAGCGTGTAGATGCCGCCGAGCGTATCGTAAGTCTCCAGCTCGCTCGTGAGGATGTCGGCCAGCGTCAGCGCCTTGCCTTTCTCCAGCACCGTCACCTGCTTCTTCTGCGTGAATGCGCGTGCGGGTTCGAGGTTCCGCACCAGCCGTTGATCAGCGAACTTCGTCGCCTGCTCTGCCAGCGCGAACGAGCGCCACACGGCATCCGTCGCATCCTCCGCATACACCTGCACATGCTGCCGGTCGCCGAGCGCCTTGCGCTCAATACGGACGACGCCATCCTTGTCCGGCACAAGGTTGTAGAGCACCGGCGCAGCCTCGGCGAGGAAGTCGAGGTTCGCCTCCAACACCGCACCGGAGATGCCGCGTGTATCATGGAAACCCTTCATCTTATTACTAGCCATCGCCGCAGCGCGCCCATGGCCGCTCCTACCTTCCATCGCGCCCGTAGCCTGCGACAGCTCCGTCGTCCCCGTCTCTCGCACCTCCCACGGATTCAGCAGCAGTCCGGGGCGAGCGAGCATGTTGCCGGGGAAGAGCTTCGTGTAGCGCCGCTCAAGGATGTAGCGATACTCGTCCCCGATCTCACGCCCTGTGGAGAAGAGATTCGGCGTGTTGCCGGGCGTCCCAGATGCTCCAGCGGCGCGTTTGAAACCACCAAGTCCATTAAACAGTCCCATCCCCGGATAGAAGCGCGTCGCCGCGATGTGGACACGCGTGAAGGGCGTCACGTTTGCCAGCTTCACGGCGAGGAACTCTTTGTCTTCCACCACGTCGCCGATGTGCAGCGGAGCCGCGTCGCGCTGCTGGAGATTGCGGGTCGCGCCGAGGAGCCAAGAGCCCGTCCGCGTCGCCTCAGTCACCCGGATAGACACCGTGCGCCCGTCGCCCCGAAGCCGAAGCGAGTAGTCGCCCGGCGGCAGTGCTTCGATGACCAGAAAGCCGTTGAGCACCTTCATATTCGCAGCGTGATTCGCGGTGAAGGTGTCCGCTTTCACTTCCAGCAGCGAAACCTCCGGCAGTGTGAGCTTCGGCGGCAGGGGGAGCCTCACCACTTCGCCAGCCTTGGCATTGAGCACCGTCGGCCAAGTCCGCGCGAACTCACTCAACGTCCACTGGCTCCGATCCTCTTCTCCCGGCCCTTTCACGTCGGAAATCCCCGGCAACGCCCCCAGCATGATGCGCCCTTTCGCATCCGTCTTGAGCGATGCGGTCGTCGTCCGCTCAAAGCCCTCGTGCGTGAACTCCAGCTCCACCTGACGGTCCGCCACAGGCTCGCCGTTCTTGCCCAGCAGCTCATACACATAGTTCCCGCCGAGCTTCGACAGATGCCCGGCGTTCGTCTCTGCCGTCTTATCTATCCCATTCAGCCTCCATACCCGCGAAGCCTCGACTTCCTTCTTCTCTCCTCCCTTCGACAGCACATCCATCTTCCCCGTCAGCTTCACGATGAGTCCTCGTAGCCGTTCCGGCACGGCGAGTTCATACGTCAGCACGGCGTCGGGGCGGAGCTTGATGTCTTTGACTTCTCGCGTCGTCGAGATGCCGTCGTGCGTCGTGGAAGTGATGGTCAGCTTGGGCTCTTGGAGGAGCGCCGGGTCGAGGTGCAGCTCGCCGAGCAGCAAGTCCGTGCGCACGGCCAGCGTGGCCTTTCGTCCGGCGAGGAGCTGCTCCCGCTCGATGTGGAAATGCGCGTCCAGCGTGTATTCCTCGCCGGAGTGCTGGAACTCCGTCAGCGATGCGAAGCTCCCCGCCGCGTCCGACACCACCAGCGGATGCGGACCGGGGATTGCGCTAAAGGGCACCGTGAGCACGCCCGTTTTTTCATCGCGCGTGAACTTCCGCCCATCCAGCCACACAGCGGCGTCGGGCACGGGCTGTTTCTTTTCATCAATCACCGTGAGCAGCACCCCGGCTGCCCCCGTCTGCTGGAGCACCTGCCACTGGCCCACGCGGATGAGCGCGCGGCTGCTGCGCCCGCCCCCTATGAACTCCACCACCCACGCCCCGCGCTTCCCTTTCAGCTCGGGGAAAGTGAACGTCTTGCGCGTCCGCACGAAGGGCCCCGACTCCACCTCCTCCGTGCGCTCGCTGTTGGCCACGAGCCCATCGAGCTTCACATCGGTGTTCAACTGCCGCTGCTCCGTCTGGTAGAAATTGAGCGTGTTCAGCTCATAGATTCGCACCAGCAGCTTCGGCGTATTCTTGAGCACCACATCGAACGCCACCTCGTCGCCCGGCTGTGTGAACTGGCTGTTCGTCGCCGGGAACTCGATGTCCACGCGCTCCTTCAGCCGTGCAAATTCCGCCGGGGAAAGCAGCGACGCCCACTCCTCCGCCTTGCCCTTCCCGTGCGTGATCATGGCCTCGGCAAAGACAGGCTTCAGCCACGTCTCGCGCACCAAGTCCGCATACGGCTCCCACGCCGCGCCCTTCGCGAACAGCTCTAGGAAATACTCGCGCACCAGCGGCTCATCGTTGCCGATAGGGCGCTCGACTAAGAGCGCGTCGCCCAGCCCCGCGTTGAAGTCCACGCCGCTCTCACGCTCCAGCTTTCCCGCCAGCCACTTCTCGTTCACGTAGCCCATCGCGCGCGGCAATTTCAGATACTCGCCGAAGCGCGCCGCGTCGTACACCCCGCGCTTCCGGTCGTGGTCGAGACGCCGATAAAGCACGCTGGCCTTCACCGTATTAAACGCCGTCGGCAACGTCTGCGCATACGCCCACACGCGGTCCAGCCACGCCTCGCGAGCCTTGGCGTCGAACTCCACGTCTTCATCCGCACCGGGGGCCAGCTTGCGCAGCTTCGTGAAGACGAACGGCGTGTAGCCGACCAGCGTGGGCACGAGTTTCGCCAGCGCATCGAGCTGCTCCGGCAGCAGCGCCTTATGGATGTCCCACTTCCCAAAGTCCGAGCCTTCCGACGCCTTCAACTCCGCCGCGAGAAAAGGCACGAGCCCCTCCACATCAGGACGCTGCAACTTCTGCCCAAGCGCCGCGCGCTGCTGCTCATTGAGCTTTGCCGCCTGCGGCACGAGCCGCTCCAGCGCGCTCTGCGAGAACGACTCCAAGCTGTTGTCATTCGCCAGCGCATCCGCCTCGAATACGGCGCGTGCGATCAGCGCCGCGTCCAATTTCTCCGGCAAATCCGGGGCCGCATCGCGCACCTCGCGCTCGTGATTAAACTCCAGCCCCAGCCGCTCCTTCAAATACCGCAGCGTGCCCTTCGCATCCTTGTCGTAGTTGAGCAGCGCCTCCCGGTCCATGATCTCGCGCCGCCGATCGCTCTCCTCCGGGAAGCGCTTCGCCCACTGCTTCAGAGTCTCCGTGAGCTTCGGCGCATTGCGGGTGTTTTGATAATGCAGCGCATGGAAAAAGTAATAGTCCTCCGACCCCGGCACCAGCTCGGCCAGCGCCTTCTCGCGGTCCGCCGCCAGCGCGAACTTCTCGATAAATCCCACCTCCTCCTCCGCCCACGAGACACGGGACAAAACAAGAGAGGAAACCCCAGCGAGAATCAGCGGCAGGAAAGCGTTCATGGTAAAAAGGAATGATTGGTTGAAATCGAGCGCCCGCAGTGTGTGCCCCCTCCTCACCCAAGGCAACGGCACACACGCGAGCAATCACAAGACGGACGAACGGGCGGGTGTATTAGAAATGGCCCTAAATCCGCACCAACTCCCCCGCACCCAGTTTTGCCGTTTCCCACGCCTGAAAGTGCGTGAGGCCGATGGCCAGCGCGTCCGCCGCATCCGGCTCCGGCGTCTCGGTGAGGCCAAGAAGAACGCGGACCATGAAGCCAACTTGGTCCTTCTGCGCGCCGCCCCGCCCGACCACGCTCTGCTTTACCCGACGGGGCGCGTATTCGTAGATCGGCAGCCCACTTTCCGCCGCCGTGACGAGCGCCGCCCCGCGCGCTGCGCCGAGGGTGATGGCGGTCTTGTAGCTCTGCACAAAGATAACGCCCTCGATAGCTGCCGCCTCCGGTTTATGCCGGGCGATCACATCGGCAATCTGCGCTCGGATCGCCACGAGGCACTCGCTGGGCAAAAGAGTCTGCTTGTTTTTAATGGTGCCCCATTCGAGCGCCCGCACTTTGCCGCCGAGCTTCTCCATGACGGCAAACCCGGTGCCTCGGAGCGATGGGTCGATGGAGATAATGCGCATGATTTAACGCTCGCAGGACCACAGCACACGCGAGCCGTGCATCGCGGCGAGCACCTTCAACTCGCTCGTCGCGATCACCGTGCTGCCGGGCTGTGAAGTGCGGACTACGCCCGCTTTGCGCAGCAGCCCCCACGGGCGCAACGAGGCCGCGTCCCAAGCATCGGCGAGGGAAACTCCTGCGAGCTTCGCGAAGTTCAAAACAGCGCGGTCCATCGTGAGCGAGGAGCCGGCGAGATTCGGCGATCCGGGCTGGCGGACGACGCCATCGGTGCCGACCTCAATGACGAGCTTGCCGATGCTATACCGCCCCGGCGGCGCTGCGGCAGCGGACATCGCATCCGTCACCAACACCGCACGAGCGCCGAGCGCGGCGGCAAAAGAGCGCAGCACTTCCGGCGGAAGATGCGCGCCGTCGGCGATGAGGCTGGCAGCGAGGCGCGGCTCGCCGAGTTGGGCAAAGATGGGGTTCGCGTGGCGGTGAACCATCTGCGGGCAACCGTTGCCGAGATGCGTCGTCATCAACGCACCCGCATCGCACGCCGCAGCGACTTGCGCGTGCGTGGCAAGGGTGTGGCCGAGCGCAGGGAGAACGTTCTCTTTCCGCAACGCGGCGATGAATGCACACGCGCCACGCAGCTCGGGCGCAAGCGTGACGAGCCGGAATCGCCCTTCCGCAAGCCGCTGCAACTCACGCCACAGCTTCGTGGAAATAGGCACGATGTCCTCCAGCGGATGCGCCCCGCGAGCGCCCTCCACCGGGCTGATGAACGGCCCTTCGAGATGATACCCCGGCACGCTGCGGCGCACATCGGGGTCTAAAGCGAGCGCCTCGTTGAGCTGGCGGATGTTCTCCTTAAACCACTGCTTCGATGCGGTGATGAGCGTGGGCAGGACGTGTGCGACGCCCGTCTCCCACATGGCGCGGATGGCCTCAGCACAGACTTCCGAAGTGTCGTCGGGGTGGTTGAAGTCCACGCCCTGAAATCCGTTGCACTGCAAGTCCACAAAGCCGGGGCCGAAGAGCGCGTCCGCTTTCGCTTTCACCCGCCGCCGTGACTTCACGCGCCGCCCGGCCAACGAAAACTCCCACGTCTCGCCCGTCCGGTAATGCGCTGCGACGATGTTCATTGCATCAAACGACCGCGACCGTCTCGCCGGTCTGCGCGCTCTTATAGATGGCGCGGATCACGGCGACGGCGTTACGCGCATCGCGTCCGCCGATGGCTGGCTGGCGCTTTTCGCGGATGGCATTGCAGAGGTCTTCGATCTGGCGGCGATGGCCCTCGGTGCTGATGGCCAGTGGGTTCGCCGCGCCGCCGCCGATATTTGCGCCGCCGCCACTGCGAATCTTTGCGTCCTCCGGGCGCTCCTCTTCGAACTGCCAGAACTTGATCTCGTCGTCCTCCAAAATGACCGAGCCCTTGTCCCCGCTCAGCTCCACGCGCTTATTCCAGCCGGGATACGCGCTCGTCGCGCCTTCCACGACGCCGAGTGCGCCGCTGGGGAATTTCAGCGCGGCCACGGCGGTGTCTTCCACCGCGATGCGCTCGTGCGCCAGCGTGGCCATGTGCGCTTTCACCTCGCACGGCACGCCCGCAAACCATGTGAGCAAATCAATCGCGTGAACGCCCTGATTCATCAGCGCGCCACCGCCGTCGATTTCCCAAGTCCCCCGCCACGCGCCGCTGTCATAGTAAGCCTGCGTACGGAACCACTTGATGTATGCACTGCACAGCGTCAGGCGTCCGAAGCGCCCCTCGTCCACTGCCTTTTTCACCGTCAGCGCGCCCTCGCCAAATCGGCTCTGAAACACCGCCGAGAGAATGCACCCGCTCTCCGCCGCCGCTGCCAACATCGCATCGATCTTCTCCACCGTAATCTCGATCGGTTTCTCACAAAGCACATGCTTCCCCGCCTTTAGTGCAGCAATCGCAGGCTCCCCGTGCATCCCGCTCGGCGTGGTGATGCAAACCGCATCCACGTCCGTGCGCGCCAGCAGTGCCTCCAGCGAAGCCGTCGGCGCGCAACCCCACTTGGCGCAAAAAGCATCCATCCCCGCGAGCGAGTAAGCCGCCGTGAGTTCTGCGCCCGGAATATCGCGGATCGCCTCCGCGTGGATTCCAGAAATGTTGCCGGTGCCGATGAGTGCGAAACGAACTGTTTGTGACATATCCCCCGATATACGCAGAGCGCCGCGAGCGCGAGAAGTCCGAAGATTTGCCTCAGTCGGAATGCACCGGCCTCACTTTGCCTCCGTGCAGCTCCAGCACGACATCGGCGAGGGCTTTCGCGTCTTCGCGGAGGTGCGTGACGTGGAGCGTGGTGACGCCCGTTTTTTCGCGGATGGAGCGGAGGACGCTGTGCATCTCGTCGCGGGTGGATTCGTCGAGGGCGGAGAGGGGTTCATCGAGGAGGAGCACGCCGGGACGAAATGCCAGCGCTCTGCCGAGCGCCACGCGCTGCGCCTCGCCACCGCTGAGGCCCGCCGTCGTGCGCCCGAAGAGGTCGGAGATGCCGAGCAGGACGCCGATTTCCTCCACGCGCTCCTCGCTCGGCAGCCCGCGTGCGTGAAGGCCAAAGGCGAGATTTTCGTGGACATTGAGATGGGGGAAAAGCGCGTGGTCTTGCGGGACGTAACCGATTTTGCGCTCGGCAGGCGAAAGCGCGGTGACCTCAAGAGTGCCGAGATAAATGCTCCCGCTCTGAATGGGGCGCAGTCCGCAGATGGCTTCGAGAATGGTCGTCTTCCCGCAACCCGAGCGGCCCATCAGCACGGCATACGCGCCGGTGGGGACGGTGAACGCGATGTCGCTTAACGCGAATGAATCGCTGCGCAGGCAGAGATCGTTGACCCTAATCATATCCGAGTCCCTCCGGTTTTGCGCACGAGCAGCAGCACACCCACGGCGACGACGATCATGATGAGCGAAACGGCGACGGCTCCTTCCAGCCTACCCACGCTCAGCTCCAGAAAGACGGAGCTGGAGAGCACTTCCGTCCGCCCGCGAGTCGTCCCGGCGAAGATGAGCAGCGGGCCAAACTCGCCGAGCGACCGCGCCCAAGCGACGGTGAACGCGGCCATCATCCCCCGCCGTGCGAGTGGAAGAGTGACGCGGCGAAACGCCTGCCAGCGCGTGCAGCCGAGAGTGAGCGCGACTTCCTCGATGCGCGCGGGCATTTGCTCGAACGTCCCGCGCATCGTCCGCACAGCGAACGCTGCGGCGACGGAGAATTGCGCCAGCACGACCCCCGCTGCGGCGAACGTGAACTGGACGCCGTGCGCGTTCAACCACTGCTCCAGCGAGACCCCGCCGATGCGGAAATGGTTAAAGATAATCAGCAGCGAAAGCCCGACGATGAGCGGCGGGAGGACGACAGGAATATCCATGATCGCCTCCAGCAGCGCCTTGCCCCGAAACTTCGTGCGCGCCAGCAAATAGCCCATCGGCACGCCGACAAGCAGCGAGAACGCCGCCGCCAAAATGCACGACCACAGCGTGAGCCACAGCGATGCTTGGATGGCAGGCTGACGAAGCGTGTCGATGATGTGCGCGGGCGAAGTGTAGGCGACATTCGCGACAATCATCAGCACGACGAGCAGCGCGTATCCGCCGCCCAGCACCGACAGCGCGAGGTAAAATGGGCGCTCGCTCGGATGCGTCTTCATCTCGCCCAGTGGAATCCCTGCGCCTCGAATCGCTTGCGGGAGTCTGCGGATTTCAGCGCCTCGATGAGCCGTCGCGCTGTCTCGGGGTACGCCGTCTCCCGCGAGGCGGCGAGGGGCTGCGCGGCGATGGCGCATGGGAGGTCCACGGCGATGGCGGAGAGCTTGTCGCCGGAGCCGACGGCGTTGCTGACGTAGGCGACGACGGCGTCGAGCGAGCCGGTGCGCAGTTGGTTCACGAGCAGATCGCCGGTGGGCGATTGCACGGCGATGTTCTTTTGAACGGCGTCGTACGTGCCGTCTTGGAGCAGCGTCGTCTTGGTCAAAGCGCCGAGCGCGCACTGCTTCTCATGCCCCACGCCGAGGCGCACACCGGGCTTGCCGAGGTCGCGTAGGGTCGCGATGCGGAAGGGGTTTTCTTTCGGCACGAGGATGACGAGCTGGTTCGTGGAAATCTCCTGCGCATCGAGGAAAAGGTCCTTCACGTCCTTCATGAACGAGGTCTCGCAAGCGAAGTATGCGTCGGGCTTTTCCCCCGTCTTCATCTGACCGACGAGAATCCCGCAGCCATTATAGACGGTGACAATTTTCACGCCCTCGCGTTGCTGAAAATCGGCGAGCGTCTTCTCGATCGCGGGCCGCAGCATCGCTCCTGCGAAGAGCTTCAATTCCGGCGTGAGCGCCCACGTTTCCCGCCCGGTGGGCTTGTAGCCGTGGGCCTTGAAGACCTTCGCGCCCCGATCCGTCGCGGCGAGGAAGCGGGCGAAACGCAGCGCATCCGTGGGGTGCGTGCTCACGGCCAGCACGCCAGCGGCGACGTTTGCTTTTGCGGTGGCGAGTTCGGGGAACGGGACGACTTCCAGCTCGGTGTATTGCGAGGCCACGGCATCGAAGACGATCCCGGCGTCGGCGCTGCCGAGTTTGAGGTCGTTCGCGATTTCGTTCACGGTGGGCTTGGTCACGATGGCCTTTTTCAGCAGCGGCTCCCACTGCGCGCCGAGTGCCGCGCGAGCGAGTTTCCCCGTCGCTGCGGACTCCGGGTCGGGCAAGGCGACGCGCACGGCGGGCTGCATCAAGTCGGCAAGCGTGGCGACTTTGAGCGGGTTCCCTTTTCGCACGACGACGACGACGTCCATCTGCGCCAGCGGGATCGTCTCAGCGACTTCGGCCTTCGCGAGATAGCTGTCATCGCCGGGGATAAAAAGGTCGCCGCGCTTTGCGGTGACGATGGCAGCGAGGAGCTGCTGAGAGCCGCCAAACTGAAGCTGCACGGGCACGCCCGTTTCCTTTTCAAACTGGCGAGCGAGTTCCTCGACGGGCATCCGCAGCCCAGCAGCGCAGTGGACCAAGATGGGCGCGGAGTGGGCTTTGCGCGGGCGCAGCCAGCCCAAAATAGAGAACGCAACCATGCTGAGAAACACCGCGCTTGAAATCCATTCCATGTGCCGCCGCTTCATACTCCCGCGAGGCCTCCAGCGAGATTCGCGTCGGCGACATCCACGCCCTCGGGGAGCCACAGGCCGCCGAGCGAGTAATGGCCTTCGGGGTGGAAGTAGAGCGGCATCACCGAGCAATTGGGCACGCCGTAGCCGTGGATGAATTGAAAGAAGCGCTTCATCGCCGTGCGGTCCAAGACTGCCGGGCGCGACAAAACGAGCCACGCCGCTGCGCTCATAAACTGGCCGTGGCTGAAGACGAAAATCCGCCGCTCACGCCGCTGCGAAAGCCCGGCCAACGCCTGCCGGACACGCTCGATGAAGACCACGAACGACTCCGCCTCTTCCTCCGCGTGCTCGGGGTCGCAGCGATCCCAGTATTCCACCGAGAACGCACGGCGCTCGTCTTGCGTGGTGCCGACGCATTTCGCCGGAGCCAAATACTGCACCTCCTGCACGGGCCATTCTTCCACAGGGACGTGTGCGAACCGCGCTATCGCGGGCTCCGCAGTCTGCCGTGCGCGGACGTAGGGCGAATGGATAATCAACTCCGGCTCGATGTGCAGTAATCTCCCGACTTGTTCGGCTTGCCGAAAGCCGAGGTCCGTGAGCGCGTAGCCAGACGCCTCGACCGTGCGCGCACCCGCGTTGGCGACACTCTCGCCGTGTCGGATAAACCAGACTTCGCGTGGCTTGCTGTGCGTCATTTCTTTTCCTCCAACTTCTCGAACCTCCCCGCGATGACCGACATGACGATGCCCGTCGCCACGAGCCCGCCCGCAAGCAGCCATCGGGCGAGGAGGTATTTCTGGTAGTTCGAAGCAGGGTCCTCTCTACGGTGCTCCACAGTCGTCTCGCCGCGCAGTGGAGTAGCGATGCCGGTGCGCATCGTCTCGATGGCCGTCCAGACATAGAAGACCGCTCCGGCGTAGCAAAACATCGCGTAGAGTCTCACGCTAGATCAGCCCGAGCTTCATTTTCCCCGCCTCGGAAATCATCGTCTGGCTCCACGCCGGGTCCCACACGAGGTCCACGCTAGCGTCGCCGACTCCAGGAAGGCTCATGATTTTTCCACGCGCTTCGGCGGCAATCGTCGGGCCCATGCCGCAACCGGGCGCAGTGAGCGTCATCTTCACCTGCACTTTAGCGGGCTCGGATTCCACTTGCTCGATCGCGCAATCATACACGAGCCCGAGGTCCACGATGTTGACCGGAATCTCTGGGTCGTAGCACGTCTTGAGTTGGTCCCAAACCGCCTGTTCGTCCACTTTCGGCGAGGGTCCGCTGGCCGCAACCGGCGTCTCTTTAATAGAAGCCTCCAGCCCGAGTGCGTCGGCGTTTTCATCCGTGATTCGCGCCAGCCCGCCGAAGCCTTCGAGCAGCGAAATCGTGTAGCTGCCGCCGAGCGCCTGCATGACTTGGACGCGGCTCCCGGCTGCGAGTGTAAATGTTTCGCCGCTCGGGATGCGGATCGCCTCGCATTCGCGGGTCAGTATTTTTTCAGTGTTTTCCATGCGGCTACTTATCAGGAGAAATGCCCGCGCCGTCCAGCAAAGGAACGGGGCCCGCCGCTTTACAGCCGCTTCCACCGACCCCGCGCGGCCCTATTGCAGCTCGTGATTCAGCACACTCAGGCAGTAAAGCGCCGCCGTTTCTGTCCTCAAAATGATCGGTCCCAGCGTCAGCGCCCGGCAGCCGTGGCTCTTTGCCAGCGCGATCTCCGCAGGTGTGAAGTCCCCCTCCGGCCCCACCAAGATCAGCACACTCTTCGGACGCCCGCCAAACTCCGCGAGCCGCTCCTTGAGCGAGCGCGCATCGCCTTGCAGCGAGGCGATCAGCATCAGGTCATACTTCGCCCCGCCCTCGAAGAACGCCTTCGGAGTCCGCGCCGGATGCACCCGTGGCACCCAGTTCTGCCCACACTGCTTGCACGCCTCTACCACGGTGCGCTGCCATTTGTGCTGCTTGCGCTCGTGCTCCGCCTCCGTCCCCTTTACCACCGTCCGCTCGCTCAGCAGCGGGACGATTTCCGCCGCTCCTAGCTCCGTCGCTTTCTCCAAGATCAGCTCCATGTTTTTCCCCTTCGGGATCGCCTGTCCAAGCGTCACCCGACACGCGAGCGGCGGCGCTTTATGCACGGATAAACGGCGCAGTTCCACGCCTTGCCGCCCCACTTTCGCAAACTCCACCTCTGCCTCCGAGCCCTCGCCATTAAACACCGTCGCCCGGTCCCCTTCCTTCATCCGCAGCACATCCACTGCGTGATGCGCCTCGGCACTATCGAGCGCCAGACGGTCGGGATTCCAAGCAAACGGCGGGATGTAAAAACGTGGCATCTCCGGCTACTTCAGCGTGTTCAGATACTTCAGGCTCTGCGGAATCTGCGTCACCGCGTCGGGATGCTCATCTTCGATAAAGTAATGCTTCACCCCGCTCGCCGACGCCGCCTTGAAAATCGCGGGCCAATCCATCCGCCCCGTCCCCGCCGCCACGCCTTCCTTCACATCCGTATGGCCCGTGAAAACGCCCACCCGCGCCGTCTTCGCCATGTCCTTGATGTGCATGAGCTGCCAGCGCCCCGGATATTTCGCCAGATACTTCACCGGGTCCGCGCCGGGATGCACCACCCAGAAAACATCCATCTCGAACGCCACAAACTCCGGCTTCGTCTTCTCCATGAGCACATCCATAAACGTCTTCTCCGAGCCCTCCGCCACCGGCTTAAACTCATACCCGTGGCAGTGATACATGAACTTGAGCCCCTGCTTCGAGAGCGCCTCGCCCCACGTATTAAAATCCGCCGCCGCCTTCTCCGCCGTCGCCATATCGAACTCCGCCGCCGTATGCGGAATCCACGCCACCCCCACATACTCCAGCCCCAGCGCCTTGCCCGACGCCGCGACAGCCGCCAAGTCCTTCTGAAAAGCATCATACCCAAAGTGCCCGCTCGCCGCTTTGATCCCCCGCTCATCCAGCATCTTGCGCAGCTCCGCAGGCGCAGGCACCGGCGTATTGTAAGTCTCCACACTCTTCACCCCGAACTCTTTCACCTTATCCAGCGCCCCAGCCGCGTCCGTCTTAAAAATATCCCTCAAACTGTAAAGCTGGAGCCCGGCATCCCCGGCAAAATCCCCAGCAAACGAAGTGGTAGCACAAGCGAGTAGCGAAAAAATGAAGCGTTTCATCGGGCGCACGGTGTCTTCCGCGACTTCAACAATCAACCATCGAAATTCAGCAATCGAAAATGCCGAACGGGGTGTGATGAGATGCGGGCGCAAAAAGTCGGAGGCGCGGCGTAGCTCGACATTCCAATGTCGAGTTTGGACGTTTCCATCAGAGAGAAGGTCCAGCTTCGACGGGACCTTCACTCGACATTGGAATGTCGAGCTACGTTTTTGCGCCTGCGCCTGATGAGGGTGTGATGATGTCATCTGCGGAGCCAACGGGTGTGGCCGCGCTGCGATGTTGCGTCGTGTCACTGGACCCGGTGTAGAAAGCGAGCGACGACCTTGTAGTGCGGTGGCGAGCGAGGAACGAGCGCGACACCGCCTTGGGAGCGCCGCGCTGTGCAACGGGCGCGTGTGGTTTTCTCGGTGGTCGCGGGCGTTCGGTCGTTCTCACCACCGTTCGGCTGGCGAAGGCGGCGTGGCGCTCGTTCCTCGCTTCCCACCGCACTACAAGGTCGCGCCTCGTGAATGCTCAAACTTCAGTCGAGCTACCTCACGCTGCGGTCACACCCGAGCCAACAGCCGTTTTTAGGGTAAATGGGGCGTTTTCAGAGAAAGGCACCCTTTTCCTAAGCCCAGCGGCGGCGTGGCTGGGGCTAATGACGGCGTCGCTGGGCTTAGGGAATGAACGCGGAGGGCAAGCGGTCGGGTGGCGCGGGCGCGGCGCGGCGTCGCTCGGTCCAGCCACCGCGTGGCGCGGGCGAGCGGTGGCACGGCTGGGGCGAGGGACGCGGTGGCGCGGTCCAGCGGCCGTACGGCTGGGGCCAGCGGTACGGTGGCTCGTCTTGATCGTGTACGATCAGGCTTAATGGTACGGTCGCTGGACCTGGGGACGGCGTGGCTGAGGCATGGATCATCACACCCCTAAAGTGCTTTTTGTGCGCTTGAACTATGGTCATCCGCCCCCGCTTCCGGTATCTGCCCGCGCACATGCACCGTTTGACTACACTTTTGGACTACCTCCTCTGGCCCGGCATCCTCGCCGCCGGGCTCATCGCCATGCACTTTGGCATAGCCCAAGGGCGCGGCCCGCAGGCTTTCAACATCGCCTACCTCTCCATCGCCGCCGCGCTTTTCTTCCTCGAACGCTTCCGCCCCCACGAGCGCAAGTGGCTCGCCGACGACGGACAGATGCTCCCCGACCTCGCCCATACCCTCCTCACCAAAGTCATGGTGAAAGTCATCATCGTCTCCCTCACTTTCGTCGGCATAGACAAGGGACTCGGCGACAAGCCCAGCACCGGCATCTGGCCCGCGCACTGGCCCATGCTCGCGCAAGTCATCCTCGGCCTCATCGTCGCCGAATTTGGCCTCTACTGGGCCCACCGCATCGCCCACGAATGGATGCCGCTCTGGCGCTTCCACGCCGTCCACCACAGCTCGAAAAGGCTCTGGTTCTTTAATACCGGGCGCTTTCACATCGTGGATACGATCAAGAGCATGGTCTTCGGCACGCCCCTCGTCGTCCTCGCTGGAGCCCCCGGCGATGTCCTCCTCTGGGGCGCGGCCATCACCGCCTTCATCGGCATCCTCACCCACTGCAACGTGCAGATGCGATTCGGCTGGCTGAACTACATTTTCAACACCCCCGGCCTCCACCGCTGGCACCACTCCATGGACCTCCGCGAAGGCAACAAAAACTACGGCGAAAACCTCGTCCTCTGGGACCTCATCTTCCGCACCTACTTCAACGACGCCACCCGCCGCCCGCCCGCCGAAATCGGCATCCGCGAAGCCATGCCCGAGAAGTTCCTCGGCCAAATCGCCGCCCCTTTCCGCTGGAAAAAATACCAACAAGAAGCCGCCAAACAGCCGAGCCCAGAGTGAGCGCCGGGCACGACGTCATTACTGCGTCCCCAACTCCACCCGCTCTTTCACCTTCCCCGCGTCCACATCCACGTTGAGCAACGAATAGACGAACTTCTCCGCGCCAAACTCGGAGTGGTAGAAGACAAAGGGATGCACCCAGCCGTTCTTCGGCGCGAGCGCGTGGGCCATACTATTCGTGTCCCATTTCTCGACGTGCGGCTTTCCCTGCGCGGTGAGCACCGCCACGGTCTTGGCAAAGTGCTCGGTCTGCGAGTTCGCATCGTTCACGAATACGAGTGGGCCGTTCGCCTTCACGTTGCGGATGACGTGGCCGTTCGCCCGCACGACGCTTTCCGTCCGCACGCCGCGCAGTTTCACAGCGGGCGCGTTCGCGGATAGATTCACATCAATCGTGCAGTCCTCGAAGATCTGCGGACTGCCCGCGTAGCCGCCAGCGATGCGCTTTTTCTTCGTCGCGATCGTGTTGTGCGTAAATGCGCTCAGCTCTGTGATGCCCATCTCCACGGCGAATTCCTGCTCGTTGCCGCACTCGATGAAGTTGCACTGGTCCACCCAGACTTCCCACGGGCGGTAGCCGATTTCGACGTTGCCGCCAAACGTATCAACGCCCGGCCCGCTGATGTTTTCAAAGTGCGAACCGACGATCATGCCGTGGATGAGGTTGTTGAACTTCACGGCGATGCCCGCCTTTTTCTGACCGCGAAACTCGCTGTGAAGGACGAGCCACTTGTCGAGCATCGTGCCGTTCATGCAGATGCCGTAGTCGCCGGTGTTTTCGAATTTCAAATCCACATACTTGTTCTGATCGTGCTCCGCGCCGCCGCTGACGCCGGGGTCGTCATTGCCCACGAGCATCCCGGCGAGCGTCTGATTGCGAAATGTGAGCGCGTAGAAGTTCTCGCCCGCGATGTAGCTCTTCTTCGTCGGCGAACCGTCGCCGTAGCCATGGTCCGCGCCCGTGAGAGCCAGGCCGACGCTGCCGCCTTCGATAGCAATCTGCGCGACCGTCGTGCGCTCCTGCATCTTCACGACTTGAATGGGCGCGTCGGTTTTCAAGACCGACTTGTCCCCCGTGCCCCACACGCCGCTGATGCCGCCGAGTAAATAGAGCGGCTGCCGCAACAGAAAAGTCCCCGCCGGGATTTCTAGCCGGATGTTCCCGCCACGCGCTGCGCGCTCGGCGAGTTCCTTCTCCGCTTCGAGCGCCGCCCGCTTCGTTTCGTCCTTCGCGCGCTTCGCGGCCTCCAGCTCGGTTCCGAGTGCCTTCGCTCGCTCGTCCGCAACCTTCTTCGATTCGTCGCGGCGGGTTGCGATGCGCTTCATCACGTCGCTCATTTTCGCTCGCTGCGCTTTGAATTCATCCGTCTCCCTCGCGGCCTTCAGCTTTTCCTCCACGCCGCCGTGCATGGCCCAAATCGCCTTGTCGGCCACGTCCGCCTCATCGAGCAACTTCTGCAAATCAGCGCGCGTCATCCCATACATCAGCTTCGCAAAAGCATCATCGCTCGGCTTCTTGCCCGTCGGGTCTACCCCGGCGGCGATGAGCGCTTTTCCAAAGTCCGGCTGCTGCGTGAATGCCACAGGCCGCCGTGTGCGCGGAGCATCCGTGGGCGGAACATCCGGCGGAGCGGGAACCGCGTGCCGTTTCGCGCCAGCGCGGAGGGGCTTTGTATAATCATCCTCGCCCCACATGAACGTCTCCTCGTCCGTCGCGTTCATGTCCATCTCGCCGGGACAGTTGATGTGACGCCCGGTTTTGATCTTCGCGATGAGCTGCTCCACGCTCTCGTGCGGCTGAGGCTCGGGCGCAGTGAAGGATTGTTTCTTTTTCTCCGCGTCCGCCTTCTTTTTCTCCCAATCCTTTTTCAGAAACGCCGCCCGCTTGTCGTAAATCGACTGAGCCCGCGCCTTCACGTCGAAGCCCGCCAGCCATTCCGCCGTCGGCCTGTTGTAGTAAGGCGTCACCGCGAACCGCAGCGCGCTCTCGGTGCCTTTGTGCCCGTATTGCGAACAGATCGCCCACAGTTGCAGCGCGGGGTCGCTATTCCAAAGCGAGACCTCGTTCGAGTTGCTCCACGTCCGCAGGGCGTAGAGCACGTTGCCGCGTCCGCCCTCGATGGTGATGTCACGGTTCGCATCCGCATTGCGCGAATCGCCGCTGTTGCTGCCAAACCCATTGATTCCCCGGAGCCCGAGCAGCGTGTTCTCGCAATTCTTCAGCCAATAGACACCCGGCCCCTGCGCGCTGCTGCGCTCCGTGCTGCCCTGCATGAGCGTGAGTCCCTTCGCATTTTCGATCACCACGCCCGGCCCCGGATTCCCGTAGTTCGTCTCGACAATGTGATAGATGCGCGTGCCCGTCCCGCCGCCTTTCAGGTCGAAGTGCATTTGCGCCCCGCGCTTCACCCAGTCGGTCTTCCCGCCATCCGTCCAATGCGCGTTGTAGTCGCGAAAGGGCCAGTTGATCCCAAACCAAAGGAACAGCGAATCATCCACCCGAGCCTCCGCCGTCACGACGTGGTCGCCGAACGCATTGTCCCCCGCAATCCACGCACAACCCTTCACATCAGCCTTGATCCGAATGCCACCGCTGCAAAACAGCGCGAGGTAGTCCGACATCGGCGCGAGCTTGTCGCCAAACAACGCGCCGTCTTTGAACGCCCAATCCTTCGCAGCGAACTGTCGGTCTGCCCGGTGCGGGTCGAGCTTTGTCAAAGCGCGCGGAACCCCCGCATCAACGACTTGATTGAGCTGCGAAAACATCAGCGAAATCCCGTGCTGCCCGCTCCCGAAAATCACCGAACCCTCGCGACCGCCGGAAATCTGCACGCCATCCGCGATGCCCCGCAAATCAAGCGTGCCACACGCAACATCGCCGAGGTCAAGCGCGCCGCCCACGTCGAGCGAACGCGCCATTTCGGTGATTGCCGCCGACACAACAACGCCGGGTTCAAGCGACCAATGCTCTCCAAATTTCTCGTGCAGTCCCCGCTCTGCGGAGATAAAAGTGGCGCCGTGCAGAGCGGCGGGAATGAGGAGCAGCGTGAGGATTCGGATTTGCGGTTTCATAGTCGAGTTCGTGGTGCGGCAGGACGGTGTGCCGGAAGATTGTGCTCTGAATATGCCGGGCATCAGCGGAACGAACGTAAAATCACTCCCTCGCGATTAACATTACGCGAGAATGTCTTTTACGACGTTCCCGTGAACGTCCGTGAGACGGTAGTTGCGACCGCCAAAGCGAGACGTGAGCTTGGTGCGGGAAAGGTTCCTCGATCGTTCGGCCTTGCTGCTGTTTCGTTGGCGGTGAAGTTAAACGTGCCGAAGATGGAAATTCCGATTCTCGCGGTGAACCCAGTGTTGGTTCGATGTGGCATCAGTCAAAGTTTCACTTCTGTTTTCCACCGCTCGCAGCCACCTCCGGCGGGTAGGCGGTCAGGCCGAAGCGGACTTCGATATCGGCGGTCGGAGCGAGCGTTTTCAGTCCGAGGGTTGATGCTTTGATTGTGAACTTTCCGTCGATCATTAGCGCCGCGTTTTTCTCGTCGCCCTTGCCGTCGTGCTGGCGGAATGAGGTGAGCGCTTTCACGGGAAATTTGCGTCCTGCGAGTTCGAGGGTTCCGGAGAGTTCGGCGGTGGTGGCGGGCTTGTTCTTGTCCTTTGAACCGCCGACGGCAGGCTGGAACGAGCCGACTCCAGTGACGGCAAGCGTGACGACGGGGAACTTTTCCGGCCCGCAAAGTTCGCCGATGACACGCCTGCTTTGATCTCCGCGATCCTGCGCCATCTTATCGCAGACAAGCGTGAAGCTCGCGGACGGTTTTGTCGGATTGAGCTCGATGGCACCGACGTCGCCCGAGGGCTTTCCGTAGAAGAAGTTAGGCCACTTCGCACCGGTCGGATCGCGAAACTCGATGTCCGCGGTGACGTATTTCGGAAACGCAGAAGTGACTGTGAAACTCGTGCCGACCTCCTGCGCGTGGGTCGATAGCGACAGTGCGATGAGCAAGGCGAAAGGAGAGTTGGATTTCATCGGGTGACTACTTGGAAAAGTCGATTAGCAGAGCGTAGCCGTCGGTCGCGCCGCCGCCGAAAGCGGGTTGGCGGGCGTTGATGGATGGCGGCGGATTTTGGTCATAGCCGTCGTTTTTCTCCACTGCGCTGCCGAGGAAGAGTGCGACGGGTTTGCCGTTTAGTTTCCCCGAGGCGATGGCCCAGCGCGCCTTGTCGGCGGAACTGTCGTTCACGATGGTCTGCGCGCACGCGGGCATGGCTGACGAGAAACGCAGCGCGGAACAATCTCCGTTGAGGACGGCCACGAATTCCCCGCCCGGCTCTCCGCCACCGATGGCGTTGCCGGTCTGGATGAGTCCGTGCGACGACCCGCCCGCGAAGCACACCGAGCCATCCACAGCCGGCGCGAGCGTATGGATGCGCGCGCTGTTCGGTTTGTTTTTGTCCTTCATGTAGGCCATCCACGGCGTGCCGCCGATGACCTTCCATGTCTTCGTGTCCACTTTCACCACGTAGGCGAGACTGAGAACGCCCGCGCCCCACGCGCTGAAACCGAGGCCGTTCATCTTCGCGTTCGCGCGAATGTCCATCGGCTCGCGCAAAGCCACGCTGTTGCCGCCATCCGACCACGCGTGCAGCAACAGGTTTCCTTGCGGGTCATACGACACGCCGCGAATGGCCGTGTCGCTCACGAGCCGCAGATTGTTCAAGCCGACGAACGGCCCGCCCCAATCGTAGAGCTGGTAAAGCAACGAGCCATCCGGCTTGAAAATGTTCAGCGTGGGACAGCGCCACGGCTCACGGCCCGTGGGCCAATGATGCTCGCCGCCGCGCGCGATGGTGCCGTCCACGGGATTCACCGCCGCAAACCCGCCCGCGCCGCCGGGAATGGGCATCGACGAAAGCTGCTTCCCGTTCGCATCGAGCACACGAAAATCCGGCCCGTGAAAATGCAGCCGCCCCGCCGCGTCGAGTGAAAGCGCCGGCGCGCCGGATGCGCCCTTCACATGACGCACCCAGACGACCTTCGCCGCGTCCGGCGTGAGCCGCGCGATGTAGCTGTGCGTGCAGCCGGTGCGTTTCGAATCTTCCGCGGGCGCAGGCAACTCCTGCACATCACCGGCGAGCGTGGCGATGCCGTCCGTGGCCGGGCCGCAGATGAAAATATTTCCCGCCGCATCCACCGCAGTGTCGGTCAGTCCGCCGGATTTCCAGGCAAGCCGCGTCACGGACTTGATAGTTTTCAAATCGCCGGACATCCGCGCGAGAAACGCCGTGGCATTCTCGTGATTCCACGCGAACGGCTCGAACTTGGGTTTGCCCTCCTTGTCCAGTTCCGGCTGGCCTTTCTTGTCCTTCTTAGCGGCAGGCGACGGCGGAGTAATAGCCCCGTCGCGTCCGAGCACCGTTTCCTTCACGCCCAGTTCCAACACGGGACCCAGCGCCACGCCCGCGATGACCACCGTGCCGTCCGGTTGAAACCCGCCGCCCGCGAGCCATTCCGTCCCCGCGCCGCCGAGCAACCCGGCGGAGAGCACTCGCACCGGCTCGGTCGGTGTGGCGTTCTTTTTTGTAAATTCATCGAAGCGCGTGTCTGCAAAAGCAGCGGTGGCAATGGCAAGCAATGTGGCGGTGGAAACGGCGAGCCACAGCATCGTGAGGGTCTGAAATCGGAAGGAGAGTATGAATTTCATGGAGATGTTTCTAAGCGAGCAATTCTGCAATCACGCCGCTTTGCTCCGCATCCCGCTGGCCTGAACCGGTCCCAACAGCGTGGCGGCGAGTGATAGGTGTATTCATGGTATTGCGGCTTTTACTCAGCAAGCAGCAGAAGAAAAGCTTCGGCGGCGTGCCAGGTGTGCGGTGGAGAGAGGCGTTTTTTCACGAGGGCCGGGGAGACGATTTTCAATCCGTCATAGTGGGCCTCGCTGGCGCGCTCTTCCCAAGTCAGTGGATAATCGCGATTGCTCAGCGGGCTTTTCTTCGTGCCGTGAAAATGATCGCAGGCCCAGCCGAGATACGGATACGCGCCACGGTCATCGCTGTCTTTTCCGCCGACGTGCTGGTCCTTGTAATCCATCCAGAACAGCGCGCCGTAGCTGTCGGGGACCTTCGGGACGATGTAAGGGTCGGGCAGGCCGAGCGCGCGCAGGCCGTATTTGAGCCACTTGGTTTGATACACGGGATGGTTGGCGAAATCGGAACGACCGAGGATGTATTTTCCAGCGGCATTGGTCTTTTCAAAGCGCGGCACTTCCGCGAGCACCTTCGCGACGAGCGGATGATTTTTGTCGGACACGAGCGAGGTAAGGAAGAGCGCCTGGCCGAGATTGTCCGCCTCGGTTTCGCCTTTGTTGTTTTTGTCGAACGGCTCGCGCAGGCCGAGAATCCACGGCTTCAGCAGGTCGAGGTTGCCGGTTTCCTTGAGCGCCAGCGCCACCATCGCGCCGTCGCGATACCACGGTTTTGGATACACGAAGAAACTCGGCACCGGCCCGGCCTCGGTGATGTTCACGAGCAATTCCTGATGCAGCACGCGCAGCACGCGCGGGAATTTTTTTCCCGCAAAGTCCGGCAACTTCACCGGCGATTTCGTTCCCTCGACCGCCGCGCGCTTTCCATCCTGCTCCAGCCACACCGCCTCGGAATCCTCGCGCAGCGTGACCGCGCCGCCGTCTTCAGTCTCCAGCGAAACGGCATAATCCGACGGCACGATGATTTCACTCCGCACTTTCCAGCGGTGCAATTCGCGCCCGCTCACCGCGTCGAAAAGAATCCCGTCGCGGTAGAGCAGCTTCGTGCGCGCGCCCATGCCGAAGAGGAAGAACTTCACGTCCGGCACGTCGTAGCTCCCGCCATGTGCCGCACGGCAGTCCGCCAGCTCGCCGCGGTAAGCGGCTAGATTTTCCTCCGGCGAATCCGCAGCGATGAGCGGACACAGCCAACCAGCGGAGAGGATGATGAGAAGTGTCAGGATTGTTTTCACCGTGAAAAGCCGCATCTATGACTACGCCATCTCAAGCCCGCGCATCGTGCCCTTTGAGGTGGAAAACGCGCCGCTCTCAATGCCCAGCCGTTGCAGCATGGAGACGAAAAGATTCGCCAACGGGTAATTGTTAACTGTGTCGAAAGCGAGATGCTGCCCGTGCTTAAAGCCGCCGCCCGCGAGCAGCACGGGGAGGTTCACGTTGCTGTGGGAATTCGCGCTGCCCATCGGCGTGCCGTAGAGGACCATCGAGCGGTCAAGCAGCGTTTCGTTTTCCTCGCGCGTGGCGGCGAGCGCGGAAAGAAAACCGGCGAGCGCGTCGAACTGCGCTTCTTCTTTCGCGCGCAGCTCGGCGATGGCCTCGGGCCGGTTGCCGTGGTGCGTGATGTTGTGGATGACGGTCGTATCAATGAAGAGCGAGATGATGCGCGTGCTGTCGGTTTCCAATGCGAGCTTCATCACGTCGAACATCAGCCGCGTCTTCGCGACGAACTCGCGCCCGTCCTCGATGTCGTCCGGCGCCTTCGCGGTGACGACGGGTTTCGGCTTGTGCTCCCATTCCTCCGAGCTGTGCAGGCGGCCTTCCAGCTCGCGCACCGAGGTGAAGTATTCGTCCATCCGCTGCTGGTCGCTTTTGGAAAGGGAGCGGTTCAACCGCTTCGATTGCTCGCCCACAAAATCGAGCATCGAGCGCCCCTGCCGCAGCGCCTCGACGTTCGCCTCGACCTCCTCCGGCTTGCCCTGCACGAAGAGCCGCTGGAATAATTTCTTCGGGCTGCGCTCCGCCGGAATCGGCGCGCCGCTGCGGGTGTAGCTGAGCGTCGAGCCTTCCGTCGTCATCGCGAGCACGAGCGAGGGGTGCCGCGTGCGATTGCCCACTTGCTCCGCCGCAAATTGATCGAGCGAAATCCAATTCCGAAACCCGCCGCGATCTGGATGCGGCGTGCCCGTGGCAAAGCACTTCTCCGCATTGTGCCCGCCCGTCACGCCGGGATGGCTCACGCCGGAAAACACCGTCATCTGCGAGCGATGCGCCGCGAGCTTTTCGAGATACGGCGTCGCCGCGTAATCCGCGCCTGCTTTCTCCGGGAAAAAGAACTGCGGCATGATGCCCATGTTCGTCTCGATGCAAATCATGCGCCGCGGCTTCGCTACGTCGGTCGCGGCAGTGGCAAAGCGCGGCAGCATCGCTTCGAGAAAGGGCAGCGCGAGCGTGATGCCTGCGCCGCGCAGGAACGTGCGGCGATTGAGTGAGCGTGAAGTAATGATGGATGTCATGAGCGTGGTGGATTGAGTTGAATGGGTTATTTGGCAGGCGGTGCGATATGAGGGGTTTTCATTTCCACCCCGCGTTTTTTCAGCGCGGCCTCCAGCGCCGCGCGGTTGGTTTTCTCCGCATCCACGAGCGCGACGATGCGCCCGTCTTTGAAGTCCACCGTCGCCGCCGCGACGCCCGCGATTTTGAAAATACTCTCGTAAGCCGCCAGCCCGCACGCCGGGCAATCGCAGCCCGCGGCGGCGATTTCGATGCGCGCGAGCTTGTCCTTCGGCGTCGCATCCAGCGGCGCGATGCCGATGGTGTGGCGAGTGGCGCCGCGCAGCAGGTCGTTGAACCGCTCGACGACCTGCTCCGGCTTCGTCTCCTTGAAAGCCACCTTCTCATCGTAGGCGAACACCGCCTCCGCGTGCTCGAAGTCCACGCTCACCAGCTTCACGCCCGGCAGCTTTTCCATCGCCGCGCGCAAGGCCGCCTCACGCTGCGGGGAAAAAAGTCCGGTGACTCGGTGCGGCACATTTTCCTCGCCCGCAAAAGCGGCGGCGAGGCTGAGCAGGAACAGGCAAAGTGTTTTCATCGGGTTTGGAAAAGTGCGCTCGCGGTCAGCTCGTGGATGAGGGTGCGGAGGCCGCCGCCATTTTTTTGCGTTCGCTGGATGATGCCGGCGATTTCGGCACGGTCGCTGAAGGTGATGTCGCGGCCCGTGGAGTAGATGGCGAGTTGCTGCGCGAGATTCTTCAAAAGTTGCGGCGTATCGGCGGCGAGCAGGGTTTGGAACTTGCGGATGCCGGAGAATTTCCGTTCGTCCGGCAGCACGCCGCTGGCGTCCACGGGCGGGCCGTCTTTTTTCATGCCGCCGTTGGCGCCCATGACGCGGTAATGGTCCCGAAAGCCTCCGGTGACATCAAACGACTCCAGCGCGAATCCGGGCGGGTCCATCTTTGCATGGCAGCCGGCGCAGGACGGATCGGCGCGGTGCTTGTCGAGTTGCTCGCGGATCGTCGTCGCGCCGCGCACGTCGGGTTCGACAGCGGGAGTGCCCGGCGGCGGCGGCTCGGGCGGTCGGCCCAGCAGGCGCGCCATGACGAATGCGCCACGCGGCACGGGCGATGTCGTGGTGCCGTTGGCGGTGACTTTCAAAACGGACGCCTGGGTCAGGAATCCGCCGCGCGGGCAGTCCGGCGGCAGCGCGACCCGGCGAATTTGTGAGCCGGTCACTCCAGGAATGCCGTAATGCACGGCGAGCTTTTCATTCAGCATCGCAAAGTCCGAGCGGACAACCTGGGACGCATCGAGATTCTTCTCAATCGTTTCCCGGAGATAGGCGCGGGTCTCGGCGACCATCGAGTCCTGGAGGTAGGGGCTGAATTCGGGGTAAAGTTTTTTGTCCGGGTCGTTGGCGGCGATGGCGCGCAATTTCAGCCACTGGCCGCAGAAATCCTCGATGAACCGCTGGGACTTGGCGTCCTTGAGCATCCGTTCCACTTCCTCGTGCAGCGCCGCGCGGAGTTTGCCGGAGGCGGCGAGTTCCGTGAGCCGCGCATCGGGCATGGAGTTCCACAGGAAATAGGAGAGCCGGCAGGCGAGCGCGTGGTCGGAAAGTGGCACAGCCGTCTCGGCTGTGAGTGTGGCAGGCGTCTCGCCTGCCTTCTCGGGCAACACAGGCGGGACGCCTGTGCCACTTTCCACATGATAGAGAAAATCTGGCGAGCAAAGTGCCGCGCGATACGCCCAGCGCATCGCCGACTCGAAACACTCGCCCGCCTTGAGCCGGTCCTCCACTTTCGCGACGTAATCCTTTCGCAGCTCCTCCGCGACAGGACGCCGGAAGGCCTTTGGCAAAAAAGCGGCGAGCAATTTGTCCGCGTCCACGAGCGGCTGCTCACTGCGCACCGTCCACAGGCCCTTGGTCGGGTCGGGCCGGTTTTTCCCCGCGCCGATTTGCTGCACCGTTTTCCGCAGCGGAGCGCGCACGCCGGGATTCGCGTCCGCTTTCCACTCCACGAGCGGCAGTTCGCCGAACAGCGCACGATGCGAGCGCGGCGGCCACACGTCATGGAGCGGGCCTTCGATGTCGAGCCAGTCGCAGGCGATGGCGGGCACGGTGGCACCCATCGCCCGCAGTTTGCCGCGCGTCTCCGCAGGGGAGAGCGAGGCGGTGTTGAAGCCGAGGATTTCGTTATGGTTCATCCACACCGTGACTTCGTGTTCTTTCGACTCGATGGACGGGGCGTCGAAGTAGCCGAGCACATAACTCGGATGCTGCCCGCCGCGACCGTCGCCCGTGAGCTGCACCACCGACAAGCGCGCGGTCTCCGTGCCGCGCGACGGCCGCACCTGGCCTTTGTCCCATTGGAAGCTCCACAACGAAGTCCGCACCCGATAGCGCCCCGGATAAATCGTCACATGCGCCGCGAAGTAAGGACTGAACGATTCATCCTCGGGCCGGAAAAGTCCGACCGTGCTCCCGCGCTCGAAGGTGCCCATCCGTTCGTGCGCGCCTTCGTCGAGGTGCTCCTGCGCACCCGCAGGCGGGAATTCCGGGTCGGGCTTTTTGTCGCGTAGCAGGACGCCATCCCCATGCAGTAGCACATGCGCGACGGAGCTGCCGGGCTGCGAGAGCGAGAGGCGTGTCTTTCGCAAAACGGGAGCCTGCGGCTGGGTGGCCGTCGCCAAATGGAGCGTGTGATCAGCGGCTTCGAGATACTTCGCGAGATTCACATGCGAGATGTCGAGCGCGTCGCTGTTGTTATCGAAGCCATGCGCCGAGCCATCCGGCGGCAACTCGCCCGCCACGGCCAGTCCCGGCATGTCGAAGAGATCGCGCATCGTGTTCTCGTATTCGCCCCGCGTGAGCCGACGAATCCGCGTGCGCCCGTCCTGCATCCGCGCCCGCTCCGCCGCCACGAGCGAATCGCGCAGCCACTTCGTCACCGCCGCCGCGTCCTTCGCAGCCGGACGCGCCTTCTTCTTCGGCGGCATCTCGCCGCTCGCGATGGCGTCGTGGACTTTCACCCAGCGCGTAAAGTTTTCCGCATTCGTGAAATCCGCCTTGAGCGCCGTGAGGTCGAGCCCGCCCTTTTTGTCCGTCGCGTCGTGGCAGTCGGTGCAGTGCTTTTCAAAAAATGCCTGCTGTGCGACCGCGCGGGGGCACAGAATCATTAGAGGCAGAATGATGAGGATGAAGGACAGCGGAATCAGGATGCAGGGGCGGCGCAGCCGGCGTGCCCTCACTTTGCTGCCCCGACTCAAGTCGTGGCTTTGGTGTCTAAATATCATCATTTGGTTCATCGTAACCTTCTCCGCACCGACTCCAACCCGCTCATGGCAGCACCCTTTGCCATCAACCGCGCTCTTCGCTCGTGACGTGTTTGCGGTCGCGGGAGCTCCGCCACGGCAACGGTGCGGAATTGCTCGTGGCCGTGTTCCTTCTGGAAGCTGATGGGGCTGCGGGCGGGTAGCGCGGGAAGCGTGGTGTGGATGATGGCGTGGCCAAATGACCCGGCCAGCGGGACAATCGTCGGAGTCTTCCCGCAGTCCACGGTGAAATTCACCAGCGTCCGGTCGAAAAAATCCGCGTTCATCTTCCCTCCATCCGCCCGCCAGTGGCCGCGAATCAGTTCCTGCGGCTTGGCTGGGTCGCCGAAGCCCGCCGCGCCATCCACCAACCGGATGATGGTAGTGTCCCGCTCCTGCCCAAATAGCCAAGGCCCGACCATGCCCTGCCAATTATTCTCGTTGCCCGGCGGTTTGACTTCATCGTGGAGTTTCTATGCGAGCAGCTCTGAAACAATGCCGCCTTGATCGATGTCCCGCAGCCCCGTGTCCGGGACGCCGAACTTGTCGCGGGGTTTGCCGGCGGCTTGCAGCAGCGTGAGGTAGAGATTCGAGAGCGTGCGGTGCTTTTTCTGTCCGTATGACGGCAGTTGCACGAAACGACCGCCGGGCTTCAGCTTCCCACGCAGTCCACCGAGCAGCACAACCGGCCACTCGCGAAGGTTTGGGTGATGCGCCTCTCCGCTGTCGCTGAGGTAAACGATGAGCGTGTTGTCGAGCATCGTGCCGTCTCCTTCAGGGATGCTCTTCAAGCGTGCTGCGAGCGCTGCGATGAGCTTGCAGTGATACTGCCGCACTTTCACAAAACAGTCCGCCGAAGTGAGTCCGTTCACTCCTTTACCGTGGCCGATTTCGTGTCCGTCGATGGGAATGCCGAGATCCGGCCACGCGAGGTATTGCTGCCCGCCCCCGCCGCTGGTGAGCGTGAGCACATTCGTCAGCCCCGCGATGAGCGCGGCCGCTCCGAGCTCGAACTGCGCTTGCAGCCGGTTCACCTCGGTGGGCTGGGCAAATTGAGCGTCGAGCCTTGGCAATGCACCGATCATCGCGGGCTTGATTGCGTCGATTTTTCCCTGCCTCAAATACAGCGATTCGAATGAACCGAGATAGTCATCGAGCTTTGCCCGCTCCTCGCCGGCAAGCGATGTCCTCGCACGCTTCACGTCGTCGCGCATAAAATCGAGGAGATTTGTCCGGCGGTCGAAAGCGGCGCGATTTTGTCCACCGACCACGCTGCCGAACAATCCGCGAAACGCCTGCTCCGGGTCACACTGGATCGGCATCGCCTTGCCTGCGCCCGATGCGGAGATTTGGTAGTTCAGCGTTTGATCGGGCTTCTTCAAAATCCCCAGCCCCACGTTCTGCACGATGGAAGGAAGCGCCTCTCCCAGCGCGCAATCGATCGTCTGCGCCATCGGCCCCTGACTCCCCGGATAGCACCCCAGCGCTCCGTGGTTCGTCGAATGCCCGCCGGTCCCGCCTTCCGAACTCCGCCCCGACAGACCGCGCAAAAGCGTGAGCCGCTCCGAGAACGGCGCGAGGTCCGCAATCGCCGCAGGCAATTCCCGTCCCGCAAGCGCCATCTCGATAGCAGAATCATTCCCCGGCAATTCCTTGTCCTTCCGTACCGCGAGCCCCGACGGGATGATGTGATTCGGATCGATCCCATTGCTCTGCACCACAAACACAAACCGCTGCCGCGCCGGAGCCCCCGCCGCCTGCGCAGTGAGTTGCGCAAGCACCGGCCCGAGCAGCGAAGCCCCGGCACCGAGTGTGAGTCCCTTAATTGCAGAACGACGAGTCATGAGAGGTTTCATTACTTTCATTATGCTGAAAACGCTCAGGCGGAACAAAAATTATCGGCAGATTTACATAACTGAGCGATCTCGAGTCTTCATCACGGTTTAAGGTAGTGCTTCTACTGTTGACCAAATGACGAACTTCTTTCTGCCAAACACCATGCCCGGCCTTTCGCCGGGACGGGTGTGGGAAGTCGGGATTGTCGGGGGCGGGCCGGGCGGGCTGATGACGGCTTATTTTCTGCAAAAGATGTCGGATGTGCCGGTGCGGGTGACGATCTTTGAAGCGGCGGATCGGCTGGGCGGGAAGATTCATTCGAAGCGGTTTCAGCTCGCGTCGGCGAGCTATGAGGCGGGGGCGGCGGAGCTGTATGATTACTCGGGCGTGGATGAGGACCCGCTGCGGGAATTGGTGGCGGAGTTGGGGCTGTCGATCCGGCCGATGGGCGGTTCGGCGGTGATCATGGGCGGGCATGTGCTTTCGAGCGTGGAGGATTTGCGCGAGCACCTCGGCGATGCGGCGGCGGATGAGCTCGTGGCGTTTGATCGGATGGGCAAGGACTGGATGAGCCCGCGGGAATTTTACGATGCGGACCAGCCGGAGCTGGCGGCGCGTCCGCTGGAAGGGCGGCGGTTTGCGGAGGTGCTGGACAGGCTGCGCTCGCCGTCCACGCGCGGGTTTATCGAAAATACGATCCACAGCGATCTGGCGACGGAGCCGGAGCGGACGAGCGTTTCGTATGGTCTGCAAAATTACCTGATGAACGACCCCGCTTACATGACGCTGTACAGCATCGAAGGCGGAATCGAGGGGCTGCCGCGCGAACTGGCGCGCCGCATCCGGGCGGACGTGAAGCTCGGTCATCGCGCGACGCACGTGGGCCGCGGGCCGGACGGGCGGATGCAGATTTGCACGACGCACGACGCGGAGGCGCGGGAACAGGAGTTTGATTTCGTGGTGGTGGCGCTGCCGAATAATCATGTGCCGTCGGTGACGTTTCGCGGCGCGCGACTCGCCGATGCGATGGCGCGGCATCACGCATACTACGACCATCCCGCGCACTATCTGCGCATCACGATTTTGTTCAGCCGACCGTTTTGGCGGAGCCGTGTGAGCGATTCGTTTTTCATGGTCGATGCGTTTGGCGGGTGCTGTCTTTACGATGAATCGTCGCGTGATCCGAGCGAGGAGCACGGCGTTCTCGGATGGCTGCTCGGCGGCGAGGCGGCGCTGAAAAAGAGCGCGCTTTCCGATGAAGCGCTCATCGCCGAAGCGCTGGGTTCTCTGCCGGAAATGATGAGCGGCGGGCGCGAGTTTTTTCTCGAAGGCCACGTGCATCGCTGGGTCGGCGCGGTGAACGGCATCCCCGGCGGAATCGCGCAGCAGCCGGTGGACCGGCGGCATCAGCCCGAACCGGTGGAGCATCCCGATTTTTTTGTGGTGGGCGATTATCTTTTCGATTCCACCATCAACGGCGTGCTCGACTCCGCCGATTACGTCGCCTCGTGGCTCGCAGCACGGATGGCGGAACAACCAACACTTTAATCAATGACGATCGCAAACGAACAACTACCGGGCGCATTGCCCGACGGCGCGGAAACCGAAGACATCCCGCTCGGCAACACATCGCTTGCATTGCTGATGGTCCCCTGCCCCGACCGCGATGACGCGGCCTTGCTGGAACGCGCCCGCGCCTGGGTGGACGGCGACTCCGACTCCGCGCAAAAATGCCTGCTCATCTCGCTGCAAGGCGCGCAGATCCTGTGGTCTCCGGGCCGCGCGGCGGTGCTCGCGCCGGCGGAACGTCTTCCCGCGGTGCAGCCTGCGCTCATCGAGTTCTCGCAGCACGAAGCTGCTCTGCGCGACATCGAGCGCGAGGTCGAAGCGGGCTGGCCCGACTTGGAGGCGGACTCTCCGCTCGCGTTTGATTTTCAGGAAAAAGCGCTGGGCCGCCGCGAAGAACTGGCGCGGCGATTTCAGCGGGTCATCGGACTACGGGCGCGGCTGGCGCGGCTCGTTCCGCAGGTGCATCGCCCGCTCATTCATCCGCCGACGCTGGCGAGTCAGGTCTCCGAGCGACTGCGCGAACGCACACGGCTCATCGACCGGCTGGAGTTCATCGGCGGCCAGATCGAAGTCTTCGAGCACGTCTATGAAATGTGCAGCCAGCGAGCGAGCGACTACATGCATTCGCGAAAGGGGCACACGCTGGAGATGATCATCATCGCCGTGCTCTGCGCGCAGATCATTCTTCAAATCGTCGAGCTACTGTCGAAGCTGACGACGGAATAGCTCCATGCGCTATTCGTCGATCGATTTCCTGCGGACGTACGCCATCTTCCTGATGGTGCTCGTCCACTTCGTAGAAAACCTCTCCGGCGTGCAGAGCAGTCTGTGGAATCCCACGGGATTTGGCGCGCCCGTGTTCTCGTTCCTCATGGGCATGAGCTACCACATCTGGCTCTCGTCGCAGGAAGCGAAAGGGCGCAGCGACGAACAAATCTCGAAGACCACCATCCGCCGCGGGCTCTTTCTTTTTGCACTCGGCTTCGCATTCAACATCCTCGTTTGGCTGCCCGAGGACACATACAATTGGGACGTGCTTACGTTCATTGGCGCGGCGATGGTTTTCCTGAATGTCGCGCGTCGAATGCCGTCCGTCGTGCTGCTGGTTATCTGCGTGCTCGTGTTCGTCATCAGCCCCGTCGCCCGCGCCGTGGCCGACTATCCGAGCTATTGGGTAGGCGGATACTTCGAGTGCGACCTCACGCTCTCGCAAGTGCTGCTCGGCTTCAGCGTAACCGGCTTTTTCCCGCTCCTCCCGTGGATCATCTACCCGCTCGTCGGCATGATGACCGCGCGCGCTGTGTTTTCGCCGGACAACAAAACGCCCACGACGCGCCCCGCGATCATCGGCGGCTCATTGATTGCCGCCAGCGTGCTCTGCCTCATCCTGCGGACGCACACACCGGTCGCCGTGCAAAAGCATCTCTTGCTCGGATGGAAAATGTTCCCCGCCACCGTCGAATACGTCCTCTGCACGCTCGGCTTCGCGCTCCTCGCCTTCGCGCTCACGCATCGCTGGATCGACTTGAATCCACGATTCCCGCGCAAAGGCCGCGCCGCCGCCATCGCCGGAACTTTCAGCCGACACTCGCTCTCCATCTACATCCTGCACCACGTCGTCCACCTCTGGCCGCTCTGGATCTACGGCATCGCGAAAGGCCAGGAAGCCACCTACTACTGGGGCAAAGCCCTCCCGACCCAACTCTCCATCGCCCTCGCTTTCGTCTTCATCGTCGCCGCATATTTCCTCTTCCGCTGGATGGACCGCACCGGCCGCGGCGGCGTGGAAAAATGGATGCGGTGGATTTGTGATTGAGGCCCGAGCCCTTCAAGACATCACGGTGAGGAAAGCGCCTCGATCGCTATAAGCGGCGCAGCGGCGCAGGATTTGATGCTGAGTTTTTCAAAGATGTGGATGATGTGTTTCTTACGGTGGCGTGGGTGCAGTCGGTTATTGTGGCGATGTCGTCGTTTACCTTGCCGTGCAACATCCAGATTCGATGTAAATTTCGCTTGTCCGCCGCGCCTTCTTTGGTGCTAATTCGGACGATTCATTCAACCCAAGACCAATCAACAACATGAACAAACTCATTATCCTCGCACTCACCGCAATCTCCGCCACCGCATTCGCGGGTCAGGAAATCGCAGCACCCGCAGCACCTGCTCGTCCGAGCAAAACTGTCATCCCGCAGGAAGCCTGCTTCGGCGAAACCGAACTCCAGCTCGACCTCTTCGGCAGCTACTTTGACTCCGAGGGAGTCGTCGGCGAAGGGTACGGTGGCGGTATCGGCTTGAACTATTTCTTCCACCGCAACTTCGGTCTCACGATCGACGCGAGCATCACCGAAAGCGACACGGATACCGTGTGGCAATACTCCGCTGGCCTCGTCGCCCGCTACCCTTTCGAGATCGCGAATCTTTGCCTCTCGCCTTACGCGAAGGTTGTTGGCGGTGTGCAGACAGAAGACGGCAGCAATCCATTCATCGCCATCGGCGGTGGTTTGGAATGGCGCGTCAGCTCACGCGTCGGGCTCTTCGGGGAAGCCACCTATGGCTTCGTGGATGACCACGATGACTTCGTGAACATCCGCGCTGGCGTCCGGCTCGTGTTCTAATCTCCGAGCGCGAATCAACTCTCACTCACCCGCAGTGGACCGTATGTGTCTGCTGCGGGTGTTCCTTTTTCCGGCTCCAGCAGTCGTAGCTGCGACGCCTCGTCGCAGTAGGTGCTAGCGGCGCCTCGCCGCTGCTGTCCCCCCTTCGCGACGGGGCGTCGCAGCTACGGCGCCTCCAACGCGATGCGGCGTATAATCTCCGACGCTGCGATAAAGCCGAAGACTCCCGTGATGTGCGTGGCCGCGCCGAAGCCGCTGGCGCAGTCCATTCGCAAGCTGGCCTCGTCTTCAGCGACCGGGCGGCACGAGCCGTCGGCGTGAGGATAGACGGGGTGCTCCGGGGAAAAGACGCACGGCACGCCCATCGGCGTCGCGTGTTTGCAAGTGCCATGCTCCCAGCCGTAGTCGCGCCGCAATTTCCGCCGGACTTGGCGGAGCAATTCATCCTGCCCCGCGAAGCCCAGATCAACCGCACGGATGGCCGTGGGGTCGCGCCGCCCGCCCGCTGCGCCGCAGACGAGCACGCGGCGATTCAGCGTGCGGCAGGTGTGAATGAGATGCGTCTTCGTGGACATCCGATCCACCGCATCCACGACGAAATCGAACGCGGGAGCCAGCAGTTCGACGGCGTTCGATTGAGTGAAAAACTCAGCTCGCGCTGTGACTGCACACCCCGGCCAGATGGCGCGCGCACGCTCTGCAAGAACGTCCACTTTTGGCCGTCCCACGGTGTTCGCCAGCGCGGGGAGTTGGCGGTTGGTGTTCGTCACGCACACATCGTCGGCATCAATGAGCGTCAGCGCGCCGATGCCCGAGCGGGCCAGCGCCTCGACGATCCATGAGCCCACGCCGCCCACGCCGATGATGCACACATGCGCGGCCCGCAGCCGTGGCAGCGCGTCCGTGCCGTACAGTCGCCCAATGCCGCTGAATCGCTCCTCGTAATCTCCCATCGCCTACTTCGCCGAAGCGTTCGCCTCCATCGCCTCGCGGGTGATGACATACTTCGCCCCGCAGCGCGGGCAGCTCATGCGGATGAGCGGCTCGTCGCCGAACAGCGCCTCCGGGTCTTTGGTGAAAAGGGGCGTCAGCACGCTCATCATCCGCTTGTCGTTGCACCCACAGTCCCAGCGATAAATGCGGCGCTCCAGCAGGCTCAGCGTGTTGGTTTGATCCATCGTGCGGACCGACTCCTCCGTGAGCCCCTCGAACCACGCCATATCAATGTCCGGGTGCGCCGTCACCATCACGAAATCCTCCTCCGCATGGCGAAAGAGCCGCGCCGGGAGCTGCTCGCTCTGCGCGTAATACTGCTCCACCGCGAGGAAGACATCCGGCACCTCCAGCTCCACCATACTGCGGCGCGACGGCCCGTCGCCGCGCACCGTGTCGCAGGCGAAAAGGATGCGTCCATCCTCCTTCACGTCCTCGGTGAAAATCTGCCCCGTCACCGCACCGCGCACATTATCGCCCGTGACGAAGAGGTTCATCTTCAGCGGAGCAAAATGGATCGTCCACGCCGCCACTTCATTCCACGGACGCGACGCGCAATGCAGCGTCAGAGCCGCCAACGCGTCTTTGAAGAGCGTGTCGTGCGCCCGCGAGTGCGTGTAGCCGTGCTGCCCTTGGTGCAGGTAATACTCCACAAACAAGTCGCTGAAATGCGCGCGTGCCACGAGCGCATTCCGCTCCCGCACAAAGTAGGTGCGCACCTCCAGCCCCTCCGTTGGTTCCACGATTGGTTCATTCATCACGCGCACTCAATACGGTCGCAGACTCCACCGCAAGCCGCGCGCGCTTAGTTCCCCAACTCGATCACACAGCGGAAGCCGAACAGCGGGTCGCGTTCCTTCGGGTCCACGACGTCACGGTAGCCGAGTTGCAGTTCGTTTTGCTGCGAAGTGCCCCACGAGCCGCCGCGCAGCACGCCCCACGTTTTGCGGGCTTGCGGGCCTCGGTAGCTGTCTTCGACCCACTGCCACACGTTGCCCGTCACGTCGAAAAGCCCGTTTGCCATCGCTGGGAAACTGCCCACTGGCGAAGTCTGCACCCAACCGTCGCTGTAACCGGGGATGCCGCCCTTCTTCATATCGGCGAAATTCCCGGCACCAGCGGGCGGCGGCCACGCCGTGCCCCACAAGAAATTGCGGAACTTGCCGTCGCGCTGCTCGGGCGTGTTACCGCCTTCATCGGGGAGGCCTGCGATCGCGCTCCACTCCGCGTCGGTGGGGAGGCGGTAAGTTTGTTTCTCGTCGAGGCGTCCCGCTTTGCGCTCGCTGGCGGTGAGCCATTTGCAGAACTCGCGCGCATCGTCGGAGTTCACGTTGATCACCGGATGGTCCGGCGTCTGTGTGAAGTCGGCGAGGCGAGGCGCGATGCTGGCAGCCGCTTCGTAGGCCGTGTAATCGCCGACGCGCGTCGGCCAGATGGATACGAGGATCTCGCCCACGGGGATAAATTTCATACCCAGTCCATTGGTCCACGACTCGCCGGGGCGCGGGCCGGGGCGCTTGTCGAACTCACCCTCCGCGAGCGCTGTGCCGCCGGGTCGCACAGTCACCGGCACCACGACATCCTTATACGATGTGAGCTTGAAAACGAGCGTCAGCTCCCCCGGCTCCAAGTTATCAATCTGGCTCGGCGCGACACCCACGCGCACACCGTCCTTGTAAACCGCCGCGCCTTTCGGACTGCTGGCCAGCTTCACACTGCCGGGCAAAAATGCGAACGCTATCGCAGCGGGCTCGCCGGGTTCAGCATTGATTTCCCGCTTATCGTCGGGCCACGTCTTGTAGCGTGCGACCAGCGTGTGCGGCCCTTCGGGGAGTTCCACCTCACAGTTCGCCCTGCCGATGGAGCGACCATCGCAGAAAATCTCCGCGCCCTTCGGCACGCTCGTGATGAGATACTTCTTCGAGCCAAACACGATCTTCGCGGGCGGCGTCCCTTCTTTCTCAAGGTGGACGCCCAGCGTCTTGCTCCGCCCCTCGTGGCTCATGCTCAGCGCGTATTCGCCCACGGGGAGCTGCGGCACAGTCGCCGGCGCAGTCCCGCTCTGGATGACCGTATCTCCCGCGCGCAGCTCGAACGCCAGCCCCGGCGGCTCCGACTCGATTGCCAGCGGACGCAGCGCGCGCTGGAGCGTGAACTTCGCCGGGCGCGTCACCTCATCCGCCTTCACCACGATGGTCGTATCGAGCTGCTCATACTCACCGTGAACGATGCGCAGCTTGTGCTCGCCCGCCCTGATGTCTCCTAGCTCCACGGGCGAGCGCAGCAGTTTATCCTGAAAGAACACCATCGCCTCCGTGGGCTCCACTTCTAGGAAGACGCCGCCCTTTCCCGCCGGAAGAAAAGCATACGCCAGGAGGCTGGCTAAAGTGAGCATCGCAGCCACGAGAACCATCTTCCGCCGACTGCGCGGACGCCCCACCAGCGGGCGGCCATCCCGCGCCCGCAGAAGGTCCTCGTGCATCTCTCGCGCCGTCGCATACCGCTCCGCTTGCGAATGCGCGCACGCCCGCAGCAGCACGTCGTTCAGCCTCAGCAGCAGCTCCCGGTCGGGCAAATCCGCCAGCCCCGTGTGCAGCTCCGGGAACTGCATCCGGTCCTTCCCCATCGCGATTTCGTAGAGCACTTTGCCGAGGCTATAAATGTCCGACTGCTCATTCCCCGGCCCCTCCGGCGGCACATACCCCTCCGTCCCCACGAACGACGCCTGCCCCATCGCCGACACCAGCCCGATGTCCGCCACCTTCGGCGCACCTCCGCAAAAAATAATGTTCGCCGGCTTAATGTCGCGATGCACCAGCGAGTGCCCGTGCAGCTCTGCCAGTGCATCCGTCAGCGAAAGCCCGAGCGCGATTGCTTCGTTCGCACTCATCCGGCCCACCCGAGCCTGCTCACTTTTCAGCGTCTTCGGCTGGTATGCCGCAGGGTCGAAAGGCGAGCGCGGCACCACATCGTCCGCCAGCTCCATCACGTAGTAAAAGAACGCGTCATCGTCGCTTCGCCCCACATGCAAAATGTCCACGAACCCCTCGTGCTCCCGCGACACCGGCTCGAAGCTCGCCATCCCCGCGAACTCCCGCTCGAACGATCGCTCATCCTCAAAGCGCCGCCGGTCCACGATTTTCACCGCCCGCCAAGCCCCCGTCAGCGACCGCGCCAGCCAAATCTCCCCATAGCTCCCACGCCCGATTGCCCGCACCATCGTATGATGAGGCACCATCGGCGGGCGCGAAGCGGTGGCGGTGGAAGGCATCGCTTTCTACTTCTGCCCGTACTTCGCTCGCAGCGCCGCCGCCACCACCGCAGGGACAAAATGCGACACATCCCCGCCGAGGCTCGCCACCTCTTTCACCAAGCGCGACGACACGTAGCTGTATTCTTCTTTCGGCATCAAAAACAACGTCTCCAGCAGAGGCTCCAGCCGCCGATTCATCAGCGCCATCTGGAACTCCAACTCGAAATCACTCACGGCCCGCAACCCCCGAATCACCGCGCTCGCCCCCTCCCTCCGCGCAAACTCCACCAGCAGCCCATGGAACGAAGTCACCCGCACATTCTTAATCCCCGCCACCGCAGCATTCAGCAGAACCACACGCTCTTCCGGGAGAAAAAGACCATGCTTCTGCGGATTAAACGCCACCGCCACAATCACCTCATCGCACAACCGCGCCGCCCGCTCGATCACGTCGAGATGGCCATTCGTCACCGGGTCAAAGGAGCCTGCATAGATAACGCGTTTCACGCCCTCAATATGTTGTAGCCCTACGCCAAAGGCCAAGCCCAAAGCCGAGCGTGATGAAAATGACCACAGCTCGCGATTCTACACCTTCGCTCTAATTCCTGCTGGCACTGTGCGCTTTAATACACGCAATCTCACGCACCATGAACACACCACAACTCAGCCGTCGTACTTTCCTCAAAACTACCGCCGTCGCCGCGCTCGGCTTCCCGGCCATCACGCGCTCGCAGTCTCCGAATAGCGAGATCCGCGTCGGCATGATCGGCTTTGGCAGTCGCGGGCAAAGCCACATCTCCGACCTCGGGAAAATCAACGGCGTGAAAATCACCGCGCTCTGCGATGTGGATGAACGCATCCTCGGCAAGGAGAAGGAAGCGATGGGCAAGCGTGGGCAAGCCGTCGAGACGTTCACCGACGTTCGGAAGATGCTGGAAAGCAAAGAAATCGACGCCATTTCCACCGCCACGCCAAACCACTGGCACTCGCTCATCGGCGTCTGGGCCTGCCAAGCGGGGAAAGACTCCTACATCGAAAAACCTATCTCCCACAACGTCTTCGAAGGCCGCGTGCTCGTCGAAGCCGCGAAGAAATACGGGCGCATCGTCCAGTGCGGCACGCAGAGCCGCTCGACCGTCGGGCTGCATCAGGCCGTTGCGTGGACTCAGGCCGGCAACCTCGGCAAACTCCTGTGGGCGCGCGGCACTTGCTACAAGCCGCGCCCGAGCATTGGGAAGGTGGACGGCGAGCAACCTTGGCCAGCGGGGATCGATAAAGACCTGTGGTTTGGCCCCGCCGCCATCAAGCCGCTCATGCGCAAGAAGCTGCACTACGATTGGCATTGGGACTGGAACACCGGCAACGGCGACCTCGGCAATCAGGGCATTCACCAGATGGACATCGCCCGCTGGTTCATGGGCGAGCAGACGCTTTCCCCGAAGGTCTGGAGCGTCGGCGGACGCCTCGGCTACGTGGACGACGGCGAGACGCCGAACACGATGTTCGTCGTGCATGACTACGCGAAAGCGCCTCTCATTTTTGAAGTGCGCGGCCTCCCGCGCTCGAAGGAGCAATGGAAGGACGACAAATGGGGCGGCGGCGACATGGACCAATTTCGCGGCTACGCGGGCGTCGGCGTCTATCTCCAATACGAGAACGGCACCGTCGTCGTCCCCGACTACAACAGCGCCGCCGCGTTCGACAAAGACAAGAAGATGGTGAAGCGCTTCGGCAATTTCCCCGCGCCGAAAGACGGCACAGACCCCGGCAAACCCGACAACAGCGGACAAGGCTCGCACCACGAAAACTGGACCAAAGCCATCCGCAACCGCAAAGCACCGGAGCTAAACGCGGAGATTCTCGAAGGCCACCTCAGCAGCGGCCTCTGCCACACCGGCAACATCTCGCTCCGCCTCGGCAGCAAGCAAGCGCCCGGCGCAATCCTCGAAAAAGTGAAGGGCAACAAAGAAGCCGCCGACAGCTACGAGCGCATGGCCGATCACCTCAAAAAGAACGGCGTAGATTTGGAAAAAGAACAACTCACGCTCGGCGAATTCCTCACCATGGATGTGAAGACCGAGAAGTTCGTCGGCAACGCCGCCGCCGACAAAATGCTCACCCGCGAATACCGCGCACCTTACATCGTGCCTGCCGTCGCATGAAGCCGCTCATTCCCATCCTCGCCGTCGCATTCGCAGGCATCGCATTCTTTTTCTACGGCCAAGTCTCCGCTCGCGACGCAGAGCTTGCCGCCCTCCGCGCTGAAGTAGCCGCCATGCGCACAGCCCCCAAGCAGATCGAGACTGCCCTCAAGAAAGCCACCGAGGACGCGCAGACTGCCGAAGAAAACGCCAAGCGTCTCGCCACCGAGCGCGACGCCGCGCTGGCCAAAGCCAAGGAAGCTCCCGCAGCAACGACACCCTCCGCCGAGAAACCCGCCGCCCCAGCAGCGGGCGATATGGTGAAGGGTTTGGCCGATATGTTTAAGGGCGAGGAGGGCAAGAAGATGCTCAAAATGCAGTCCGAAATGGGCGCTCGCATGATGTATGGCGACTTCACCAAAAAGCTCGACCCTACGACTGCCGACGCCTTCATGGCCTTGCTCGCCGAGCGCCAAGGGATGATGGCGACCCTCGGGATGGAACTGATGAACTCCGACGATCCAAAAGCTGCACAGGCCAAGCTCACCGCGCAAAAAGACGAGTTCGACAAGAAGCTCAAATCCCTCGTCGGCGAAGAAAAGATGAACGAACTCACCGCCTACGAGCGCACCGTGGGCGACCGCATGATGTTCGGCCAAGTGGAGAGCCAATTCAGCGCCGCCGGCGCTCCGCTTTCCCCCGAGCAGCGCGAAGGCGTCATCGCCCTCATGTCGCAAGAGCGGCTCAAAACGCCCGCCTCCGCACTCGAAGCCGGAAACACAAACCCCACCGAAGCGATGAAGGTTTTGCAGGACGACAACGCCGTCGCCGACTTCCTCAAAAAGGAAGAAGACCTACACAACCGCGTCCTCAACCAAGCGAACACCGTGCTCTCGCCCGACCAAGTCGAAGTCTTCCGAAAGTCGCTGAACCAAATGCGCGACATGCAGCAGTTCGGCCTGAAGATGGGGAAACAGATGTTCCAGCAGAAGAAGTAGCCAACGCGACCGCCGCGAATAAACCGCAGATAAACGCGAATGAACGCAGATGTTGTGGCACTGATGACTCGGTGCCATTCCGTCCCGTGCAAAAGGTGCTGACTTCAAAGTATCTGCGGAGATTTGCGTTTATCTGCGGTTCAAATGCGGAGTTCATGCGAAACAATCTGCGCAATCGCTTGCAGTTCTCCAGTTCCCGACTACCAACGCCGCCCGATGAAAAACAAAGGATTGAACGAGGCCATGTTCCTCTCACTGCTCGAAAAGGTGCTGCCCAAGGCCACCAAAGACCCGCACTTGGCCTCCACCATCTATGATGAGGTCGCGAAGGAAGTCCGGCTGCTGAAAAATCTCCAAGCGTTCGACAAGTTCTGCGAGACGGGCGCGCTGCCCAACATCGAGCCCGATACGATGCAGGAGTTCGCCCGCGAGATGGCGACGAAATTCGGCGAGGAGAACGTGGAGATTACCCCCGACGAAGAAGGCAAGAAAGTGGCCGTAGAAATCACGCTGCCCGACCGCACGGTGACGAGCGAAGTGAAGGTGGATGCGACTATCGCGCTGGAGGAGGAAATCAAAGTGCCCTTCGTCCCCTTCCCCGTCTCCCTGCCGGAAGACCCGGAGCTTGTCTGGGTGATGGCCCGCCACGAAGACCTCGGCCCCGACGAAGCCGCACGCGCGCTCTCGAACATCGAGGCGGAGTTCTGGGAGACGCGCAAGGGGCTCGACCTGCAAAAGAAGCGGGTAGAGAAATGCTTCGCAGAATTCATCGTCCACGTCCCCGCATCCGCGCTGAAAGACAGCGGCCTCAAGCGCCACTACAAGACCCCCGAGACCTTGCAGAGCCTGCGCCTTTTACCCGCCGCACCGTCGAAGAAAGAGAAGTAGCGCGCCCGCACTGCGCGGAGTCCGTTGGGGCTATGGGAAATGGGGGCGCTTTTGGGATAAAATTGCACGCCATTGTGGTTCGTGGCGTTTATTTCGGAGTGGAAGCTATTTCGTTTTTCTTACCTTTCCCCGTCTCCTGCGGGGCGGGCGCGATGCTGGGTTGCCGCCGGTTTGCTTCCCGCTAAGCTATCATCACCATGAGAACATCCAATCCGACACTCAACGAGAACACATTCACCGGGGGCGTCGCCGTCGGTGAGCAGCGTATGACGATCCAAGGCACGGTCAATAAGACGGCGGCCCTGCTCATAGTCGCGATGTTTGCGGCGCTCTTCACCTGGCAGAAATTCGAAGCGAATCCGGCGGGAGCCATGTCCTGGGCCATTGGTGGGGCGATCGTCGGTTTCATCGTCGGGTTGGTGACGGTTTTCAAAAAGGAATGGTCGCCAGTGACTGCGCCGATTTATGCGCTCTGCGAGGGTCTCCTCATCGGTGGCATCTCGGCGATGTACAATGCGAAATTCAACGGCATCGTCCTTCAAGCGGGGATGCTCACTTTCGGAACGCTGTTTGCGTTGCTCGCCGCGTATCGTACCGGCTGGATTCGCGCCACGGAGAACTTCAAACTCGGCGTGGTCGCTGCGACCGGCGGGATCTGCATCATGTATCTCGTGAGCTGGGTGCTCAGTATGTTTAACGTGAACATGTCATTCATGCACGGCAGCGGTCTGCTCAGCATCGGCATTAGCGCATTCGTCGTAGTGATCGCCGCACTCAATCTCGTGCTGGATTTCGACTTCATCGAGCAAGGCGCTCAAGTCGGTGCGCCGAAGTATCTCGAATGGTACGGAGCGTTCGGCCTCCTGGTCACGCTCGTCTGGCTCTACCTCGAAATCCTCCGCCTGCTCGCGAAGCTCTCATCCCGCCGCGATTAATGCTCTACCCGTCGTCAGACGATGGTCGCCTCCGTGTCTATCGGCTGTAATTTGTGATTGGTGAGAAGTGATTTCTCGCAAGCGCGATGGTCATGCGTTGCGACGAAACCGCCACAGATTTCCCCGCCCACAGTTTCCCCGCTTAGAGGCTGTGAACAAATGCCCGCGCAGCTACGTCTCTCTATTCGTCGCGCCGGAGAGGCCTTTGATTCCACGCGCCTGCTGCACCGGATCGAGCGATGCGAAGTTGCTGAGCTTCATCGCGAGACTGCTCGGGGTCCGTCCCATCTTCGCGGAGACTTCTTTGATGATCGGGTTACGCTGATCGAGTTTTCCGAACGGCAGTTTGCAATACAGATTCAGTGCGATGAGGAAATGCTCGCGGGTCCATTTGACTGGTTTTGCTTTTGCCATGCCGGAACGTGGCAGGCACGCCCTCCCTTGCCAATCGCCATCCGGTCGCCTCCGGCATTTCGAGTGTGAATAAAGTGGAACAAGCGAAGGGCTGAAAGCCCGGCAATGTAATAGCCCAGGGTCAGCGAGGAACGAGCGCAGCCCTGGGTTCCAGCAGGAGAACGATACCAGCCCTGCAAGGGCGAAATATCCGCGTGCTTGCAGCTCGATTGCGCCCTTTCAGGGCTCGCCCGTCACTTCGGCATGACCCAGGCCTGCGCTCGTTCCTCGCTTTGCCTGGGCTATTACATTTGCGGACCTTCGGCCCTCCAATTCATCCGATTTCCATTCCGCATTCAATCACACCCCGGTGTTTCGCGGATTTCCTTCCAGGAATGCGGCCGCTGCGGAGTCACTACACACCATCGTGAACACCACATCGCAATCAGTCGATCCCGCCGCCGTCTTTGCCGTCGCCCATTCGCTCTGGGCCGCTTGTGAATCCCACGCAGAGCGCGAACCTCGCATCAATTTGAGCGAGTGCTACAACGGCATGGATCAATTGATGCGCGAGGTGATGCGCATCGCGGAGTGTTTTGAGGCGTGGGCTTGCGAGCATATCGCCTTCGATGCGCTGAACGATGTCTGGCCTTACTTGCTCGCCCCCGGAATCTGCTTCCCGAGTGAGTTAATCTTCAAACCCAAGTGCTCATTCGTCTGACGCCAATTCCAAAGGGCTTCACGGAAACCAAAAGCAGCTCGGTCATTTCGTAAGACACATGCGTTCCAATCGACAGCGCCCCCCGCGAAGTGAAGTTTCAACGCATTGAACAATTCAAAGCGGATGTGACCGCTGCGTGATGTAGGACGCTCGTCCCGCCTGAAATGCGAGCGAAGCTCGCCCGGAGCGGGGATTTCCTAATCCCCGTCCCGCGTAGCGCGGAGCGCCCAACTAGAAAACCGTTCCCCTCCGGGAGCAGCGTGAAACAGATTGGGCGCTGCGCGCGTGGCAGAACGGGGATTAGGAGCCGAAGACAGCCAACGGCAAATCCCCGCTCCGATTTACATCACAGCGCGGTCACCCCCTTCCAAGCTCGCGCCGGGAATCGCGTTCCCAAGCAGCTTCGTTTTCCCCACTGTACCACCTCCTTAATCCGCTGTACGTCCGCCTTCAACGGCTGCCTGCCCACCTTCACCGGCTGCACGGGTAGGTTAAACGGCTACGGTGCCAGTTTAAACGGCTATCGGGGGACTTTAAACGGCGGGATGGAGGGGGCAAACGGCTGGCTCTACAGGTTCAACGGCTGGATGGCGAGTTTTGGCGGCTGGAGGGGCGGGGCCGGCGGCTGGCGGGGGTGTTTCAATGGGTTTTGCCGGTAAAATAGGTGGAATCCCCGAAAAATAGCGCTTGCCCAGTAAGAAAAATATGGTTCGCTGCCCGCGTTAGCAGAACATCATGGCGCGCCGGCTGGATGGCAGGTGCGACGTGGTCTTTTTTAACCCTAAATAAAGCAGTTAGCCGGATGTGAAAATGGCGGAAGTCGTGCAACAACAGAGAGATGCACGACGAAACGAGCGCGAAAAACGTTCACCTATTGGGTGAGGCCGCAGTGGTGGGCAAAATCCTGCCGCCGGACCTGACCAAGCG